>BQJU01000020.1 GCA_021604865.1 Saprospiraceae bacterium | reverse complement strand
CCATTAACGGCTAACGAATAATGCCCCCTTTTGTTAATGAATGTGCGACCGCGCTGCGGTCGAATCAAAAGACCAACCATTCTGCTAACCTAGTTTGACCACGCTGTGGTCCAAAGCCATCGTGCTTTGGGAGGATGTGTTTCAACCAACGATAAAGCGAAGTGATCTGACAGTTCAGGCGCAGCCAAAGACGATCTGACCGTGCAACGATCTTCCCCTTCTCCTACTGCCCAATCACAATCTTCTGACTACCCAATAATTGTGACCCTGAAAAGATTTTAAACACATACATTCCCGTCTTCAAAAAGGAAACATCCATTTGCCGGTCTTCTACCAGCAATGGAGGCGTAATGCGACGACCATCAGCAGAATAAATGACTATGCGAGGAGCATTCAACAAACTTGTGCTGTTTAGATACAATATACTATCTGCAGGATTGGGGCTGAGGCTAATCTGCAATTCCGGAGCAGGATTCTCGATGTCGACCGCAGTTTGCGGGAAAAGCCATTGATAAACATCCGGAAATTCCCGGGCCCAATACCATTCACTATGCTGGCCATCTGGATGGGTTTCCAATAGGATTTCCTCTTCTGAAAATCCAGCATTAATTAAGGTGTTGTACATGGCGACCAGATCACTGACCATCGTGGCAGACTCCTGCTCACCGGCCAGTAGATAAATCCGCATATTGGCCTGTTTACCCATATTGCTGACATGGGTATAAACCTCCTCTGAGAACCAGAATGATGGAGATAAAACACCTGCCTTGCCAAAAATATCCTGGTGTTCAATAGCTCCATACATGGAAACCAATCCACCCAGAGAGGAACCCATAATCCCCGTATTTTCACGATCTGATCGGGTACGATAGGCCTGATCAATAGCCGGTTTTAACGTTTCTACAATAAAATCGATGTAAGCATCGCCATCACCACCACCGTAGGTAGGATTAGACCATGGGGTATATTCATTGATACGCTCCCCTCCACCATTTTCGATGCCAACCACGATAATGCCTTCATCTCCTTCAGAAAATAGGGCATTCAGAGACTCATCGACCATCCATTCTCCGGAAAAACTGGTAGATGGATCAAACAGATTCTGTGCATCGTGCATGTACAGCACAGGATAGGTCTTATTTGCCGTATTATAATCAGGAGGTAAATAGACCCAAATCCGGCGGTTGCGCTGGAGCTGTGGCATGTAAAAGTTATCGCTGAAAAGCACAACACCATTGCCACCGCCCGTGCCTCCACCCAGATCTTCCCAACTCAAAATAGGGACATTCACAGATTGAGGGTTCCCGGAATAATTGACTACATGATCTGTTTGGAAACCACCGTTCGCATTACCCTCAACAGAATCCCAATTGCCACGGGTAAATTTGAATTTCACCTCTCCCGCTGGAGGAGTGACCGTAATTTGGTAGGTACCATTCCCATTGTCACTGAGGGTGTAACCATTATTGCCTGCGTCCCAATTGTTGAACGTTCCAGCAATGTAGATCGAAGCCCCGTCAGGCGTATTAGCAGGAATACTCGTGACATTGATCTGTAGCTGAGCAAACAGCTGGGTAGCGAGCAATAGCAGACCGAAAAAAGACATAATTGATTTGATGTGATTCATAAGTTTTTTTTATCGACAGGCCAACCTTTTGAGAAGTGTATGCCGTCTTCAGTATTAGGATGACGTAATTTGGATGCAAGTTACCAAATCAGTAAAAATAATAAAGGGAAAATTGCCTTGCGCTGTGCTATTCCCTACATTTGATAGAAGGTTGGTCTCCAAAGATGCTCTGAAGGCCGAGAATCTTTTTAAATGATAACAATCACGCGCATTATGAATCGAATGAAGTATCTCTGTACACTTATATTATTGTGGTTTAGTTCTGGTCTGTTTGGACAGGAACTCCAACGATTAGATTATCTATACCTTGAAAATGGCAGTTTATTGAAAGGCAAGGTGGTGGAGTATATCAGAGGAGAAAAACTGGTTTTTGAACTGACTAATGGTGAACAGGTTGAATTTGCCGCTAAAGAAATTGACCGTATAGTGCAAGGGGTTGCTACTCCGGTATATAAAGAGGATAAAAAAGGTCGTAGACAAATGGGCCCCAAGGTTTATGAATTCCAAGAAAGGGGCTGGTACAATCTAACTTACTTTGCATCCTATGGAGGAAAAACCGGAGAGAATGCCTTTATCGGCATTGGCTTGTTAAATATTACGGGTTTTCAATTTAACCGTATGGTTGGTCTTGGATTGGGTATTGGTGCTGATGCCTATTCTCTGGAAGGAGGCGAAACTCTTTACCCGGTATTTGCAGAAGCTCGGGGATATTTGTTCAAAAAGAATGTCTCTCCCTATTATGCTGCTTCAGTAGGTTATGGTTTTGCCTTTAAAGATCGAAACCAGGAATTGTTTAAAGCCAGAGGTGGTTTGATGTTTCATCCTGCCATTGGTCTGAGACTAGGAGGAAGCAAATCTGCAAATATGCTGGTAGATGTAGGCTATAAGTTTCAAAATGCCTATTTCGAACGACGTTTTGATTTTAATGGTGATATTGAAGAAAGAAATATTAAATACAAAAGATTTACAGTTCGATTCGGACTAATTTTTTAAAACCTAATGTATGCTCAGGAAAGAGCAGTATTCAGAACAGGAACTTGTTAAGGGGTGTGTCAACAATGATCGCTACTGTCAGGAAATCTTCTATCGGAAATATTTCCCTGCCATGTTGCGTATGGTGCTACGTTATACCCAAGACAGGGAAGTAGCTATGGAGATAGCCAATACTGGATTTTTGCGGGTTTTTCAAAAACTGGATACTTTCTCTTTTAAAGGTTCCTTAGAAGGTTGGGTCAGAAGGCTGGTGTTTCATGCGTTATCTGACCATTTCCGACGAAAAAAAGAACCGGTTTATTTCCTGGACATTGAAGAAAGGGATGCCCCTACAAATTCTAATGCGCTCAGCAAATTATACTTCGAGGATATTCTTAGTCTGGTAGACAAATTACCGGCAGCATCCAAAGAGGTATTTTGGCTGTATGCAGTGGAAGGCTACACGCATGTTGAAATAGCAGAAAAGGTGAATATCAGTGTGGGCACATCCAAGTGGCATTTGTCCAATGCACGAAAGAAATTGAAGACTTTATTAGACTCTTACTATAATTATAAGCATTATGCTGGATAAGCAGAATATGGAACCAGACGAGCAATTCGTTGATTTCGCCTGGGGTGAAATGCGGAAGCTGCTCGATGAAAAAATGCCAATAGCTAAAGGAATAGAAGAAAAAGGATCGAAAAAATTCATTTTGCTTTTCCTTTTATTCCTGGGGGTAATTCTGGCAACCTCCATGTTGGTATTGATGAATCGTGGCACTGAAGAACCAATTCAAAGGATTAGTCATTTGCCAATTGAGATGGCTAATGTTGACCTTACTCAGAAAAATAGTCCTGCGTTGGCTGGCCAAAGCCAGAAACCCATTGAGAATAAATCTTTTGAATACCAAGCTTTTAAACCTAAAGCTACACGAACAGCTGTTTCAAAAAAAGGATCAATTGAAAAAACACAACTAGCTGACTCCCAGTCTTATCTCAACGCTGACATACAAGTTGAGATGGCTCAAGAGCCTCTTTCTCAGCCAGAAGAATTAAAAGAAGAGCCAATCGTAAACTTATCCTCCGGATCTGTGCTACCAATAGAAATGATCAGTAACCTTGATCCTGAAATTTATTATAGTGCGACCTCAACGGATATGCCCTTACTTACAGACATAAAAACCAAACCCCTTGGATTTTGGTCCCTGGAAATGCAGGCCATGAGTCGGAAGTCTGGAAAAATTAATGGGTTGGGCCTCAATTTGCTGGCCAATATAGACCTGGGGGATAAGGGATGGCAACTCAGTACCGGCTTAGGCTTGTTGTATGAGGATCGGCCCATTGAGCTCTATGTTTTTGATGGAGAGTTGTATTCATTTGATTATCTAACGGATAATGCCGAATTATTGGCAATAGATAGGAATGTTATCGATACTTCGAATACAGACACGGAAGCGGTTCCTATTACAGTTAATGACCTTTCCATTTCTAAGCTCAATATTTCAGCGGCGACATTTTATCTTAATCTACCGCTTCGGATTAGTAAGAGCATTGGTAACAGATGGCGTGTATTCCTTGGCGGGAATGTTGGTTATTTACTACTAGCTGATAATGCTGCAAATGCTAGCAATAGTGAAGAAGCCTTAGGGACTACTGGCAGTTTTGTCAATAATGATGTCTCGTATTTTCAATCTAACAGCCGATTGAAGTCTACCAATTCAGATTTCGCTCCGGCGGATTTAAATCAATGGCTACTTGCTGTGGAGGGCGGAATCCAATATAGGTTTGCACCAAAATGGGAGCTTGGCCTTGCCTACCGACATCACCTACTGGGCATGATGAAAGATAAAGAAGTTAAATTGGGCCTGGCACAGTTGCGATTATCGGTTGCCCGCAGGTTTTAAAAAAAATCAAACATGCAATCTGGCTTTTCTGGCTAGAAGGGTCTCGTCACTTTCTTCCCGTTCAGGATCAGGAACACAACAATCTACCGGGCAGACGGCCGCACATTGTGGTTCTTCGTGAAAACCTACACATTCCGTACATTTATCTGGAACAATATAGTAGAAATCATCTGCAACCGGAGCCTGTTCGGCCTCTACATCTACTTCCATTCCGGTTTCCAGCTTGTAAGTTCCTTTTACATCGGTCCCATCAGAAATAGACCACTCAACCCCACCTTCATAAATAGCATTATTCGGGCATTCTGGCTCACAAGCTCCACAATTTATACACTCGTCCGTTATCATGATTGCCATAGCGAATATTTTTACTGTTGTAAACCCCAAATGAAGGAGTAGAGTTCATTTTTTTAAATAGAGCGCAAAAATAAGCTCTTGTTTCAAGATATTCAAATGCTATCCTAAGTATTGACGCTAAAATAGGTGTAGAAGTGCGAATCATTGTGGATTATGACAGTAATTTGTTAATTTTAGACTATCTATTTTGACGATATTGAACCTAAAACTGGTTTGGCGAAAAGAAAACCGCTAGTTTCTGATTTTTATCTGATCCTGGAATTCTATTATCTTTGCGGCTGACTAAAATCCAAATTGTTTTGGCGAAAAAGACAAAAACGGTAACGAAAAAGGTTACCCCCCTGATGCAACAGTATTTTCGAGTGAAGTCCAAACATCCCGATGCCATTTTGTTGTTTCGGGTTGGCGACTTTTATGAAACTTTTGGCCCGGATGCCATTACTGCCTCTCAGGTGTTGGGTATCATCCTGACTAGCCGCAACAATGGAGGTAATGATGTTGAACTGGCTGGATTTCCCCATCATTCAATGGATACTTATTTGCCCCGCTTGGTAAGGGCAGGGTATCGGGTAGCTATATGTGAACAATTGGAAAAACCTTCTCCTCAAAAAAAGATTGTCAAAAGAGGAGTCACTGAAATTGTTACTCCGGGGATTGCCATAGACGACAAACTGCTGGACCATAAAACCAACAATTATCTGGCTTCCGTTTGTTTTGGTAAAAAAGGAGCTGCGGGGCTGGCTTTCCTGGATATTTCCACCGGTGAATTTTTAGTTTGTGAAGGAGATTTGAGTTATGTCGATAAATTATTGCAAAGTTTTTCCCCCTCTGAGGTCATCTTCTCCAAAGATAAACGTCAGTTTTTTGAGCAACAATTCGGCGATAAATTCTATACTTTTCATTTGGATGAATGGGTTTTCACTCCAGATTACACCCGCGAAAAATTGTTGGAACATTTTGAAGTTCAAAATCTGAAAGGATTTGGTGTAGAAGACCTGGAACTTGCTCAAATTGCCTCAGGAGCCATCCTGCACTACCTGGCCACTACGGAAAATAAAAACCTCCGACATATAAATGGCATCAGCAGGATACAACCCGATCGTTATGTCTGGCTGGACCGTTTTACTATTCGCAACCTGGAATTGATCTATTCTCCAAATGAAACTGGGGTGCCATTGATCAAAATCCTTGATCAGACTATTTCCCCAATGGGAGCCCGTTTGTTAAAAAAATGGGTGGTTTTGCCTTTAAAAAATAAACAAGAGATAGATGCCCGTCTGGAAATGGTGGATTATTTTTTGCAGGAAACTGCGACCAGTAATGAAATAGTGAAATACATCCGGCTAATCGGTGATTTGGAGCGATTGATTTCCAAAGCATCACTTAACAAAATCAACCCCAGGGAAGTGGTGCAACTGAAAAGAGCGCTGGATGCAATTGATCCCATCAAGGCCACCCTGACGTCAACGGGCAATGATTATTTTATAAAGATTGCAGAAGGATTAAATCCTTGTAAATCACTCAGAGACCAGATTGGTCGCCAGCTGGTGGAAGAACCTCCGGTAAATATGAACAAAGGCAAGGTGATTGCCGATGGTTTTCATGCAGAACTGGATGAGTTGCGCAATATATTGACAAACAGTAAGGAAATTCTAGAGAAAATACAGCAAAGAGAGGTTGCCCGAACCGGTATTTCCAGTTTAAAGATTGGTTTCAACTCGGTCTTTGGCTATTACTTGGAGGTGACCAACAAATACAAAAATGATGTCCCTCCCGAATGGACACGTAAACAAACACTGACCAACGGAGAGCGTTATATTACCGAGGAACTCAAAGAGCTGGAAGGAAAAATTCTAAAAGCTGAAGAAAGTACCCAGGAATGGGAAGAAAAGCTGTTTAACCAGCTGATACTCGATTTGGCGGATTATATCCAACCGGTGCAATACAATGCCAGTCTGATTGCCAAAGTCGATTGTTTGCTTTCCTTTGCCCGGTTAGCTCAAAAGAACAATTATTGCCGCCCGCTGATCGACGATTCCTTTGTAATAGATGTAAAGGATGGGCGACATCCTGTTATTGAACAACAACTGGCGCTGGGTGAAGTATTTGTGCCAAACAATGTATATCTGGATAATGACATCCAACAAATATTGATGATTACCGGCCCCAATATGGCAGGTAAATCTGCCTTGTTGCGACAAACGGCTTTGATCTGCCTCATGGCTCAAATGGGGTCTTTTGTTCCTGCGAAAAGTGCCAATATTGGGTTGATCGATAAAGTCTTTACACGAGTAGGAGCTTCTGACAACATTTCTTCCGGAGAATCCACTTTTATGGTAGAAATGAATGAGACAGCCAGCATTATGAATAATATTTCGGACCGTAGTCTGATTTTGCTGGATGAGATTGGCCGTGGCACAAGCACCTATGATGGCATTTCTATTGCCTGGTCGATTGCTGAATACCTACACAGTAATGCCGTAGCTCGCCCCAAAACATTGTTTGCAACTCATTATCACGAGTTGAATGAATTGGCGAATAAATTTACCCGCATTAAAAATTTCAATATCGCGGTCAGAGAGGTCGGACAGAAGGTGATCTTTTTGCGAAAGCTGGTGGCCGGAGGCAGTGAGCATAGCTTTGGTATTCATGTGGCCAAGATGGCGGGTATGCCACGAAGTATTGTAGAGCGGGCAACACATATCCTGGCTCAACTGGAGCTGAAATCCATAGAAAATGGTGAAGAACCTGAGAATGGAGTCAAAGTAAATAAACCCGCTACCAAAGATATTTCAACCGATGCTTACCAGTTGAGTATCTTCGAAACGGTAGACCCCATAGCTGGTAAATTGAAGGAAGCTCTGCTCGACCTGAATATAAACTCGATGACGCCGATTGATTGTATGATGAAGCTGAATGAACTGAAACAGCTAATGGAAGAGTAATAAAAAAAGAGCCTTTCACTGGAAGGTGAAAGGCCTGTGTATTTACTTGCTTGGTAATAATAAGATGCTTCGAAAAGCAGCTTGCCCTTTTGACGAAAAAAAGTATACAGGTCACACTTGAAAATAAAAATTAATGAAAATTGCATTAATTGGCTATGGAAAAATGGGAAAAGCCATAGAGACAATTGCCTTGGAGCAAGACCATGAGATTGTGCTGAAGATTGATAGTAGTAACCGGGAAGCATTGACCCCTGGCAATTTGAAGAAAGCCGATGTCGCTATTGAATTCAGCCGCCCGGAGACAGCATTTGATAATATCCGACTATGTCTGGAAAATGGTACTCCCGTAGTGGTGGGCACGACCGGATGGATGGATCAATGGGTGGAGGCGAAAGAACTTTGTAACCAACATAATGGAGCGCTATTTGTGGCCTCCAATTTTAGTGTCGGCGTCAATATCTTTTTTGCCCTCAACAGTTACCTTGCTCGACTGATGAAGTCTCAAAAACAATACGAAATAAAAATTGAAGAAATCCACCATACCCAAAAACTGGATGCGCCCAGTGGTACCGCCATTACGCTGGCTGAAGGAATATTATCTGAAATTCCCAGAAAAAAATCCTGGATTTTGGAAGATGAGGCGGAAGAAACCGCAATATCTATTAGGTCCCAACGAATAGGTAAGGTGCCAGGTACCCACAAAATTCATTATCTTTCGAGCTTAGATTCCCTTAGTATTCAGCATGAGGCGCATTCGCGGGAAGGTTTTGCCAAAGGGGCTATTCAGGCTGCAAGCTGGATCATTGGTCGGGAAGGTGTATTTGGAATGTCAGATATGTTAGGGGTTTAAAATTCACCAAAGAAATAAGCCATATATGAAAAAGTATATACGTATCGCACGTAAACCACTATTCTTTTTTTTACTCATCGTCATCCTGTATTTTGCAATAGTGCTCACTTATGGAACACTTACGGATTTTCAACCTGAAGCGGAAATAAAACTTGAACCTACTCAATCATCTACAGTATCCACGGTCACAGATAGTATATTGTCCTTTACCACCTGGAATTTGGGCTATGGGGGCCTAGGCGCAGAGTCTGAATTTTTTTTCGATAGCGGCAATATGTATTTTTCTCAGGGTAAAATGATCAGAGCTTCCCAGAAAAATGTGGAGAAAAATGTAGCAGGTATTCTCAATTTTGTCCCCAATATTAAATCCGATTTTTTCTTATTTCAAGAGGTAGATTTCGAATCCAAACGGAGCTTTTATATCAATGAATATCAGGAAATCGCAGCACTCTTACCTACGTTCTCTGCGAGCTTTGCAGTGAATTACCAATCAGATTGGGTGCCAATACCGGTTTTTGAACCCTGGCGTGCTTATGGGAAAACCACGAGTGGATTGGCCACATATTCCCGTTTTCAACCAACCCATGTGACACGTTTCCAACTCCCTGGTACCTTTAGTTGGCCCACCCGTATCTTTCAATTGGACCGCTGTGCCGCAGTGAGCCGTTTCAGCACAAGTAAAGGCAATGAATTGGTGGTCATCAATATCCACAATTCTGCTTATGACCAGGGTGGTTTTATTAAGCGGCAGCAGATGGAGTTTTTGCAAAAAATGTTTGTGGCTGAATACGAAAAAGGAAATTACGTTGTTGTTGGAGGGGATTGGAATCAATGTCCACCATATTTCCGTTTTGACGGTTTTATGCCTGAAAAGACCAGTGGCCATACCCAAATCAATATTTCTCCTGACTTTTTTCCCGAAGGCTGGACTTGGGGGTATGATACACAGATTCCTACCAATAGAAAGACAAATGCACCTTATCTTCCCGGAGAAACCTTTATTACGCTAATCGATTTTTTCCTGGTTTCTCCCAATATTAAAATCAATCGGGTCAAAGGCATCGATCAGCAGTTTCAGTTTTCTGACCACCAGCCTGTATGGATGGAAATTGAACTGTTGGATTGGTAAAAATTAGGGTTTTACGCTTATTTATCATCAATCAACACCAATAATTTCGCTTTTTCCAGTGGATCCAAATGTAGCAGCAGGATGTCAAAAAAGTCCCAGCCTTTTTGCAAAAATAAGGGCATAAAATTATCCACCCTTTCTTGGAGACCATTGCCTGGGAAAAATTTATCCTTCAGACTTCTGATCTGATTAATGGCTATGTCGTGTTTTTGTTTCTCTGCGCGCATCAGGCGAGATTCCAGTTGATCCAGGCTCTTCATTTGGCGGGTTTGTTCTGCCTGAAAGGCTTTTGCCAGGGTAGGGTCTATACTGGCAGCTTTCTGAGTCATATCCTCATAGGCCGCTTCCACTCGATTTTTCTCTTCTGTAAGGCTTAATTCATTTGATGTAGATCGGCTTACATGCACTTTGATCAACTCCTCCACATCTAAAAGCAAGTCCTCAACAGATAATTCCAGTTTTTTCATTTTTTGGTAGGACCCTTTATCAATCCACATTACAGAGTTCCGGCGAATTAACATTGGGAATTTTACGTCAAAGTGCGCAAACTGACTTTTTCTTTCCAACCAATAAGCCAACTCTCCACCTCCACCAATGTAGGCCAGATTGGGTAATACAATCTCTTGATACAAAGGGCGCATGACCACATTGGGGCTAAAATGTTCTGGATGTTCTTCGAGTTCTTGAAGTAGTGCTGCTTCTGAAAACTCCAGGTCAGTATTAAGTACTTTATAGGTGTTGTCTTCCTTTACAATGCGTTCACGAACTTGGTCATTGAGGTAAAAAAGATTGATGTCGCGGGCAAATGCCTGAGCGGAAAACCCGACCTTTTCCAGCGACTGCTGGCTTGCTTCTACCAGTGCATGAGAAGGCTGTTTCAAAATTTCCTCCTGCATTTGGGGGATAAACAAACGTTTCAAATTGGGGTGATTCATATTGATTGCCACCAATCCATACTTGCCAAAAAGGGCATTTACTAAATCCTGAGTGGCATCGGAGTACCGTTCGTGCCGGGTATAGGCACCTTCAATAATTTTATAGATTTCTGTTGCATTATCTGACGATCCAAGGATGGATTTAAGACTTTCAAGGACTGGCAATAAGGTTTTCGTATTCATCATGCCTACCGATCCACTTTCTTCATTGGTCCATTCCAGGCGGTTGTTAAAAATCTGGGCATGATTGGCTTCTTCAAAATCATGATCTTCTCCACCCGAGACAAAAATGGGCACAAAATGACACTCCGGGTAATGCTTATTAAGCTTTTGTACCAAATGAACGGTGGAAATGATCTTATAAATGTAATACAGGGGCCCTGTAAAGAGGCTTGGCTGATGGGCAGTAGTAATGGTAAAGGTGTTTTTGTCCCTGAGCTTTTCAATATTTTGTTTGACGGCTTCCCCTGTTTCTAATCCGGCATATTGTTCCACGATGACCTTATACAAAGTTTCCCGGTCGGTATTTTCCTTTTTCTTTTCTTCGATTACCTCTTTAAAACTTTCTATATTGACTGGATATTTATAAAAGGGCTTAAGTTTAGGCGATTCGATAGCATAAGCTACATCTTTGTCACTAAACATGGGAACTTGCAGGAAGGGAATTTTGACAATTTGCATTAATATAGATTTCTTAATTATGGGTTAATGAGCATGTAGCATTGAGTTTTTTGAAACAACCCGAATGACTTAAAAGTTTTGGTTTTTTGACAAATCCTGTAATTTGGAGTCAGCGCTTGTTTGAAGGCCATCCTTTTGGCTGCAAAGGATCACTTTTTCGATGATGCATCGTTACTTTTCTTGTCCGTCTCGGCTGAACCGAGATGCACTTCAAAAAAAGTCTTGTCTTATCAAAAAAATGACACTTTTCGCTTCAAAAACCGACCTCCAAACAAGCTCTCAGGCAAAGAAGGAAAGTATTTCATAATAGATATAAGCAATTAATAAACATTCAGACATGAAGCGATATCTGCTAGCCCTGGATCAGGGCACCACAAGTTCCAGAGCCATATTATTTGATCGGGAAGGTAATATTTTTGCATCGGAACAACAGGAATTTCCTCAGATTTTTCCCCAACCAGGATGGGTGGAGCACGATGCAGAAGCTATTTGGCAAACGCAGCTGGAGGTCGCTCAACAGGTGCTCAAAAAAAATGGCATTAAAGCGAATGAGATCGCAGGAATCGGTATTACAAACCAGAGAGAAACGACGCTTATCTGGGATAAAAACACCGGTAAACCCATCCATAATGCCATCGTTTGGCAAGACCGGCGAACAGCTGATATTTGTGATGCCCTTAAGGCAAACGGGCATGAGGCATACGTTCGGGAAACCACAGGACTGGTGGTCGATGCCTATTTTTCAGGAACCAAAGTCAAGTGGCTGCTGGATCAGGTAGAGGGAGCCAGAGAAAAAGCAGAAAAAGGAGAGCTTTTGTTTGGAACCATTGATAGTTGGTTGGTTTGGAAGCTGACGGGTGGTGCAACACATATTACGGATTATTCAAATGCTTCCAGGACATTAATGTTCAACATTCATGAATTACAATGGGATGAAAAAATGTTGAAACTGCTGAATGTCCCGGAAGCTATATTACCTAAAGTAAAGGCATCAAGTGAAATATACGGCCATACCTTAAGTGAGTTGTTTGGAGGTGAGATACCAGTAGCAGGCATTGCTGGTGATCAGCAGGCAGCCTTATTTGGTCAGGCTTGTTATGAAAAAGGCATGGCAAAAAACACGTATGGTACTGGATGTTTCATGCTAATGAATACCGGCAAATCGCCAGTGACGTCTAATGCAGGTTTGTTGACTACTATTGCCTGGGGCATAGATGGAGAGGTGTATTATGCGCTGGAAGGAAGTGTGTTTATTGCTGGTGCCGCTATCCAGTGGCTGAGGGACGGATTGAGGATTATTGATGAATCACCAGATTCGGAATATTACGCGATGAAAGTACAGGATACCGGCGGCGTTTATGTCGTTCCTGCCTTTGCCGGGCTGGGTGCCCCTTATTGGGACATGTATGCCCGGGGAGCAATATTTGGATTGACTCGGGGGACAACTAAGGAACACCTGATCCGGGCAACATTAAATTCTCTGGCTTTTCAAACCAAAGATGTTTTGGATGCCATGAAAAAAGATGCTTCCTTTGAGCTGAAAACCCTTCGAGTAGATGGAGGCGCCTGTGCCAATAATTTATTGATGCAATTTCAGGCCGATATTCTTGGTGTAGACGTACAGCGACCAAAAGTGATTGAAACAACAGCCTTGGGCGCAGCTTATCTGGCTGGTTTGTCTACAGGTTTTATTTCTATGAGTGAAATTCAGGAAAGGTGGCAATTAGACAGAACCTTCCATCCTGAGATGGAGGTTGAAAAGAAAAACACCCTCTATCGACGTTGGCAAAAAGCCGTTAAACGTGTGATGGACTGGGAAAAAGAGGATTAACTATAGTGCAGCAAGAAATCAAAGTAGAGCAGTTATTTGAAGAAATGCAGGAGCGGATCTTGTTGGATGTCCGTACACCAGCTGAGTTTGATAAAGGGCACATACCGGGTGCTATAAATTTTCCACTTTTTACCAACGAGGAAAGGGTAGAAGTAGGCACGGTTTATAAACAGGAAAGCCCTGAAAAGGCATTGCTTTTAGGACTGGACCTGGTGGGGAGTAAGATGAGTGTTTTTGTGCGGGAAGCCGGAGAAATTGCACCCAACCGTCAGCTGTTGATTCATTGCTGGCGAGGAGGCAAAAGAAGCGAAAGTATGGGGTGGTTGCTCGATCTTGCTGGCTTTGATGTTAAGATTTTGCATGGAGGATACAAGGCTTACCGAAATTACGTTTTGCAAGCGTTCACCCGACTCAAACCCCGCCTAATGGTGCTTGGTGGATATACCGGGACGGGTAAAACAGACATATTAAAGGCGCTTATGGATAAAGGAGAGGCCATCCTTGACCTGGAAGATCTGGCTAATCACAAAGGATCTTCATTTGGTGCTTTGGGAGAGGCTCCCCAGCCTTCAGTGGAGCATTTTGAAAATATTCTATTGACAACCTTGGTAAATTTACCCCAAGATCGTTTGATTTGGGTGGAAGATGAAAGCCGCTCCATAGGTCGGGTGTACCTGCCAACGCCATTCTGGGATTATTTTCAGACGACTCCCCTCATTCACCTGGAGATGCATCTTCAGGACCGGGTTTTAAGGTTAGTGGAAGAATATGGCCGTTTTCCAATAGACTACCTCAAGGAAGCTTTCCAACGAATTAAAAAACGATTGGGGGGGCAAAATCTGAAAATGGCAATGGAGGCATTAGACCAAGGAGACCTGGAAGCAGCAGCAACCATAGCCTTAAAGTATTATGATAAAGCTTACGACCTCAGCCTTAAAAAAAGATCGGATGAATTGGTCCAGCGACTAAAAATAATGGAAGACAATCCCGAAATTATTGCTCAAGAATTGTTAAACATGGTTTATCATGGAAATGCGCACTGAATACAAACTAACTCAATATAGTCATGGTGCTGGTTGTGGATGTAAGATTTCACCCAAAGTGCTGAATACCATCCTGCAACACAAGGCAAAACAGCTTCCATTTGCTGGTCTGCTTGTTGGTAATGAAGAGAGAGATGATGCTGCCGTGATGGATTTGGGGGATGGAACGGCAATTATTAGTACCACCGATTTTTTTATGCCCATTGTGGATGATCCGGAAGATTTTGGCCGGATTGCCAGCGTAAATGCCATTAGCGATATTTATGCCATGGGAGGTACCCCTCTATTAGCCATAGCAATTTTGGGTTGGCCCATCAACCAAATTCCAGCAGATGTTGCTAATCAGGTTATAGAAGGTAGCCGAAATGCCTGTTCGATGGCTGGAATTCCATTGGCAGGAGGCCATAGCATTGATAGCCCGGAACCTATCTTTGGATTGGCAGTAACTGGAAGGGTTAATATTGATCAGCTGAAACGCAATGGAGGAGCCAAAGTAGGGAGCCGTTTGTTTTTAACCAAACCACTTGGCGTAGGAATTCTTGCTACAGCAGAGAAAAAAGGAAAATTGAAAGTTGAGCATACAAATATTGCCCGAGACAGTATGGTATCGCTGAATAGTATTGGAACTGTTTTTGGGCAGCTTCCTCAGGTGCTGGCCATGACTGATGTAACCGGGTTTGGTTTGCTGGGGCACCTGGGTGAGATGTGTACGGCAAGTGGGCTTTCTGCAGTGCTTGATTTTGATAAAGTACCGCTGCTCAACAGGGAGGCATTGGACTTTTACCTTACGGAAAATTGTGTGCCAGGAGGCACGACCCGCAATTGGGATGCTTACGGTGACCAAATGGCTCCATTGACTGAATACCAAAAACAACTAATGTGTGATCCACAAACCAGTGGTGGACTCCTGGTCGCTGTAGACCCTGCGGGAGAGCAGGACTTTTTAGCTATCGCTACCAAATATGCCCTTTCGCTGGAATGTATCGGGCAAATGGTACCTCAGAGAGCACATTTAGTGATCGTGGAATAAGTCGCTATTTGGAATCCAGCCGACACATTAAGAAAACTTTAGGTATCTGCTTTATAAAGCAAAGATTATTTGTATATTTGTAAGGCCCAAGATAATGTTTTGATTACCCCTCTCGTATTTCACATTCATTCTTCCAATCTGCCTACTTTTAATCGCTTATAAACCAACTGATAGGGTTTTGCTTTTCCATTTGGAAGAGACCTTAACTCCTATGCTTTGAGGCTATTGCACCACACGCACACACACTTGTAAATACTATTTGAGAAAACTTAAAAACCCATGTTTAACCAACCTAACGGACAGGTCTGGAACTTGAAGGGTGCAGCCTATTCCAGCCTGAAAGACTTTTTCGCAGCGTATGCAGTAAAGGCTCAGCAGTATTTTATTAATCCGGCTAAAGAGACTACTTTGGTCAGTGAAAATGGAATGCGCATCACCTTTTCTCCCTTTTCCTTTTCGGATCAATATGGCCGGATTGTGACCGATGAAGTGCAAATCCTGCTACAGGAAATTCATAGTTGGCAGGAATTGATCTTCTCCGGGCTGGTTACTGGCTCCGGAGATCGATTTTTGGAATCGGCAGGCCCATTTAACCTAAGTGCATATCATAAAGACGGCCATTTGAGGCTGAGGCAGAATTTTACTGTGGAATTTCCTGTTGGCAATATTCCATACAACCAGCCGGCCCGCTTGTTCAGAGGTAGTACTTCCATCACCCGGACCTTAAGAGGCAGAAAGGTTTTTGATTGGGAAGAAGTTTCTTCAAAAGGATTAAAAATAAGGCGGATAAAAGGCGAAAAATATTACCATTTTGAATTGGGCTCCTTCAATTGGTGGAACTGTCAATATTACTATAATAAAAAGGCCAATCGGGCCATGGTTAGCGTCCGCTTGCCAATTAACCTGGATCGGGTAGCAGACAAAATGGCTTTCCTAGTGGTTGAAGATTTAAATGCAGTGGTGATGATGTATGCGCATGCATATAGCTTTACCGCTTTGAATATTCCTACCAAGCTTCCGGCACGCCTCCTATTATTAGCTTACAATGAAGGGCAATTCTATTTTCATCAGCAAGTTATTGCCGAAACAGCAAAAATAATGATCGATGCACAGATGATGCCAGTAAAGGAATCGGATATTCTGACGGCATTGGGGTGAGGAGGAGCGCGGTTTGATGGTCAGAGCGGGGTTGTGTAGAAAGAACTGAAAAAACAGGAAAGAGTGACTCCGATCAAAACCACCACTACAGCCCTATACCTATTTAAAGTGCCTCACGACCTCAAATAAGAAGCGCCATTAATATCCAAAATGCCACCAGTCATAAATTCAGCGCCTTCCGAGGCTAGAAAAAGAATGCCATTGGCGACCTCTTCTGGTTTTGCTACTCTTCCCGTAGGACTTTGTTGTTTGATTTCTGCTCCTTCCGGACCGTCCAGCATTGCTTTGGTCATATCCGTTTCTACAAAACCGGGGGCGACAACAGCCACAAAGATTTGATGGGGGGCAAGTGATTGAGCAAGCGATTGGCTCAGGGCATTCAGTCCGGCTTTGCTGGCACCATAAGCTGGCTGTTCAGGCTCTCCACGGAATGCTCCCCGAGAAGAGACATTGATAATACGCCCACCTCCTTGGCCTATCATGACTTGGGCAACACAATAACAAATATTTGCAGCGCCCAGCAAGTTGATTTTTAAGGTTTCATGCCAGGCTTGCTGCCATTCTTTATAGTTGACTTTATCCACACGATGAGGAAAAAAGATTCCGGCATTATTCACCACAATATCGAGCCGGCCCATTTCTTTCACCACTGCGGCAATCATCCGTTCCACAGCATCTGGTCGGCCAATATCGGCTTTGATGGCAAAATGGCCTTCCCCTTCCAATGAATCAATGGTGGCACTGGCAGCTTCACTGTCTTTTTGGAAGTTGATGGCCACTTTAGCACCTCGTTTAGCAAATGCCTGAGCTGTAGCACGGCCAATGCCCCGGGAACCTCCCGTGATGAGTATCGTCTTGTCTGTAAAATCCATATCCCTAAAGGTAGGAAATTACTTAATTTTGCATACACATGCTCAAGATTAAATCCAGACTAACGAATTAAGGTTACCGATCCAATACGTTTGTAGCCACCAGCCTTGGTTTTTACACCTCGCCAGGTTCTGCCATCTTCAAAAATAGCACTGATCTTCCAAACATAAACATCTTGTGGTAGGGGGTAACTCTGATGACTGCCGTCCCACCCATAAGCGGGTTGCCCCTCACTCAGCTCAGTAGTTTCCCATAACAATTCCCCATAAGGAGAAAAAATTTGTAGGTGATATTCTTTGAGGCCAACGCCTTTCGGCAAAAATAAGGTCGTCTCACCAGAACCCTGCTCGGGAGCGAAGGCGTTTGGCACATGTAAGCCGCCAAAAAGATCAGGCACTAATTGGAAAAGCGTATCATCAGGACAACCGTAGTCGGGAGTGGCCAGGAGGTAAACCTGCCTCAGCCCATTTTCATAATAGCGATGCTGTGGCTGGTATACCTGGCTAGTTTGACCATCTCCAAAATCCCAGAAAAACTGGTCGGCTTGCTCAGAATTGTTATGGAACTGAATAACACCAGTTGGTTCTCCATTGAGCAATTCTGCCGTCCAATCAAAACTGGCATGAGCCTGTGGTAATACTTCGACACCTCCACTCAATTGCAGGGTATCAAAACACAGATCGTCAAATGCCACAATCAGGGATAAATCATAAAAACCGCTTTCCTCGTAAATATGATTAGGTTGAAATTCATTAGATAGGCCGCCATCACCAAAGATCCACTGGTATTGATTGCCAATGGAATAATTGGTAAACTGAACCTCCATTGGTTGACAACCGCTGATGCTGTCGATAGCAAAATCAGCTATAGGGTTTTTGTAAAGTTGGATTTCCTGTTCTGTTGTATCCAAACAGCCATAAGTATTGGATGCAATCAATTGAATGTCAAATAAACCATCGGCATTAAAAGTTTGGGTTGGATTGACCATCTGAGAGGCGCCTATACCGCCAAAATTCCAAATAAAACCTTCTGCTTCAGTCGATTGATTTGAAAAGTGAACGATTGCAGGAATGCCACAGTTGGTTTCCTTTTCCATGTCAAAAGCTGCCACCGGCAATGGAAAGGCCACGATATTACTCACACTGGAATCGCTGTAACAACCATTGGCATTAGACACCCGAAGATTTAGCGTATAATTGCCAGACGCAGTATAGCTATGTACCGGATTGGGAGAAACAGAGGTATTGCCATCTCCAAAATCCCATTCGAAAAAATCCCCAATACTGGTGCTGCCATCCGGGCTGATTTGTAAAGGTGTACAGCCGGTGATGTCCGATAGGGTAATATTTGCAGTTGGAGCAGGCATAATGCTTATCTCCCGGTTTATAGTGGTTTGGCACCCCGTTCCAGGAGCTGTTCCCGTTAGGGTAACGTCATAAACGCCCGAATTGGGAAAAGTAAATACTGGATTATTTAATAAGGAGGTATCCGTATGGTTAAATATCCAGACGGTGCCCGCCAAACCCTCGTTCATACTTGTAAATTGAATTTCCTGACCAGAGCAAAGATTGGGCGAATGGGTAAAATCTATTTCCGGTGATGGCAGTACCGTGATCAATTGGCTGGTACTATCTTCTGCACAGTGATTGCTAGCATATTGTTTTATCAAATAGTCACCAGGTTCACTAAAAATATGGGTCGGATTTGTTAATGAGGAAGTATTGCCATCTCCAAAATCCCAGCTGATAAAGGTGCCAATCGTAGAGAAATTTTCAAAAGAAATTTCCAATGGAGCACAACCGGTCGTATTGCTCACATTAAAAAATGCTTCGACCGTTTCGGGGGCTATGACCAATTCTCTGGTAATGGTATCAGCTCCACAGCTATTGCCAGCAACAAGTGTAATAGGGTAGGTAATAACGGTGGTATCGCCCTCAAATATTTGGGGGTCAGGTAGGCTATCCGTTGAGGTCATTCCATTGCCAAAATCCCAGAAAAAGGAACCTGGACTTCCCGTTGACACATTGGCAAATGCCAAAGTTAAAGGTGCACAGCCCGTGTCAACGGTGAAGCCAAAGTCCGCCAGAGGGTATGGATGAACCAAAAGGGAGTCTTTGTATGCGTCGGTACCACAAAGGTTACTCACTTCGAGTCGAATCCTGTAAATCGTGTCATTCTGACCACTTGGATATTGAATTGGCAAGGGTGGAATTGCATTCGTGGAAGTAGTGCCATTGCCGAGATCCCAATAATAACTGATTTGATATCCATTGCTTTCATTGCTCAATTGTAAGTCCAGTATGCCACAGGCTTCTCGGGTTTCAGGTACAAAAAGAGCTTCAGGAGGTGTGGCAATAAATATTTCTTCTTGTGTTTCGTCAGTACAACCTTCCGCATTAGTAGCTAAGAGTAATATTGAATAGTTGCCGCCATCCTGAAAAGTAAGGGTTGGTGTTGTGCTGGTTATGACCGGATCATTGCCAACGGTCCATTGGTAGGTTGTGGCACCGTTTGATTGATTGTCGATAGTGACAGATTGACCGGTGCAGGCGACCTCCGGTAATTCGAAGGCCGCCGCCGGTCTTGGATGTACCATGGCGATGATACTATCCTTGCTCAGACAGCTTGATGATGCATCTAATACGGCGTAGGTGAGTGTATGCACCCCCTCTTGAGCGATACTCGGATCAAATATGCCGGAATCATCTGTAATTCCAGCACCGGTCCAGATACCACCTATGGGGCTGCTGCCTGAAAGTGAAAGAGGGAACGGACTAATACATATTTCTATATTGGGACCTGCTTCAATGGGCGTAGGCGCTATTACGGTAATCCCCAGGCTATCTTCAACCCTACAGCTCCCCGATCCAACGGTATATAAGAGGGTATAATTTCCCGCTCCGGAAGTTTCGGGGTTAAAAATGGTTTCAGTAGTTGCCGAACCGTTAATCATCCAATTTCCACCGGGTGGATTGGCTGCGGCTTGCAGGTCAATGCTATTGTCATACAAGCACAGGCTTTGATCAGGACCAGCATCGACATTTACCGGGTCAATCACACTGATGTTGACATCTTCTACAGCCTGGCAACCGTTATTATCCACCAGCGCGTAGGTAAGGACATAATTACCTCCTCCACCAGCGATAATAGGGTCGAAAAAGCCATTAGGATCAGTAACTCCAGGGCCACTCCAGGTGCCTCCTTGAGGACTGGCCACCGGCAATGGAGTGGAGCCAGGCGTATTGCAATATGCAGAATCGCCAACCATAAGATCCGGGACGGGATGGATCAGGGCCTCCAGGCTATCCTGATCCTGGCAACCATTGCCATCGGTATAGGTATATACCAGGCTAAAGGTGCCCGCCCCGGTGTTTTGGGTAAGTAATTGATCAAAGTTTAAAACGGCGCCATCCGAACTGGACCATAGCCCATTGGGGGGTTGAGCGTTTAGTTGCTGGTTGTTTTCGTTGGCACAAAGCTCTAAATCTGGCCCTACCGTAACCTGGGGGGCTGGTAGGATATCTATGTTTAGGGTTGATTGTAAAAAACAGGCACCGACTCCATAACTATAAGTCAGCTGGTTGCTTCCTGTATTGGCTAAAGCCGGATCAAACAGTCCATTTTCCTGAATTCCTGGCCCTGACCAGCTGCCGCCGCTTGGTTGAGCAGTAAGGTTGAAAGGAGCAAGGGAGGCACATAACGTGCGATCAGGAGGCAATGTTAATTGAGTCATTGCCTGTACTTCAAAGGTATCTGTGATAATAGTGGTCCCACAGCTGTTGCTCACAGTGAGCGAAACGGGATAAACTCCTGAGGAATCGTATTGAATACCGCTTGGAAAGGCTTGATCAGAGGTAGGCAAATTGCTTCCTGGGAATTCCCAGAGGTAGGAATCAATTGCCGACCCGTTTTCAATGTAGGTGATTTGACTGCTGTCAATCTGCAATACCGATGAACCACAAGAATCGGGTAGGGGAACCAGATCAATGCGCGGTGGACCAGGCAGAAAAATCATAGTGTCCCAACTTACTGTAGCGCAGGGATTGGTCACATCCAGCAAAATATTGTAGGCTCCTCCTTCCAGGAACGTAATAATTGGTTCAATAGAAGAGGCATTGGTACTATCCGCAAAGGCCCACATTAATTCGGAATCAACAGACCAGTTGAAACTCAACTGATCGCCGGCCGATTCATTTAGGAATGGTATCGTCAATGGTGCACATCCATCACCGTTATTTCCAATGCCGGAAAGGTCGGGTGCAGCAGTTGGCTCCGGTGGTTCATAAATGGTGATTTGCTGAGAAAATGTAAAGGGACCGCAGGCAAAACTGACCAGAGTCATGGTGATGGTATAAACACCAGGTTCCAGGAATTCGATTTCCAGGGTATTTGACCCAAATAAACTGCCACTTACTACGGTCCAGTCTTCACCGGCAGTACCGGAAAGGGTCCAGGAGGGATTTAATACATCAATACAACTGGATGGGTTGCCACTAATTACCTCGCTTATACCCTGAGAATTATTTTCAAAACCAACTACTGCTCCTTCACAGAGCGTAGGAGGTAAAATCACCTCAAACAAAGGATCGGGCGGACTGCTGACCTCAATGGGTTCGATAGTAGCCGTGGAAGAATTGCAGGGATTGGAAGCCACAATGCGGATATCGAAAGCATTATTGTAATTCCCAGTACTGGTAGTTTGACCACAAGAGCTTTCTTCAAAGGTATAGGTGAAAACCGGAGGTAGGTTTTCCTGAAAGAAATTACCTACCTGTTCGCCATTGATGAATATCGTGTATTCGGTGCCCGGAGGATTATTTTCGGTATTGATAATGGGAAAATCCAAGGTGGCCGGTGCACAAAGGCCCACGGTATTACCTGGAATAACTAAACCTACAGAAGGATTGCCACCATTATAAAATACATAATTGGTGGTATATACACAGCCATTAAAATGAGCAGCTGTGATAAAAATGGTAAAATAGCCCAGTCCGGAATAGGTGTGCGAAATGGTTGCAAGATTACTAAAAGCGGTATTGTCAAAAGTTTCCGGCGGCGACCCGTCTCCCCAATTAAAAGTATATTCCAGCGTAGAATCCTGGTTGAAAGACGCATTATAAATGCTTAAATCAAAGGCATCTGCACCATTACAGGCTCTGATTTCATGACCATCAAGCGTGACAATGCCCGGAGGAACTCCAATCGTGATGTCGGGTATAGCCAGTACATGGATATTTTGAATAGCACATGTATCCCCATCTGCGAACAGCAGAATGGGATATGATTGGGTATTAAAATCTTCCGGAAAAGTGTAGGTGAAACTGGATCCATTGATATCACTTTGACCATCGGCATCCAGATCCCAGGAATAGGCCATTCCAGGAAGCGGATTATCTACACTAAAGGTGAGTTCTTCACCGGCACAAGCATTATCATTATTTACAGAAAAAGAACACTGGCCATATATAGAATGCGGGATAGATCCCAGTATTAGTAGGAAAATGGATAATAATTTGTCAGTCATTTTTTTAATCGGTTTTGGTGCTGGATTAAAAGAAATCTTTGCAGTCCAGTTGTTTTTTTCGGGAACGTTTTCGTTTTGAATTGCTGACAGTCAACCCTGCTTTGGGAAGGAACCGATATCGGAAGGCCAGTTCAAAGGCATTACCTGCTACCGGCCCGACACCTGTGGAATTGATATCTGCGCTAAGTCCAAAAAATAACCGAGGATCTTTACTGCTAGTTCTTTTGCTACTCAACGCATATCCACCAATGGTTAAAATGAAGGCATCGGTATGGGTCGCATTGGGCGCAAAAAAGCGATTTTGGTATAAGAGGCCCAAATAGAAGCTATTGATCAACCCATACATTCCAAAGGTGGTCACATTGATATTTTCTTTGACATTCAGTGGTTTATGGCCTTGCATGTCCAGTTTTAGGTTAGGGGACAAGGCAATATCCAGGCCGGTACCTTTGAAAAAATGCAAGGGGATTATCAGGCCACCATGGATGGTGATTCGGGGCGCAATACGTGTATCGCGATTCAAGAAGGAATCATTGCCTTTAGCTGACTTGCTAACTAAGGATGGAAGGTGATGAAAACTTATTCCCAGCTGACTTCGTACATCGCGTAGGCGTTTTTTGCCAGAACCCAGATCGCCTTCTCTGCGCCAAACTATACCAAAATCAAAATCGCCATAGGTTACCTTATCCAGCACAGGTTGCAAGCTACTGGAACCTACAACACCATAAATAGGATCAATTTGATCAGAAAAGATGAGGGCGTCCCAATTAATGGATTTTTGGGCTATCCGTCCCTCCATGCCAAAGTGGATGTTGTTTTTTCGGCCCGGTATCGTATAGGAAAGCACAATGCCTGCCTGGTTGGTCTGAAGATTGCCTATGCCTTCGGTATCACTGAGTAGATTTAAGGCAAGGCCAAGTCCGACAATGGGAAGCTGGGTTTCGACCGTCAGTCCGACCGACCGAAAACCCTGATCGGCATTGTACCATTGAAGACGTGAAATTCCCGTGACGCTTACTCCGCTTTCTAATCCGGCAAAGGCTGGATTGAGGTAAACTCTATTGGCATAGAATTGTGAAAATGAGGGGTCTTGACAAATAGCGGATGGTCCTTTTAAGCACAATACTAAAAGGATTACCGCTGGGGCTAACCAACGTAATTGATTCATAGGGACAAATCGGTTTTTGAAATTCTCAATACACTATCCAGTTTTTCCGGGGTTAATCGGAAAAACACAAAAGACTCAATAGTAAACTATTGATTGTTAATTGTTTACAAAGTTTGGATTAAATTGTTTCCTCAGTATGCACACCGTTTTTTGGGGTGATACTTAATTGTTTTTGGAAAAGGCGAAACCTGTTATGCGAAATGCATAAACAAGTGGATTTTGTGTAGTCTGGGAAAATAGCATGAGAAGTTTGGGATCTAGTAGGTAGGGGGTAAGATCACTCGCAAGTTAAAAATCTTATATCAAAATAAAAAATTTATTTCGAGGAAAAATGATTTTTTTTATTATAGCCTACTTGGAAGTCTACGGGTTTGACTAAATCGTAGACTTCCAAGTGGGCAGATTGCGGATTATTTGATATCCAGGAGGCTTTCAATAGAACCTCTGCTCACCGCGTGATAATTGGGTGCAGCCTTCTTATAAATGGATTCTGCAATATCCAGTTGGCCTGATTCTTTAAAGGCACGGTATAATGGCGTCAAAAACTTTCTACGTCCCACATTGACTAAAAAAGCTTCAATCTTTGGCAGGATTTTTTCAGCATACCCATTTCGGATAGCCACTTCAAACCAGGCATCCAGGATTTCGCTATTGCCAGAATCACTGAATTGGAAAGTCTTATCTAACGCTGCCATTTGATCAATAGTCAGATCTTTGGGCAGGTGGCGGATAAAATGCAGCCATTCGTGTGTAGTCCAGCTACTGGTCTTTAATTGATTGGGGTCACTATTTTGTAATGCGGTGATTGTAGCCTCTACTTTGGCAAACCGGTCGGATTCGGGTATGGGCGCATTGGCGGGAATTCCCGGTTGATAGATCCATTCTTCCCAATTCACCTCAATATTATCGGGCTCCAGCAGGTTTTTTTTCAGGTAAGCTACAAATTCAGCAGTGGTAATCGTTTTGAATTGATAAGTATCAAAGTATTTTTTTAAAAATTCATCAAATTTTTCCCGACCCACCTTCTGCTCTAAAAGCGTCAGGAAATAAGCTCCTTTTTCATAGGCTACATCGGTCATGCCTTCATCCGGATCACGGCCTTCCAGTTCAAGTCTTAGCCGGGTGTCTTCAGCCTCGAGATCAGCTACATCGGCCTCCAGGTCCTGGTAGCCAAGTATGGCCAGCATATTGGCATAATCCTCACCGTAAAGTTCTTCCATAATCCGGCGTTCAATATATACTGTAAAGCCCTCGTTTAACCAAAAGTCATTCCAGGTAGCATTGGTGACCAGGTTGCCCGACCAGGAGTGCGCCAGTTCGTGGGCGATCAGAGAAACCAGGGATCTATCGCCTGCAATAACAGTTGGCGTAGCAAAGGTAAGCCGGGGATTTTCCATGCCACCAAAAGGAAAGCTAGGTGGGAGAACAATCAAGTCATAACGTTCCCAGCGGTAAGGGCCATACAACGTTTCGGTAACTTTCAGCATATCCTCCATCTCTCCAAATTCGTAAGCAGCTTTTTCCAATACTCCTGGCTCAGCATAGACTCCGGTACGTGGTCCCACGGATTTGAATTGAATATCGCCGATTGCTAAAGCCATTAAATAGGGCGGCACCGGTTGCTCCATTTTAAAAGTATATATACCGGTGTCATTTTTTTCCTGAGGATTAGTGGCACTCATTACCGCCATGAGCGCTTTGGGTACTTCGATCTGTGCGTCGTAGGTGATGCGGATACCAGGGCTATCCTGGCAGGGAATCCAGGTACGGGTAAGGATAGCTTGCCCCTGAGTATATAAAAATGGGTGTTTTTTATCGGCTGTTTGTTGGGGGGATAACCAGTCTACGGCATCAGCACCTTCGGGAGTAGTCTGATAATAGATGGTCAGCAGTCGCGTATCCGGCTGGATGTCAATACTCAAGGCAGAACCGAGAATGGGAACTTCTTTGGAAAGCTTGAATTCAGTTGGCGTTTCAGCTTCTCCCAAAGTTACCTTTTCAATGTTTAGCCCACGTGCATCCAAAACGATTTGTTTGGCACCTTGGTTTTCAATCTGATAGCGAGCAAATCCCGACAATATTTTTTGTTGAAAATCTACTTTTAAGTGCAAACTGAGGTGTTTGGTTACAGCCTCATCCGGAAGGGCAAAACTGTGAGAATCGGTGCGTTCTTTTGTTTGCGGTTCGGTTTCCGTTTCCGTTTCCGTAGCGGGAGCCGTACAGGCAACGAGAAATAATAAAGCGATTAGTAAAAACTGATTAAAGATAGATTTTGTCAAATGCATAAACTTTCCTTATAGGTGTAAAAAAGCGTGTATAATATTGTTAATGAGAGGTTAGCAGGGGATTTAGTCTTAGATATCCCAATCAAGCATGAATCCCAAAATAACCTTCAATGTTAAACTCAAAAGGTTATCCTGTTATTCCCCCAGGATTTTCTTTTTTTGAACGGCAAATTCTTCTTCGGTGAGAATCCCCTGGTCGCGCAATGCCCCAAGTTTAACAATTTGATCGAGCAGATCGTCTTCTTTTTGAGTTTCTGTGCTCAATAAATCGGGTTCGGGTTCGGGGAGTTGTGCTATTTTTTGGAAGCCATTTTCAACAAAAACCTCAAACTCGGGCTGTGACCGCAGAAAAGCCAGGGCATTGTGGGTTTTGATTTTTTCTAAATCTCGGAACCCTAGAGCTACGGCTTGTTCGAGGTGATCGAGGGCAGGATCCATTTCTTCCAAAATAGAATAACAGCAGCCTAGATTAAAGTGAACGGCAGGATCATTTTCATTATAATCCAATGCTTTATGGAAATCCTCAATGGCCCCTTCGTAATCGTAATCCCGGAAGCGTTCAATACCCCGTTTTTTGTAAGGATTGCTGCGGGGGGGATGGGCAGGTTGACGCTTGCGAGTCTTTCTTTCTCTACGGAAATCGGTGGCCTCCTGCCGGTAGCTGTTGTTAAGGTATTTACGATTATACCGCTCGTCAAAATCTTCGGGAGGCATGACAAAAAATAGGATGGCATCAATAAAACCTATCAGGGCAGGTAGCATAATGGCAGGGACACCTTCTTCAATAGTCAAAGCCATACAGAAAAAAAAGAGACCCAAATGCAGGATACCCCAAAATCGTTTACCCAAATAAAATCGGTGTACACCAAATACGCCAAACATCAATGCCAATACTGCGGCTACTTTTTTATTTTTCATCTCAACAGCGGATAATTTAACAAATGAGGAAAGTAATCATTTCTCCATAAATGGCAGTTTAACTTTCTTCGTATAGACCTAACAAATAGACGAAGGGTGGGAAATGGTCGGTGATCATTCGCTTTGCAAGCTTTTTGCCATTTCTTTCAATTTCTGATCAATGACTTGAAATGTCGTTTCCAGATTTGCCAGATTTGCGGTTTCTTTTTCAATCAATTGATCGAATTTATCAAAAGTGCCGTCTATTTTGGTTTTTAGGTTTTCGATATAGGTTTTTAGGTTGGCATCCACTTCGGTCTCTATCTGAGTACGCCCTTTATTGATTTCGGACGTAAAGCCTTCGATGATCTTTCGTTTTTTTATATTGGTGGAAAAACCGGCAAAGATCAATCCAATTGTAGTGAGAATGCCACCAGTAATGTCAAACATTGGGGTATTGGCAACAGCCATCAAAATAGCGCCTATTGCTGCCATGCCACTTCCTGTGGCTATATTGGGAGAGAGGGTCTGTTTATCGGGAAACAAGGCTTCATCGGTAAAGTTTTCTGTCCTATTGATGAATTTTGAGAAGGTTTCCTGCAATTCACGCAAGATATTACTCCGCCTTTCGGCAATATCACTGAATATTTCGTGGTCATTTTTGAGGATGGTTTCACTATTGCGAATCTTCAAATCAATAATTTTGGCCATTTGTTGTATGTTATCAGCCACATCGACTACCCCCTCGTTGAGTTTTCTGTTTAATTCTATATGCAAATCACTTTCCATTTCTTTGGCAAAACCTTCCAGCCAATCTTTAGCAGATTGCTTTTTACTAAAAATACCTGCAAACGACCGCCGAAGCAATGAAAAGAAAGACAACCCATTGCGCAATTCCTTTTCTTTTTGATAAGTGATGCGGTCGTATCCAGCAATTAGATTTTCAACCAATATCTCTACCTGTTTTTTAGATTTTGCCTCCTGACCTTCCAGTGTATCCCGGATATCTTGCCGGAAATGCATGTCGGCCTGTAATTGGCGCTTACGCAATTGTAACCCTTCTTCTATCCGTTCATTGATATTTTGGCAGGTAGCCACACTATTGAGTAGTTTGAGTACTGGAGCCTGCCCTCCGGTAATGTTTTCCTGAATGTACGCCCGCAAAGGATCAAATCCGCTTTCGGTTGCTTGCCCCTCTTGCTCCTGTTTGGCAGAAACCGCAAAAACAGTAGGAGAAGCAATGCCTTTTTTCTCTGCCTGATCTGCTACGCCCTGAACATTAATAGCCAGATCTTCAGCCGACATCAAGTCTTTTTGTTGCAGTACAAAAATGATTTTTTTCCGCCAGTCGGAATGGATGAAATTGAAAAAATCCCAGGCGGATTGTCGGTAGGGGTTTTTGGCTTCAAAAACAAAAACAATCAGGTCGGAAGCAGGAATAAAGCTTTCTGTAATTTCCTGGTGGTGCTCTACAATGGTATTGGTGCCGGGGGTGTCTACCAGTGCAATTTCCCTCAGTATTTCAACAGGGAGCAATATTTTTTTGAGATAGGGGTTAATGGTAATTGTTTCTTCTTTTTCACCATAAATAATTTGCTGAATAGTATCGGTCATAGGCTGTGGAGCCACCTTGGTGACCTCTTTTCCTGTAGCCAGAAGCGCATTGATAAAAGAACTTTTCCCGGCTTTTACCTCGCCCACGATAACAAACATAAAAGGTTCATGCAGCCGATTGCGCAAATCACTTACCGTTTGTGCCAGTTCGGTATGCCCGATATTAATTGTCAATTCGTGCAAATCTTTAACCAGCTCTTCCAACTGTGCCCGTCGTGCCTGTAATTCCTGATTAAGTAGTGGATTCACTAATATTTCTTTAGGGGTGAATAATTGATTTTTCGAGATATTCTATGGTTTGTGGACCCGTGCAAAATAACAGGTCTAAGATACTTAAATTGGCCAAAAAACCATGTTTTTCCTGAAATACCTGTGGATATCGGACAGGTTTGAAATAAGGATCATTTGCCTTACCTAGATGTTTTGGTAATATCTTGTCCCTAAGGTCAGTGGTTTTGGAAGGTAACTCATGTTGGTACGCTTCTGTATATCTGATCGTTACTTCTATAGGGATCAGCCGCAGTAGGACGTTGAATAGATTTTGATTAAATGCCAATAGTTTAGGTCCGGGGTTTTCAAAAAGAGGCTGTATTGCATCAACATAAAATTCAAAGAAAGGTGCATTGCCATAGGCCGATTGAATAGCCTGCCAATGCTGATTGACCCAGGGTTCTTCATAAGCAATATTAACTTCGCATACATTTTGCTGTTCATTTTTTCCCTTTTGCAGAGGAATACTCAGCCGATGCCGACCATTAGATCCAACGATATAAGCGCGATTGCGGTAGCTACCTTTTCGATAGTTTTCGTGTTGTTCCAGATAAATATTTGGATAGAGCAATAGTTTGCTAAAAAACTGAATATTAGGCAAGTAGTGGAGTTCAATTACAGCTTTTTTGGATAGTAGCATTGCTTAATTAAGATTTAGAATTTGGGCCTTGGTTTTAGGGTTAGATGGATGGTTTTCAATATTTTTGCTAATAAATATAATCATATAGTGAAAAAGTGAGAACGATAATCATTGCTTCTTTCAGGCGGCGAAGCTTTGCCGAAGCTCTGCGTAGTCGCCAACCCATCCCATAAAGTTGCGAAGTTAGAAAATTCCTACATTTACGGTCTATGACAACCTATCTACAACAACGGACCTTATTTGGCCCTCAGATTGATAACCGGCCTTCTTTGAATTTGGGCATTATTGTCGTAATTCCTTGTTATGATGAAGCTTATCTTTTGTTGAGTTTATTGTGTTTGCAGAAATGCGAGCTTCCTTTATGCGATGTCGAAGTCATTGTAGTTGTAAATGGCCGGGAATCAGACAACGCAGAAGTAAAAGCCCGTAATCAGCACACTTATCTGCAAATTCTGGAATGGTCTGAAAAACAAGTTTCTACACGTTTGAAATTTCATGTATTATACCATCCCGATTTATCGAATAAACACGGTGGGGTAGGGCTGGCCAGAAAGATAGGTATGGATGAAGCTTGCTGGCGGTTTGAAAAGGTAGGCCGATCTGATGGAATCATTGCCTGTTTTGATGCCGATAGCCGCTGTACCTCCAATTACTTATGCGCGCTGGAAAGACACTTTTTAAACAATCCGGCGTCGCCTGCCTGCAACATTCGGTATGAGCATCCCTTGGAAGGGGCACATTTTGAACCAGAGGTTTATCAATCCATTGTACTTTATGAGTTGCATTTACGGTATTACATTGATGCACAGCGCTATGCAAACTTTCCATTCGCCTTTCAAACGATTGGTTCCAGTATGGCTGTCCGATATGGGGCCTACCAACGACAAGGCGGTATGAATCGCCGCAAGGCAGGAGAAGATTTCTATTTCCTTCAAAAATTTATTGAGTGGGGAAATTTTACGGAATTAAACGAAACCAAAATAATTCCCTCTCCACGACCCTCACACAGGGTTCCCTTTGGGACGGGCAAAGCGGTCGGCAATTTGTTGAAGTCACAAAATTATGCCACCTACGCACCTGAGAGTTTTATCGACTTAAAATCCTTTTTCGCCTTATTTCCGGCTTTATATGCCATCAAAGAGGGGGATCAGGTATTGGCTAGGGTGCCGGATTCTATGCGTTCTTTTTTAGCGCACCACAAATTTGAGGAGAAATGGCAGGAATTACACCACCATACGAGCACACCGGATACGTTTATACAGCGTTTTTATCGGTGGTTTAATGCTTTTATGTTGATGAAGTACCTGCATTTTGCACGAGATGAATTCTATCCGGATATTCCGGTATTAGAAGCAGCCAATTGGTTACTTAAAGCGGTCGATCAACCAACATACCGCAACCCCAAGGCTGCTTTGGTGCATTTCAGAAAATGGGATTATGGCGAAATTTGACCTCCACATTCTTTAAGCCAACAAAGTCTCTGCGAAGAGATGAAGCGAAGTCGGTGCTTATTATCTCCCAAATGGTCCAATATTTTCAACATCAATAACTGGCCCTTCTCCAAAGTCCATCATGGCATTGAATAATTGAATTTTTTGATAATTGCTTAAGGCAGTCGCAGGAATATTTTTGGGAAAGATTTTTCCAGCTTTGATCAAACCGGCCCGCCGGGTACCCGCTAAAAGGGGTAGGGTAGGCGTCACCCATTTTTTGCCATCAAAAAGTGCAACATTGGCATAAGAGGTATCGGTCAACAAGCCGTTTTTGACCAACAAAATACCATCACCATAGGTTCTGTTTTGAAAAAGGGCTTGGATGGCCTGTCTATCGGCATATTTTACCGGATAATCGATATGGTCTGCCAAAACCAATTGCAGGCTTTTGACTGGACGAATGCAATAGGGCTCGATTTGGACCTCAAAATCATCATTTGCGTAGAGGAGCCGAAATTTCCACAATCCCTGCTGAAAAGATATAGGAATAGGTGTCCAACTATTGGACCAGGCAATTTCATGGGGCAGGCCTAGAAAAGTTAAAGAACTGGCCATACGTGCCCGGTGTTGGTCAAGATTTTGCAGGGCTCCGTTCTCAAGCCGGATGCTTTCCAAAAGCGGGCGTTGTATTGGCATAGCCGTTTTTTCTTTGGGCAATGGGTAAATAAACCTTCTGGATCAGCTCTTCATATTCTTCTTTGACACGGCTGAGTGCGGTAATTCCCCCGCCACTTTTGTAAACGAGGCCAGAATCCTGTTGTTCCACAAAACGAATGGCCACTGCGCTATCCAGATTCGTGCCGTCAAAATGTCCGAACACCCCGGTATAATAACCTCGATTATAGGCTTCAGCCTCTTGGATAATGGCTACAGTTTTGGGCTTGGGCGCTCCACTAATTGAACCTGCTGGAAGAAGCCGAAATACGATATCCCCTAATTGTTCGTGGTAGTTTTGGTCCAGTTGTCCGCTTATTCGGCTACTCGTTTGTAATAATGATCCCCTACTGGTTTGTAGTTTATCCAAATATCGATAACTGTCAACGCTTACTTTGGTGGCCACCATACTCAAATCATTGCGAATCAAGTCTACGATAGTGGCGTGTTCAGCTTTTTCTTTTAGATCTGATAACAATCTTTCACGAGCATTCGGGAGCCTGGCGTCTATGGTTCCTTTCATGGGGTAGGAACTGATGATACCTTGTTTGATGCGCACGAAAATTTCCGGAGAGAACACAACAAAATGGTTGTGCCAGTATAGTTTGTAAGGAGCCTGTGAGTGGATAAATATGTCTTCAAGGCCCAAATTTGTATCGATTGGTGTTGGAAAAGTGAGGTTGGTTAAAAAAGAATTTCCTGCCAGCAAATGTTGTTGGACCAAATCGAACCCCTTTTGATAATGATCAAAAGATACCGGAAAAGCTTCAAAAGAAAAATCGGCAGGCTGTGGCTTAAATTCTTCGATATTAGACAGGCCATGAAAATTATACTGCAATTCCAAGGGATCAATATCCTGCATAGGCAAAACCACTGACGCTTCCTGTTGGTAATCGATCAGGAAGAAAAAGGGCATCCGATATTTGCCATATTCATTCATGAGCCGCTGGGCGACTCCTTTTGATAGTGTTTCAATCATTCAATGATCCGGTTTACTATTCCGACGTAATGAATAAGTAGCAGTCACTAATTATATCCACCTATTGAGTTCTCTTAAAATTCCTTCTTTTTGATTTTTTAGCCAACTCAAATCTTCTGGATTTACCCAATTGAGTTGATAATCTGCCGCAAAAGTAAAGTAATGTTCCCGGTAGAGCAAGGCGATGTAACCTAGAAATGGCATCGCAATAACAAGGCTGATAATCCAAAGATTCCCGACCACCAAACTGATCACTAATGCCAGGATGAAATAAATCAGATAGGCACCTAACCCAACTGCCAGCAAAACCGGGGCATAGAACTCAATGTATTTTACCCGCGTATCTGCGATAAACTTAGCTAAGCGTATCGGTAGGAAATTGAGAATATAACCTGCAAAAAACAGCGGCAAAGCAAAAAGTAAAATCAAAAAGCTGCCAAAAAAATTGGTTTGCTTTTCCAGTGTACTGTCTTTTGGGAGGTCCAATTGCTCCAGTTTTTGAAAATAAGTGTCCGTTTTTTGTTTCAGTGCTCTTTTATCATCACTGGGCATTTCGTTGACCGCTGTTGCAATGGTTTTTTCGTGAAATAAGGGGCTAGCAGTCCGGTTAAATATAGGAAATATTGGTTTTTGCCTAAGTGTGCGGTCCAGCACAAAAAGTTGCTCTGCAAGGGGATCATCAGCAGGATCATCAACAATGATAATCCGTTCCGACATTTTATCTTTTAGATTTTCCGTAAAATCAGCTATGCCCTGGCTATTGTTTTCCTGAAATTGGGCATAATAATCCCGGGCGAGGATGGGCGGTCCAAAATCAATCATTACCTCTGATCGGACCTGATCTGCATAAGTGAAATTCACTCCGGTGGGTACAATATAAACCTCTTCCAGATCGGGGTATTTTTCAAGGGCCCCTAAGGCAATGCGGCCGGTGCCTTTTTGAAGTGGTCGAAGGCGTTTTTCATGAATCGTATTACCTTCGGCTAAAATCATGATGGTTTTGTTCCTATATAAGGCATCAAAACAGGTTTCAAAAGTGGAGTAATTTTCCTTGACATAGGTATAACCACGGTCTTTTTTCCGGTAAACGGGCAACATATTCAGGCTATGCAAAAGAAAACTGTAAATACTTTTGGTAAACAAATTGCCACGGACCAGAAAATATAGTGGCCGATCCAGGAAACAAGCCAGAACGCATGGTTCACTAAAAGCAGTAGGATGGTTGGCTGCGAGAATAACCGGCTTATTCTTAGGGATGTTCTCTACATTGGAGAGGTATATTTTTCGAAAAAAAACGAAAATAGCAATTCTGGCTAATGGTCTAACAATTGAATATATCATGCAACTTATCCTTATCAGGTGGATATCAGATTAGTAGGATTTTGAAGTCCCAAATGTAAAACCAATTTGTGGATTTGCGAAACCTTACTGTTGAAGCAGGTGTTCAAAACCATGTTTGGAGGTCGTTGACACAGAGTAATGCTAGTTTTTAGAAATTCTTATTTTTGCGCAATGTCCAATAATAAATACCTTATTGTTGTTGGTGGTCCCACCGCAAGTGGCAAAACAGCTTTAGCTATTCGTTTGGCGCAATACTTTCAAACCGAAATTATTTCGGGCGACAGCCGTCAATTTTACAGCGATATGTATATCGGTACAGCCAGGCCTACTGATGAGGAATTAAGTGAGGCCAAGCACCATTTTATCGGGCATCTGGATATCGATGACAACTATAGTGTTGGAGATTTTGTCCGTGATGCTTTGCAAAAATTAGAAGAACTATTTGCTAAACAGGAAGTGGTGATTTTGGTCGGTGGGTCGGGGCTATACATCAGGGCATTGTGTGAAGGATTGGATGAATTTCCAGATGTACCTCCAGAAGTTAAACTGGCATTGGAGCAATTATACCAACAAGAAGGGCTCAGCGTGTTGCAAAACGAATTATTAGCTAGAGACCCTGAATATTATCAAGAAGTTGATCTGGCCAATCCCCATCGAATAATCCGTGCGTTGTCTGTGTGTCGATCCAGCGGAAAACCCTTTTCGTCATTTCGTCATAAAACGGATGCTACTCGTTTTTTTACCCCTATTTACCTGCAATTGTATTGGCCACGTGAGCAACTATATGAACGCATCAACCAAAGGGTAGACCAGATGATGGCTCAAGGTTTACTGGCTGAAGCCGAAGGATTGTTTGCTCGACGTCACCTCAATGCCTTGCAGACGGTTGGTTATCAGGAATTGTTTGATTACCTGGAAGGAAAACAAAGTCTGGAGGAAGCCATTGAATTGATCAAGCGCAATTCCCGTCGTTATGCCAAGCGACAATTGACCTGGATGCGCAAAAAAGGACAATGGAAGCTGTTCCGTCCGGAGGATTGGTCGATTGTTTTGGAATATATTGAAATTTGCCGTCAATCAGGGCTGCGTATTCGGAAAGCAGAATCAGGGGAGACTAGGATAAAGACGCTACAATTTCTAATTAAGGATGTTGAAATCCTGAATGTGCATGTCATTAAAACCGGAAAGCGGGAATTTTTTCTGCCACAATATCCTATTCAATTAGCAGAACCTACACTAGCTATCCTACTGCATGAATTGGGGCTGCGCTGTCAGGAGGGGTCTATTTCGCTTCTGGCTCCTCCTGACTGGGTATCTGCTTTGAATGAATTAGGGCTAATCCCCGAAAAAGCAGTAGCTATTTCTACCCTCGTCTCGAAATATAGCCATGGAGTGGATCTAACAGAATGGACCTTGTTGGCACCAAAATCCTGATATTATTATGGCAACTTTACGTTCCATTTTTACCACCTATCGAAGAATAGAGCGCTCTACCCGAAATGCAATTGCTGCTCAGTTTTGTGTGCAAGCTTCCAACACCGCTTTTTTTCTGTTGCTCAATTTTTATATGAGCCACAAGGGATTTGAAGACTATGAAATTGCGGATGTATTGTCCTACCGTTTCCTGGCCGTCTTTTTGCTGGCCTTTCCCATTGGATTGTACATTAAAGGTCGAAAGCTGAAACCCTTTTTCTATCTGGCAGCCATTGGTGTGCCTATTCTTTCCCACCTGATTATCTTATCTGTTGAATACGATTGGCGGTTTTTGCTCAATGTTTTCGCCATGATTTGGGGAGTCGCTTATACCAGCATTCAGATAAGCATTTTGCCTTTCATTTTACTTAACTCCAAGCCTGAACACCATTCCGAGGCTTTTGCCTTATCCTTTCTTTCCTTTAGTGTAACCATTTGCCTGGTTGGGTTAGTATATGCACTGGCTGGCTTCCTTTTTCCCGGCCTGTTGGGAGAAAAACTGATGTTGCAAATTGTAGCTACGCTGTCATTTTTGAGTTTGTTTTTTGTGAGCCGGATTGATATTGTGGAAAAATTCAGTAAAAAGATCCCTTTTTCTGACCTTTTACATGCCTATGATTGGCGATTGATCCTCCATGCTTTGATCCCCACCATCTTAATAGCTATTGGTGCCGGTTTTACCATTCCGGTAATCAATTTATTCTTTCTGCATATTCACGGCATGGATTCCGATGTATTTTCCATTTTGGGTTCGGCTACTTTTTTCCTGGTAGCTGTTGTGATGTTTTTTATACCGATCATTCGCCGCAACTTTGGCTATCGGGTAGCCATTACGCTTTTTCAGTCATTAGCTGTCCTTGCACTGGCGATGTTGGCCCTGACAGAATTTTACCGGTATTGGACCTATGCTGTTTGGATTGCCGGTTTTTTCTTTGTCATTCGCCAACCCTTGATGAATGCAGCCGGACCGATGACATCAGAATTGAGTATGTATTACGTTGGCAAAAAGAACCAGGAAATCATGAGTGCCCTCAATGCTTCCATCTGGTCGGGGAGTTGGTTTGTATCAACGGCAATATTTAGCTGGTTGCGGCAAATGGAATTTCGTTATGTAACCATCTTTTTGATTACTGTAGTGTTTTATGCTCTAGGTGTGATTGGGTATTTTTTTCTCATACGCGCCTACGAGAAACGACAAGAAGCATTTTCTGTTTAACAGGACTAAAAATAAATGAACATGATTTGGAAAAAACATTTTGATCTGGAAGCCCTCAACGCCTTTTCCAAAGATACGATGGTGGACACACTTGGAATCGAATTTACAGAGATTGGTGATGATTACCTTACCGCTCGAATGCCGGTCGACAAACGAACTGTGCAGCCCATGCGACTGTTGCATGGTGGAGCTTCGGTTACCTTGGCTGAAACACTCGGTAGCATTGCTTCTCAATTTTCTATTGCGGATTGGGAAAAGAACATGGTGGTTGGGGTTGAAATTAATGCCAACCACCTGAATTCAGTCAGAGCAGGTTTTGTGACAGGGAAAGTGACCCCTATAAAAGTTGGCAATCGACTTCATGTATGGCAAATAGAAATTAAAAATGAATCCGGTGAGTTGATTTGTGTCAGCCGATTAACAGTTGCGGTGATAGCGCGGCGAGAATAAATTCATTCCGGCAAAAATAAAATACCTTTGTATTCGCTTAAAAAACGGATGTAAAAAATACTTGGAATTTGTAAAAAGAACAATACAACAATGAAAAAAACTATCTTAATTTTTTTACTGGCATGTATGGGAAGCATGGGCTTTTCACAGTTAAATATGTCATTATTATCGCAATTGGATTACAATGTTAGCCTGAATGATATTTGGGGATGGGCTGATGGAGAAGGCAATGAATATGCACTGGTTGGAGCAGCAAATGGTGTTTCGATAGTGAATGTAACAGATCCTGAAAATGCAGTAGAGGTCGCATTTGTGCCTGGCGTTACATCGATTTGGCGCGATATCAAAACCTGGGGAACGACCGCTTATGTGACTACCGACCAGGGAGCGGATGGTTTGACTGTGATTGACCTTTCTGATTTGCCGAATTCGGCTCCTTATTATTATTGGACGCCAACGCTGCCTGATGTGGGCGGGGTATTGGCGCAATGCCACAATATCTATATCGATGAATTCGGCTTTGCTTATTTGGCTGGCTGTAACCTCAATGATGGAGGGATGCTTTTTATCGATGTTGCTTCTACTCCCGGTACGCCGATTTATGCCGGAGCAGGTCCCAATATTTATGCTCACGACGTTTATACCCGTGACAATAAAATGTATGCATCGGAGATTTATTTGGGTAGGATGGGGATTTATGATGTTTCCGATAAGGATAATTCCCAATTGCTGGGAAGCCAGAACACTCCCTTTTCATTCACACATAATATCTGGCTGTCAGATGATGGCAATGTTGCCTTTACGACTGACGAACGCGCAAATGCTCCGATTGGTGCTTATGACGTTTCAGACCCCACAGATATCATAGAACTTGATCAGTTTCGCCCAATCGAAACCGTTGGCGAGGATGTTATCCCCCATAATGTGCATGTATGGAATGATTGGTTGGTGATCTCTTATTATACAGACGGCGGTATTATTGTAGATGCTTCCAGACCTACAAACTTGATTGAAGTCGGTAATTTTGATACTTTTTTAGGTGTTAGCGGTGGCTTTAGTGGAGCTTGGGGGCTTTATCCTTTTTTACCCTCTGGAATCGTATTGGTGTCGGATATCGACAATGGCCTTTACGTTTGTGATGCCGTTTATGTAAGGGCATGCTGGCTGGAAGGTGAAGTGACCAATGCGCAATCTGGAGCTCTGTTGGATGGTGTAGAAGTGGAAATCTTTACCTCACAAGCCAATCAGGCAACCACTGACCTGTTGGGAGCCTACGAGACCGGCCTGGCTACTGCGGGAACTTATGATGTTCAGTATTCTAAAGCCGGTTATGTTCCAAAAACCATTTCTGTGGAATTGGAGAATGGAGTATTAACTATCGAAAATGTTGCTTTGGAACCCATCTTGACAATCAGTGGCCACATAGTTAGTGCTGAAAATGGTAATTCAGTGCCAAATGCTCAGATTGTTTTGACAGATGGCGAATCGGACTTTTTAGCCCTATCCAATGAAGATGGCAACTTTTCCCTTGTTTTGGAGCCGGGCAGTTTTGATATCATTGCCGGTGCCTGGGGATATCAATATACCGTACTTACAGGCAATGATATTAGTGGTAATACCTCCCTGACCATTGAATTAGAAGAAGGTTACCAAGACGATTTTATTTTTGACTACAATTGGACCACAGACGATGGCGATGCATCTGCCGGATTTTGGGAGCGTGGTGAACCAATAGGAACTTTTAGAAATAATGGTATCGCCGTAAACCCTGGTTTTGATATCTCTACTGACATTGGTGACCAGTGTTATGTTACCGGAAACGGGGGCGGAAATTCAGGTGATGATGATGTGGATGATGGCACTGTTGTGCTGACTTCTCCGGTAATGGACTTAAGTGGTTATGAATCTCCGGAACTGTCTTATTACCTTTGGTGGTATAATGATGGTGGTAATGGATCAGATCCTGATGACCAAGTGGCCGTGATTGTATCAAATGGTACGGATGAAGTTGAAATTGAAGTAGTCACCCAATCAGGTAGTGCCTGGAGGCCAATTTCAGAATTTAACCTGGTCGACTATATTACCATTACAGACAATATGACCGTTCGTTTTGTAACGGGTGATTTTGATCCAACCGGTCACCTGGTAGAGGCAGCTGTTGATGCCTTCCTAGTTGTAGAAGGTGAAGTTATTAATGGTCTCAATGATCCTTTGGCTGCTGGTGTGAGAATGGAGGTTTTTCCAAATCCTTTCCAGGAGGCTATTTCTTTACGATACACTATTGACCAAACTTTTGAAACGGCTTCAGTTGAAGTATTCAATGCACTTGGCCAAAAACAAGAATCACTCAGCCTGCAAACGGGTCAGGGGAATGTGCAGCTTGGTGCCCAATTAAATCCAGGCTTGTACACCTTGAGAATGGTTGTTGATGGCCGTTTGAGCCAAACAAAGAAAGTAATAAAGATGAAATAATCCCTGGTAAGGGTAGTACCTAAAAGGTATTAAAATGAAGGGGCTATCGGAAAAATCCGATAGCCCCTTTTTAATAGTGTTAATACTTAATTGAATCCGATAAATAATCGGACAATAGTGCTGAAGTGGTGCTCCTTAGTACTTATTTGGAGGTCGGATTTGCATCGCCGTTCCCCGGAGGTCGAAGCCTTTCGCTTGCGCCGAAGCTTCAGCGAAGGAGCATGGCGCAGACGCCCGGAGAAAGATTCAGCGCAAGCGTAAGTTTGACCTCCAAACATGCACTTAGTGGGTTACCACAATTGGTTGAACGTTAATACCTTTTTCTGTTTTGATTTTTACCAGGTATTTACCTGCTGGCAGTTGACTTACGTTAAAGTTAGCCTGACCAGTTTGCAGGGTACCCAAATCCTGACGGGCAATATGTTTGCCGTCAACACTCATCAAAGAAACCGATACATTATTGCTAACTTCAGGAAGCTGAATATCAACCTTGAAGTTTTCATCAGCTGGGTTAGGATAGATATCGGCTACGTTGTCGATCAGTAATGGTTCTCTTGTGCTTACAATAGCCGGACCGCTAAGGTCAGGATTATTGCCAATAAGCAAATTGGCTACAGGAACCAACTCTCTACCAAAACCAACAGTACTAAAATCAGTTTCTTCGCCTACAGCCAAAAGACTTCCATACCTTGGCGCATCCAATGAGTCGGTTGCAAATGACATGGCGGCATAGTCGATAGCGTCACTCGCCAAAAGGAATAAGTTTTCATCATCAACATCCTGGTATTGCAACATTACCAGATAGTAGGAATCATCTTCCAAAGCAATTCCCTGGCCATCAAGATCGACAGGAATGGTTACCTCATCGTCATCGTCAGATGCTTCAAACAAATAGGAGTTAAAGGCAATAGGAGAGCCATATTCCGTAATATTGGCTTGTCCGTCTTCATTGACATCTCCATCCCATTTGTATAAAAAGGTAGACAAGAACTTACCTGCCAAGGGCACCCCTGTGCTAGTGGTTGCTCCAAAAGTCAGGTGACGAGCATAAAAACCTTCTCCATTTGGAACGTAATAACAGTTACCATAAATGAAGCTATTATCCGAGCCTGGAGTAATATTTCGGGTCATACCGAAGTCTTTAGAAAAAACGGTCTCAGAAACCTGAAAGGCCCACTCTATACTGTTGTTCGACGGATCACTATCAGTAGAGTCAAGAGACACTTCATAAAGACCAGTGTAACTACCGATGATTAAATTAGCTGGATCGAGGGCTGAGTCGAAAAGGACATTTTCTGCTAATGAATCGGACGTAAGGTCACCATAAACATTAGTATCATCATAGATGACTTCATTGGTGTCATCATTGGTGATGGTGAGGTTTAAGGCTACACCAGAAGTTGTACGGCCACCATTGTTTTGGATGTCAGCAAGGAAATACATTGGTTCCACCTGACTAATAGGTGTAATAGCATTTGGTGCAACAGCAAAGAAATTTCTATTAACCTGCATCTCGTAATTCGGGCGAGATACGATGCTAATGTCATCTAATACCCAAAAATAGAAATCCATGGCATAAGTGAATTTAATTCTTACACTGTCCTGGCCTTGCAAACCCTGAGCAGGAAAGCTTCTTCTGTTGTTCACTTGATTATCATTAGGATTTAACCCTTCATTGGCATTAGTCGGTACCGACCAGGTATTTCCGCCATCAGTACTGAAAGAAATGGAAGTCCTCAACGGATTCAGAGCTTCATCCTGTGGTGCTCCTGCTGCTGGATTGAGTACTCTAACCAATTGACTATACTCAAATGATACTGGATCTTGAACATCGGTAAGGTCAATCATTGGTGAAATCAATTCCGAAACATAGGTAGGATAGGGCTGCGTAGGGTTGTTGGTTCCGTTGGTGATATAAAAGTCACCATTTATAAACATAGAACCGTTGCTGGCAGTTGGTGACATAATTCTTGCAGTTGGAGCTGCAGCCAAACCGTTGCCTACAAAACCATTGTGACTCCACAGCCAGATTTCTCCACAAGAGGAAGTTCTCTCATAATTCAAAACAGTCAGCCCATCCTGGCTGGTAATTGTTGCTGTTGATCCTGCAATTGTCAGCGTAGGACTATCCAGGCCAAGTGCAGTCCGGCCCCATTCGTCAAGGGTGGTTTGTGTTACATGCAGGTTGGATATCCAGTTGGTGGTATTTCCTGTGTTTGAATAATCGGAAGATCCCAGCGTAAGGGTCTCACTAGAAAGGTTACTTGTTAAGCTGCCTGTATTTTCATCCCAGGTGTAACGGGCTTGAACAAGGGCCGTATCAGTAGCTGATGTCAATCTTGCGGTATATTCCGTATTGGTGTTGAAAGAGATAGACCCTTCCACACCACTAATGGCCGCACCATTGTAGGTTCCATCCATAAATTGATACGTGCCAATTGGAGCATCTGTAAAATCTCCACATAAGGACGTGTTAATGGTCCATTCCCCTTGGCCATCGCCAAAGTCTTCACTCCAGTATACTGTTTGTGCAGGTAGTTGAATACTGAGTGCAATTAATGCTAATAATAGCGTAAATGTTCTCATACAGAAAAAATTTAAAAAATGTTTTGTGAGCTAATTGGTATACAAAAAATGGGCAAAATTTTGACCATCTAATAATCAAAATGAAACTAAGGGAGTTGGTTCATACTGAAGCTAAAAGGTTTACAACTTTTCCTGTGGCAAGATATTTATTTGCGAAAAATAAGAGCGAGATAAAAGTTGGTTTTGTCTTCGGAATGCTATAAAAAATGAAAGGGATGAAGTGGTTTAAACTGTCCACTTCATCCCTTTTTATTACCGGATTATGCTGAGAAAGAAGTACCGCACCCGCAAGTATCTTTGGCATTTGGATTGTTAAAGGTAAATCCCCGGTTATTTAGGCCATCTAACCAATCTATTTCTATTCCCAGCAAATATATGGCATGAGCTTTTTGCATCAATACCTTCATGCCACCTATTTCGTATATTTCATCATTATCTTTTTGAACATCAAATCCTAGGATATAGGAAAATCCGGAACAACCACCACCTTTGACACCAACTCTTAATCCATGGTCCACGGGCACATCTTGGTCATTCTGAATTCTTTTCAGCTGATTAATGGCTCCTTCGGTGAGTGTGATTGGATATAATTCTGTTTTTACTTCGCTCATTACTAATTGGTTTATGCTTCAAATAGATAGAGAAAATCATTAACCTAAAAGGTTAAAAGGCCTACTTTTAAGTAATTTATGTCTTCTTTACCTAAAACGCAACGCAAAAATAATCAAAAAAAGAACGTCTCAAAGGCCCGGTAAGTTTTTACTTTGTTGTTTTTTTTCTCCTTGTGCTTTTATAAATGTTTCCATGGCACTTGGAAATGTGGGGATTGACCGTATTTTTGCCCAGAACGCTTTAAATATTTAATATGTCTGTTTGGTTAACTACTATCCTCGAAATCGTAAAACTGACGGTGCCTGCATTGGTTGTTTTTATGACTGTTTATTTCTTGATGAAACAATATCTGGAGAATCAACGTCAGATTAAGTTATTGGATATCAGACAAGGGCAACAGGAAAAAACCCTTCCTCTGCGTCTGCAGGCTTACGAGCGTCTGTCCCTGTTTTGTGACCGAATTGCGATACCCAACTTGCTGCTTCGGTGGAAAAAACCTGGTATGACTACCGCAGAACTTAAGTTTTCCTTGCTAATGGCGATCCAGCAGGAATACGAACACAACATTACTCAACAGGTATATGTTTCCGACCAGCTGTGGCAGATTGTGAAAATTGCAAGAGATGATGCTGTCAATTTTATCAGCTTGGTAGCAGATTCCGTTGACCCCAAAGCAAAAGCTGAAGATTTTAGCGAGGCTTTGATCCAATATGTTTCTACACGGGAAATGGGTGTAGATAAAGCTTTGATTGCCATCAAACGGGAGGCAGGAATTTTACTTTAGGGACGTCAGATAACATTTTAAAACGTTTCTTATGTCCACAAACCGAAGAAACTTTCTCAGAAAACTGACTACCACATTGCTGGGAGCAGGAACTATCCCATTTTTTGAAACTTTACAAGGCCGCCATCTTTTACAGGTTTTGCAAGAAGTCGCCTCAGTACCCTGTGAACAACTGGTTACAGATGAGGTCTTTTGGAGGCAGGTACGGCTGGCTTATACTGTTTCTTCGGGAATCATCAATTTAAATAATGGAGGTGTGAGCCCGCAGCCCAAAGTTGTACAGGAGGCCGTGGAACGATACAATCAGCTCAGTAATGAAACGCCTACCTATTATATGTGGCGGATTCTAACTCAGGGTAAGGAGCCAATCCGCCGCCGACTGGCAGCCCTGGCCGGTTGTGATGCCGAAGAGATTGCCATCAATAGAAATACTTCCGAAGCTCTGGAAACTGTCATTTTTGGTCTGCGCCTTCAAGCTGGTGATGAGGTGGTTCTTACCAAGCAGGATTATCCCAATATGATAAATGCCTGGAAACAAAGAGCCAAACGGGAAGGTATTGTACTCAAATGGTTGTCTTTTGACTTTCCTATCGAGGACAATCAATTGATAGTTGACCAATTTACCCAAGCTTTTAGCTCTAAAACCAAAGTAGTACACCTTACTCATATCATCAACTGGTGTGGGCAGCTGCTTCCTGTGAAGGAGATTGCTGAGATCGCCCATTCAAAAGGTATCCAGGTCGTGGTTGATGGCGCCCATAGTTTTGCTCACCTCGATTTTAAAATTCCAGATTTGAATTGTGATTATTTTGGTACCAGCCTACACAAATGGTTGTGTGCGCCCTTTGGTAGTGGAATGCTTTATGTTCGGAAATCCAGGATTAAAAACCTTTACCCACTTTTTGCAGGTGATGACCCTGAAAGTGAAGATATTCGTAAATTTGAAAATCTGGGAACCCGATCGCTGGCTATCGAGCAAGCCATTGGGCAAGCTATTGAATTTCACTTGATGATTGGACCGGAAAGAAAAGAAGCCCGGTTGAAATATTTACGCAATTATATCCTGGAGCAAATCAAGGATATCCCTGGCGTAATGATTAATACACCCTTGCAACCTGAAAATTCTTGCGCCATTGCCCTGGTCGATTTTCAAGGCATTCCTGCCAAGGAGGTTGCTAGTGAATTGTTTAGAAACTACAAGATCCATGTTGTTGGAATAGACTGGGAAAACCTTCAGGGGCTTAGGATTACTCCAAACGTATATACCCTAACCGAAGAACTTGATGTTTTGGTGAAAGCCCTGAAGGAGATTTGGAAAAAAAGTACCATAGGTGATTAGGTAAACACCCTGTATACCAATGCTATTAAACCATTCAGGATGATAAAGGCCGTTATTATTGACGATGTACCTCAGGCAATTGCAAGTCTACAACAGGACTTGAGGGATTATTGCCCGGAAGTTGAGGTGACCGACACAGCAGATGGTGTGGTCAATGGTGCCAAACTATTGCGTAAGCAAAAACCTGATATCCTCTTTCTTGATGTACAACTAGGGGACGGTACTGGTTTTGACCTGCTGGATATTTTGTCAGAGATCCCTTTTAAAGTAATCTTTACGACCTCCTCTGATGCTTTTGCGGTGAGGGCTTTTAGAATGGCTGCAGTAGATTATCTGCTCAAACCTGTGCAACCCGATGAACTTCAGGAAGCAGTGGGCCGGGCTAAGGAATTGTTAGGAGAACAGCCCAAACAACTGGACTTGCTCAAAAATACGCTGAATGGCAAGGAAGGAAATAAACGAATTGCCCTCCATACCCTGGATAAAATCCACCTGATAGAACTGGAGCAGATTATTCGCTGTGAAGCCCAGGGTAATTACACAACCTTCTATCTGAACGACGGACAGAAAATAATGGTGACCAAAACGCTGAAAGAATACGATAGAATCCTGTCGGAAGTGGGCTTTCTAAGGGTCCACCAATCACACCTGATCAATTTGAAACAAATTCAGGCCTTTGTGAAAACAGATGGTGGATACCTGCTGATGCGCGGTGGCAACCGCATTCCTGTGTCTGTGCGAAAACGTGCAGAAGTTGTCAAAATGCTGGACCGGTTCTAATAAAAAAGTTGTCAACCTACCGGTCGACAACCTCTAAAGCGCATTTCTAAGTATATGAGTCTATACAAGTTCTTCATTCCGGCCATAAAAAGCCAGGAACAATGATTAAACGTAGGAGAATAAATAGTATCTGTTGAGGGAAAGCAGGGTAGGCGAGACTATCGGGCACCAAAGAGCAAACTTCCAATACGTACTATGGTGCTTCCTTCTTCCAGGGCGAGTTGATAATCACCTGACATCCCCATGGATATCTCTTTAAAATGGGCGGTATCGGGGAAATAATCTTTCTTGATAGAGGTAAAGGCTTGTTTTAACTGTCGGAATTCTTTGCGAACCTGTAGTTCATTATTGGTAAAGGTAGCCATGCCCATCAGTCCACAAATTCTGACATATTGCAAATCGCGGAAATCTTCCGATTTCAATATGTCATTCACCATTTGCAAATCAAAACCATATTTGGTGTCTTCAGCTGCAATTTTCAGTTGCAGTAAACAATCAATGACACGATTATTTTTTTGAGCCTCCTTATTGACTTCTTTTAAAACCCGGAAACTATCAATTGAGTGGATAAGGTGAACAAAGGGAGCAATGAATTTGACTTTATTGGTTTGCAAATGCCCAATCATGTGCCATTCAATATCCTGTGGCAACGCAGTTTGTTTTTCGCTCAATTCCTGGGCCCGATTCTCCCCAAAAGCTCTTTGACCATATTGATATAATCGCAAAATTTCAGCTGCCGGCTTGGTTTTTGATACAGCGACCAATTTGGCTTGTTGAGCGGATATTTCTTTGATAAGTTGTTGATAATGGTGCAATTCCATAGCTATTTCGATCTCGCTGTTAATTATTTTAATTGGGAATTAAGGCTTTTTAACGGATAAGTGAAAATAACCATCAAAAAATTGACGTTTTAGACCCAGGAAAACAATCATTCACCAAATACCTGGATCATGAGCGTATATAAATTTGAAAGAGCAGCCCGTTTCAATCAAGCAAAGGCCGTATTTTTTACCTTGGCCTTCCATGTTTTTCTCATCGGTGGCATTTTTTATGCTGGTGAAGGTAAGCTGAAAGAATATATGCCTGAGAAAGTCAAGACTTTCCTTGGAATGCAAGACGAAAAACAGGTCGAAGATGCTCAGGTTGCGGTTGAAAAACCATAAAACATCTTTGTAAGTCGGCCGTTAAAAAAGGCCATGCAATTCGGCACTAACCATATTGACTACTTTGCCTAAATCTTCCGGATCGTTTTTGAAATCAATGTTGTCGACATTGATCACCAATAATTTACCTTCTTTATAATCTTTTATCCAATTTTCGTAACGCTCGTTGAGCCTTTTGAGGTAATCCAGGCTCATACTGCCTTCGTAATCTCTGCCTCTGGCTTGAATATGGGAAACCAGCGTAGGGATGCCTGCCTTCAAATAAATCAACAAATCTGGTGGTTTGATTTGAGAAGACATCGTCTTAAACAACTCAAAATAATTCTGGAAATCACGAGAAGACATGAGTCCCATATCATGCAGATTGGGGGCAAAGATAAAAGCATCTTCATAAATGGTCCGATCCTGCACTACAGTGGTATCCCCCTCATGTATTTTGAGAATTTGTTGATAGCGATTGTTTAGAAAATAAATCTGCAAATTGAAAGACCACCGCTGCATATCCAAATAAAAATCACTGAGATAAGGATTGTTCTCAGTAGATTCATAATGTACAGACCAATTAAACTGTTTACCTAATTGGGTGCAAAGTGTTGTTTTTCCAGCACCAATATTGCCTGCAATAGCGATGTGCTTAATTCTCGAACCGTTTTTTGATTCATTCATGCCTAGATACTATCGTTTTCTGTTAGGTTGTTTCTCCTATTCGGGAGGATAAGAGTGTGTTGGGATTTTCATGCTAAAGTCAAAAACTTGCCATTTGCAGGTCAGTAATGGAAGTCCCAACACGCTCCAAGATGTAATTGCCAGAAATTTCCAATAAAAAGGAGTGAGATTCTCTTTTACCATCAAATTCTGGCGACACGAAAATATAATTTAAACCTGGATTTAGGCAATTTTAGAGATAGATGTTTACTTTTGGACGAAGAAATGGTATCAAACTTCTAATAATTTGCCATGAAAATAGATAAGGCTTTAATTTCAAGGCTTGAACATTTAGCCAGACTGGAATTATCAGACGAGGAGCGGGAAACCATCCTTTCAGACCTGAACGAAATACTCGAAATGGTAGAAAAGTTGCAGGAACTGGATACAGATGATGTGACTCCGCTGGTTTATGTTAACGAAGACGTCAATGTCTGGCGTGAGGATGTAGTTAAAGACCAGGTTAGCCAGGAGGCTGCACTTAGTAATGCTCCGGCCAGTGATGGTGCCTTTTTCCAGGTTCCGAAGGTCATAGATTTGAAATCATAAAGCTGAAAAGTATGAATGCCATTATCTCTGTACAAAATCTGCAAAAAATTTATATCATGGGTACTACCCAAGTAAATGCTTTGCAGGATATTTCTCTTGATATTCAAAAAAATGAATATGTAGCACTTATGGGCCCTTCGGGTTCGGGGAAGTCTACCCTCATGAATCTGCTAGGGTGTCTTGATACTCCGACAAGCGGAGAATACTGGCTCAATGGCAATCAGGTCAGTAAAATGATCGATAGTGAACTAGCAGAAATAAGAAATAAAGAAATTGGATTTGTATTCCAGACTTTTAATTTGCTGCCAAGGCTTTCGGCCCTGGAAAATGTGGCGCTGCCTCTTGTTTATGGAGGCGTAAGTAAAAAAGCCCGACTGGATAAAGCGATGGAGGTGCTGGATGAGGTTGGCCTTGGAGATCGTGTTGACCACCGACCCAATGAGCTTTCAGGTGGACAAAGACAACGCGTGGCGATAGCCCGCGCTTTGGTAAATAATCCTTCTATCATTCTTGCGGATGAGCCTACCGGTAACCTGGACACCAAGACTTCCATGGAAATTATGGAAATTTTGGAGAAAATTCACGATGCCGGTAATACGGTTATTCTGGTCACTCATGAACCTGATATTTCCGAGCACGCTCACCGGATTATTCGCCTGCGGGATGGATTGATAGAAACAGATGAAAAGAACGAAAATATCGTAAGTGCTCTTGATCCGAATCACCGATACCATAATTAAGTACACACCTACCTAGATAGGCTAGTAAGGAATATCTTTGAATCATGGCTTTTAAAATTTATACTAAAACCGGCGACCAGGGAGAAACCGGGCTTTTTGGCGGGAAACGGTTACCCAAATCTCACCTGCGCATCGAAGCCTATGGCACTGTTGATGAGCTCAATGCTACCATAGGTTTGTTATCTGATAGCCTGGTCAATATTGCGGAAAGCAAAGATTTGTTAAGGGCAATTCAAAACCGGCTTTTCACCATTGGAGCCAACCTGGCTAGCGATCCCGATAAACAGATGAAAACGCCCGATATCCACGAAGAAGATATCAAACTATTGGAAGATGCTATGGATCAGATGGATCAAAGTTTACCTCCATTGAAAAACTTTGTGCTCCCGGGAGGTCATACGGCTGTTTCCTTTTGCCACCTGGCCCGTTGTGTTTGCCGTAGGGCGGAACGTCGGGTAGTGGCTTTAGCTATTGATGGAGCCGTTGAACCCATTCTGATTCGCTACCTTAATCGTCTTTCTGATTATTTATTTATGCTCTCCCGAAAAATTGCTTTGGATCTTGGCGTGGAAGAAATAACCTGGTCTGGTCGTGAGGACAAGGATTTAGGGTCCAAAGTATAAATTCCCAGTCAGGACTTAGTATATTTGGGAGATATGGAAGAAAAAAAATCTGCCTTTACTTCGCTGCCCACTTATTTGAGCTACCTGTTGGTGCTTACAGTAGTAGTCTTTATCAGTTTTTTGTTTCCTAATAATGTCAAATTCAAATACCAGTTTGAAAAAGGACAGGTATGGCGATACGACGATTTAGTTGCTCCATTTGATTTTGCCATCCGGAAAACGGACGATGAGATCCAAACAGAAAAAAAAGCTATTGAGGCCGATTTTTCCCCTTATTATGAGGTGATTCCTGCTGTTGCTAAAAATAGCAAACAATCTTTTGATAAGCAATTTAACCTACAACTCGAACTGGTAAAAAAGGCCGATCAATTTAAAGATGTTACCAATCATCCAGAACGCTACCACAATTACGGAACGGCAATGTTGGACCGTATGTTTAATCGGGGCATTATCGCCTTAGATTCGGCACATCAGAATAAGGGCAAAGATTTTGTTATCAATATTGTTGAAGGCAATACCAGTTATCAGCAAACTTTAGACAATATACTCAGCCTCAAAACAGCCCAGAGTTTGCTTAGTGATTCTTTGCCCTATTCCCGTTTGTCAGAGCCGGAGTTTTTGTATCCCATCATGGAAAATGTCCTGGCGCCAAATCTCCTTTATAGTGACACCCTAAGCCAGATGTTTCAGAAAGATGCGCTGGGTAAAATCTCCACTGCGCGTGGGAAAGTGAAAAAAGGAGAATTGATCATACCAAACAACGGTTATGTAACCGACGATATCTATCAGAAGCTGGTTTCCTATCGCTTCCAGTATGAAAAAGAGATAAGTGATAAAAAGTCTTATCTCTATGTGTTTTTGGGGTATTTTCTGTTGACTAGTTTGATTATTGGCGTGTTCATTCTTTATCTTAAATTGTTTTACAACCCGATTGTTAACCATTTTCGGGAAATGCTCTTTATGTTGTTGTGGCTTTTTGTATACAGCTACCTGGTGTATGCAGTTGAACAAACAGCAGTGCTGAGCACCTACCTCATCCCATTTTGTATAGTACCTATAGTTGTCCGAACTTTTTACGACGGCCGCCTGGCATTGTTTACACACATTGTGATCGTACTGATTGCGAGTTTTTTATCCTCTCTGGGGTATGAATTTACCATAATGCAGATTCTGGCGGGTATTGTAGTGGTGCTGAGCGATGTGAATACCCGGGACTGGTCGCGGTTTTTTTATTCAATGCTTTTTATCTTCCTGACTTATGCCTTGGCCTATTTTGGCTTGTCATTGATTCAGGAGGGGGCGCTGAATAAAATCGACTGGTCCGTTTATAACTGGATTGCCATGAATGCTTTCCTGACTTTGCTTGCTTATCCATTGGTGCCGTTACTGGAACGACTTTTTGGGTACCTTTCTCCCATTACCCTGGTAGAATTGTCGGATATGAACCGGCCCTTACTTCGGGAACTGGCATTGAAAGCTCCTGGCACCTTGCAGCATTCTCTCCAAGTGGCCAATTTGGCAGAAGCAGCAGCTAGTAAAATAGGTGCCGATCCACTGTTAGTAAAGGTAGCTGCTCTATATCACGATATTGGAAAAACGGCAAACCCTTTATATTTTATTGAAAACCAAAGTGGTAAAAATCCTCATGATGATATTTCCAATCTGGAAAGCGCTGAAATCATTATCGGACACGTCACGGAGGGCGTGGAAATGGCTAAAAAATACAAATTGCCCAAGGTATTGGTAGATTTTATCAAAACCCATCATGGAAATACCCGGGTAGAATATTTTTATAAAAACTACATTGTCGAAAATCCGGGTAAAGATTTTGATGAAGCGCTGTTTCGTTATCCTGGCCCAAGGCCAAGCTCCAAAGAGGAGACTATTCTTATGATAGCAGATACGATCGAAGCAGCATGCAAAAGCTTGAAAAGTCCTTCAGAAAAGGAACTGGTAGAATTTATCGATAAGCTTGTTGCTGGTAAGATCACCCATGGGCAATTGGAAAATTCTAATATGACTTTTAGTGAGTTTGAAACCTGTGTTGAAGTATTCAAACAGATTATGAAGTCGGTCTATCACGTAAGGATTGAATATCCAGAGGAAGAATCACCTACACCTACTGAAGATATCTAGTAGGGCCTCCCTGAAAAGGCACAAGATGTCTTGCACCAGGTGGAATGCCACAACGATTGGGTTGGTACGATTTGTCCTGGCCATCATAGCAAGGAAATATCAATATTTCCCGAGGAGCCATTTAAAAAAGCCTTTACATTTTTAATACTGCCATCCAATAGTCGCTGCCGTGCCTCGGCACTAGCCCAGGCATTATGCGGCGTAATCAGACAATTTTTCAAATGCAAAAGAGGATGATCATCCGTTGGTGGCTCCTGACTTAATACATCCAGACCGGCACCGGCTATAAAACCCTCTTTTAATGCTTTAGCGAGGTCGGCTTCAACGATAAGTCCTCCCCGGGCTGTATTGATCAAACGAGCACTCTTTTTCATTTTTTTTAGCGCCTCCAGATTGATAATGCCTGTATTTTCTTTTTGCAAAGGGGCGTGTAGACTCAGGAAATCACTGGTTTCTAACAAGGTCTGCCAATCCACATAAGTGACTCCCGGATGAGTATCTCGCTCCGGATGTCGATTTAGTGTAATCACTTTCATTTCAAAACCATCTGCAATTCTGGCCACTTTTTTACCAATTCGGCCAAAGCCATAGATGCCAATCGTTTTTCCCGCAAGTTCAACAAGTGGAAAGAGGGTATAACTAAAATCCCGACTCTTGATCCAGTCTCCCTTTTGTACACTTTGATGATGTGTTTCTACGCCATTTGTCAAAGCCAAAATTAGGGCAAATACATGTTGAGCAACTGCAGTAGAACCATAATCACTGACATTGAAAACTTTGATACCCAATTGCTTAGCCGTTTTGATGTCTATGTTGTTGTACCCGGTAGCGGTTACGCAAATACATTTCAACAGAGGTAGTCGTTTTAATTCCTTTTCCTGCAAAACGAATTTATTGACCAAAAGAATGGACGCTTCTGATGCCCTTTCCAATAAGTGGTCGGGACTGCTATGGTCGTAAATTTGTACCTTGCCCAAGGCATTTAATGCCTGCCAACTCAAGTCTCCTGGATTGAGCGTATAACCGTCCAGTACGACAATATTCGGATGATTTTCAGTCATGGTTTCTCGATTTTTAGTTACTTTGCGCCAAAATAGAAATAGATTTTGAATCCACTCAATAACTGGACCTTTGTTATCATTCTCTGTGCTACCCTTGGGTTAGCTCCCTTTTTTCCAGAACCGCACCTGTGGGGGAAAATAAAATGGATATCTGGCGGAGCCGTTGGTATGCAATTGCTGGATTGGGGCGATTTTGTAATGCATGCTATTCCCTGGGTACTTTTATTGCGACTGGTGAATAGGAAATTTTCAGAGAGATAGCGGTAGAGTATGTCTGGAGGCCAAACATCTGGCTGCAAAGGATCCTTTTTTCGATGATACTACCTTACTTTTCTGTCCGTCTCGGTTGAGCCGCATACGCTATAAAAACCAACTTCCAAACACGAAGCTCTTAGCGAAATAAGCTAGGGCGGTAGAGATTCGTCAAGGCATAATTCCAGCGAGCAATCCATCCACCTCTTCCTACATTTTCAAAAAATCAACCAGCCGATCCACATCCTTATTTTTAAAAACGCAGGCTTCCATAACAATCAAATCCATAAAATACCGCTGTCGGTCAAACGATTGAGTATAGGTTTCATTAAAATAGAATCGCAAATCATCAAACTGAACGCAGCGATGAAGCAGAAAGGCATTTTCCCGGATATCAAAGACAGCCATCAGGAAATATTTGACCTCTTTTTTTGGCAAACAATTAATTAATACTGGATAATCAAAATAAGGAGCACGCCAAAAGCCAAACAGATTGGCTTCAAAGAGAGGGTAATAATACTTTTGGGCTGGGATACCGGCATCTTGCAACTTTTGGCACAGCAGATTGAGGTTTTTTTCCATCTTATTTAATGGAATTTCCTCTTCCCGGAAATCGGGAAACGGCAACCATGTAGAGGTCTTCAGGTTGTAATACTCTACCAATCCAATGCGTAGTTTGTAATCGAAGCGAGCATATCCGGGCACGATGTATCCCGGGTAATAATATTGGAGCTTTTTTTCCTGGGTGTATTGAATTTCCTTAATCATGGTAAACAAACCAAGACTATGCTTTTGGTATTCAGGATCATAAACGCCAATAATGCTGGCGACACTTTTATTTCCCAAATCAAAAAAGCTAAAAGCAATCAGGCGATCACCATCATAAATAGCCACTTCGTAAGTATCAAAAACATTGGACTCCTCACCGTCACCATCCAGGAGCGAATCCTTTAGTGAAGGGGCCAATAAACCGGGGAAAGTAGCCCGGTAAACCTGGTATAACTTTTCTTTTTCATCGTTGAAATTGGCCCGCCGAAATTTGGTTTGGAATTTAGCATCATTTTGACGCAATAACTTTCGTAAACTCTTACTGAATTTATAATCGACTAGTGGTAGGCGAACCCAAATTGCAGAGTAGAACTGATCATCAAAGCATAAAAAATGGGTGGTAAATATAGTTTGCCCCATTCGATACCAACCTTTGGCAAGATAACTGTCCAATTCCTCTGGTAAGATCGTCTCGGGGTAATGCTTTTCTGCAAACATGAAAAAGGAAAACTTTGCTTGTGGGATGCAAAGGTAAGCTTAGCACCGGGAATTTGCCAAGGAAATGAGGACTAGTTTCAATTTAAAACCAATTATATTATAATTTTTTTAAATAGTCGGCAGTTTCTATCAAATTGGCGGATTGAAAAAGAGGCCGGGTACAGACGAGCGTCATTTGCAAATCCTGCCAAGTTTGGGCTTTTTGGATAAATTCCGGCACCAGGCGTCCTCCCACCAATAATATTTGCTGGATTTCATAAAGACCTTCAATGGGATTAAATACCGTGACGTAAGGATTAAATGCCGTTGTGGTTTTGGCATCTGTCAATAAAACGAAAGGGTTATCCAGATAGGGGAGTGACTCGGGTAAGCTCAATTTGATATCAAAGGAAGGATAGACAAATAAGCCTGAGAGGATGTTTTGAGTTTTGACCTCATCATAAAGCGCCTTTAGTGCTGTCTTCATCTGGTGAATAGGTGTTTTGCATTCCTCCAGGTGAGCATAAGCCCGCCATTGTCCACTTTGGATTTCGTAATATTCGAGGGCACCTATCCGGTGTTTGTAATCAAATGTTGACAAGCCAACACCAACATAACCGGGATAATAATAGGCCATCCCCTGGTCTAAAGCAAATTGAATTTCTTCAAGCATGGTATAAATCCCCAGGCTATCTTTGGCTAAAGCCGGATCATAAAGTCCAATTTTGCTGTAAAGACTTATTTTGCCAACGTCGATTAAACTAAAAGCGACCAGGCGTTTACCTTTGTATACCAATACCTGCAAAGTATTAAAGACCTTCTCTCCACGATGATTTTCCAGGTGAAATTCAATTTCAGATCCGCCTCTATCGGGAAACTGCTTATGATAGGCTTGTGCTACCCGGGTAATTTCTTCAGTGAGTTGTGCTTTCCGGACAATTACGGAGAATTTCGCTCTATTCTTTTTCAATAACTTTCGCATGCGTTTCCCAAACGAATAGCTCTCCAGAGGTAATCTAGCACTCAACGTGGAATAAACCTTACCATCATCAGGTCGAAGAAAATTGGTTGTATAGATACCCTGTCCCATTGGCCGCCATCCGGATTCAAGATACTTATCCAATTCCTCGGCATTGATTTTATTGGGAAAACGAATACCTGTCAACATACTCACTTACACATTTCACATTCGAAAAACCGCTAAATTAGGAAAATATTCGATCAATTGTGACATCCCAACTAGCAAAAAATGAACTGATTTTTGTTAATAAATGCGCATGCCTTTAAGGCTGTTTTAGCCCTTTATCTTCTCCAATTCTCCCCCTTTAGCAAACAATTTATCCACCTTCCTGGTTACCTCCAGATCAGGAATTAGTGGCGGTGCATGATGAGGTTTGGTACGGGCATCAATCAGCAAAGGCCCCTCACATCCCCAGTGTTTGTTTTGAACAAAAGACTTGACTCCATGAATATCATGAGAAGGGTTGGCACGGGTAAAAGTCACCCAAACGAAATTGTTGAGGGTGGCACTGGTGAAAGCGGCATCGTCGACCAGTAGAATTAGCGGAATATTTTGCATTTCAAAGCGTTCCAGGTATTCGGTCAGTTGTTCCGCTTGTTTGTAGGCATCAGGACCATTAAATTCGGGTCCTTGTATTGCCAAAATACCAGGTAATACGATCTGCGGATTAGAAAAACCCGCAGGCAAATTAAAATCCCGGGGTAATTCGGTTGACAATTGTCGCAGTGGTTTTCCACAGCAGGCAACCACTACTTTGGAGCCTGCATTCCAACCGGTTCCGGAATAATCTAAGGTATCGATGGTTGTATTGGTATGAAAATGTAGGTCGCGCCGCCAGTCTACCCGACAAAGCACATGGGCAAAAAATGCTGGCAAGTTCTTGGTCGTCAGCGCCGGATCATCTCCTTGAGCAGCAATGAGCAAAAACTTAGCCAATGAGGTTTGCCCAGATCCAAGAATGCGGTTGGCCTGAGTAAGGATCTCTTCCGGCCGCCTTTCCCGAAAGGGCATATACCGTTCGCTACCAATGGCAATTAATAATGGATGTACTCCGGCAGCATCAACAGCATGAATTTCCTTAATGCCTGGGAATTCCTGAGGCGTCAGCAATTTCACCAATTGATGGATCAGGTAACCAAAACTTGAATCTTCCTGCGGTGGCCGCCCAACAACTGAAAAATGCCAGATAGCATCTTTACGGTGATAGACGTTTTCTACTTCCATTACCGGAAAATCATGCTCAAGGCTATAATAACCCAAATGATCTCCAAATGGTCCTTCAGGCTTCTTTTTACCTTTTCGGATAATGCCCGTAATCACAAAGTCAGCATCAGAAGACAGGCAAAACCCATTTTGGCGGGTATACCGAAATCGTCGGCCACTCAACATACCGGCAAAGGTGAGTTCGCTAAGCCCTTCCGGCAAAGGCATAATGGCAGAAAATGCATGAGCGGGTGGCCCGCCAATAAAAACGGAACAACGGAAATCTTCTTCGCTTTCATTATATAAGGTATGGTGAATGCCTATTCCCCGGTGCAACTGGTAGTGCAAGCCCACTTCCTTATTCATCACATATTCATTGCCCGAAAGCTGAATGCGGTACATGCCTATATTGGATTGCATCACATTTTGACTGCCTGGAGGAAGGGTGAAAACCTGCGGTAAAGTGACAAAGGCACCACCGTCCATTGGCCAGGACTTTATTTGTGGCAACTTGTCAATAGTTGTGGTAGCATAAGTGACCGGAGCACCAAAACGACTACGCATAGGCAGGGCAGAAAGCGCAGTAAAAGGGGCACTTAAGTACCGTAATGGATTTTTTAAAAAATTGGCGGGATCGGCTTTTAACTCAATTACCTTCTGTACCTTCTCCAAGGTATGGCGGAATAAAAAATCAGTTCGTTCCTGGGTGCCATATATATTGGAAAGTGCAGAAAAGGGACTTCCTTTGACTTTTTCAAAAAAAATAGCCGGACCACCTGCATCATAGACCCGGCGGTGGATTTCTGCCATTTCCAGGTTTGGGTCAACTGCTGTCTTTATTCTAATTAGTTTTCCATGACGTTCCAGGTCATCGGCGCATTCCTTCAGACTGCGATAGCTCATCTGACTTTAATTTTTGTGGTAAAAGGTTGGCATTCAAACATGCTCTCAAACAAAGCAATTTGCATGAAGTTTTGTAATATTGCATAATTTGAATGCCAATTCAAAATTGTAAGATGAGAAACTACCTTGATTTACTTCAACACATTTTAGATAACGGTACCGAGAAGGGCGACCGTACAGGTACAGGTACCCGTAGTGTATTTGGATACCAGATGCGTTTTGACCTGAATAAAGGGTTTCCAATGCTAACCACAAAAAAGCTGCATTTGAAATCCATCGTTTATGAGCTACTCTGGTTCTTAAAAGGAGATACCAATGTCAAATATCTTCAGGAACACGGTGTTCGTATCTGGAATGAATGGGCGGATGAAAACGGTGACCTTGGGCCGATATACGGCAAACAATGGGTAAGCTGGCAAGCACCTGACGGCCAGACAATCAATCAGATTGCCAAAGCAGTGCATCAACTCAAAAATAATCCCGATTCCCGACGGATTATCGTCAATGCCTGGAATCCAGGTGAATTGGATCAGATGGCCCTTACACCATGCCATGCTCTTTTTCAGTTTTATGTGGCTGATGGCAAATTGTCTTGCCAACTTTATCAGCGGTCGGCTGATGTATTTTTAGGCGTACCTTTTAATATTGCCTCCTATGCCCTGTTTACCCTGATGATGGCCCAGGTTTGTGATTTGCAGCCGGGAGATTTTGTGCATACTTTTGGTGATGTTCATCTTTACCTTAATCATTTGGAGCAGGCACAACTTCAGCTTCAGCGAACACCACGAAAATTGCCTACAATCAAAATCAATCCGGAAGTAAAAGATATTTTTGCTTTCCAATTTGAAGATTTTGAGTTAGAAAACTATGATCCGCTACCTCACATCAAGGCGAAAGTCGCCGTTTAAGGCCGATCTTCAAACTTCCCAAAAACTTTTGTCAAATTAGCGTCAGAGAAATAAAAATAGGCTGTTTATTTGCAAAGGAGAATAGCCAATGGCCAAACTGTTAAATTTGTTAACAAAATTTCGACCATTGTTTTAAGGGAAAAAGACTTGTTGTTTAGACAGGGTCTAAATAATGACAGCATTTTGACTTTTATTGTTAAAAAAAGTTAACGAATCATATCTTTGCAGCAAATCCGGAAATGACCGGGAATCTAAACTTTTAAGTGCATCAAAACATCTTTACGAGATGATATATAAGTCATTGATTAGTCGGGTACTAGCCGTTTTGTGCTTGACCTTCTTTTCGCTCTCATCATTTGCTCAGGACGCTGACATCGAGGCAGGAAAGACTCTTTTCCGTAATAATTGTGCCTCTTGTCACAACAAAAACATGAAAAATGATCTCACGGGACCTGCCCTTGGAGGTGTAGAGGACCGTTGGGCGGATTATCCACAAGAAGATCTTTATTCCTGGATTCGCAATTCTCAGGCTATGATTACGGCAGGCCACCCTCGAGCTACTGAAGTATGGGGAGAATGGAAGCCAGTACAGATGCAGAGTTTCCTGAATCTTTCTGATGAGGATATTGCAAATATTCTGGGTTACGTCAATTGTACCACTGCGGGCAACTGTCCTGGCGATGAAATTGCTGGTGGAGGGGGTACCGGTGATCAGTTAGCACAGGAACCTGAAAGCGATAATACAGCATTGTTTATCATTTTAGCGCTTGTTTTGGCTGTTCTTGCCGTTGTACTGGCACGTATTGCTTCCAACCTTAATTATATGATTAAGGTGAAAGAAGGAAACGCTCCTGCTAGTCGTCGTACCCTGGTAGAAATACTGACCAGCAAAGGGGTGATTGCTTTTGTCATCTTTGCATTGGTTGTTCTAGGTGGATATACTACGGTCAATAACGCGATCATGTTGGGTCGTCAGCAAGGCTATAAGCCTGAGCAACCGATCAAATTCAGCCACGCCACACACGCTGGCTTGCAGCAGATTGACTGCCAGTATTGCCACGATGGTGCTCGCCGAAGCAAACACTCCATCATTCCAGCTGCCAATACTTGTATGAATTGCCACAAAGCAATTGAAGTGGGCTCGCAATATGGTACTGGCGAATTAACCAAGATTTTTGCCTCTATTGGTTACGATCCATCTACAGATAAATATATCGAGGATTACGATAAAATGGGAGAAGAGGACATCAAGAAGGTGTACTCTAAATGGATTGCCGATAATTATATCAAAGAAGGTGGCGATGCAGGCAAAGTAGAAGATGTCATTGAAGAACAATGGAACGGCATTGTAAAAGCCTTGACCAATCCGGAAAACGGAGACGAAAAAATTGCAGGCCCGATTGAATGGACACGGATACACAATTTGCCTGATCACGTATACTTCAACCACTCACAGCACGTAACTGTAGGTAAGGTGGAATGCCAAACCTGTCACGGACAAATTGAGGAAATGGAAGTGGTTGGCCAATACGCTCCTCTTTCAATGGGATGGTGTATCAACTGTCACCGTCAGACAGAAGTACAATTTATGGATAACGAATACTATAAGTCTTATACTACATTTCACGAAGAAATTGCCAACGGCAAACGTGAAAAGGTGACTGTCGAAGAAATCGGTGGTTTGGAGTGTCAGAAATGTCACTACTAATATATTAAGGTATAAGGTTTCTAAACTAGGATTGAATAAACTATCATAATGAAGGATCAAAATAAAGGAGTTTGGATAGGTGTAGAACAGTTGAAAAATACTGCAGAATACCAGCAAGCCACCAAGCAAGAATTCGTTGAGTTGCCTGTAATTGGTCAATTGTCTGATCAAAAAACACTTGACGTAGAGACCAATCGTCGTGATTTTCTCAAGTATCTCGGTTTTGGCCTAGGCGCAGCAACTATCGCTGCCGGTTGTGAAATTCCGGTAAAAAAAGCGATTCCTTATGTGGTTAAACCAGATAGTATTGTACCCGGTATAGCTAGTTATTATGCCTCATCCTTTGTGCAAGGCGGTGATTATTGCGCCATTTTGGTGAAAACCAGAGAAGGAAGACCGATCAAAATTGAAGGCAACAGCCTTTCTAAGGTTACCAAAGGCGGCACTAGTGCCCGTGCTCAGGCAAGTGTATTAAGCTTATATGATACCAATCGGTTTACTGGTCCGGCTAAAGTAGTCAACGGAGCAGTTACCAAAGATTCTGGTATGACCTGGGCCGATCTGGATAAAGAAATCAGTGGTAAACTTAGCACTGGCTCCCGGATCAGAATTGTTTCCAATACAAACCTTAGCCCAACGAGTAAAAAGGCGCTAAGTGATTTTCAAAATAAATTTGCTAATGCTGAGGTTGTTGTTTATGACCCGGTATCTAGCTCAGCCATACTACAGGCTAATCAAGAGTGTTTTACTCAGCAGGTGATCCCTGGTTATCATTTTGATAAAGCCCGGGTCATTGTCAGTTTTGATGCCGATTTTCTCGGCACCTGGATTTCACCAGTAGAATATGCTTCTCAATATGCCGCCAATCGGAAAATTACCGATGCGACAAAAGCAAGCATGTCTCGCCATATTCAGATCGAAAGCCACATGAGCCTGACCGGCTCGAATGCCGACAACCGGATTCTGGTAAAACCTTCCGAGCAGGGTGCCGCCATCGTAACCCTTTATAATGAAATAGCTGCGGTATCAGGTAGAAGCCGTGTTAATGGCCCGGAACTTTCAGCAGAAAAAGCAGCTAAAATTTCCAAAGTAGCCAAAGAATTATTGGGTACCCGCAATCATGCGTTGGTGGTCTCAGGCTCTAACAATGTTGGGGAACAGGTATTGATCAATGCGATCAACGACATGTTGGGTAGTTATGGCAATACCATAGATTTAAACAATGCTTCTTTGCAGCGTCAGGGTTTGGATAGCAATATTCAAAACCTGATTCGCGAAATGAATAGCGGTTCCGTTGATGCGATCTTCATCGTTGGAGATGCCAACCCGGTTTTTGATGTGCCTAATGCCGCTCAATTTGTTTCCGGATTATCAAAAGTAGCCTTAAAGGTGGCTTTGGCTGCTACACCCAACGAAACCAATATGCTTTGCGATTATGTTGCTCCAATCCACCATTATCTGGAAAGCTGGGGTGATGCAGAACCAAAGCGTGGTCAATATAGCCTGATTCAGCCTACTATTACTCCTGTTTTTGCAGCAGTAGGTATGCAAGGAACCCGTCAGGCAGAAGAAAGCTTGCTGCGTTGGGCTGGTGCTGAAACATTGGATACCAATGCTGAGCAGCCTTACATGGAATACCTCAAGACATACTGGGAAGAAAACATGTTTCCTAGTCAAAGTAATTTTGCCACTTTTCAGGCATTTTGGGACAATACCCTACACAATGGCGTCTTTGAAGTTGAGCAATACAGCATTCAGGTTGCCTTTTCCGGTAATGTAACTAGTGCTGCAGCAAAAGTGCGTAAGCCTTCCACTAGCGAATTGGAAATTTCTTTCTTCGAAACCGTCAATATGGGCGGTGGTCAATATGCCAACAATCCCTGGTTGATGGAAATGCCTGACCCGGTCACCCGTTGTGTTTGGGGCAACTACCTGGCTATTCCGGTCCTATGGGATGGAGGCAATGAGTTTTCTGCTTTTAAAGACCTTAATAGTAGTGAACATTACAGCGAAGCGGATAAGGTAGAAGTAGAAGTAAACGGGACAAAACAAATAGCAACGGTAATCCGCCAATTTGGACAAATGCGCGGAACGGTAGCCCTTGCAATTGGTTACGGGCGTTCACAGACAGGTAAAATGGGTAGTGCGCTTGGCAACCAATTTGGTGTGAATATATATCCTTGGTTGAGTCTTGATGAAAATGGTAATACCCAGTATTATGCGACTAGTGTCAACGTTTCTGGTAGTGTTGAGACAGAATCGGAATTCGCTTGTGTGCAATATCACCACACCATGGGTGTTACTGCCCGCGATGAAAATGGCGAACTGGTAAAAAATCCTGATGATCCAGAAAAAGCACTGAATGTCGATGAAAAGACAGTGATGACACTCGGAGCCGGTTACCAAGGTGGATTGACGGATCGTTCCATCATCTACCAGACCAACCTAGACAAGCTAAATGAGCTGACTCACCACATAGAAGAAAAGCGGACAGAGGCCGAGTACCTGAATTCGAAAACCCTGTACCCTTACGATAAATACAACGAAGAATTTTATAGCCAGGGTCACCACTGGGGCATGTTTGTCGATCTGAATGCCTGTATTGGTTGTGGTGCCTGTCAGGTTGCCTGTGTTGCGGAAAATAACGTTCCTGTGGTGGGCAAACGTGAAGTACACCGCCATCACGAAATGACCTGGTTGCGCATTGATCGCTACTTCTTTGGTGATTATGAAAATCCCAACGTCGTTTATCAGCCAATGATGTGCCAGCACTGCGATAATGCTCCTTGTGAGAATGTTTGTCCGGTAGCAGCCACCAACCATAGCTCTGAAGGTTTGAACCAGATGACCTACAACCGTTGTATTGGTACGCGTTACTGTGCCAACAACTGTCCTTACAAAGTACGTCGTTTCAACTGGCTGGATTATACCACTACCGACTTATTTGCAGCTAATGAACCACGGGTGAGTGGCGAAGAACTGCCTTATGGTGCTGACAACCTGACTCGTATGGTTCTTAATCCTGACGTAACCGTTCGTTCAAGAGGGGTTATTGAAAAGTGTAGTTTCTGTGTTCAGCGCATCCAGGAAGGCAAACTGACTGCCAAGCGCGAACAACGCCAGCTACGCGAAGGGGATGTTAAATCTGCCTGTCAAACGGCTTGTCCTACTGGTGCTATTGTTTTTGGTGATATGAACAATCCTGAAAGCGAAGTATCCAAGCGGGTAACTGACAACCCTATGAATTATCTGGTACTGGAAGAAATCAATACCCGTCCATCAGTAAACTATTCTGCGAAGGTTGTGAATCGCAGAGAGGAGCTGGACGTATAATTAAGTGCTGATTTTATTTGTTGAAAAGTAAAGAATAGCCCTTTGGGCTCTACGGTATAAAAAAATCATTATGAGTGCAGTAGTTTCTCCAATTAGAGTTCCCTTAATCGAAGGTGGCAAATCTTACCATCAGATCACGGAAGATATTTGTTCACCAACGGAGAAGACACCAAGTACAGCCTGGATAATCGCATTTATTATCGCAGTTGCCGGATTGTCTTTTTATGTTTTCTGTGTAGCCTGGACCATTTGGATAGGTATCGGTTCCTGGGATTTGAACCGGACTGTTGGTTGGGGCTGGGACATTACCAACTTCGTTTGGTGGGTAGGTATCGGTCATGCCGGAACCTTGATTTCTGCCATCCTCCTGCTATTTCGCCAAAAATGGCGGACCGGTGTAAACCGGGCAGCGGAAGCCATGACCATATTTGCGGTAATCTGTGCCGGACAATTCCCGTTGATCCACATGGGGCGTCTATGGCTCGGCTTTTTTATCTTCCCATACCCGAATACAAGAGGACCGTTGTGGGTTAACTTTAACTCACCATTGCTGTGGGACGTTTTTGCGATCTCGACTTATTTTACGGTTTCACTTTTGTTCTGGTATACCGGTTTGGTACCTGATTTTGCTACTGTACGTGACCGTGCTAAAGGACTCAGAAAAAAAATATACAACGTCCTGTCTTTTGGATGGACGGGATCTGCCAAACACTGGCAACGTTGGGAAAGTTTGTCCCTGGTATTAGCCGGATTGGCTACACCGCTGGTACTTTCTGTTCACACTATTGTATCTTTTGACTTCGCCACTTCAGTGATACCGGGTTGGCACACCACTATTTTTCCGCCCTACTTTGTGGCAGGAGCCATCTTTTCCGGATTTGCCATGGTACAAACCCTGATGGTGATCACCCGTAAGGTGTTGAACCTTCAGGAATACATTACTATCGGCCATATCGAAAGTATGAATAAGGTAATCCTGCTAACCGGCTCCATTGTCGGTGTAGCTTACCTTACGGAATTGTTTATCGCCTGGTATTCCGGATACGTTTATGAACAATTTGCTTTCTATAACCGGGTAATGGGGCCATACTGGTGGTCCTATTTAGGAATGATGACCTGTAATGTATTGTCTCCGCAGTTGTTCTGGAGCAAAAAGATCCGTCAAAGTTTATTCTGGACTTTCTTCATGTCCATTTTTGTAAATATCGGTATGTGGTTTGAGCGGTTTGTAATTATTGCTACCACTTTGGCACGCGATTATTTGCCATCAAGCTGGAGTTATTACAATCCAACATGGGTTGAGATTGGCCTTTTTGTTGGCACCCTTGGTCTTTTCTTCACTTTATTTTTGATCTTCAGCCGGGTAGCACCTGTGGTAGCTATTGCTGAAATCAAGCATATTTTGAAGTCGGCAGGTGATCAATACACCGGGCCCAATGCTCAGAAACATGCAGACAAGGCTGAAAAGGCGCATTAATCATCAAGCTTAACTGAAGAAAGACATTTAACATGAAAGATCAAAATAAAGAAGTTCTCTACGGTTTATACGATGACGAGCAGGATTTGCTCAAAGCAGTCAAGCAGGCTAACGAAGATCATCTCGAAATTATGGATGTCTTCACTCCTTTCCCTGTCCATGGTCTGGATCCTCTACTGGGATTGGAAGAAAGCCGTTTGCACATTGCCGGGTTTATCTACGGAGCCATCGGAACGCTTACAGCCTTTTTGTTTATGACCTGGGTATTTACCCGTGACTGGCCTATTATTTTTGGTGGTAAGCCCTATTGGTCTGTGCCTGCTTTTGTGCCAATCACTTTTGAGGTAACAGTATTGTTTGCTTCAGTAGGTATGGTTGTAACCTTTTATACCATTTGCGGATTGGCTCCCGGTGTCGTGAATCCTACCTTGGATGACCGGATTACCGATGATAAATTTTGTATAGCCTTCAATACAAATGATGCCGGTGAAGATAAAGTGGATAAGCTGAAAAGCTTTTTCAGTGCTACCGGTGCTTCAGAAGTGAATACAAAGACCATCTAAATTTAATACGATCGGACTTCGGTCCATAAATGCGATATGATGAAAGAATTAAAAAATTGGCTGATTATTGCGGTTGCTGCTCTGGTGCTGAATGCCTGTTCACCTGCTGGTGGAGAATCTACAGGTAGTGAGTATATGCCGGATATGGCCCACCATATAGCCTATGAAGCTAATGTATACTCCAATTATTATTACAATAGCTGGGATGATCAGAGTATTATCAAGCGCAAAGCATTGAGTAATATCAACGAGCCGGTGGCAGGAACGATTCCCCGTGGATATGCCGGTGTATATTTTTCTTCCGATGTAGCTGCACAGGATGAAATGATGCACCACTTGCATGGGCAAACCAAATTAAACGAGATTGCGGTTCCGTTGAATGGTAGTGTACCTTATTATTATACAGATACGGAGGAAGAAAGACTCCGGGCAACTGCTGAAATAATTGATAATCCATTCCCCATTACCAAGGAGGGATTGTCAAGAGGTTTGGAACTATATGCCATTAATTGTGCCATTTGCCACGGCAGTAAAGGCGACGGACTTGGTTACATCGTTAATGATGCTGAAAATAAGAATGTAAAATACCCTGCACAGCCAGCGAATTTTTTAATGGATGATTTTCTTGCTGCATCAAATGGTCGCTATTATCATGCGATTATGTATGGCAAGAACGTAATGGGTGGCTATGCAGATAAGCTTTCCTACGAAGAAAGATGGCAGGTGATTCACTATATCCGTGTACTTCAGGCTAAAGAGAAGAAACTGGATTACAGTGAGGAAGTAAATACGCTAAATCCCACTTTCGGGACACCTTTAAGTCAGTTTAACGCTATTGCTCAAAGTGTCACCGATACAGCGACACAGCCAGGGACCGGTGAAGAAGGAGAGGCAGGTCATGAAACCACAGATGGCCAGCCAGAAGGTGGTCATTCAACAGATCTTCAGAATCAGGAAGATCAGGGTAGCAGTGGCCATTAATTGATGACTTTGCTTGAAAAGCGGTATTCAACAACCATTAGAAGTAATTTTAAGAAGAAATAATACAGAAATGAACCAATTTACTTTTGAATCGAAGCAAAAAAATATCCTAATCGGGTTCATGGTACTCGGACTACTGTGCCTGGGATTGAATTTTGCCTTTTTTGACGATTCTTTACATACCCGTTTTTGGTCCAATTTTTTGCATAATTCGGTATTCTTTACCGGAATAGCTTTCATCTCATTGTTTACTCTGACTGCCTTTACTACGGCTTATTCCGGATGGCATACAGTACTCAAGAGAGTTTGGGAAGCTTACGCTCTATTCTTGATTCCCGGATTGGTATTGATCGGTATACTTATCGTTGGTTTGTGGGGACACTTTCATCATTTGTATCACTGGGCTGATGCGGAGGAAGTTGCTAAGGATACCATTATGGATGGAAAGTCTGGTTTCCTGAATAAGAGCTGGTACACTTTTGGTACCTTGATTATTGTAGGTGGCTGGATCTTTTTTGCCACAAAAATCAGGGCCTTGTCCCTCAAGGAAGATGAAGAAGGCACCTCAGACTATAAATTACACAAAAAAATACGGATCTGGTCGGCAGTATTTTTGCCTATCGCCGGATTTTCAAGTGCTGCTATTATCTGGCAATGGGTAATGTCTGTAGATGCACATTGGTATAGTACGATGTTTGCCTGGTATGCTACTTGTAGCTGGTTTGTTGCGGCAATAGCATTGACTATCCTTACCTTGGTTTATTTAAAATCAAAAGGATATTTCCCTAATGTTACTGACGAACACATGCATGACCTGGGCAAATATATGTTTGCATTTAGCATTGCCTGGACTTACCTGTGGTTTTCACAATATATGTTGATCTGGTATGCCAACAACGGTGAAGAAACGATTTATTTCCGCACCCGTCTGGATCACTACTCTGTACTTTTTTATGGCAACCTGATTTTGAACTTTGTGTTACCCTTCCTCATTTTAATGCGGAATGACACCAAGCGAAAGTATGGTACCCTGATCTTTACTTCTATCCTGGTACTTTTTGGTCACTGGTGGGATTTCTTCCAGATGATCAAACCTGGCGTGCTGCACACAGCACAGGAAGCATTGAGCCATGGAGCCGATGCTCATGGGGCAGAAGGAGGCCATGCTGTTGAATTTATGATGGGCTTTACCATCCCTGGATTTTTGGAAATTGGTATTTTTCTGGGATTCCTGGCGGGTTTCTTGTTCTTCGTTTTAAATCGCTTGGAAAAGGCATCTTTGGAACCAAAGAACGACCCATACCTGGCAGAGAGTATACATCACCATGTTTAATCGGTTAGCAGTATGCTAAACGAAATGGTGGAGTTGATTTTTTAGCCACATTGATTGGTTTATGAGTGTAATTTTGAAAGCATCACGAATTTTAAATTATAATTACTAATGACGGCTTTACTCGTTATTTTATGTTTGATATTGATTGCCATCGTTGCCGTACAGATCGGGAAAGTAACTGAACTTGCTTCGAAGATCAGAGGTGAGGAAGAAGTTGAGAAAATCACCAACAATCGGCAAGCGAATCTCTCGATGATCTTTATGGTATTATTCCTGGTTGGCTGTGTATGGTCGGCTGCTCATTACCGGAACTACATGTTGGGTTTTGGCCCTCATGAGGCTGCCTCTGCGCACGGTGGTGTGTTGGACTATATGTTTGATATCACCCTCTTTTTTACGGCAATCGTATTCTTCATCACGCAAATTTTGCTGTTTTATTTTGCTTATAAATATAAGGCAGAAAAAGGCCGCAAAGCACTGTATATGCCCCACGACAATAAGTTGGAGGTGGTTTGGACAGTGATTCCTGCGGTAGTCATGACCTTTTTGGTGGTTGGTGGCCTGGATGCCTGGAACGAAGTAATGGCAGATATTCCTGAAGGCGCCAAATCAGTATTGTCGCCAACCAGTGAAGATGAATACCTCGAAGTGGAAGCGATGGGGTATCAGTTTGCCTGGAACCTTCGTTATCCCGGAGAAGATGGCCTGCTCGGCACCAGAGATTTTAGAAAAATTACGGGTAATAATGTGGTAGGACAAGACTGGACGGATGAAAAAAATATTGATGATTTTCACCCCAATGAACTGGTTTTGCCCGTTAATCAAAACATCAGGATCAGAATTTTGGCTCGTGATGTTTTGCACAATTTCGACTTGCCGCATTTCCGGGTAAAGATGGATGCCGTACCAGGTATGCCAACTTATTTTGTGTTTAAGCCAATATTAACGACCGAGCAATACCGTCAACAGCTGAAGGGCGTACCTGAATATGAGGTTCCCGATCCAAATCAGCCAGACAAAAAATTGTGGGAAACTTTCAATTACGAACTGGCTTGTGCAGAATTGTGTGGCAAAGGACACTTTAGTATGCGTCGGTTAGTAAAGATTGTTACCCAAGAGGAGTACGAAGCATGGTTGAAAGAGCAGCAGTCCCTTTATATGTCTTCCATCCGGGGTACGGATGATGACCCTAGAAAGGATGAATTACTGGGTATTGAAATCAAACAGAGGAAGGAGGATTTCAACACAAAAGTTGAGACTGCACTGGCTTCTGATACGATTGCAGATAAGGTGTTGCGTTTTGATTATGTAACTTTCGAAACTGGATCTGCTAACCTGACCAAACTTTCTCACTATGAGTTGGACAACCTGGTTGAGGCATTAAATAAATATCCAAGTATGACTCTGGAAGTAGCCGGGCATACGGATAATACGGGTACTCCTGAGGCCAACCAGCTTTTGTCAGAAAGCAGAGCTCAAGCAGTATATAATTATTTAGTACAAAATGGTATCGATGTGGAACGCTTAACTGCCGTTGGTTATGGGCAGACTAAGCCAGTCGACAGCAATGATACTGAGGCCGGACGGGAAAAGAACCGTCGGACAGAGTTCAAAATTCTTACCCAATAAAATTTTGCTTAAATTGGGAATTTTGTTGAACGATCTGTTTAGTGCTATATTAGAAAAATTGGTTTTTAACCTAATAAATTTCACAGCGAATGGATAAGGTTGTAATTAAACCGGCAACAACCGAGGACGTTGATCTTTTGATCGAAGAATACGGCTATGATGATCATTTTCATGATCACCATCACGGCGATAAATATCAATCAAATTTTATCTCCAAATATATTTTTAGCCAAGATCACAAGATGATCGCTCGTCAGTTTTTGATTACGGGTATGATCTGGGCAATTATTGGAGGATTTATGTCTATCATATTCCGCCTGCAGCTTGGTTTTCCTGAGGAAAGTATGGCCTGGCTTAAGCCGCTTCTTGGTAAGTGGATCATAATCGATGCTGCCGGAATTGGTACACTTTCCTCGGAATTTTACTACGCACTAGTCACCATGCACGGTACGATTATCGTATTCTTTGTATTGACGGCTGGCCTTAGTGGTACCTTTAGTAATCTATTGATACCCTTACAGGTGGGGGCCCGGGATATGGCCTCTCCTTTCCTCAACATGTTATCGTACTGGTTCTTTTTCCTGGCCGGTGCAGTGATGTTTGCTTCCTTGTTTATCAGTACTGGCCCATTTGCCGGTGGCTGGACGGGGTATCCTCCGCTTAGTGCCTTACCGCAGGCCTCTTCCGGTTCGGGAGCAGGCATGACGCTTTGGCTGGTGAGTCTGGTTCTGTTTGTTGTTTCGGTCCTTTTGGGTGGGATCAACTATATTACCACCGTGCTGAACTTAAGAACAAAGGGTATGACTATGTGGCGTTTGCCATTGACCATTTGGGCTTTCTTTATTACCGCCGTTATCGCGCTGTTATCCTTTCCTGTATTGGCATCAGGATTTTTCCTGTTGTTGTTTGACCGGAGTTTGGGAACCAGTTTTTACCTGAGTGAAATCTTTATTAACGGTCAGGCGCTGGATTTTGTAGGTGGTAGTCCGATTCTTTACCAGCATTTGTTCTGGTTTTTGGGACACCCTGAAGTATACATTATTATTTTGCCTGCAATGGGTATTGTATCGGAAGTACTTTCCGTACACTCCCGCAAGCCGATCTTTGGTTATAAAGCGATGGTTTACTCCATCCTGGCGATTGCCTTTTTATCCTTTATTGTATGGGCACACCACATGTTTATGTCTGGTGTAAATCCGTTTATTTCCAACTTCTTCGTGATTTTCACCTTGATTATCGCAGTACCATCAGCTGTAAAAGTATTCAACTGGATTGCTACCCTGTATGGAGGAAATATTCGTTTCAATTCGGCAAGTCTGTATGCTATTGGTTTTGTTTCCATGTTTATTTCCGGTGGTTTGACCGGTATTTTCTTGGGTAACTCTGCCATTGACATTCAATTGCACGATACCTATTTTGTTGTTGCTCACTTCCATATTGTAATGGGGATTGCAGCCTTCTTCGGTATGTTTTCCGGTGTTTACAACTGGTTTCCTAAGATGTTCGGACGTTTCATGAACGAAACTCTGGGTAAAATTCACTTCTGGGGAACACTTGTGGGGGCTTATGCTATTTTCTGGCCTATGCACTATTTGGGTATGGCCGGTGTACCTCGCCGTTATTACAGTTTTGATGTATTTGAAACTTTCAGTCATTTTGCTGAAATGAATAAATTCATCACTATTTCTGCAATCGTGGTTTTTGCGCTACAAATATTGTTTGTGATCAACTTCTTTTACAGCATTTGGAAAGGTAAGAAGATGACTACCCGCAATCCATGGGGTGCAAATACTTTGGAATGGACTACACCAATTGAAACAGGACACGGTAACTGGCCTGGTAAAATTCCAGCAGTACACCGTTGGGCATATGATTACGGAAAAGATGGCAAAGAGTTTATCCCTCAGATTGTGCCGATTGGTGAGAATGAGATAGAGGAACACGGATAGGTAATGGCTGTCTATGAAAAATAAAAAAAGAGGACCATTCCTCCATTATAATAATTGGGAATAATAAGAATTTCCCCACAAGTATAACAGTGTCAGTAAAAGTAGTAGAGGGCAAGGCGGATTATTCGGTATTGCAGAAGGTGAAGGACTACCAGATGTTGGTAAAATTCAGATTGACGGCAACGGTAGTTTTTTCTTCCGTGATAGCTTTTCTGATTGCCAGTGAAGGAGCCATTAACTGGGTTGCAGTAGTGATTTTGGCGGCTGGAGGCTTTTTGGTTACCGGTGCAGCGAATACGTTGAATCAGGTATTGGAAAAAGATTTCGATAAACTGATGAAACGCACTGCGGATCGGCCATTGGCTGCTGGGCGTATGAAAGATTCTGAAGCAGTATTGGCTGCTGGACTAATGAGTCTGGCGGGTATTTTACTGTTGGCTTTGTTTAATCCCTGGACGGCATTTTTTGGTATGGTGGCTTTGTTGAGTTATGCTTTCCTGTATACACCCATGAAGCGCATTTCTCCGATAGCGGTTATCATTGGAGCTGTACCAGGAGCTTTGCCGACCCTGATTGGATGTGCTGCTGCTGAGGGCACCTTAACCCTATTAGCTTTATCATTGTTCACGCTGCAATTTCTTTGGCAATTCCCACATTTCTGGTCCATTGGTTGGCTGGGGTTTGAGGATTACCAAAAAGCAGGTTACAAGATCGTGCCCACCTTAAACGGAAAACAGGATCCAAGCATTGGCTTGCAGTCTCTGCTCTATGCTTTGTTTTTGGTTCCCGTTGCCTTTTTGCCCTGGTATTTAGGGGTGAGTGGTATCGTATCAGCAGTATTGGTGGCACTGTTGGGATTGGTTTATGCTGGTTTCTCCTGGAATTTTTACAAAAAGAGCAACCGGAAATCAGCACTTCTATTAATGTTCTTTTCCTTTTTCTATATTCCTATTTCGCTCATCGCTTTTTTAGCGGATAAGGTTTAAAAAAAGGAAAACTAACAGCTAAAGTAATGGACATTACAGCACAAAATACATATAAGAGAAATAAGATTCACCCAATGAGGTTTGCCCTCTGGATAGGCTGTGCCAGCATCCTGATGATGTTTGCCGGTCTGACCAGTGCCTATGTCGTTCGAGAGGCAGGCGGAAATTGGTTGGAATATCGATTACCAGATATTTTCTTTATTAGCACAGTGATGATTCTATTGAGTAGTATCACTATTCACGGATCTTACCTGGCTTTTAAAAAAGGAAATGAAGGGACATATCGGGCCTTATTGTGGGCAACTATGGTTCTTGGTGTTGCTTTTTTGATTTGTCAATACCAAGGGTGGCTTACCTTGCAGGAAATCGGTGTACCACTGGGGATTAACCCTTCCGGAGATTTTATTTATGTCATTTCCGGATTACACGCAGCACACCTTTTGGGGGGAATCTGCATCCTGCTGGTGGCTTTGATGAATGCTTACACGCTAAAATTTAAGCAAACTCAGGCACGTATGCTTCGTTTCAAGTTATCCTTGACATACTGGCATTTTGTAGGTTTGCTTTGGGTCTATTTATTTGTCTTTTTTACATTACATCAAGCATAATTTATTTGAAGGGTTCGTTTCAAACGATTCTTCGGGAAAACAAACGGAAATCTTAAAAATAATTACTAATGGCGACACACGAAACTGTACTGGAGCACGAGGTAAATGACCAGCAGGAATCATGGGAAGGTGGGACGCCCCCCTTCAAAGCTAGCTATGGCAAGTTGATGATGTGGTACTTCCTACTTTCAGATGCTTTTACCTTTGCCGGTTTTTTGATCGCATACGGATCACTTCGATTCAGTAGCCCTACCTGGCCTGTTCCTGATTTTGTTTTTAAAACATTCCCATTCATGGGGACCAAGGAATTGCCATTGATTTTTGTAACGGTGATGTCCTTTTTGCTGATTATCAGTTCGGTTACCATGGTACGTGCAGTACAGGAAGGTCACCGTGAGAATAGAAAAGGTGTTGTCTTTTGGATGTTGCTGACCATTGTGGGTGGTTTGGGCTTCTTGAGCTGTCAGGCTTGGGAATGGACAAACCTGATTGGTACGGAGCACATGACGGTTTTGACCAATCCTTTTGGAACACATACTGAGGCAGGGGTTTATTTAAATGAAGATGGAACAGAGTCGAGTGAAACCTTCTTGCCAGGCAAACCCTATTTATTGCACAAAGCAGGAGGTGGACACGGCGCAGATGCCGGTCATGGTGAAGATGCCGGTCATGGCGAAGAAGCTGCTCATGATAATGATGGCGGACATGCTGATGAAGCCCATGGTACTGAACCCGGCGATTATAAGGGGTATGTCGTTGATGAGAAAGGTTTTATTTTAAATAAGTATAAAGTAACCGAAGGTCTGGATAAGGGGATGATTAAAACGCAGGAATATGGGCCAAAAGCCTTTGGCGCACTATTCTTCTTTATCACCGGATTCCACGGATTCCACGTATTTTCGGGAGTGATCTTCTTGTTGATTATCATGTTGAATGCTGCCAGTGGCGTTTATACCAAACGCAAAAATGGCTATGAGATGGTTGAAAAGATTGGCTTGTACTGGCACTTTGTAGATTTGGTATGGGTATTTGTATTCCTGGTATTTTACCTGCTTTAATGGTTCTTTGTCAAAGAAGAGCTTTTAATTACTTTATCTTTTAAAACGACCATAAATTATTCATAATATGGCACACGTGAGCTACGAAGAATCAATCAAAAAAGTATATAAGGGGCTTGTTCTCCTCGGTGCAGTAACCCTATTGGAAGTATTTATTTCCTTGGTGGGTAAAGGCCATATCTGGCCCGAAGCATTAGAATACCGGTGGATATTGTACACTGTTGGATTGGTAATCATTATCCTATCTTTGTACAAAGCCTACTTTATCGTGTATGAATTCATGCACATGCGCTACGAGGCTAAAGGATTGGCTATGACCGTTCTGTTGCCTACTGCGCTGCTGGTTTGGGCCATTATCGCCTTTTTCCAAGAGGGAGATTCCTGGAAAGGCCGCCGGGACCAGATTAAGGAAAAAAATGAGATGAAGGTTGATGAAAGCCAATCACCTCAGGGCATGTTACTCGATGAGACTATTTATCAACCCAGACTTAATGGTTAGAACTTGTTTGGAGACCAACCCTGATGCGAGATCGGGGCAAACTATTTTGGCTGCAAAAGCCGACCTCCAAACATGCTCTTAGATAAGTAGAAAAAAGGCGAGGGTAATATTCTCGCCTTTTTTTTATCTGAAAATCAATAATAAACGTGAATACCAGAAAAATCATACAGACCATTGCTTTATTTATGTTGCTGATTGGCTTTCCGGCCATTTCCTGGTATTATCTCCGTACGGGGTTAGACTATCGTATGGAGGCACTAAGCGAATTAGATGATCTGGGTAAAATTCCAGGTTTTGAACTCACCAATTACAACCAGTTACGGGTGTCTAATGCAAACTTACGGGGCAAGGTTGTCGTGGCGAACTTCCTAAGTGTTAACCAATCGGAAAGCAGCAACCTGAAAGGTGGTTATCTGAATAAATTGCACGATCAGTTTGATGAACGAAAGGATGTCGTTTTTGTTAATTATTTGATTGAGGAGGAAGTCGATTCGAGTGGAAAAGCTGCTGAATTTGCTCAGAAATTTGAATTGACTGATCCTGATCAATGTTACTTCCTTTCGGGTGAACCAACACTTATTAGTCAATTGGCAAAGGAGGGATTCCATTTGCCTTTGACGGACGATATGGCCTTGACGGATAATCCATTTATGATCCTAGCAGATACTTCCCAGACTATCCGTAAGATTTATGATGTTCGCGATGCGAAGCAGGTGGCACGTCTTGTAGAACATATTGCTTTAATCCTTCCATTGCAAGCAAAACGCAAAACTACCGTTGTAGAGGAATAATTATGGAGGCAAATATTCAATTAGCAAAAAAACTAAACGTTTGGGCCACAGTGATTACCATTGTGGTGTTGATCTTGATTGGTCTAATGCGGAGAGTGAAAGTAGATTTGCCGGCAGGATGGGATTTTAGCTTTTTGCCGCCTTTTCATGCTACGGTAAATGCATTGACAGCAGTCGTCTTATTAATTGCTTTTTATTTTATCAAGCAGAAAAATATCGAAGCGCACCGAAAATCCATTTATTTGGCCATCGGGCTGTCTGTCTTGTTTTTGTTATCCTATGTAGCCTATCATTTTACCACGCCTGAAACCATTTTCGGGGACGCCAATCACGATGGTTTGGTGGATGCTGCCGAATTAGCAGCTGTTGGCTCCATGCGAACCATTTACCTTGTGTTATTATTGAGTCATATTGTGTTGGCGGCCTTGATATTACCCTTTATCTTGTTTACCTTTATACGTGCTTACACAAACCAAATTGATCGGCATCGAAAAATGGCCAGGTGGGTATTTCCTTTTTGGTTGTATGTGGCTTTAACTGGTCCAATTTGTTATATTATGTTGATGCCTTATTATGTTTAAACGCAAATGGATTATGAAAAATAATTGGCTTCGTTTTATTCCATTGTTTGCCCTTACATTGATGCTTACATTTAGCAGTACACCTGCAAATGCGCAGTGCCCGATGTGTCGAATGTCGGCCGAAACTAACCTTAAAAATGGAGGATCTGCCGGCCGTGGGCTAAATGCTGGCATTTTATATATGCTTGCCACGCCCTACCTGATCGTTGGTGGATTGGCGTTCGTTTGGTGGCGCAACCGTCGGAAAGAGGAAGAAGAGGAAAAAGAAGAAGCTTTGATGGTTTGATACTTTAATGCGAGGACGGATGTGCGAATGTCAACCTTACCGATTGAGTCACCGCCGCCATCCTAAACCATCTAAACTTCTCTAAACCTATTTTTCCCTGGAATTGGAACAAATGTACGAACTGTAAAGAGTGACTCCGGTTTAAACCACCGCCGCCGTCCTAAACCTTTCTAAACTTCTCTAAACCTATTTTTCCCTGGAATTGGGAAAGAGTGACTCCGGTTTAAACCACCGCCCAAAACCTATCATTATTCCCTACCCCTTCATCCGCTGATTATCCTGATAAGTAGACAAGAACAATAGAATCCAGCCAATAATAAACAACAATCCACCCATTGGCGTAATCGGACCAATCCAGGAGGCTTCAAATCCCAATAGTTCTCTGGCGGATAATAGATATAAAGAGCCAGAAAAGAGGACAATTCCTGCCACAAAACACCAACCGGCGTAGATCATCGTTTGCGTTTTGCGGTAAAACATTAAAATTCCCAATCCGAAGAGCGCGAAGGCATGATAAAATTGGTAGCGAACACCGGTATTAAAGACTTCTAAATGTTCTGGAGTGAGTTGGCCTTTTAGGCTATGTGCCGCAAAAGCTCCAAGAATGACGGCAATCATGGCCATTAAAAAGGATAGGCGTAGGAAATTTTTTCTCATTTCTGTCGGTTAGTGCGATATTTGTAGTCGAATTTGAAGTTTTTAATTTTCTGCGCTTCACCTTTGCGTAACCGCTACGTTAGCGGGCGGGTAAGCGAGGAAGCCATTAATAACTTCTAGGTAAAGGTAATATTGCGCAACAAAATTTTCCTCCTATTATTGTCAGAAAATTGATGTTAAAAAGAATTATTGGTTTATTAATCAGTGTGGTGCTCATTGGCAGCTTGGCTTATTGGTATTTAATTGTGGCCAAACCTGGTCCGGAAAAGGCCATTGCACCAACCGTCCCGTTATTTGTATCCGTTACTACTGCCGGACAATTCCAGTCGGGTGTTTTAATGCCCATATTGCAGTACTTGCCACCAGCAACGGGACTTAAGGGCAAGTCGGAATTACTGGAATGGATGCAAGTGCTTGCTCCAGATACTTCGTGGCGCAATCAACGAGCGGTATTGGGCTGGCAAATCTCAGGAGGGGCCACTGCCAGTGTGCTGGTGCTAGATGCCGGGTCCTCAAAAAGAAAACTAGTAGAAGCCATTGAAGCGCATAGTACTCGTAAAGTAAATTTCAGAGATCACCATATTTACACACTGGAACAGGACTCCATGCCCACTATTGCGGCGGGAAGATTCCACAACTTACTAATACTGGCCAATCTGCCTTTGCTGGTAGAGGAGGCCCTGGATCAGCTGGACCATCCCGACCCGGAAAGCCGGCAATTATTTGTCTATCAAAAGAAGCAAGACAAAATAGGCGGACAATTGTATATACGTCCTGCCTTTCTGGCTCAGTTGTACCGGGAAGAGTTGAATGCAGAGGGCTTTCGCCAAATGCAAAAATGGCGGGAGGTCTTCGGCAGCCTGCGGATCGATATTGAAGAATCAGGCGCATGGAGTGGGCAGTTGTTGCCAGATGAGCAGAATGCATTCCTGCAGGCTATTACAAGGCAAGGTAAAACAAAGTCGGAGGAATTGCTGCCTCTATTACCAGCCAATTCATTGTATGCCTTTCATTTTTCCGTGAACCGTTCAGTCTCCTTTTTTCAACCTTATAACGCAGGATTGCAAGGCTTTATCCGGTCCTGGGTAGGAGAGGAGGGGGCTTTTAGCATGATGAGCCCGGTAGGAGGAGATTTGGCTTCGGGCATGGCACTATTATTTTCTATAAAGGATGAAACATCGCTGACAACAGCCATAGAAAGTTTGGAGAATAGAGTAGGGGCTCTGGAGACTTATGATTATGGTATGTTTCGAATTAGGCAGGTGTTGGACCAGGAAATACTGCAGGCTTTCCTGCCTGGGCAGCAAGGTAATCTGAGTATGGTGGTGTTGGGTAACGCATTAGCCATGGCGAACTCGCCAAAAACATTAGAGCGGCTGATAGATCAAATATTGGTAGGTAATACAATAGCCAATGATGTAAACTTTAAAGCTTTAGCAACGACAGAGAAGGGGGAGGGGCGCTTGTATGTACATGCCGGGAAATTCAGGTATTTGTTGAGCAATTGGTTTAAAGATCAACGGTTCATTGGTGGCCTGGAGCAATTAGGCATGGCCTGTTTTGAGCTGGATTTCTCAGCTGGAGCTGTCGATTTTCGAGGGCAATGGCAATACGCTGAACCCGTTATTTCGGAACCCGTTTCGGAGGTCATTTGGCGAACCCACCTGGAAGCCCCGGCAGCCAGCCGACCCTTTTTTTTATCAGGGATGGGGCTTTTTCTGGTGCAGGATTCTAGTCGGCAACTCAATGCCATAGACCGGAACGGACAGCTGTTGTGGAGTAGGAAGTTAGATGGTTGGCTACAATCGGAGATTCAGAGTGTCGACTATTTTGGCGATGAAGAAAGGCAGGCCATTTTTAATACGGATGGCAAGATCTATTTGCTGGATGCCAAAGGTGAAGACATAGGAAGTTTTCCTTTGGAATTGCAAACGCCAGCAATGAATGGGCTTAGCTTGGTCGATTTTGACGATAATGGTCAATTTTCCATCTTCTTAGCGGGTACGAATGGCCAGTTTTACGGTTTTGATAACAAAGGTGGTCCCATTATCGGCTGGAATCCTCATCCCGTGGTTTTTGATCGGCCCATTTACCCCCTTAGCCATGTTCAATATAATAACCAGGATTATCTGATCGTACTAGATCAGGCGGGACAAATGGTGGTTTTTGGTAAAAATGGCGTGGAGCGTTTTCCGCCCTTTGTAATGGGGCAAATTCCGGGAGGGCCTCCCTATTTTCAAGTGAGTACAGGTAACCCGATTCCAGGTATCAATCGTATGGTTGTTGCTGATAATCGCGGCCAGGTATTGGTTGTTAATCCCGAAGGCCAAAGTTTTCGTCTTGCGCTGGAAGTGGGCAAAAATCAAAATGTACAATTCCACTTTGCCGATATCACTGGTGATGAACGCAAGGATTATCTGGTTAGCAGTGCATCAAATGTGGCGCTTTATAATTACAATGAACAGGGATTTATTCGCCAATTTCAGACTGCCTTACCACAACCGATAAATTTGTGTTATCCCGTGCTTTTTCCCGGTGCAACAAAATCCAGAATTGGCGTAACTTCCCGAAATGGGCAGATTTATTTGCTGAATGCCAAAGGGGAGGTGAGTGACGGTTTTCCATTGGCAGGTACTACGGCTTTTACAATGATGGATAGCCCGGGCGGGGTTGTTTTGGTGGTGGGGAATGGGGCGGAAGTTTATGCTTATCGAACTCCTGTGAGGTGAGAAGGGGATAGAGTGGTGAGCGGGTGAGTTTTAGAGCGGAGGTGACTTGTTGGGTTGTACTGTTTTTTTGGGGAGCGTCCAGTAAAGTATGTCTGCCTCAGAATCTTCAATTCTCAGCTAAGTGTATAAAGGATTGTATTTCAGTAAATTACTCTGCAAAACTCCGCGTCCTCGCGTCTGCGGTGAAAAAAATACACTTTCTCGTACACCCCTGTTTCTTTACATGCAGAAAAATCGAGGTAAGTATTGATTTGTCATAATAATGAATCACGAAATGAATATTTATTCGTTATAATTTCATGAAAATCAATTATTTAGTTAATATTCATTCAAGTATATCCAGCACAAATGAAAAATAAATACTTATAAATCATCGCCTCAACTATCCTGAGAATTAGATACACAGATAATCAAATTTCAGTAAAAACACCAAAGGCATCGTCCTTGCTCACTCTATTACCCTCTCCTCATTTCTGCCTCAGGTTATCTCCCAATTAATGCCCTCCATACCATGTTGCTGCAAATAGACATTCGCCTGAGAAAAATGTTTGCTGCCAAAAAAGGCGCCACCGGCGAGTGGTGATGGATGGGCAGCTTCGAGAATGAGGTGTTTGGAGCTATCGATCAGGTCTTTCTTTTTGCGCGCAAAATTTCCCCAGAGCATAAAGACGAGGTGTTCGCGTTGTTGAGACAATTTTTGGATGACCGCATCGGTGAAGTCCTGCCAGCCGATATTTTTGTGAGAGCCTGCCTGTTTGTGTTCCACGGTCAGCATGGCATTGAGTAGGAAGACGCCTTGTTTAGCCCAGGAAGTGAGATCGCCGTGATTGGGAACCTTTACACCCAGGTCGGCGTTGAGTTCCTTGTAGATATTTTTTAGGGAGGGAGGGATGCGCACTCCCTTTGGCACGGAAAAGGAGAGCCCCATTGCTTCACCAGGATTGTGGTAGGGATCCTGACCGAGAATGACCACTTTGACTTTTTCAAAAGGCGTCGTATCAAAAGCATTAAAAATCAGCGAGCCCGGTGGGTATATGGTCTTACCGGCGGTCTTCATCTGTTTCAAACAGGTCACGACACTCATAAAATAGGGTTGCTCAAACAGGTCGGCCAGGGCAATTTTCCAGCTTTCTTCAATGCGGACATTACTCATGAAATAGTACGTTTGCGTTGGTAGAAAACCAAAAATAAACAAATTGTCGAAAATGACCTTGGCATTTCATTGGTCTGTTTGAAAAAAAGATATAAATTTGCATCGCTTTAAAAAGCCGGTCCAGTTTTTTGTACTGGTTTTTATATCCAGGTCCCGTAGCTCAGCTGGATAGAGCAGCTGACTTTAAGCTCTAGCTCGAAAGAGAGCTAACAATTAGGAGCCTCCACAGGGAAACAGAACCTGCGGAGTGCACGCCACCGTATCGGGGAAACCTTCCTCTGGATTTTAGGATTTAGAGATGGCAATCCCGAGGAAACCATTGAAAAACCGAATGGCTCAGGCCGGTAGGTTTTAGGGATCCGTAGAGACTATACGTGGCGCACCTGAGATGGTGAAGAGATAGTCCAGACCACAAATCCCAATGAATATTGGGAGCAGCGAAAGCTGTAGTTGGTAAGCTAATCAGCAGGCCACAGGTTCGAATCCTGTCGGGATCACTTAGGTTTTGATAAACTCCCTGATAATCAGGAGGAAATGAATTGAAAAATACTCCGAATTGTCATTTGAGTTGTCGAATCTCAAAGTTTCGAAAAAAGGTTGAACAGTAAATGTTCGGCCTTTTTGTTTTTGTAGCTAAGGCGAATCTCTTTTCTCCTTTCCAAATGTCCTTGTTTCTTTTGTTTTTAGCTTCGCAAATATCTCGCCTTGGATTTGAAATTTAATTGTATAAGAGTGGAGAAAGCAAGTAATGATTTCACAGATAATTTTTTTTAACTAACTTACTGTAAAAAAAAAATTTTGACAAAATAGGGTTGGCTCGGGAACTGAATGTTGCGGGTAGCTTTACAAAGTCAAAAATTTTTCAACTCTTTAAAATTGAAAAATAATTGGCTGATAATAAAACGGAAACCTAAGCATGAATTCTAAAGATTTCTTTGGCAAATTTTCTTTTCAAGATATCCTAGGCTACTTTTTACCAGGAATAGCGGTAACATTAGGATTCTATGTTTTTCTCTATCAAGTTGAACTTTTTCCAATACCCAATATTGAACCTGATATTTTCACAGGAATTCTGTTTTTTTTAATAAGTTTTACTGTTGGAATAACTCTATCGGGTGTTTCCCATCCAATTGTCAAGTTTATTTATTGGTTAAAAAAGAAAGACAAGCCTGAAAATTCAATCCCTTTAAAGAAATCAAAAGACAAATTAAAACAAGTACTAAGTTCAAAATTAGGTTTGGACAGTATTGAAGACTGGGACGAAGAGTATTATATATTCTGTAATATCATGGTGAAAGAATTATTGCCAAATTCATTCGTCTTCTCGTATCGCCAAGAAAGCTTAAGGATAATGAGGACATATATGATGTTCCCAACGCTTTTGTGGACTATAAATGGAATAACTTATGGGATACATCAGTGGTCTATTTCCCCTTTTAAAGGAGTTTTTTTAATTGTCATTAGCACTTTAGTTGGAGGAATGTTATTATTGAATATTTGGAATAGAATGTATAAAAACCGGCAAAGGATGGTGACAAATATCTTAGCATCATTTATTTGTCTCGATAAAATCTCTGAGGAAAAAAGGATTGAAAAGAATATTTGAAGAGGCCTTACACTGCGCTGTATTGTGAGAATATTTAAAATGAATTCGTATACAGGTTGAAACGATGGATCAAAGCCTAAAAAAGCATTTTATAGAAAATTGGAAGAAATATTTGAAAATCCATTCATTAGAGATACAGGATTTTCTTTATAAGTCTTTATCAACAAGTAATAGTTATTCAAAAACATTTGAAGCCAAAACTGATATTGGGTTTAATGTTTTTACACTAGCATCAGATTTATATTACCGAGAAAATTTTCATAGCGATATTATTAAATCGTTTTTAGATCCAAATGGAGCACACAATGAAAACTCGAAATATCTTCACACCTTTATTGATCTTTTGAATAAGGGGAAATCCAAGAATAGAATTGAAGTAAAAGACTTTCAATATTCAACCATTGAGCGAGAAAGGAACAATGTTGACATTCTTGTTACTGACGAATTTTCAAGGAAAGCTATTATAATTGAAAATAAGATAAATAATGCTGTCGATCAAAAAAGGCAATTACCTAGGTATTTTGAAATAGTAAGAAAGGACTTTGAGGTTGTTGCAATTGTTTATTTAACATTGAACTCTTCCAAAAGGCCTGACAAAAATGATTGGACCGATGAAGAATTAGAAACAATAAGTGGAATATTGAAAATTATTCCTGCTTATGAGCCAATTACAACAAACCCTAGTTTATATACTGATTGGATTTTACCTTCCATAATATTGTCTGACAATATTGACAGTTCGCTTATTCTTAGGCAATATGGTAAATTGATTCAATACCTTAACACTAACACCATGGATACTGTAACTTTAGGTAAGTTTTATGACTCTCTAAAGCAAGATGATAATTTAGAGGTAGCCATTTCAATTAGAAATATGCTAAACGATTTTCCAGAGTATCTTGCGATAAGAATCGAAGACAGGTACAAGGAGAATTGCCACCCATTTAAGAAAATTTGGAGATACCAAAAAAGGGATGCCGTTTTTGAGGCGTTTGAGTTTGATGATTATTACATTAAAATAGATGTGTGGTGTGATGAAAATGGTTACACTGTGCATTTTTGGGACACTAATGGTAAAGATGTAATATCGGACTTTAAGAAACGAATAGCTGTGTTGTCTGATTTTGAAATTTACAAAGAAGGAACTGGTAATATCAAAAAAAGATTTCATGCTTTCGAAGAAGCAGAACTGTTTAAATTTATAGACGAAATCATAAAGGAACTAAAACTGTTTAAGAAAAATGACGAATTAGGTGTATTAGAGAAGTAACACAAATCCCTGGCGAGACTGATTCAAAATGTAATTGTGGTAGTAGTTTCCATGACAAACTCCTCTGAACTAGCACTAACCCTCCCCAATTTTTCCTCCCCCCACTTCCTTTAAAAATAAAAGAGCTTAACTTTGACAAAACGCAAAAAATAAGCATGAATAAAAAAGCCCACAATAAAATTGTCAGTTACATCTGGGGAATCGCTGATGATGTATTGAGAGATGTCTTTGTAAGAGGCAAATACCGGGATGTGATCTTACCCTTTACGGTATTGCGGAGACTGGATGTACTGCTGGAAGAGTCCAAAGAGCAGGTATTGAAAGCACATCAATTTTTGAATGACCAGCAGATTGATGATCATAGCACGCTGACCAATATTACCAAGTATCCGTTTTACAATACTTCGCCTTTTACGATGGGGCAAAACGGACCTGCGGAAGCGGAGTTCAAATATGTTTCGCTTAAATCCGATCCGGATCACATTGATTCCAATCTTGCGAAATATCTGGATGGCTTCAGTCCGAATGTGCAGGAGATCATCAGCAAGTTTAAGATCAGGAATCAGTTGGAAACCATGCAGGAAGCGGGTATTACCTGGATGTTGATTGAAAAACTGACCTCTAATGAGATCAACCTGAGTCCGCACGAGGTTACCAACACCAAGGGAGAGATCATGCCTGCACTGACCAATCTCGGTATGGGGTATGTGTTTGAGGAACTGATCCGGAAATTCAATGAGGAAAATAATGAGGAAGCGGGGGAGCACTTCACACCGCGCGAAATCATTCGCCTGATGACCCACCTGTTATTTGAACCGCTCAAGGGTAAACTCAAAGAATATGGGACTTACTCCATTTACGATCCTGCTTGTGGGTCGGGGGGGATGCTGACGGAGGCCGAGCATTTTGCATTGCACCTTACGGAAAATAAGTCCAAGTTTTATCTGTACGGCCAAGAGGTAAACCCAGAGACTTATGCAATCTGTACTTCCGATATGCTGATCAAAGATAAAGACCCTAAAAACATCGCTTACGGCTCGACTTTAGGCAATGACGGATTTAGTGGACAGACCTTTGATTTTATGTTGTCCAATCCACCCTACGGGAAGAGCTGGAAGATTGATTACGACTATATAGTAGGAGAGAAAAAGCGGATTATCGACCGCCGTTTTTACCAGGGCGTGCCACGCAGCAGTGATGGGCAGTTGCTCTTTTTGATGAACATGGTGAGTAAAATGAAAACGACCACACCGCTGGGTTCTCGCATTGCTTCGGTACACAATGGCTCAGCTTTGTTCACTGGTGATGCAGGGGGAGGGGAAAGCAATATGCGGAAGTACATCATTGAGCATGACTTACTGGATTGTATTATTGGGCTGCCAAAAAACATGTTTTACAATACTGGGATCAATACCTATATTTTTGTACTGACCAACAAAAAAGAGGCGCACCGGCAAGGAAAGGTACAGCTCATTGATGCCACAGAGATCTACCAAAAGATGCGGAAGAGCCTGGGGGCAAAATCGCATGAAATGACGGCCAGGCATATTGAACAATTGACCCAAATCTATCTGGATTTTGAAACATCGGAGATTTCCAAGATTTTCAAAAATGAGGATTTTGGTTACCAAAAAATAACAGTGGAACGTCCGCTGCGTCTATCGGCACAGTTTACCGATGAAACCATAGAAAAACTGCGTTTCCACAAAAGCCTTTTTGATGAAATGCAATGGGTTTACGGCCGTTTTGGGGAACAAGTGTATGAAGGATTGAATCAAAAAAGGGAAATCATCGTAAAACACTTTGAGGCAGAAGAAATTAAACTCAAACCAGCCGATATTAAGAAGCTGCTGGACAGCTCTTTCTGGCAATCTCAGCGGCAACTAATGGAGGTTGCTCTGGGCTTAAAGGAAAACATCGGAGATCAGGTTTTTGATGACTTTAATGTCTTTAAAAAAGCAGTGGATAAGGCTTTTAAAAAAATGGATTATAAACTTGGGGCTTCCGATAAAAAAGCCATACTCGATAGCGTGAGTTGGAAAAATGAAGCCGCCGAGAGGGTCATCAAGAAAAAGGAAAAAGACGGCACGGTGCTCTACGAGCCAGACAGTGACTTAAGGGATACCGAAAATGTGCCTTTGGAAGAGAATATGGATACTTATTTCACACGAGAAGTATTGCCTCATGTACCGGATGCCTGGATTGATTACGATAAAACGCTGATTGGTTATGAGATTTCCTTTACCAAGTATTTTTATAGATACGAACCCCTGCGAAATTTGGAGGAGATTACTGCGGACCTACTGACGATTGAACAAAAAAGTGATGGACTTTTAAAAGAGATTTTGGCATGATGAGAAAGTTCAAGAAATATAATGATTATCAAGAATCCAACATTGGATGGATTGGTGAAATCCCTTCATCATGGAGTTTATTGAGACTTGGTTCTGTTTTTAATGAAAGGAGATTAAAAGTTAGTGATAAAGAATTTCCACCTCTTTCGGTAACAAAGAATGGAATAGTGGCACAATTAGAAACTGCTGCGAAATCGAATGATGGTGATAATAGGAAAGGAGTTCTCAAAGGAGATTTTGTAATTAATAGTCGTTCTGATAGAAAAGGTTCAAGTGGTTTGGCAAAAAATGATGGTTCGGTTTCTCTAATTAATATCGTTATAAAACCAATAAAAATAGTACCACAATTTTCTAAATATCTTTTAAAAAGCTACTCGTTTATTGAGGAATTCTACCGGAATGGGCATGGGATTGTAGCTGATTTGTGGACAACAAAGTATTCTGAAATGAAAGGGATGCTGATACCTTTGCCTTCTAAAGAAGAACAATCAGCCATCGCCAACTTCCTGGACCAAAAAACCACCCAAATAGACCACTACATCCAGCTCAAAGAAAAAACCATCGCCTTGCTACAAGAGCGAAAAGCCGCGATTATCAATCAGGCGGTCACTAAAGGATTAGATCCTAATGTGCCGATGAAGGATTCCGGGATTGAGTGGTTGGGGGAGATTCCGGCGCATTGGGAGGTGAAGAAGTTGAAGTATTTAAGCAATTTACAGTCTGGCTTAGCCATCGGACCAAAGAATATTGAGGTTAATTCTAAAGGGATTCCATATTTAAGAGTTGCAAATGTTCAGGATGGATTTTTGGATCTTTCATTAGTCAAAAGAATTGCTGTTGATAAAACAACGATAAAAAGGTATTTACTTCAAAAAGGTGATTTATTGATGAATGAAGGAGGCGATTATGATAAACTTGGGAGAGGCTACGTTTGGGAATGTGAAGTTGATCCATGCTTGCACCAAAATCATGTATTTGCTATTAGAATGTACCGAAATGTTGATCCTTACTGGATCAACTATGTTACTTTGACATCCTATGCAAAAGAATATTTTAAATCAAAAGCAAAGAGAACTACAAATCTAGCATCAATTTCATCTAGAAATATTAAAGAATTCCCAGTAATTTTTCCTCCTAGAAAAGTACAAATGGAGATAATAAGAACCTTGAAACAAAAGGAATTCATGTTGGATGAATTAGTTTTTAAGATTCAAAAAGAAGTATCCCTAATCAAAGAATACCGAGAAAGTCTAATAAGCGCTGCCGTTACCGGAAAAATTGACGTAAGAGATTATGCCGAAAAACAGCAATTAAGTTATGCCAATACCTCAGACCACTGATACCTCAGAACGCGGTTACCAAAAGCTCATTGTTAAGGAGTTATTGGAAAAACAACACTTTCAGGCCGAGACTACTACCGCTGATTTTGATACTGAGTTTTGTATGAACAAGACCTATGTATTGGATTTTATTAAAAATACTCAGGAATCGAACTATGCGTATATTGTAAAAAGTGGGGTGCGTTCTTTTTTAGCTCGCCTGGATAAAAAAATCAAAGAAAAAGGTATTGTCGACGTATTCCGTAAAGGTATTTCACTCCTGGATAAAAGGGTTTATCTTTTTTATTCCAAACCCAATTCTGTTTTTAATAAAGGTGACCAAAAGCTATATGAAGCCAATACTTTTACCGTCACACAGGAGCTGGTGTATAGTGATGATGCGCACAATAAAAACCGCCTGGACCTGACCATTTTTGTCAACGGATTTCCCGTAATCACAATGGAGCTCAAAAATGCTTATACTTATCAGTCGGTCAACAACGCGATTTGGCAATACAAAAATGACCGGGAGCCTAAAGACAAGATTTTCAATTTGGGGCGATGTATGGCGCATTTTGCCTTGGATACCACCCAGGTTTTTATGACTGGGGTTTTGGCAAAAGGGGACACCAAGTTTTTGTCATTCAATAGAGGACTTAACGATGGTACCCCGCAGGAACCCTTCGGGGCTGGGAATCCGGTTAATCCCCATGGACAAAAGACCGCTTACCTATACAAGGAAGTGCTGAGCAAAGACAGCATTGCCAATTTGATTGAAAAGTTTGCCACTGTGGTAGAGGAAAAAGACGAAGATACCGGTAAAATATTCCGGGTGCAATATTTTCCTCGGTACCATCAATTAACGGTTGTTAGAAAGCTTTTGCAAGATTGTAAGGAAAATGGAGTTGGTAAGCGGTATTTGATTCAGCATTCTGCGGGTTCAGGTAAGTCTCATTCTATCACCTGGCTGGCCCACCAACTCACCGGATTGTACAATAAAACGGGGGAGATTCCTCTCTTTGACAGCATTTTGGTCGTCACCGACCGCCAGAACCTGGATGAGCAGATTCGGAAAAACATCAAAAAATTCGCACAGGTCAAACGTGTGGTGGAATCCATCACGGGTAAAGCCAAAGACATCAAGGCATTAGATCCTTCTGAGGAATCTATCAGTAAAACCACGCACATGCGTTTGGCTTTAGCCAATGAGAAAAAGATCATCACCTGCACGGTACAGACCTTTCCGCATGTGCTCAAGGCGATTTCAGACTGGAAGGCCAAGAACATTGCCATCATCATAGATGAGGCCCATAGTAGTCAAAGTGGTAATGCGGCAGCCAGCATGAATGCTATTTTTTCGGATGCCAATTTTGAGGACATTGAGCGTGACGAAGAAGGCAATGTCTCTACAGAAGATCTGCTCAACTACCTGATAGGAAGCAAAAAAATGCTGGACAATGCGAGTTATTTTGCCTTTACCGCAACGCCCAAAAATAAAACGTTGGAAACTTTTGGCATTCCTGTTCCTTATCAGAATGAGCACGGTGAGCCGAAAAATCGCTTTGTTGCTTTCCATACCTACTCTATGAAACAAGCTATAGAGGAGGAATTTATCCACGATGTGTTGAAAAATTATACCACTTATCAATCCTGGTACAAAATCCGGGAATTGGCGGAAGTAGATAAAGCGCAGGAGTTTGAAACGCAGGAGGCCAACAAAAAGATCAGGAGATATGTAGAGGGCCATGAACTGGCAATAAAGGATAAAACCAAAATCATAGTCGATCATTTCCACCAGCATGTCAAGCATAAAATCAAAAATCAGGCAAGAGCCATGATTGTCTGTCGTTCGATTGATTCGGCCATTAAATACAAAGATGCTGTGGATCGATACCTGAAAGCAACTAATTCGCCTTACAAGGCTATTGTGGCCTTCTCTGGCAAGAAGAAACACTACAAAACAGGGGTGGAGTTGACAGAGGAAAAAATGAATAGATTTCCGGACGGGAATAACGATATTCCTAAGCAATTTAAAAAGGAGGCCTATCGGTTTTTAATCGTTGCCAATAAATACCAAACCGGTTTTGATGAACCCTTGCTACACACGATGTATGTAGACAAACAATTGTCAGGAGTGCAGGCGGTGCAAACCCTTTCCCGCCTTAATCGGGCAAAAAAGCCGGATAAAACAGAGACCTTTGTCCTGGACTTTTTTAATGCCACAGACGAGATCAAAGAAGCCTTCAAGCCTTTCTATACCACCACTGTTTTAAGTGAAGAGACGGACCCGAATAAACTGAACGATTTGCAGGAGTCACTAGATGATTATCAAATCTACGACCAGAAAATCTTGTATGATTTCTTCAAAGACTTTTACAGCAATGTTGACCGCAAGGTTTTGGATCATTTAACGGATGTCGTTGAAAATGCTTTTAAAGAAGACCTGATCAAGGACCATCAAATTGATTTCAAATCAAAAGCCAAAACCTTCTACCGAACCTATAACTACCTGGTCAAGCTGATGGAAAGTCCTAACCAGTATTGGGAAATGCTGGCTTTGTTCCTAAAACACCTCATTCCGCACCTGAAAATTGACGAGGAAGCTACTGAAGAAAATATTTTGGAAGTCATAGAGATGGATAGCTACCGAACCGTGCTACAGGAGGAAAAGCAGCACATATTTATGGAGCCGGAAATTGGCGTAGTGGAGCCCATTCCGGTAGAAAGTGGTGGGTATTCTGTACAAAAGCAATTTGATACCCTGGAGAGCATTATCCAAACCTTCAATGAGCGCATGGGGGGCGGCTTGTCGGAAGAAGCGGTAAATATTCTAGCGGTTCAGATTCCTGAATTTGCTCAACAAAAAGAAGAAGAAATTAAATACATCATCAATTCGGATAAAGAAAACGCTAAGCTTGCTTCCGATGAATTGGTCAAGAAAGTGATGTCTGCTTTGATGTATGAACATACCGATCTATTCAAGAAATTTTCCAAAGACGAAGCCTTTAAACGGAAGTATCAGGATTTTATGTTTGATTTGATTTGGACTAATAAGGATGGAGGACAGTTGGGACGGGGGAAATGATAACTACCAAAGCAAACAGGTGTGGAAAATCTGAATGACAATAAGGTGGCCCAGCTTAAAAAACTCATCGCCGATGACAAGCTAGAGGAAGCCTGTGAAGTTTTGATGACCACGTCTTTCGCAGACAAAAGTCGAGAACTATCTGCCCGTTTAAAAAATGTGGAACGTCAGTACAAGCTTAATGGAATCATATCACATGGAGAGTATGTAAAAGAAAGGAATACAATTCGAATAGCCATTTCCGGGCTAGTGAAGGACCTGGAAAACTTCAATAACATAGCCGAAGCAGATATTTTCGGAGAATTAACAGAGAAGTACCGGAACTCAATGTTAGATCGCTTAGGGCAGATTAAAGTGTTGGGTCAGAGCAAGCCAAAGTCCCTGCTTAACCTCAATGTTCGAGTTAATATTTTAAATCGAATACCTTCCCGCTCTGGAATGGAAATACAAAGATTGAATGAGGATCTTGATTTTGCTAGGAGTAGGTCTAATTACCCCCATATTGCGACCGAAGATGGGGGATGGATTGTTCAGCATACAGCCAAAGTCATCATTTTGGGTAAACCTGGTGCTGGGAAAACGACCTTTTTACGGTTTCTCGCGCTTAAAATGTTGCTGAACCAACAGCATCACTATATTCCACGTCGACTCCCTATTTTTGTTACTATCCGGGATTGGGTAGATACGGAAAAGAGCTTAGTCACATATATAAATGATCAATTTAAAGTTTGTGAGATTGAGCAAACAGAGTGGTTTGTAGAAAATATGCTTAAGTAGGGTAATTGCCTAATCTTGTTAGACGGACTTGATGAAGTAAGCCAGGAAACCCAACTTGATGAAATCATTAGTCAGATTCGAGATTTCTCCGAAAAATATTCAAGCAATCACTTTTTAATTAGTTGCCGGGTTGCAGCTTACGATCATTGGTTTGAGCAGTACACAGATTTAGAAATTTCAGACTTCAATGAAAAGCAGATCGAGACATTTGTTCAAAACTGGTTTGTCAAGGAGCCAAATATGGCCAAAGAATGCTTAGCACAGGTGAAAGAGAGACCCCAATTACGGGAATTATCCTCAATGCCATTGCTGCTCACATTACTGTGCATCACCTATGAGGCAGATGAGGATTTTCCAGCCTATCGTGCTGATCTTTACGACAGATCCACTGAAGCTTTGCTCAAGAAATGGGATGCTTCGCGTCGAATCACCAGACATAACCCATATAAAGAGCTTTCTATCAGAAAGAAAAGGAAAATGTTTGCTCATCTAGCCTATTCAACTTTTAAGGATAACCGTTACCTTTTTCGTAAGGCGAATTTGTCAAAAATGATCGAAGATTTCCTCATTAGCCAGCATGCTATCGAAGAAAGAGATTCAGAAGTAGATGGGGAGGAAATATTGGAAAGCATTGAAGCGAATCATAGCATATTCGTGGAGCGAGCAAGGGGGCTCTATTCATTTGGACACCTGACATTCCAAGAATATTTTACTGCAAACTTTATTGTTGATAATGCTGCAAGCGGTACCATAGAAAAATTGGTGGATGATCACTTATACAATTATAAGTGGAGGGAAGTGTTTTTATTGGCTATGGGCAGGCTTTCGGATGCAAGTGAGATGTTACTGAGGATGGTTCAAAAAAATCGAATGCAGCTCCGTGAAACACGGCTGAATAGATTGCTTAAGGGCTTAGATGAAGTCCTTAGACCAGATAAAAATTCCTATCCCAATGCTTTCCGAAAGTCAATAGTATTATATGATATTTTTAGTCGAGTGGGTGAATATGCATATAAAAGAATCTTAAATAGTCGTCCTGAGATTGGCTTTAATCTTAATACTGCCAATGATCGAAATTTCGCATTAGACCTCGCTTTATCCTTTACGGAACTGCGTGACCTTGTCCGAATCAGTGAATTTGATGGAACTCGGACGCTCAACAATATACCTGAACTAGGCCTTAAATTAGATAATTATCAGTTCTCTGGGCTGGTTGATGAGCTCAAATCTGCATGGGATCTTGATTTTGAGTCTGTTAGGGAAGGCGACACCCTCTTTTTATTCACATTGGCAACTACCCAATTCCTAAAAGGGAACTTGCTGATTGTAGAATGCCTCAATGCTGACGCCTATGTTAGTGAAGAAGTGCAGGGAAGAATTTTGGATGGACTGTTGGAGCCGGAGTGGGATAAGGAGTGAAGTAAATTGCCATTGTTTTATTGGAGTTAAGCTACTCTTTTCATAAAAGTCATCTTCTGGCAAAGCTGCCTCAATTGAATAGGAAATAAGAATTCCCCCCTCAATTAATAAGAATAAGATCCTCAAAATTTTCTATTTCACAATTACTTTTCACAATTCGGAACATATTCCTAAAGAATCTCGTAAAAGATAACTTTAACATACTTTTTGAGAAAACTTACAATTCCGCACTAGAAATGATAGTCGAATATGCCAACCAACTTACGGTATTAATAATTCTTTCAGTAGGAATACCAATACTTATTTTCAGTAAAAGCCCACGAATATTGAACACCTTACCAGCATTCAGTACTGGAATCGGGGTGCTCTTTACCTTTGCTGTATTGTATTATAAGTTGACAGATGAAAATTTAAAAATTGACGAGATAAGTAAGGTTGAGGAATTGGTTTCTGATTTAGCAAAGGCCTTTTCAACATCTTTGTTTGGCGTAATAGGAAGTATTATCTTTTCTTTTGCTACTAAAGTTCGTCTAGACTCAATGGAAAAGGGACAGGGACTAAACGAACATCCTGCAAGGATCCTCAAAGACCTCATTATTAAAACAGAAGAAAATACACAGGAAATTGGAAAGCTGACTGGTGTTGTCGATGGGATGATCGAACAATTCAAAAATAATATCCACACCTTATTTAAAGATTTAGAAGTAAACTTAGGGGCCTTGGTCGAATCACTTAGTGGCGAAGCTACGCAGGCATTTAAGGGAGAAATTCAGCAATCCTCAGAAAAAATTGTTGCCAAATATAATGAGGTGGTTGAAAACGGGACAAGTGAAACGCTAAAACTACTTAAAGAACAAAGTGAAAGCCTTGAAAAAAGCTTTCAGCTCCTTGGTGACCTTCAGGTTCGATCGACAACTGCTTTGGAATCTTCCTCTTCGACTTTTGGGAATGCAGTAGCCCAATACCATGAATTACAGCAAGAAACTCACGCACTTATACAGAAAATAACTAGTCAGCAAGAATTGCTTGAAAAGCTTGCCTTAGATACCAATAAGCTTTTTGAAATCATTAATGGTCGTTCGGAAGGTATTGAAGAATTACAAATTAAAGTAAATGATATTTCGAATACGATTATTCAATTAGACGCACTCCGTGAAAAACTTGAAGAACTTCATCTAAAAGTATAAGCTTATGTTTGGTGGATGGGCAGAAAATGAAGAAAATAATTTTTGGATGAGTTATACCGACTTGGTAACTGGCTTCATGATTATTTTCATGGTGATCTCTTTAGCCCTGTCTTTATTGAAGGGAGAAAAGAAGGTATTAGAATCTAAATATGCCGAATTAATAGGAGAATTCGAAGAGGTATTTAAAGACCAGAATGCCATTGAAATTGCTGATAGTGCTACGATTCGGTTTACTATTCAGGATAAATCACTTTTCCAATTAAGAAATCATAAACCTACGCCCTATTTCGAAAGTGTCTTAGATAGCTTTATCCCGCTTTATTATAGTCGATTAGAAACATTTTACAATGAATCAAGGGATTCTTTTACTATTCAGGAAATTAGAATTGAAGGCCACACCGACTCCTTAGGTGATTATGTGAATAATCTCATTACTTCGAGTGCACGGGCTATGGAAATCCAGAAATATATTGTCCGGCACGATTATTTTAAAAATCTTGACCCCGATTTTCAAAACTTTGTTTTAAGCAATTCTATTGCTTGTGGTTATGCCTATACCAGGCCACTAGATACGGCAGGCGTTTCAAAAACTTCAATGGAACAGATCTATGATGCCGATCGGTCCAGACGAGTAGAATTTAGGGTTCTCATTGAATACAATGAAAAATGATTGTAAAGGATATCAATGCTTATATTCGTTTTTTGACTGGAAAAGAACCTACGCAACAACTAGGGAGTCAAAAAACGGATCCATTACTGGCGAAATTGATCGGTGATGGCCAACAATTTGAGGATTATATCCGAGATCTTTATGACTTTGCTATTAATCCGGATATACAGGTTTTCTTTGAAATGTTGCAAAATGCAAATGATGAAGAAGCGGATAACATCTTTTTCTTTTTTTCAGAAGACTCCCTGCTTATAATCAACAATGGATATCCTTTTGAAACTAATGGTGGTGAAAAACGTCAACTAAGACATTTTCTAGCTAAGGGGCAAGGAAGGAAATCTAATGATCTTGAAGCAACTGGTGAAAAGGGGAGGGGATCTAAATTACTCTTTAATCTGCTATTAAACGAGAAGGTTAATGAGGACGAAATTATTGAAGATTCAGGGAAACAGTTGTGGAAAGCTTTAATCGAAGATTTAAAAGGACCAATACTTTTTAGTTGGGGTTCACGCGACCAAATTGAAAAGTTTAGATTTATCAATTCTGTGGAAAATATTAATTTTTCAGGAGATTATGAATCTTCTAATATTCCACTATTAGCAAAATTGGTTTATTCCTATTATCCTGCTTTTTTAAATCAGAAGATGCTTACAAATTCTGATGTGCAAAGAAATATTTTTAGTGAGCAGGAACTTTTAAGTTGTATTGCATTTCTAAATAGAGCATTTGCTAAATTTTCGATGGACCCTTTTTTTAAAAAAGGAACACTGATCTATGTTCCTTTAGGATCCGGGAAAGCCTCCAAATTAGAAAAGCAACTTGAAGATGAAATAATTCCTGGAATAAGGAGTTCCTTTCCGTTCCTACGTAACCTAAAAACAGTAAGAATAAATGACCAGGAAATAAATAGAGGTAAATATTTACCAGTTGAGTTGTTAATACGTAATCAGGATCCATTCAAATTACTAATTCCAGCGGATAGTTCCGACAACCTGGTAAATTTCTATCAAACCTTCCCAATTGCAGATACTAAATTTGGTCTAAAATTTATCATCAATGCCAAAAGTTACAACATAAAGGGAGACCGGCAGCGAATAGATGTTGATGATTCGTACAATCGACAAGAACTTGAAGCAATTAGTAAAGCAATTATCAATTATATTACTGAATTTAAAGATAAGAAAAACTGTATAGACCTGTTAAATGCTTTACTCCAAACAGATACGGATAAGTTAAAACAACAGCTAAATTTTTATCAGGAACATTTCTATCAAAACCTTCGACAAGCGTTTCAAATTAGTATCCCTATAGAATATGGCGGTACTGAGAAGGACAAGGAGAAAGTTAAAGCATTAAAGTCGGAGGTAATGGTAAAACCAGAAACTTTAGGGCTAGATCATATTTATTGGTTGGACCATCGAGTGGCCAGTTCGATCGAATTAGCAAGTGAATTCCTTGAGATAGATATTTGGTCAATTATTAATGTCTTAGCAGCAGCAAATCCCTCTTTGAGAGACCAATGGCTTCATAGTCTATCAAGTGAAAAATACGAAAATTTACTTCATGAGATTTCTGATTTAGAATTAAAAGAGGAAGAGCTTAAGGGAGTACCCTTTTTTAGGTTTAGTGATAAAAAAGCGTATAGTTGGAAGGAAATTCAAGAACTAGAAGAAGGTTTTTTATTGGATGAGCGGACTCAATATATAAAGGATGTTCTAACCTCCCATAAAATACCAAATGGAGGACTTGATATCCTGGCAAATCAGAAACTTGCCCAAACGGTTTCGGGATGGTTGCTCTCAACTACTTTATTTACCCAGATTCAGTCATATATAGATAAGTTATTAAATTCTGAGGAAAATAAATTAACCCAAGGAGGGAAGTGGAAATTCTGGAAAACATTGAAGGATGGATTAGAGTTATCAACCGAAGAGCTACGAAATGAATTATTACTTTTTGCCAATGCTGAAGGAACAGTTAAGCCACTCAGCTCATTATTAGAACAACCCAGGAAAAAGGCAAAGAGCGGGCTCTTGCAGTTTTCAAAGTTAGTACCAACTGAGTATCTAACCGAACTTGATAGCTATCTTTTGCAAGAGACTGAATACTGGGATTTGATTAAAAAAAATTGGGAAAATGCCACGTCCCAAGTTCTTTCAACGGAGGAAAGTATTTACTTTTTAGCTCTTTCAGAGTTGACCGATTTTTATAATTTCAGAGGAAAAAAGGATGATAGTAAGCTGAGCGAAGACGTTTTGTGGATTCGTGGTGATCATGAAAATGTATTAAGTGTTAATCAGTGTTTTCTTCATGCAAAAGCACTTGACCTTAACCCAGAAGACTACCAAAGATATAAAGCTTTAATTGAACAGGTTTCGGACTTAAAATGTCCTCCGCAGAATATATCACAAAAGGTTATTAAGGTTCCGTTTGCCAATATTAGAATGGGATCATGGGAGCTTTTAGTTGAAAAATGGAAAGATGAATCACATCTGATTTCTCAAAGTGATGTTGGTGTTTTAAGCAAAATGGGAGGAAGTTTCTTTTATCACTTCTTATTATCTCCGGTAGAGAAGGGATACAAACTAAGTTTGAAGCAGTCAAAGGAGTTTCAGTATTTTTCTGAAGATGATTGGGTCAATAAAAGATTGCATGATGAAGCTTTCTCTTATCTTCTTCCAAGCGAATTGAACTCGTACTTTCTATCAGATGAAAGCTTAATTCGAACGGGAAATGGGTTGTTTAAAAAGCTTATTGATGAAATTGGTGCTGAGCATGCGTTTGTCCGGTTAGTTGAGCAGGAGTACGATATCCAATTAATTAAAAGGTACCTAACTAATTTGCCAGTATTAGCCCTCTTGTCTTCTGATGAACGGGAATCATTGCGGGCTGAGGTCGAAGGTAAGATTGTTGAACGGCTTAATAAAGCTATTGATAACAGTTATTTAAGTAGGGAAGAAGCACAAGCAAAAATCACAGTAGATGGATTACCACTTCGTGAATATATCTACCTTAATGATGTCGTTTTTAAATCTGAAAATACTCCGGACAATAATAAATCTTTCAAACTTTCAGATCTATTACCTGAATACACCAAAAAGGTACAGGCTATAGAGGCAATTAGACAACAATTCAGGGGTGTACTAGGCAGACTATTTGAGGTGACCAAAATGGAGCCTAAAGAAGTATTTGAAAACTTAAAACGATTTGGCACGCTAATAAATCCAGAACAGGTTGCATTTTTGGTTGCCTATGCTCAATTTATAAATTCAACAACTTTAGGGCTAGAGTGTGAAGTTTTTCAAGAAATATCGGATCAACAAATATTAAATTCTTTGTACCAGCATCAAATTTTCGAGTTTGATGCATTTCCGGTTTTCTCGACTTTCCAACCTCGGACATGTTTTTCTACCGTGATAAAACAGGAGTTAAGGTTAAGTCAAGAAGCTGCACCGGAATGGTTGGATGAATGGATAATTAGTGATAATGATCAAGTCAAAAAGAAGGAATACCTTATAGGTAATGGCTTTCCAGGAAAAGAAAGTGACATCGTTAAATTGCGGAGAGCTTTATTGGATAATGACTTTTTGCCTGATGCTTCGGTAAAAAAAGCAGTAGAGGAACATCCTGATTTGTCAAAGAACACATTTGAATGGTTTGAATCCCTACAAATAAACTCAATCCCAATAAAAAGTAATATCGCAGATTTATTGACTAAACTTTGTATCGCTTATTACCAGGCAAAAGAAAATCTGCCGGTGGTTCTTACTTATCATTTGTCAGGAGAGCTCAATTTAACGGACTTCAATGAACAGAAAGTAATAACGGCTGAGCCTAATGGTATCAAGGTAGAGGAAATGCAAATTTGGCTAGATATAGCTAAGGAACTTAACCGATTATTGCTATTCAATGATTTAGCTGAGGTATTTCAAGAACGATTGGATATTTTGTCCATTAGCAGTGCTTATGCAAGAAATCAAATACTACCGCCTGAACCCTGGAGGGCAGCGTATTACGTTTTATGGCGAGATAAGGAAGCTCCAGAGTATGCCATTTTTACAACCTCAGAACGGATTCTTCTAGACTACAGTTATACTTTGAATAGTGATCAAGTTGAGGCTTTCAGACCCTACAGAATGGGAAAGCATAATCGACAGAAAGTCAGTGACCAAGAAATCAATCTTTACTTGCATATGGAAGCGGGCGATACGGTTCTAAGTTTATTATATAAGTACCGGAACAACCTTTTCGTGACGGGTACCGATAAGGATAAACTTAGTAGACTACAGGATCTGGCTTTGCGGGAACTGGAGGGACAAACTGCGAAACCATTAGATTTGATTGTGCAAAATGTCATTGAAAAACAAGGTTTTTCTCCAGAGGAGGTGGTGAAAATATTAGAAGAACATAAAGAGGGGAAAGTATTGGAAGGTATTACTGAAATGGAACGGGAAAAGATGCAGGAAAATATTGGGCCACTAAAGACTATTTTGGGAGAATTAACCCCGGAGCAGTTAGGAGGGATTGCTCAATCAATTTCTCTCCATAAGGATATTTCAGACCAGGAAAATGATCATGCCACCCCAAATCAGATCATTGGATATATAGGAGAATGTCTCATTTTTCACTACTTAAAGCTACGTGGAATAAGTAGTGACGTTCAATGGACAGCTATTCAGAATCCCCCAACACCAGAATATGATATTACCTTAAAGTCTGGGCTAGGGGAGGTCCTTATTGATGTTAAAACAACTATTAAACCAATAAGGGACATGCATGAGTCTGCTGCTTTTTACATCAAGCGTTCCCAAATCGACTTTTTGAAGGAAAAGCAGCCTGAAAATTATTGGATTATTCGGGTAAGCCTATTGGATTTGAGTTTAAAACATATATATAGTAAACTTCAAAAGTTCACAGATAATCAGAGCAAGGAAGAAATTATCAATGCGAATGCTGCCTATGTGGAAGACGAAATCTCAAAATATTTGAAAGATTCTAACAATGAAAAGAATTTAATTGAAAATATGTTAGCATTCAGAGTATCAAGGCCAGGGGAAGGAGTGGAGTTGCCCTTTTAAAAAATTAATAATTGGGCGACATTTATTGCAATTGTGTATAATATTTCAGTTACTAAATTACCTTCTTTTCAATTCATCTAAAGTCTTTCCATCCCTGTTTTTCCAAACGGTCCACCCATTGCTGGGGCGACCGAGAATTACACCTCCAGCCGTACTGGGGGAGTTGAAGATATAATCTTCCAGGAATTTCAATCTATTGTCCTGTTCTATCAGTATCCCATCTTTCAGCAATTTATTTCTCAAGTTAATCAAATACTCATGGCAGGAAGGAGTTGTATGATTTCTTGCCTCCGATCCTTTAAATACCACAAACCCATCATCAATAAGGTCGCCTTCTGCTTTTAGAGATTTGGTGGCTAGGTGCAAAATTTCTGATTTATCCACCATCTTCTTGTTTACAGAATCAAATATGGGGAAACCCAAAGTAGATAACAGAATCTTAATTGTATCGAAGCTATCAAGTAGATCAGCTTCCATATACTCAGGAATATAGGACTTGGTTGGTACGTTGCCATTTTCCGTATCGAAGCGGTTGACTTCCTTGGCAGTCTTTACTGCTAGGTGTTCCAAAAATTTGACATGAGCCTTGGTGAATGCATTGATTTTGGAAACAATAACTAGGGCGTAATTCCAGAACTCCTTTTCCCGGTTATGTTGCTTTAGTCGGGTGTAACATTCCTCTGCCTCACCAATGTAGACTACCGGTTTGGCCTTTTCTGTAGATTCTCCAAATAAGAAATATAGCCCTACATTTTTGACTTCATCTCTTTCTCCGATATAGTCCAGTTTATTCCTGGGGATTAATATCGCCTTCACCACTCGATTGGTAATCTCAGCAATCTTGACACTCCGAGGAGAGCCATCTGGTAGGAATATTAATATTGATTGAGGTCGGTTCACTATTATGGTTTTTGGGTGGCTTGAAATTTAACTCCTCTTAATTTAAGGTATTTATACAAAGTACTCCGTGCAATCCGCAAATGCTTACAAATCTCCGTGATTGACATCTTCCCCTCTTTATATAAGGTCTCCGCAATCATCGCCTTATTCTGTGACTCTTTGGACAATCCTTTTGGCCTTCCACCTTTCCTTCCCCTGGCCCGGGCTGCTTCCAGTCCCGCCTTGGTCCGTTCCCGGATGATGTCCCGCTCAAATTCTGCCAGGGCTGCAAAGAGGTGGAAGGTAAGCTTTCCTTGTGAGGTCGTCGTATCAATCGAGCCATTTAAAGATTTCAGTCCGGAACCCTTGTCCTGGATCTCCGTGACCAGGTTCACCAAGTCGTGCAAGGATCGCCCTAATCGATCCAGCTTCCAGATGACGATAATATCATCCTTACGCAGTTGGCCGGCCATCTTTCGGTGTTCGGGCCGGTCGGCTTTGGCACCACTGGCTTTCTCCTTAAAGATTTGCTGACAGCCTTCCTGCTCCAGGGCATCCATCTGAAGCTCCAGGTTTTGATCTTTTGTACTGACTCTAGCGTATCCTATCTTCATTTTGTAGGCTAAAACGGTTTATTCGGCAATTTAAGATACTTAAATTAGGTAGACCAGTTTTTTGTACGGATTTTGTAGGGAATTGTTTCCGTGGTGGGGTAGGAGAGGGGTGTTTGAGAAAAGGGTGGTTATTGGGGACTAAATTGATACATATAGTTTATAAAGAAAGCTCATTTTATTAGGAAGGGTAAAAGGCAGTCTATAGAAGAATTTCTAGACCATCTCTAGCTAAAGCTGAGTTTGGAAATATTCTCATGCATTTTTTTTCCATTTCAAACAAAAATTCATCATTATGGTCAGGATCGTGATGGGTCATTATCAGTTGTTTTACATTAGCCTTTTTCGCCACTTCAATGGCTTGTTCGTAACTGCTATGACCCCAATTGCGATATTTTGTTAACTCGTCAGTAGTATATTGGGCATCATGGATCAACAAATCTGCATTCTGGGAAAATTTAACTAAATTTTCATCTATACCTTCCTTATGTTCTACATCAGTACATATTACAATTGATTTGTTTTGATGTTCAAAACGATAGCCATATGCTTTTCCAGGGTGGTCATGTTGATTGATTAGTAGATTATCAAGTTTGGTTAAGTCAATGAATTTATTAAGATCTCCTTTTGTGAAAAAATTGAATTTAGCGCCCATCTCATCCAATTTTACAGGAAAATATTCTTCTTGCATGGGTACTTCAAAGATTTGCTTTAAATCATGGACGTCCTTCCCTTCAATTGGGGCAAAAATGGTTATGTGCTGATCCCTGTTATATGCTGGAGCAAAAAAAGGGAACCCTTGAATATGGTCCCAATGAAAGTGTGTGAAGAACATAAAAATATTATCTGGTAAGTTCTTTTCCCCCTTGAGAAAATCTTTACCTAAGTTTCTAATCCCTGAACCTGCATCGATTATACCTGCAAAAATATGGGCTTCTTGAATTATTTCAAGATATATACATGTTGTGTTTCCTCCATACCATTGAAAGTCTGTTTCGCAGACAGGTATAGATCCCCTTGAACCAAAGAATTTAATTTTCCAGGTAGCATTATCTTTCATTTCCTTTAACTGTTAAAGATTATCTGTTTTAGTTCTTTCATATCCACTTATTTGGATTAGTAAAAAATATTTTATGATTTAAATTAAAGAGTTAAGCCTCGAAAATAGAAACCATAAAGTATCTAATCAAGAATTTTGTTTACCGATCAAGGTAGGTAAACTTTCTAAGTTTTTGTAACCAAATTTCTGAAAATATTCCGTTTGGTAATGTAGAAAATAAGTTGTTAATTATATTTTTTATATTTACTAAACATAAGCATTTGAACAAACTTTACCATTCAATGAATGAGGATAGAAAAAATAGAATTTACGATTTAGTAAAGGAGGCAAAGCTTGAGGAGGCAGTAAGTGCACTGCTAGACCTTTACTCTTCCCATTCACAATTAATCAATGAAGTGTATAATATTTCATTTAGTCTTAGTGATGTAAAGACAGCAAGAAAGAATGATGTGATTGATTATGGTGAATACAGGCGGGAAAGAAATAAAATTGCAGTACGAATAATTGATCTACTTAAGACCGAAACCACTTCACCAGCAAATCAAGTAAAATTTCCACTGTCTAATATTCAGTATGCGGATAATTTAGCAAGATCCGATCGCTTTTTTGACTCAAATTCGAACTATAAAGCTAAGCTAAATAATTTGCTTTTTGATATTAATAGACAAACATACATTACTACTTTGATTGGGATGCCTGGAGTAGGTAAAACCTTCTTAGTAAATAGATTGGGGCATGAATTATTGAAGGATGGACAGTTTAAATGCATATGGTTCTTTAATTCCGATAGCTTTGAAAGTATCATCAATGACTTCAAAGAGTTGGCTCGAGAATTAGGAATTGATCCAGGGTATAAAGATGATGAATTAATTAAACTAGTTAAAGTACATCTAGATAGAACGTTAGGTAATTGGCTGCTAATATTTGATAATGCCTGTGATGAAAACTCATCTCTGGGAAATCCTGATTTCTTTGCTCGAAATTATTTCCCAATAAATTTATCAAGAAAAAAGCAAGTGATAGTCACCTCTACCAATAGAGCTTGGTGTAGATTATTTATAGGTTCAGGTTTTGATATAGAGCCTTGGAGCAAAGAGGACTTTTATGAATTTTTGAATTTACGCGGAGTAAGTAATGCATCTTACAATGTATCTTTTGAACTACATGATCAATTCGGAGGATCTCCACTAGCTATTGATCAAGCTGCCGATTACATAGGTCGATCCAACATAACTCTAGATACCTTTCTTGAATTATTAAATGACAATAAAAAAAGATTGCTAGATCAAGGATTGACTATTTTGGATTATCATAAAGGGAATATCATTAATGCTATAATTCTGGCTTATGAAAAGTTAGGTAAAGTAATACCCTCAGATGCTCAAATACTGATGGGATTAATATCATTTATGTATCCTTTTAACATACCTTTGCTTGCAATTAGTAGAAAGTTGTCAAATTTTGTTAAAAAGAACCCAAGTTTTCCAGTTTTAAGAGAAACTCCTCTCTATAATCTACATGATTGTGTACCCGCCTTAAGTAAATTGATACAATTTTCACTACTTCGGAAGACTGGTGAGGAAATTTTTTCTGTACACCAATTGATCAAAGAAGGAATCCAGTTTTATATTAGGGAGGATCCAGTAAAATACGCGGTTCTTCAAAGAGAAATGCTAACTGTATTCTATATTGCCTATTATCCTGAAGGGTATTTTTATCAATTTTTGAGTAGCTATATGACGTTAATGACACCTCATGTGGTAAGTTTCGTGGAAAATCTAGAAGAGTACAATACTCTTGAAAAACAGAATCTTAATAAACTGGCAACTTTATACTTTAGACTGTTTTTATATCATGATTCTTTAGGGGGAAAGTACAATTGTAACAAATACCTGTTAAAGTTCCAGGGGTTGGTTGATAACAATCTTGAATTAAAGACTGCACTAGAGGTTCAAACAATGGAAAGAATTCTTGAGTTGAAATCCTGTTACCCTGCCAGATTGGAGCCGGAATCACAAAGTCAAGAAGAAGAGCTTAACAAACTTAGAGAACTAAATCATTTTTTCTCTGGAATAGAATCTAAGGAATGGAATGTTGTTTGTTTAAATAGGTTAGGACTGACAATGCTCAGAAATAAAGATATCGACTCTTCGATACTCTATTTTGAGAAAGCTATCGAGTTCAATAACGAATATGACTTCTTATATGGTAATCTGGGGGTTTGCTATTTTGAAAAAGGAGAGGTGAAGAAAGCAATCAATACACTTGAATATTCTAATCGACTTGCTTCAATCAATAATAATCATTATGTAATTGGTGTAAATAAAATTACACTTGGAATAATCAATATCCTTCAAGACAGGACTAATGATGCAGAGTTGGTTTTATCTGATTCGATTTCGATATTTCAGAGGTTGAATGAAAAGAGATTTCTAAGTTATGCTCTATACCCCAAGATCATATTTGATCTGGATAAAGGCGAAAATATCCAGAAGTATTACCAATTGTTTGAATCATTGGCTAACGACCTAAAAAATGACTTGAAATACGAGCTACTTCGAAAGCTGGTAAAACTTAAGGTTTCTGTTGAAAAAAAAGAGCTAGAAGATGTTAGAAGTCAATATTTGGAAGTTAAAAGGATTAAAGATATGTATAAGTACTATCTAAATGAATGCTTAATTGCGTATGTCTTATTAAGGACTTCCATATTCTTTTTCAATTCAGGTGATGAATATTCAGGAGAATCTATCCATTTAACTGAAGAATTTAAGTCAAATATGCATTTATTTCCCTTTAGTGATTCATTTAATCATTATTTTAATCAGATTGTGGGATAGTTGGAAGGCGATGCACTCTCAACCTAAACTTATTGTGCTAATGTTTTTTCTCAATGCCGCTGATCCGAAATTTTGGGAGAAGCTCATTTATCTTGTGCTTAGTATTTACACAATAAACGAAAGCGAGAATAATTGCCAAATTTTATGTTCACACCGTAGGCATTTCCCCCTACAGCCACTAACGGTTCAAATATTTTGACTAGTGTTGGAATGATTTTTTCCAGAGCTTCTTTTTCAATTGGGTTTCCCCATCTATCGAGTTCGGTTAAACTAGTCTGGTGGGTGTTAAAGACACGGTTAGCTCCATCAATGATATGTTTCCAGTCGTCGACTGAATCAGCAAAGTTGCCGGTGAGTTTTTTTTGACCAGTAGGATCTTTTTTTTGTCGTATGGCAATAATTTTGTAATTCTGATCAACAATTTTCAGGACTTTTGGGTCAAACGGGATAAATAGGTCTAATGTTTGGCGTTCATGGTTAACACTGAGCGTTAAGTCCTCAACGGAAAGGCCGATATTAAAAACGACCTGAATCTCCATTTCTACGGTAACAGTACGCCTCTTTTTTAATTGTACATTGTCGCTTATCTGGCGTTTATCGATACGCGTGTCCATTACAAAAAACTACTGAGTGAAATATTGGACAATGATGTCATTATCAGCGTCCAGGATCCTGTTGAACTAAACCAATACTCTGAACCTGAACCCGATCTGGCCATTCTGAAATACCGCGACGATCTATATACCAAATCCCACCCTAAGCCTGCTGATGTATTGTTGGTCATTGAAGTAGCCGATACATCTCTGGAAAAAGATCGGGCCATCAAACTTCCTCTTTATGCCGCTGCCGGGATTAGAGAGGTGTGGATTATCAATCTGGAGGAGCAGCAAATTGAAGTCAGTACTGAGCCAGGTGAAAAAGGCTATTCCAATCTTCACATTTACCGAAAAGGAGAAATAGTAGAGCATGCCTTAATTGGGGAATTGAATGTAAGTGAGGTGCTGATTACTAAGGATTAGGTTTTGCCCGAAGGAGGGACTTGGCATAATGAATGGCTGCCAGGATATCATATTTCTCCAATTAACCTGTTGAAAGACCATTGTCTAGGAACGTAAAAACTCAGGCCTTTTAATTTTCCACCCTCATTAATAATCGACAATAAGCCCAGCCCAATTCGTGACGCACTGCGTCACGAATTGGGAAAACAGCCAATGCATAAATGGATGAATCTACATAAATTACTTTCATCAAACAACTACTCTAACGGTCTGCCTTGATACCAGTTTTTGCATAGGTAATAGTCGCCAGAATATCCTCTTCAAAGTGTAACCACCTGGTTGCCCTTGATTCTCCTAAATTGTTCAGTGACCGACTCAGGCAGGATATTTCGATCAACAAAATTATAGATTGGATACCTGCCCGACGAAGCCGGGCAGGTGTATTTTGAACTTGTTACTAGCCCAGTTTATTACCATCTTGACCTATCCGGCAAACCAATACGAATGGGTCCACCCAGTAATTAGTTCCATATCTGCTACCATGGTGGCCTGCAACCTGGAGATCAATCCCCATTCGCCCGGTGAATGTGATGCCGGGCATCTTACTTTGATAATCATAGGACTGACCATTCCAGTTATAGGGCGTAGCAAAATACATTTGTGGATTGTTAGTGGCCAGTTGAAGGCCAAACTTTACAGCCAAGTCTTCTTCCAAATGAACAATATAAAATGCGTCAGGTGTGTATCCATCCATTTTCGTATCGTTCATCATACCGTTATATTGTTCTTTGGCACTCATATCTTTATCTGTGGCATTCAGATACCAATCATCTCTCATTACGGAAAATGTATCGTGTGTAATCTGTTTGAGTGGGGCATCATTGTCTCTTAGAAAGCCCCAAACAACCAGATTTAAATTCGTTTCATCATCCCCAAAATAATTAGTGTATTTCTTTCTGAATGGCTCATAAGGGATGAAGTTTTTTCTTAATCTACTTTTTTCCTGAATGCCAAAAGTCGCTACGGCAATATCACCGCCGTCCTTAGGTACTGGATGTGAAGAAACAATAACCATCCAGTCTATGAATGGAAATTTATCATCGAGGCTATTCAGTATAGGCTTAGGCGCACTTTTGGGATCAGCTGGAAACGAGATGGTGTCATTGTCGTCCAGAAAACTAACAGCATTTGCGGCCCATTCATCCTGGCATTTCTTTATATACATGTTGCCATAGGTTTCAATATCCTCTAAAACGCTATCTTTTTGGGGCGTTTGATTATTGTAAGACTGCATACTATTAATCAGAAAGTCATCAGTATTTTTGGTATTATCAAGAAATTTGGGGAGAATATTTTTTTCAAAACCAGGTTGGTCTATGTTTTCTTGCAACGCAGAGTGGGCTTGAAACTTATCTCTGATGACAATTAATTTCATACCTAATAGAGCGGAGGTTTGGCAAGATTTGATTACGTTACAAACCTCATTGATTTCTCCGCCGCTATTTTCATAGACTGCTTTGATAATATTGTATTTACTCTTGAGGTTGGTTGAAAATGCAGACAGGTCGGCTTGTGATAATATATTGGCCTGTTTTGCATAGTCAATATATTTAGAAAAGATTTTGAATCTGGTGTCGGAGTCTATTTCCGCTAACGTTTTGCCGTTTGCCTTCTTGAGTTCGATTTTAAAATTATTAAAAGCGTCACAAGTTGCATTAATGGTATTGATATTTTCAAAAAGCTCTACATTAGCGGTATTCACTAAATTTTGCTGCTTAAGCTCTTTAAATTTAGTCTTCATCTCACTCTCTAAAGAGGTAATCTGATCCGATATCTTATTGAGTTCTTTTAAAATAATCTCTGTAGGACTGGGAAGAAAGATGTTAATCAATCCCAACGCAGCACCAACTGCAGATAAAGCGCTTCCGAATTTAGCAATGCTGGCAATGGTCTTGGTGATTTCCAGGAGATCCTCTGCACTTTTAGCGGCTTCATTTACCGATTTGCTGGCGTCTAACCAACTCTTGGCAGCACTGCTCATTGCGTTGAACTCATCAACAACCTGTTTACTCTGTGAAACTGTAATTGGACTCATTATATAATGATTTTTAGTAAAAAGTATGGCAATGAATTGGACATATTTCTATACCTCTTCCTAGCCACCCTTTCACGGGTTTAGGTAATAAAAATTAATACGATAGATTTGTTCCGACTACTTATGCCTTATCTGTGAAACCGATGCCTTCCAAATTAGCACAAGACAAAAATATAGTGGCTGGTAGCCGTAAAATGGGGAGGGTAATGAATCGTCTACGGATCAGAGATGGGATGCTCTTTCTCCGCTAACTGATATTTAGGTATACTTATGTGTGCAGGTACTTTTCGGGATCAAAGGAGCATCATTAGATTAATAAATTCAAGAAACAAGGCGTGACAAAAACGGGACAAAGTAACGGCGTTTGTATAACTGATTGATAATTATGGTATTGTGTTTTTACTGGCTCGCCAATTTATTTTTCATGCGGCTTCGCGTTTTTCGTACTGCACTGGAAGATACTCCCAGGATATTGGCCATCTCACTGGTACTGGGATGGCCAGAGCAGCATTGCGCAGCCATTTTTGGAATTCTCGTTCTTGTTCAATCAGGCGGATCCGCTCGTCGTATTTTTCAGCTTCTAGTCTTTGCTTTAATTGTTCCAGGTGGCGTGCATCGTTACGCCGATTGAGGCTATCCTTAAGCGGCTCGGCCAGTTTGGAAAAATGAACAGCTTCAGCAAATTCTCCCTTCATTTCGTGAAACAGAGCCCGGCACTCAGAGCATGTTTGGAGGCCAACCCCGATGCAAGATCGGGGCAAGCTATTCGGGCTGCAAAGGATCACTTTTTCGATGATACTTTCCCGACCTAGCGGTTTCCCTTCGGCGGGACAGGCTGTTACTTTTCTTGTCCGTACCTCCGGGTATGAACTTCAAGTCCTTTTTTGATGCTTTGGCATCAAGTCAACCCAGTCATCAAAAAATTGACGCTTTTCGCTTCCCATCGGCCGCCATGCGTCTACGCTGAGTCCTTCGCCAAAGGCTACGGCCGCCGGAGAAAGCTTCGAGCGCAAGCGTAAGGCTTGCCGAGGTTCTTCGCCAGGAGGCTTCGAC
>BQJU01000019.1 GCA_021604865.1 Saprospiraceae bacterium | reverse complement strand
ATCAAGCCCACTCCTAATCCAATTTCTTAGGCCCCTCCGAATTATTATGGATCAACCAATGCTCATCCTGGATAGATTTGTAAACAATCTCATAATCCATCCCTTCTTCTATTAGCTTTTTAATACCCTCTTGAATCAATTGATAATCCTCTGGAGGACCTTTTACACTCAATATCGTATATTCCGTATTGGCTGGGATGGCCATGCCCTTGTCCAGGGTAGAAGAAGACACATTTTGTAAACTATCCAGGGCGGGTACCATCGAGCGTAGGAAGGTGTATAGTTCGTTGTTGTAATCGCTTAGATTATGTCTTTTGTTCTGGTATACTATGGTGGCTGACTCAATGATTGCCGGGCCAATTCCATGATTCTCCAACTTCACCTCGTAGACATGATTCTCGAAGTCACGGGTCTGAGAAAAGTCGAGATAGGGCATAATAGAAAGATAATTCTGCTTACTCATCAGATTGGTCTGATAAATAAATATGATCAGCGTAATAAAGCTGATACTCATTGCAGAGAAGGAAAGCAGTCGCTCCGAATTCCATTTGATTTTGATCTTTGGCATGGATGTTTTTTTAGATGAGTACTATGCCAAATTAGTAAAAAATGGAAATAGATTAGAAGATCGAAGCAGTTAACCTTTTGTCATCACTATATTCTTCCTCCTTTCTATTAATACAACACCCTAAACCAAATCGTCGGCTCAATTTTCCGCAATTCATCCAGCAGTTCCTGACCATATTCCTTATCTACATCAGTAATCACATACCCAATCTCTTCATTGGTTTTCAGGTACTGACCTAGAATATTGATGTCATATTCGCCAAGGATATGGTTGATTTTGGCAAGTACGTTGGGCACATTATGGTGAATATGTAGCAACCGGTGGGCTTTTTGTACTGCCTGGAGTTGTACATTGGGGAAATTGACACTACCCGTTGTACTACCGGTATTGATGTATTGAATGATTTTTCCAGGTACAAACTGGCCGATGTTTTCTTGTGCTTCAACCGTACTACCTCCGATGTGCGGTGTCAAAATAGTATTGGGTAAACCGATCAATTCCGATTCAAAAGCTTCGTTGTTACTCTTGGGTTCTTTTGGGAAAACATCCACAGCACATCCCCCAATTTTACCTGATTCAATGGCTTGTTTCAAGGCAGAAATTTGTACCACTTTGCCTCGAGCCAAATTGAGAAAAATAGCACCATCTTTCATTTGTGCAAACTGCTCTGCACCAAAAATATGGTCATTTTCGGAGCGACCATCGACATGCAGTGAAAGGATATCGACTTTGGAAAGCAACTCATTAAGTGTTTCACATTTCCGGGCATTGCCCAAGGCCAGTTTATCCTCGATATCATAAAAGTAAACCTCCAAACCAAGGGCTTCTCCCAGGACAGACAATTGAGAGCCGATGTTGCCATAACCCACAATACCCAGTTTTTTACCCCTGATCTCGCGGGCACCATTGGCCGACTTTTCCCACTTGCCATTGTGCATGGCGCGGGCTTTATCAGGCAGGTTGCGCACCAACATAATAATTTCTGCAATGGCCAACTCTACGACCGACCGGGTATTACTAAATGGCGCATTAAATACGGCCACGCCTTGTCGAGTACAGGCTTCCAGGTCGATCTGGTTGGTACCAATGCAAAACGCGCCGACATTTAGCAATCTTTTAGCACTCGACACCACCTTTTCGGTGACCTGAGTTTTAGACCGGATGCCCAGAATATTGACGTCTTTGATTTTTTCACAAAGCTCGTCTTCAGTCAGTGCAGTACTGAGGGCTTCCACCTGATAACCTTCCTTTTCGAGCAGATTGACAGCCATAGAGTGTACGCCTTCCAGCAAGAGCACTTTGATTCTGTTTTTTGGATAAGAGAGTGATCTGTCCATTTTTAATTCGTATAAAATTTCATCGACATTCGGGGCAATGTGGTCGGCTCCTGCCTTAACCGTTTCCCGTTCGACATTTTCCGTAAATAAATAAAATTTATTGGCATAACCAGCTTGTCTGATTTCCAAATCGTTGGCCCCGTCGCCTATTACATACACATCTCCCCGGAGATTTAACTCCCTGATTATTTTCGATTTTCCACCAGTTTGCGAAAGCGGGCTTTCCGTATTAAAGCCGCAGACGTAACCTTCAGTGTCAAAGATAAATTCATTAGCAAAAACATGCTTGGGAATTAAGCCATAATCGGTCACTACAGGTACAATAAATTCAAGAAAACCATTGGATACCACATACACAGTATCGCGAAGGGCGGCAATATGGTCGCGGTTGCGCAAAAAAGAGCCCGAGATTTGTGTTTTCAATTGCTCCGCCAGCTCCCCGATATCATCCCGATGGGCGCGTAATAATGCCAATCGCTGGGTCAGCGAAGCACGGAAATCCAACTCCCCGTTCATGCCTCGATTAGTAATATCCTGGATTTGTTGCAATACATGCTCCTTCTCACGAGGATTGGATAAGACAATCTCCGCCAGCAAATCCAGGGCTTCTATCCGGGTAAACGTACTGTCAAAATCAATGATAAAATAAGGCTTTTCCATAATGGCCGCAAATTACTATTCTTTTGTTGCTTGGTGTATATTTTACACAAACTTTAGACGTTAATTTTTTGCACTACATATCGCTTGCGAATAGCCTCTGGGCACGATGCGGTCATTTTCAAGTTTCCGGGTTTGCAAAAAAAAACCATCGGAATATCCCAAAAGCGGGATCGCAAAAAATAAAAAAGCTTTCCTGTCCTAATCTCGTTCCTCCATTCGTCTTCCCTATGAAAAATTTTTTAGCAATAAAATTGAATCAAAATGAGCAAATTCCTCTATTTATTCCGAGGCGGAGATGCCAGTACAACAAAAATGTCACCCGAAGCTATGCAAACACACATGCAGAAATGGGGTGCCTGGATGCAAGGTTTGGCAAAAGAAAACATCCTGATTGACGGCCTGCCTTTGGCCAAAGAAGGCAAAATTGTAGGTGGAAAAGGCGAGGTGATTACGGATGGCCCTTTTGCAGAAGGCAAGGAAATTGTAGGCGGCTATCTGATGGTTAATGCGGACAGTTTGGCGAAAGCAGTTGAAATTTCCAAAGGTTGCCCGATTCTGGAATTTGGTGATGGCACTGTTGAAGTACGCGAAATTCAGAATATGTAGACGATTTTGGGGATTAAGTAGGAGTCATTCCGAAGCTTGGAAAGACTCCTATTTATCTTTTGGCAAAAAATGCTGAAATTGATGGTCGAAAAAGTTAAACTAATATTTTGCACATCCAGAATTCAAACAACGCCAATCAAATAGCCGACCACCTCTTTAGGCACGAATATGGTCGTATCCTAGCGGTATTGACCCGTATATTCGGTTCCGGAAACCTGCAAATCGCCGAAGATATTACACAGGATACCTTATTGACTGCCCTGGAAAAATGGCGGTATCAAATCCCCGAGAATCCTCAGGCATGGTTGTATATCACGGCCAAGAACAAGGCTGTTGATTACCTGCGCCGGGAGAAACATTTTCAAAAGATTGCTCCTCAGATTCCTTCCGGATTTGACCCGAATGGTGCCGCCGTATCGGTGATGGATTCCCTTTTTCTAGAACACGAAATTGCCGATAGTCAATTGCGTATGATGTTTGTACTTTGCCATCCGGATTTAGCTCCTGAAGGACAAATTGCCTTAATCTTAAGAACCCTGTCCGGGTTTAGTGTGCCGGAAATAGCTCAGGCATTTTTGAGTACAGAGAGTACCATTAACAAACGACTCTTTCGGGCCAGAGACAAACTTCGTCAGTTGAATATCAGCCTTGAAGTGCCGGAAGGCCCGGCACTGGTGGAACGCATGTCCATGGTTTTGAAAGCCATTTACCTGATGTTTAATGAGGGCTACCACAGCTCCGGGAGCAATGAGTTGATTCGGCAAGATCTGTGTTTTGAAGCTATGCGCCTCTGCAAAATATTAACCGAACATCCCCACACTAATCTGTCAAAAACCTTTGCCATGATGGCATTACTTTGTTTTCAGGCTAGCAGACTAGACGCCAGGCTGGATGAGTCAGGTAGTATTATCCTGCTAAAAGATCAAGACCGCAGCCTGTGGAATCAAGAGTTAATCACCTGGGGTTTTCATTATTTAGACAAATCCGTCAAAGAAGAGCCGGTTTCAACTTACCACCTTGAGGCAAGTATTGCAGCCTCCTACTGCATGTCGACAACATACGAGAGTATTGACTGGCCCTTCATTCTGGGGTTATACAATAGACTTTTGCAAGAAAACCCTTCACCCGTTGTACGCCTGAACCGGGCCGTTGTACTAGGAAAAGTAGAAGGCCCTACCGTGGCCATTAAAGAACTTTGTCGATTGGATTCTCTTAAGGAATATGCACTTTATCAGGCCATTTTAGCACAGTTGTACTCCGACCAAAAAGACTTGCCCCAAGCCATGAAACATTATAAAAAAGCCTTACAATTAAATGCTTCTCCTGCAGAACGCAGTTTTTTACAACAGCAAATAACTGCATTGAAAGCGCAAATGGGGGTATCATAGTCTAAGTCTAAAGGTCATCTTCATATTGGTTAGATGCTCTTTCTTAAATTTACCCACATGAAAATTTTCGGCCAGATAATACTGATACTCCTATCGACACTTATTCTTCTGGCATTAGCCTGGCAATACACCACTATTCAAGCCTATACGGCCATTCGTCGCAAGGAGGTTGTCCGCCATCAGACGTGGATGATCCGAAGTTTTGCACTGACATTTGCTGCGGTTACCTTACGATTAGAAATTCCGTTATATATGATATCCGGACTGAAATTCATTGTTGCTTATCGCCGGGTCAGCTGGAATTGCTGGATACTGAACTTATTGGTCGCTGAATGGATTATCAGGGTGCAAGGTGTTGGTCTACATTCACGGAAATTGGCTTAGTTTTTCTCCTTCCGGTTCTCATGCAGAAAACGTTCAACTTCCCGCTCTACCTGCAATCGATTTATGATCCAACCACCTACCAGGAATATTGCGCCCAAGGCAAAAATAGCGTTGCGGCTCAATTCTACTATGCCGTCGTACATCTGGTAAAAATGGCGGACAAACAAAAGTTCAACGGCAATGATAATCGCGCTTAGCATAAATAAAAAGACACTTATAGCACGACTGGTGCGAATGTACCTGGGTTTATCGCGTAACAGTACTTGTTTGAGTAGGGTTATACTTTCATGGTCATAAGGGTCAATGCGAATCAATTCACGTAAGATGTAATCAGCTTCGTTGAGTTGGAGATTATTGAGTAGTGACACAGCTTTTTGAAGCAACATTTCCCGGAAAATTATCCGTTCCATATAAGCAGAAAATTGTCCTTGCAAGGAAGCTTCGATCACAGTATCTACTACCATCAAATGTTTGCGGTAGGAACCACTATTATATAAAGCAGTTACATAATCTTTCAGCAAATCATAGTATTCATCGTGTTCCAGCTGCCGGATGGCGTATTCGTATTTTTCAAAAAAACGGATAATATTGTGGTGCGCGGCTACCTCAATGGACTTGAAGTCGCGATATAGCTTGGAATGATATTTTGGTTGAGTTTTGGGCATTTGTTAGTTACATAATGTATTTAATCCTCATATTAATTAAAACGAATAACCAAGGCCAAATAACGCCTTAAGCCCCGAAAAATAATGATTTAAACCTGCTCCAGGCGATACAAAACCGGCTTACTCGGACTTACATCGATCTCAAAACTTGCAATTTGTAGATTCAACAAATAAAGACCATCCACGATTACATTGTTTACAAATATTAATTCACTTATGGTGCAATTTGTTCGGACCTGATCGGGATATTTCCAAAAAGCCCGGTGTGATAATAGTTTTCCCCCATCATCTTCCCGATCTACGGATGGCAAATCGAGCAGTAAATGTTTAATGCCACCATCTACCAGATAATGAACAGCCTCATGATGCATATAGGGCGGATTGGTCCCTGAATAGTTTCGCCGCAGTTTGGAATCATCATTGGGCAGTGTCCGGATAATGATCACTTCCGTTTCTCCCGGGTCAAAAACAGCTTTGATTTGCTCCAGGGTAATCACCCGGTCTCCATTGTCGATGCGCTGTGGATACAGACTCACCAGTTTAGCAATAAAATGAAAATTCTCCAGGCTTTGATTAATGCTGTAAGGCTCTTTTGCAATGTGCCCCACACATTCGGTATGGGTACCATTGCCATGTGGATTGATTCGGACATTCATAAAGTTAATCAACCCGCCCTTAGCTGTAGAACCAATGAAATCACCGGCAATCACCGGGTTGGTTTCCAGCATGGGGGCATAGAAACAGTTAACAACATCAGTACCTTCCTGTAAGGGGATGGAAATGTCCAGTGGCTGATCGAGTTGAAGGCGATAAGCCTGGTTCTTATGTTGAATGATTGCTTGCATAAAGTATTAAAATTTACCCGACAGGAACTTTTGATATTGGTCGTGTGTTGGATTCTTTTTTGGAAAACGAAAGTTAAGAAAAAACGATCATGAACGAAAGAAATAAAGGCATTATTGCTACTGTAATGGCGGCACTTATTTGGAGTACAGGAGGCTTGTTGGTCAAGGTTTTACCACAAGACGCTTTTACCATTTTATTTTATCGCTCTGGATACGCACTATTGATTTTTGGATTGGTATTCCGCAAGGAGGTGATGCGATTCAATCGACAAATGTGGATCAATAGCATCATTTATGCTTTGCTCTTGCTTTCGTTCGTTTGGGCGACCAAATTGACAACGGCGGCCAATGCTATTTTTCTGCAATATACCGGCACAGCTTATGTGTTATTGTTAGAACCCATCATTTTTAAGATTCCGCTGCGCCGTATTAACTTATGGACGACCATCATTTGTTTTCTGGGAATGGGGCTCTTCTTCCTGGGCGATTTAGAAATGAGCGGATTAAATGGAATGCTTATTGCCACTTTTTCTGGTTTGTTGATGGCAGGGCTTTATCTTGGCCAGCGAGCCAATGCTCCTGAATATCACATTGCTGCCATCTTTTGGGGGAATTTGTGGGTGTCCCTGATTGGTTTACCGGCTTTTCTACAATCAGCCCCACCCACTATGCCTGAGCACTTGATGTTAGCTTTTCTCGGCTTTGTCCAGATAGGACTCGGCTTTATGTTGTTTACTTATGGCCTCAAGCGGATTCCAGCAGTAGAAAGCGCGCTCATTACTATGCTTGAACCCGTACTCAATCCCATTTGGGTACTCATTGGCTATGGCGAACGGCCAGCAACGATGGCATTGGTTGGTGGCACGATCATTGTACTTGCATTGGCTACACGGATTGTGCTCCTGGAACGGCATAAACTGGGACAACATATCCGTTCTTTGAGAATGAAGAGCTGATCCGTGAGATAAGTGGCAATGAAAAAGGCCCTGTTGCCGTTATAGCATAACTGAAAAGTTGATAATGAGGCCCAAAGTTCCGAACTTCGTGCTTTTAGGTTTAAATGTTTAAAAACAATGAAAATTCCAACGATAAAAATAGTCGTATTACTTTTAGCGGTATGTTGTAGTCTTAACTTGTCAGCGCAGGGACGGTATTCCGAAGCGGAAGTAAATCGGGAAAAATTACTGATCGATGCCAGCCGGGAAAAAATTCTGGGAAACCTGGACAAAGCTATCGGTATTTTGGAAGAATTGCTGAAGGACGATGGGACCAACGCAACAGCAGCCTTCGAACTTGGCAGGCTTTATGATGCCAAAGGCGAGACCGAATCGGCGATCAAATGGCTAAAAAAGGCCACAAGCAACGGGCCTGAAAATCCTTGGTTTGCCCAAATGCTGGCAGATATGTATCAAAAATCGGGACAAGCAGAAAATGCAGCAAATATATACGCGAATCTCGTTAAGACCTATCCTAAGGAAGATGATTATTACCTCAAATGGGCCTATTATCTGGTGAAATCAAATGACCTCAATAAGGCTATTAAAGTATATGACGATCTGGAAAGACAAAGGGGCATCAATGAAGAGGTTACCCGCCGGAAACACTCCCTTTATGTGGGTATGGGTAATAACAAAAAGGCCGCAAAAGAATTAGAAAACCTCATTGATGCTTACCCTGAAGAAATAGACTATCGCATTTTGCTGGCAAATTTTTACCAGACAACCGGCGATCAGTCTGCTGCTCGTCAGGTGTATCAGGACATTCTTGCCGTCGATCCGGGAAATGTACGGGCAACCCTCGCACTGGCCGGCAACGAGAAAAGTGAGAATGATGATCAAAAATACCTACAGACATTGACCCCGATTTTTGAACAGTCAGATGTCGCACTTGATTTAAAAATCAGCAAATTATTTCCGTTCATCGGTAAAATTGCGGAAAATGGTGATGTTGCACTGGCTGATGACGTGTTGGCATTGACCAATATTCTCGAGCAGGTACACCCAGGAGAAGCCAAAGTGCTGGCTGCTGCCGGAGATTTATTTTACCACTCTAACCGGCCACTAGAAGCCCTTGAAAAATACGAACACGTATTGGAATTGGATGAATCGGTTTTCCTGGTATGGGAAAACGTGATGTATATTCATTTAGAAAACAATGACTATTCTTCTTTACTCAAGACAACGGAAGAGGTCATGGATATTTTTCCTAATAAAGCAGTGGCTTATTACCTGAATGGTGTAGCCAACGATGAACTGGGAAATTCTGAGGATGCCGTTGATGCCCTGGATCAGGCAGTGCTGATGTCTGCCAAGGATGGACGGATGCAATTTAATGCACAATCGCGAATGGGGCAGGTCTATTGCCAGCTTAAAAAATATGACCTGGCAGAAGCCGCTTTTAAGGCTGCCTTGGAGCTCAACCCCAAATCGGCTGATGTGTTGGCACATTATGGACTTTGTCTGGCGAAGGAGGGTGTACAAGAAGAAAAGGCTTTAAAATTGGGAAAACTAGCGATTGATCAGGCACCAGGGCAGCCGAAATTTCAAGCTATGTACGCACGTATTTTATACAAATACAAGGCTTATGATGATGCCAAAACCTGGTTTGATAAAGCCTTGGCGGATGGAGGAAGTGAACAATATCAGATTCTGGAAGATTATGGAGACTTGCTTTTTCAAACCGGACATACGGAAGAAGCCCTTCGCTACTGGAATCTGGCCAAAGGAAAAGGAAGTCCTTCCAAAGTATTGGACAAAAAAATAGCTAATAGACAATTATATGAATAAATCTTGCTTTTTAGGGGTTTTGATAGGCTTATCATTGGTGGTTCTTTCCCCCGCTTGTAAATCGACAAAAGATACGGTTAAAGCTGGCAAAAAAATGAAATCGGAAACCCTGATGAACCACTTGGTAACCAATCAGGTGAATGCGGACTGGATGGATGGAAGAGCAAGAATCAGTTACAATGATGGCAACTTTAGCATTTCCCTTAGTTCTACTATTAAAATGCGAAAAGATAGCCTGATTTGGATGAATGCTAAAAAACTGGGACTGGAAGTGGCAAGAGTCATGGTCACCCCTGATTCTGTCTACGTACTTAACCGGCTCAACAGAGAATATAGCATCAAAGGGCTTGAATCCCTGCAAAAAGATTTTAACCTGCCCGGTGATTTTACTACTTTACAACAGGTGATTCTGGGCAATCCAATCTTTTTCTTCTCGGGAAATATGCAGGTGGAGACCAACAATATAGCCTATCACCTATATGGAAAAAGTGGGGAAAAGGAAAGCCATTATTATATGGATAATCCAGCATTATTACTCCGAAAAATGGCTTTTAAAGATGGGATAGCCAACCGAAATATGGATTTAATATTGGATGAATATGGAAAATCTGATGACCAGCAGGATTTTTCGTATCTTCGTAATGTGCTGGTAGACAGTCGGGAAACGGGGAAGGCTGAAGTAGAAATCAAATTTACCAAAGTATCACTCAACAAACCGACAGATATTCAATTTGAAATTCCGGATAGATATACCCGGGTGGACTAATATGAGGCGAAGTTTAATTTTTTTGTGCTTACTCTGTGTTTGGGGCTCACTTTTGGGGCAAAACCGAAAGGAACTTGAGGAAAAGCGCAAACAACTATTGGAGGAAATTAACCAGACTACCACTTTACTGGAGGAAACCCAGAAGAATAAAGCTTCTACCCTGGACCGCTACTTTGCGCTCCGATCTCAAATAGAAAAAAGGCAGCAGTTGGTCAATACCCTGCGTGAGGAAATCAATTACGCGGACTCAAGTATTGTGCGTGCCAATATCGTCATCATAGCCCTTGATGAGGATGTAGGTCGCCTCAAAACGGAATACTCCATGATGTTGCGTACGGCTTATCGCATGAAAGTCAATAAAAGCTTATTGCAATTTCTTTTTTCTGCCAAGGGGTTTAACGATGCCTTTCGTCGGTGGCAATATGTAAGACAATATGACCGCTATCGAAAACAACAAGCCGCCCTGATCACCGGCACTCAGGAAACGTTGTTGAGTAAAATGCAACAACTCGAAACAAAAAAGATAGAAAAGGAAAAACTACTGGGATCGGAAGAACAGCAAAAAGCCATTTTGGGTAAAGAACTGGCCACAATGGATGTGCTGATTAAAACAATTAAAGGAGATGAAAACCGGTTGGTTACAGAATTAAAAAAACAGCAAAATGCACACCAGCAACTCAATGATGTGATCGAGAAAATTATTCGGGGAGAAATGGCCAAAAAACGCAAGGAGGCCAGGACTCCGGAAGCACTGGTGAAACATGAACCCTCGGCAGATGACCACATTTCTGGCAATTTTTACCAAAACAAAGGCAACTTACCCTGGCCCGTTAGCCAGGGTATGATTACGAGAAACTTCGGCACACAGGCTCATCCAACGGTAAAAGCAATAAAAATTACGAATAATGGTGTAGATATCCGAACGAATGCCGGCTCAAAAGTGTTTGCTATTTTTGCAGGCAAGGTAGCCGGGACCCAATACGTGCCAGGATATCAGAATATGGTTATCGTTCAACACGGTCAGTATTATACCGTTTATTCTAATCTTGAAGAACTTTTTGTAAAACGAGGCGACCAATTAGATATCCGACAAGCGGTTGGAACCGTAGGAACAGATAAACCCGAGTTACATTTTGAGGTATGGAGAGAAAAACAACGCCTGAATCCAGTACATTGGATCAAAAAACAATAGCGTTTTTTCACTGCCTAGCTTCAGCGAAACAATGCTATTAATGTAGGCTCTCGGAACTAAAGATATGATCTATGGAAAATGAGTGGAATTTAGGAGAAAGTGAGAAATCGGGTCTCAAAAAAGAAACAGAATACGCTGTTCTTGTGGGAGTGATCCAACCTGATCAAACAGAAAACCAGATCCGGGAATATTTAGATGAATTGGAATTTCTGGCGCTTACTGCGGGAGCAGTAGCCGTGAAACAATTTACTCAAAAACTGTCCCATCCCGACTCCAGGACTTTTATTGGCAAAGGCAAATTGGAAGAGGTACGTCAATACATCGAAGACCACGAAGAAGTCAATATGGTCATCTTTGATGATGACTTATCGGGCAAACAAGTCAGTATCATAGAGGAAACACTTAAGGTGAAAATTGTAGACCGTAGTAGCTTGATCCTCGATATTTTCGCTAGCAGAGCCCAAACATCCCAGGCAAAAACACAGGTGGAACTGGCACAAATGCAATACCTTTTGCCGCGCCTTCGTGGATTGTGGACTCACCTTGAACGTCAGCGTGGTGGTATTGGCATGCGTGGACCCGGTGAGAAAGAAATTGAAACGGACCGCCGGATTGTGCGCGATAAAATTTCCTTGCTCAAAAAGAAACTGGAAAAGATTGATCAGCAAAATTTCACACGCCGGAAAACCCGTGGGCAAATGATTCGTGTAGCCCTGGTAGGGTACACCAATGTCGGCAAGTCAACCTTGATGAATCTGCTGAGCAAATCGGATGTTTTTGCCGAAGATAAATTGTTTGCGACCCTGGATACTACCGTTAGAAAACTGGTGTGGGAGGCAATGCCATTCCTTTTGTCAGATACCGTTGGGTTTATCCGTAAACTGCCACATCATTTGGTAGAAAGTTTTAAATCAACCCTGGATGAGGTTCGGGAAAGCGACATCCTGGTACATGTTGTGGATATTGCCCATCCTTCACATGAAGACCAGATTCGTGCGGTTAATGAAACACTGGCAGAGTTAAAGGCATTGGAAAAACCAACTTTGATGGTTTTTAATAAAATAGATCTCTACCGCAAGAAGTTTTACGATCCATATCTGGATGAAGAAGGCAAGGCCGAGATTGAAGAAGGATTACAGAATAACCTCAAACACTTATTTGATCACGAAAACGTTTTCGTATCAGCATTAACCAAGGAAAACATCGACCAGTTAAGGACGAAATTGATGTCTATGGTCAAGGAACAATACTACATTCGTTATCCTTATCAAGCAAAGAAGTGGTAATACCTGACGGGCTATTTTAACTAATGAACTACACAAAACCAATTTCCCACAATTATGGAATCAATGCTTTCTCGATATGCTAAATTGCTCGTCCATTATTGCCTGGAAACCCGTGCTGGTGACCGCATGTATCTTCGGTCTACGACTTTAGCAGAACCGCTGATCCGGGAAGTCTACCGGATAGCCGTGCGCGCAGGTGCTGTAGTAGAGGTTTCTATGGATTTTAGTGAGCAGGAGCGCATCTTTTTGCAAGAGGCTGGAAGTGATCAATTGAAATACGTTTCACCGATGTATCGGCAGGCTATGGAAACCTACGATACTTATTTATACATCCGGGCACCTTTTAATCTTCGGGAAGACCAGAGTATTGATCCTGAAAAAAGGAAAATCAGACAAAAGGCAAATAAAGAAATCTCAGAAGCTTATTTCCGACGTACAGCCACCCGGGATTTGCGGCGCACGCTTTGTCAGTATCCTACACAAGCCAATGCACAAGAAGCTGGCATGTCGCTGGAGGAATACGAACATTTTGTCTTTAATGCCTGTAAATTGTTTGATAATGATCCCATAAAAAGCTGGACGGAGGTTCGCAAATCTCAACAGCAAATTGTGGACTTACTCAATAGCCGGGAGCAAGTTCGATACGTAGGAGAGGACATCGATATCCGATTCTCGACCAAGGGACGTACCTGGGTCAATTCCGATGGCAAAACCAATATGCCCTCCGGAGAAGTGTATACCTCACCAGTGGAAAATTCGGTGAATGGACAAATACATTTTTCTTACCCAGCCATCTATATGGGACATGAGGTGGAAGGTGTGACCCTTTGGGTAAAGGATGGCCACATCGAAAAATGGGAAGCCAAACGAGGACAGGAATTTCTTAATCAAATCTTTGAAATAGAAGGCACCCGTCGGTTTGGAGAAGCCGCTATCGGCACCAATTATAGCATTGATCAGTTTACTAAAAACATCCTTTTTGATGAAAAAATAGGCGGTACCGTACACATGGCTATTGGCCAATCCTATTTACAGGCAGGCGGTAAAAATCAATCTTCCGTGCATTGGGATATGATTGCTGATATGATGAAAAAAGGCGAAATTTATGCTGATGATGAAAAAATTTACGAAAAGGGACAGTTTTTATTTATAGAATAGTTATCTTTTACAATATGCTCATCCTTTTTAGTATAGTAAGGCTAAATTTGTGGGATTAATTTTTAACAGTGTTGAATTTTCTATATAACTTGCGGATTGGAAACACTATTTTGCTCGGGCAAATGAAAACAATGCCGAGAAAACTGGATTATTTAACCCGAAATAACATCCTTAAACCGTGGACAACAGCGTAGCAATTTTAGAATTAAAGTATGGCAATATTTACGGCGGTTACCCCAATTTCTATGCGATAAGTGAAATCGCACTTTTGATCTATGAGAATGGTTCAAACAGGATTTTTATAGAAAGCTGGATCAACAATGCAAATGTTGATGTCGTTAATGTTTTTTCTAGAGTCAATGAACTAGGTCATACGATAGGCCGGGGCAAAGAGGTGATCAATATGAAAACCCAGCGCCGCAAACCCTTCAGTGAAGAATACCGTTTGGATGAACGGCAATTAAAATTTGCTTTTAATAACCTTCGTTTTTCCAAAGCACCCATCAGAAATTTTCTGTTGAAAAACTTTAAGAAGTACCGCTTCAGAGACATCATTGTTTTTGACGGACGCCGTGACGTTTTCCTCTGTGAAAGATCGGGCGTCAACTTCGAACGATATAATATCGTAGACCTGCAGAAAGATCTGAATAAAGAGACCGATTATTTATTCTCATTAAACAAATTGTCGGTAGTTATCAATTTTGATTACGACCGTTCTTATTTACGTTCCAATAATCTGGAATACTGGTTGCACCCAATTGCAGCCCGCCAGTTGGTACCAAAATCTGCCGCCTTTGATGCAGCTCGTTTGATGATGGTCTATAATGAATATACTCAGTATCACGATGACTTTATGATGAAAGCAGCTTTGCTTTTAAATAAAATCCAGAATTCTAAAGCAGAAGAAAAATAATCGAGATAAATAAGCTATCGCTAATAAATAAGCCCTTTGGTTGAAATAATTTTATTTCAACCAAAGGGCTTCCTGGTTTTAATCATTCCTTTATACGGTAAATTCCTGTCCCAATTTTGGAATATTTACCTCCGGAAAGCCATTTTCATTAAGCAAATCCCGGAATTTTTCCTGTCTTTCTATTGTGCCATGTACCAGGAATATCTTTTTGACACTTCCCTTTTGGTTGTCGAGAAAATCGAGCAATTCTCCCCGATCAGCATGTGCGGAGAAAGAATCCATAATTTCTATTTTAGCTCTTACAATTTTTTCCTCTCCAAATAGACGGAGTATTTCAGCGCCATCCCTAAGCCGGCCTCCCGGCGTTTCCGGAGAGCAATAGCCTACAATCAAAAAGGTGTTTTTAGAATGATCAATATTATTAAAGAGATGGTGTTTGACCCGACCGGCATTCATCATACCCGAGGAGCTGATGATGATGCAGGGCTCATTAGATGAATTTAATGATTTGGAAACCTCTACGTCTTTGACATAAGTCAAAGCATTAAAACCAAAGGGGTTGTTATCTACTAGAAGATACTCATTGAGCTGAGCATCGTAACATTCAGGGTGTGTACCAAAGATGGTGGTCGCATTTACCGCGAGGGGACTATCAACATAAACAGGAATGCGGGGCAGACTCCCGGCAGTCTCTAACTGATCAAGCATATAAACAATTTCCTGTGTTCTGCCTACGCTGAATGCCGGAATGATGAGTTTACCTTTTTTGACCACACAGGTCTCTTTAATGATTTTCAAGAGACGCGACATTTCACCGGGAGCGCCTTCATGGTCCTTATCGCCATAGGTCGATTCGCAAATCATATACTCAACTTCGGGCATCGGTTGAGGATCGCGTAGAATGGGCCTGTTGGGGCGTCCTACGTCCCCGGAAAAGCCAATCATCCTGGTCTGTCCATTTTCGCGAATGCGCAGGGATACACTGGCACTACCCAGGATGTGTCCCGCATCTTTGAAAAGCACCTCCACGTCATCGTGTATATTAAACCAACGATTGTAGCCATAACCCACAAATTTATCCATGGTTTGGTGTACATCCTCGGCCGTATATAGCGGTTTGCGTAGGGGACCTTTTTTTCTTTTCTTTGCTACCAATCGGTTGTGGTATTCGGCATCCCGTTCCTGAATTTTAGCACTATCCAGCAACATAATGGAACAGAGGCTGCGCGTAGCATGGGTAGCGTGAATACAACCATCAAAACCGTCTTTTACCAATTTGGGAACACGGCCAGTATGATCAATGTGTGCATGCGATAAGATCAAACAATCAACATCTGCCGGAGAGAACAGCCATTCTTCGTTGAATTGTTTCCAGGATGCAGCATTACCCTGGTATAATCCACAATCTAGAAGTATCTTGTAACCATTGTCAAGCGTGATAAGGTGAGCACTTCCTGTGACCTGGCGGGCAGCCCCGCAGAATTGTATTTTCATTTTGAACCGATTTTTAGCAATCGGAACAATATAGGAAAAAAAAGCTACTGTGCCGAATGTCCGATCACAGTAGCCCTACTTTATTAGGATAGCTATGTTTTACTGTTTGAGGATCAAGGCGCCAAATCGGATTTTAGCCTTAATAACAGAACCATTTTTTTTGCCAACGTGTCCCTTTACTTCGTGGACCGATGCTTTTTCCTTTTCGTAGGTGACCATTAAAGCTTTTGGGTAACCAATCCCTGCGTAATCACCTTCAGCATCAAGCTGGTATACTGCACCGTTTTCCAACCCAATTTTGAAATCGGAATATTCACCAATTAAATTGATATTAGAAAAATTCTTGGAGACCTCCTTAACCACTACGTCCGAGTTTTCCAGTGCTAGATCCAGGGATTTTTTCACCTTGCCAATCGAGCAGTTGGAATAACGCGAATTGATTAAAATAGATTCACTAAAATCCACATCAATATTGTCAAAGGCCCCCTCGTTGCGTAAGTCACGGATCACGCCGATCGAGTAGTTGTCATATTTTGTCTTACAAATAATATCTATGGCTTTTTCAATTTGAATATTGGTGTATTTACTTTCAATATTCATATCGCCAACATCAAAAATGCGAATCGTTCCGTGGTTGGATGTCAATTGTACATTTTTGGCGCGGTCAATAGTCCCGGTACTGTAATCGATACCCAGACGAGCCAATTCATTTAACCCATCTAGTTTAAAGTTGCAATATTTTAGAGAAATATTGGAAGTTCCCTGCATTGCGCCTACAAAAACGTTTCCGTACTGGTTGTCCAATTCGAGGTTGATCGAAGCCGGCAGATAAACCAGGTAATTGATTTGATAATCAGAATTGTTTATGCTCGTGTCCCACCAATTATGCTTGGAATTTTGAATTGAAGTTACTGCCCCAAGGTAAGCATGTGACTCACTAAATTCTATTTTTATGCGGTCAAAGACCTTCTGTGCCTTTTCCTCATTGGAGGCATTTACAATGATTTCTACACCAAGTTTAACCCTGGGGTTTTCCCATATTTTGATATCAACTTTCCCGTATTTATTAGAAATTTTTACGGTACCATTGACGTCAATAGGAAATTCTTTTTTGATAACTTTGGTAAATTCGCGTCTCCCATCGGTACTATGCCCTACCTTAAAAAAGCCAACCAATAGCAAGACCAGGCCGAATTTAAATACTAATCTTTTTTTCATCGTCCTTAGGTTTTGTAATGGTATCCTCACCAGATTGAAGCCGCTGCAATACCCTTTCGAGTACCTGTACTTTCAACTGATAAGTTCGGATAAGGTTCTCTACGATCCGTTGCTGGCTACCTGCTGGGGCATTCACCAGTGCCAGGCGCAGTTCCTCCATAGATGCGTCGATTTGTTCAATATCCTGATCAATGGATTCGTCGTGAGGAACACTGGCCAGAACTTTGTATTTCTGATTAAATTGCCCCTGATAATAGGCTTCAATCTTTGCTAATTCGGGATCAATAGTCTCTAAACTGGCTAATTCAGTAGCATTGGTGTTTTTAGTAAAAAATGAACCTATAACGCCACCGGATACCAGCAAAAACGCCACCGTTGCCGCAATGCCTACCACGCGCCGTAAGTGGCGAACCTTCCCCTTTTTTGCCTCAAGCGCACTGTCGATTTCTGCCCAAACTTTGAGGCTTGGGACACCGAAATCAAACGCCTCCCGGTTAGTTTGAATGTATTGTTCTAGTTTGTCGTGTTGCATTTTAAAAATAATTGAAAACTTACTAATGGTCTGTATAGGGTTGTCGATATAGAAGCACCTCTTTTAACTTTTTTCGGGCCCGGCAGTATTGCGATTTTGAAGTTGCCTCCGAAACACCAAGGATCTCTCCTATTTCTTTATGATCATAACCTTCTAAAAGGTATAGCGAAAAAACAATGCGATATCCATCGGGTAATTCAACCATCGCTTTTTTGACCATATCAACAGTCAGCATGGAATGAATCTCCGGGTCAGTATCTGTTACCTCGTGATGATTTTCGGTCAGCTCTTCAATCAATAGATGCCGCTTTTTTAGGAAATTGATACAATTGTTTACAGCAATTCTTTTAATCCAGGCTCCTATTGAAGATTGGTAGCGGAAGGAATCCAGTTTGGAAAACACATCCACAAATGATTGCTGCAACATATCTTCGGCATCCATATCATTTTTCACCATACGCAGACACAAGTTATACATCGCCTTGGAATAAAGACGATACAATTCAAACTGTGCCTGGCGATTGCCACTTTTGCAAAGCTCAATAAGATCCCGGTGTGTACTTGCGTAATCCAAATCTGACCAGGGTTTGGTGTGCTATCACTAAGAATGATAATAGATCATTCAAATATAGAGACAGTTTAGTTAACAATGGGTTGCACGAGTTGGCGAATAATTGTTTCTGGACTTAAAATGGTCAGGTAACGGACAGTGAACCATTCTTAACAATTGTACCAAAAATGGCCAAATACAGCTTCTTTATCCAGATAAACAATTAACTCCTGATGTACTTGTAACGTTTTTTCTTGTAAATTATTCCAGTTGATAATATCTGTTGGTCGACACTGGAAACGGTGGGCAATGGTATCAAGGCAATCTCCTGCTCCGACAATATAACGAGTTTGGATACCTTCGGGTTGTTGTGAAAGCCTGACAACCTTCTTATGCAATTGTCGTTTTTTCTGAAGGTAGACCTGTAATTTTTGGGCGGCGGAAGCGGGCAGAATCAGGTAATAGGCTTCCCGGCCTTTGGGGATAATACCTTGAAAATAAGCAGGATTTAACTGCTCCAAATAGGCGATTGGTAGCCTGCATATTCCTGAAATTTTGCGAAAGCTAAGTCGCCGGTATACCGGGACAACCCGGAAATCATCTTGCCATCGTTGGGTTTTGGGGCGGAGTTGGTGACGGGCATAATAAGTGCCTACATAAACAGCTGCCAGAAAGGACGGAATATATTGCTGAGTTTGCCGGGGCAATAAGTGCCGGATATCCCAATAACTGGAACAACTGCTTGCCTTTAATGCCTGTGCCACCCTTTCAGGACCACAATTGTAGGCAGCTAGGGCAAGTGCCCAATCATCGAATTCATAGTATAGTTCTGACAACATCTCTACAGCCGCTTCTGTAGCCTTATAAGGGGCCAACCGTTCATCAACATAGTCATTGACACGCAAACCGTAATGTCGGCCAGTAGCCGGCATAAATTGCCATAAACCAGCAGCGCCACAAGAAGAAACCACGGTGGGTTTTAGCCTGGACTCCGCTACAGGTAAAAATTTCAGAAAATCCGGCATGCCATTTAAGGCCAGGTAGTGTTCAAAAATAGGTAAATATAAGCCAGCTCTGCCCAACATTTTTTCCGTACTGGGCTTGGCGCGGATCAGGTATGATTCTACCTTATTAAGGATCATTTGCTCTTCCAAAACAGGAAAATCATCAACGAGCTGACAGAGGTTTTGGATAATAATTTTTTGATCAATAGGCCATACGCCTGAAGCAGATAATGACTGATCAAATTGACCATTAGCTTTGGCTGGATTACAGCATAGCAAAGCTAATACCACTACAGTGGCAAGCATGTGTAGGTTTCTCACTAAAATTAAATTTTGTTGTATAAAGTTGGGCTCGTCCTCGTACAATAGAGTTGTCACAGCGAAAGAACGCTTACTCGTAACTATCGCCTTTCGGCAAATAGGTGGATGATTTCGTTATTTGTTACATAGTTGAGGTCCTTGCGCTTTTGGGATATGCACAATTAGAATAACGGTTGCCAATGGCAATATAAGTACTAACATAATGGGGGAAAACTAAGGTAGGTAGATCTCTCTGTAAGCAGCTTAAAGCTACTACCTTTTGCTGGATTTAACAAATTTAGAAGCGGGTTTCTAAAATTTGAGCGTGTTAAAAAGAGGTTAGGGAAATAAAAAAGGCAGGCTAAGATTATTCTTAACCTGCCTTTTTTATATAAAAAGCTAGCGCTTAAGGCTTCGCTTTTCCATTCAATCTATTCAAATAAAGAACCAGTGATTGATTTACTACCACTTCCTGTTGGCGGAGCTGATTCCACTCCATGATATCTTCTACAGAACAGCGGAACAAGATAGCCAGGGATTCAATCTTATCCCCGGGGATCACGGTATAGGATGTCCGGAAAATATTCCGTAGATCGTCGATAACTGGTTGTGCAGATTTAATTTTAAATCTTTCGGCCATATAATCCCGGAAACTTGACTCTGCTCTACTAGGGAGAATCAGGTAATGCCCTTCACTTTGGGCTGGGATAAATTGACGAATAAACCCTGGGTTCAATTTCCGGATTACGGAAGTCTTAATACCACAAGCCCTGGCGATATCAGAAAAGCGTACCGTCTGGTATACTTTAAACGTACGGGTATCCTGAAGCTCGTAGGATGGATATTTTGGACTCAGATCGTGATCATTAAAATGATTGACCAAATAGGCTGCAGCAATGTAAGCTGGTACATACCTTTGGGTTTCGGTTGGCAACAGCGATGCAATATCCCAGTAATTTTTACAGTGTGCTTTGGCCAATATTGTTTTTATTCTCTTTGGCCCGCAATTGTAAGCTGCAAGTGCGAGTGGCCAATCTCCAAACTGATCGTAGAGATAAGAGAGCATCTTTACTGCTGCTTCAGTGGATTTGTAAGGATCCATCCGTTCGTCAATGTAATCATTAATGGTCAGGTTGAAGTGGCGGGCAGTAATAGGCACAAATTGCCATAATCCGACCGCACCTGCTCCTGAATTTACATCAGGGCGCAGCGTAGATTCTACCATTGGTAGGAACTTAAGCTCCTGAGGCAAACCATAAATGTTCAAATAATGTTCGAAGATTGGAAAATAAAGGCTGCTGCGGCCTAACATAGCTTCGGCGTCGTTAATGCCTGCAGTTACGTAGCGATGGATGTAAGTCTTAACTTCTTTGGTATACTTTGCTTCGAAGGGAAGATAAATCTTACTGAGCCTCTTTTTAATTACCTCATCTGTTGGAACGATCCGATCATCTGCAAGGAGAGAGGGGGTTTCGTTCAAATTGGAGGTTAGTTTGTTTGCGTTACTAGCTGCCGCCAATAGGTGGGTAGCCACCATAACGGCAGAAAGTGTCCATGGGAGTTTCATTTCTAAACTTTTTTTATTCTACCTCCTCGAATCCGTGAAAGTCCGTGTGTTTAAAAATCATAGGGGATCTAGCATGACTTTTCACAGTTTCCAAGGGGTTTTTAATTAGTGTCTCACAGGGTTTCCCCTTTTAATTATTCCACTAATTTGGGGTTACGTTACGTTCAAGTATGATCCCTTAACAAATGTATCTAGGATCGGTGTATTAGATTTTGGATATTTTCGAGCACAAAGCTAGGGGCTTTTGCTGGTAAAATCAATCATTTTAGGAGCACAGGCCGTTTTTTGGCTGATAAACAAGGAGTTGCCGGGTAATTTAGGGAATCTAAATTATGAGGATTAAAGGGGCTTCTAAATGGATTAAAACCCAGATAATAAATTTTTATACCCTATTGGGGGTAGTTGACAAAATTTAATCCTGATTCTTTTTGATCCTATTAGGGCTTTAAAAACAGTTGTTAAAGTTTTCTTAAAATTTTGCCTAGTTATGCAAAAGGTACCTTTTCTACGTAGTTTGGGAGAATTTGTTACTTTGAATGGATCATTTTGTGCCTAAAAATGGAATCTACTCTTCATTTCCTTCTTTCACGTCTATTTTCTTACCTTTAGCGTTTATTTAATTTATCATAAAAATGAAAAAAGCATGAGCATTGAAGCGATTACCAGCCAGGTAAAAGAGGCTGTTGCCAACGCTCCTTCTTTGGGCAAATGCCTGAAACTCCAATTAGATACCGGTGTGGTACACGTTGATTTAACTGGAGATACAGGAATCGTTACTAATGAAGATAAAGAAGCGGATTGCACCATTATCACGACAGAGGAAACCCTGATAGGTATGAAAACCGGAGCGGTTAATCCTATGATGGCGGTTATGTCTGGCAAAATCAAGGTCAAAGGTGATATGGGCCTGGCCATGAAATTGCAGGGACTGATTTCTTAATGCATGTTTGGAAGCCAAAGCCGACCTCCCAACAAACTATTAGAGCGCAAACAGGAGTCATTACAAACTCGTGATGACTCCTGTTGGTAGCGATTACGCCGGGTTCACCAAAATATATAGCTCTCCTACTTCGGGTAATTCCACTTTTTCGCCCTCACTTAAGGGACGTACCATTTCTAGTGATACTGTCAGCGTTTCGGTTTCGATATAGCTTCCGAATTGGGAGAGAACAGGTTCAAGCAAAGTGTGCTGTTCAATTTGCACCAAAATTTTATCTGTTACATTAAAGTTTCTATCCTTGCGGATATTCTGAATGCGGTTAACCAATTCTCTCGCCAGTCCTTCAGCTTTGAGCTCATCGGTAATGGTGATATCAAGGGCAACGGTTAATGGACCGTCACTGGCTACCTGCCAACCGGGGATATCTTCGGTAACAATTTCGAAGTCCACCAAAGTCAATTCATAAGTATCGCCATTGATACTCATCGTGTAGCTGTTTTTCTGTTCAATGACACTAATATCCTCTTGCGTCAGGCTACCAATGAGCTGAGCTGCTGTTTTCATGTTTTTGCCTAAACGCTTGCCCAGTGTTTTGAAATTAGGTTTGATCTTTTTCTTGATGACTCCCGTGGTATCCGTGATGTATTCAAATTCTTTGATATTTACCTCAGAAAGGATCAGATCCTTGACATCTTCAACCTGCTGCTGGAAGGAAGCATCGAGAATGGGCAACATTATTTTTTGCAAAGGCTGTCGCACCCGGATATTTTCCTTTTTCCGCAAGGAAAGCACCAGGGAAGAAATGCGCTGTGCATAATCCATCCGCTGTTCCAATTGACTATCAATGGCCAATTCATCTACTTGAGGGAAGTCGGCTAGGTGTACTGATTCGTAGCCCTCCTTTTGAGTGGCATCATTGAGGTTTTTATACAGCCAGTCAGAAAAGAATGGTGCAACCGGAGCGATCAATTTTGAAATGGTTGTCAGACATTGATAAAGCGTCTGATAGGCGGCAATTTTATCCTCGGAATAATCGCCCTTCCAGAATCGGCGGCGACATAGTCGAACATACCAATTACTTAAATGGTTGTCGACAAAGAGCATGATTTTTCGGGTAGCCGTAGTCACATCATAATTAGCATAAGCGGCATCTACTTCCTTGACGAGGGAATTGAGCAGGGAAATAACCCAGCGGTCTATTTCCGGTCGTTCACTCCTATTAATATCCTTTTCCTGGTAGCGGAATTGGTCGATATTTGCATAAAGTACAAAAAAGGAATACGTATTATATAATGTGCCGAAAAATTTACGACGGATTTCATCGATGCCTGCCGTGTCAAATTTGAGGTTTTCCCAGGGATCGGAATTTGACATCATATACCAACGTGTGGGATCGGCACCATAAGTAGCTATCGTTTCAAATGGTTCAGGGGCATTACCCAGACGTTTTGACATCTTACGACCGTGTTTGTCCTGCACCAATCCATTGGAAACTACATTTTTAAAAGCGACACTATCAAAAACCATGGTGGCAATCGCATGCAAGGTATAAAACCAGCCACGAGTTTGGTCGACGCCTTCCGCGATAAAGTCCGCCGGGAAATTTTGATTGAATTTCTCTTTATATTCAAATGGATAGTGCCATTGAGCATAAGGCATAGAACCACTGTCAAACCAAACGTCGATCAGGTCGAGTTCACGAAACAGCGGATCGCCATTTTTACCTACCAAAACGATTTCGTCAATATAAGGCCGGTGTAAGTCTTTGGGGACTTGTTGGTTTTTGCCCAGTTTTTCATTGGCCAGTTGAATTTCCTGTCTCAATTGTTCAACTGAGCTGATACATTTTTCCTGTATTCCGTCTTTGCTGCGCCAGATCGGCAGGGGAATACCCCAATAGCGGGAACGGGATAAGTTCCAGTCCTGTAGATTTTCCAGCCATTTGCCAAAACGCCCTTCACCGGTTGAAGCAGGTTTCCAGTTGATCGTTTTATTCAGTTCATACATTCTATCCTTTGCCGCTGAAGCTCGAATAAACCAGCTGTCCAAAGGATAATACAATACAGGCCGATCGGTGCGCCAGCAATGAGGATAGGAGTGCGTATATTTTTCGGAGTGGAAGAGTTTATTTTCTTCTTTAAGTTTGATTACAATGTCTGCATCTACTGAGCGTTCTTCTTTCTGGCCATAATCTTTGACATAACGGCCAGCGAAATCGGTGACTTCTTTTACGAACCGGCCTTGTTTATCCACCAATGGCATGAGGTTGTCCAGTTCGTCTTTCACCATCAATGGAGGGATACCATATTGGTTGGCAATGCGGAAGTCATCAGCTCCGAAAGTTGGTGCAATGTGCACAATTCCAGTACCGTCTTCGGTCGACACAAAATCACCGATAAGTACGCGGAAAGCCGGCTTGTCAGGTGTTACATAAGGCAGCAATTGTTCATATTGCATACCTTCCAATTCACTGCCTTTTATTTCACCTACAATTTCAAGGTAAGCAATGGGCTTGTTGCCCGCTTTTACATCTTCAGGGTTTAATGCCGGATTGGCTTCCGTGAAATAGGTACTGAGTCTTTCCTTCGCCAGAATGACGGTAGATAATTGATGGGTATATCGGTTGTATGCTCGTACTTTGACGTAGGTGATGTTTTTGCCTACAGCCAAGGCTGTATTGGAAGGCAGGGTCCAAGGGGTTGTGGTCCAGGCTAGGAAGTATTCCTCATCGGCACCTTTAATTTTAAACTGGGCAATAGCGGATACATCCTTAATATCCTGATAAGCTCCCGGCATATTGAGCTCATGGGAACTCAGGCCGGTACCTGCCGCGGGGGAGTAGGGCTGAATGGTGAAGCCTTTGTACAACATGTCTTTTTCGTACAATTTGCCCAACAGCCACCAAACCGATTCTATATAATCATTGGTATAAGTCACATAAGGATTATCCAGGTCAACCCAATAACCCATTTTTCGGGTGATGTCGTCCCACATATCTTTGTAACGCATCACGGTTTCGCGACATTTCTGGTTGTATTCGTCTACAGAAATGGTTTTGCCAATATCTTCTTTGGTAATCCCTAGCTCCTTTTCTACGCTAAGCTCAATGGGGAGCCCGTGGGTATCCCAACCGCCTTTACGTTCCACGCGTTTGCCTTTCATGGCCTGATAGCGGCAAAACAAATCTTTGATCGTTCGTGCCATCACGTGGTGAATGCCCGGTTTGCCATTGGCAGATGGTGGGCCTTCAAAAAAGACAAAACTATTGTCAGGATCACGCTGGTCAACACTTTTCTCGAAAACCTTATCTTTTTCCCAAAAAGCAAGGATTTCCTGATCGATTTCTGATAAATTAAGTTGCTTGAATTCTCTATACATGGGCTATTTTTATCTAAAAACTGCGCAAAGATAACTAAACAAAAAAGCTCTGACAAATCGTAATCTGTCAGAGCTTTTTTGCTTTAGCAATAGAATCTCACAGATTGAGTGGCCAATCGGAAATTATAATGCTATTACTAATATTTTGCGGTATAAAAGTCATATTTTAGTTTGTAGGCATAAAAGTAAGCCCTTTTGGGGAGATAGTCAAGTCAATACATTATATGAAAAAATTATGGGGGATATTACTGTTTGGCTTTGTAGCTATTATTAGTCTGGCACAATCCCCACAACCTTTTTTTCGGAATTTCACCACTGATCACGGTTTGCCAAGCCCGGAGGTCTACGAAATAATTCAGGATAGTAAAGGGTTTATTTGGTTTGGTACTGACAATGGTGTCAGCCGGTTTAATGGTTATGAATTTGAAAATTTTGGTTTTGAGGACGGCTTGCTCAACAATGTAGTTTTTTACCTCAAAGAAGACGAAGCTGGTCGTATTTGGATGGGCACGATGTCGGGAAATCTGTATTATCATGAAAAAGACAGCATTTTCCCTTTTCCTTTCAATGACGTGATCGAGCAGTTTCGAGAGCAATTTCATTCGACAAATGGGATATTGGTTAAAAAAGATACGGTATATCTTGGGCTTTCCGGAATGGGGGTGATCGCAATTTATCCTGACGGCACCTATAATTTTCCCCTTAACAAACAGGCGGAGTGTTTGCAAACGGTGAAAAGTAATACCGATTTGTTGTTGTGTTACCAGAAGGCGGTAAACAAAACTAGCGTCACCCCAAATGATTGGGCTTGGAATTTTTATTCAGATGAATTTCAATTTGAAACGAAAATACCTTCGTTCTCATTAGCTTTTTCTGGTGGAAATTTTTTTGGCGTGGAACTTGCCAATCATTATTTGCTTAATACCAAGGGCCAATTTCTGTTGATTCAGAAAAACAATAAATCCGTTCAGTGGCAGTCGGCCATTTCCAACAATGTATCAGAACTATCAATGGGCCCTGATGGGGAAATTTTTGTAGGATATACGGAAAAAAAGGGTGCTGAAATTTACCCCGATTTGACGGCATTTACAGAAAGAAGGCCTTTGGTTTTGTTAGCTGGCAATTCGATTACAGATATTATGAAAGACCGTGCAGGAGGATATTGGTTTTCCACACTTGAGCAGGGTGTTTTTTATTGTTCCAATTTTTCCTATCGTGTTTATAATGAACAAAGTGGATTAACTAACGCCAATATAAGGGCCCTTGCTGTCAAGGATTCTGAAAGTTTCTATGTAGCTGCTGATGATGGATCTGTTTATAAAATGAACACCAAAAACCAGTCAGCGCTGATTCATTTACCTGGAATTGATGAACCCGAGATCAACGAGATGGTTTACAGTCCTCATTTTGATCGTTTGTGGATTGGAGGCATCAGGATCAGGTATCTGGAGGACGGCCATTGGAAGTATGTGCTGGATAGAAATGTTTTCGACAAAAGAGCAGCAGCCTCCAAGAGGTTGGTACTTAGCCGGGATGGCAATTCGATATGGGGGTGTTATGCCCAGGGTTTTATGAAAATTGACGCGAGATCGTCGGAGATTCAATACCGTTCTTCAGAAGATGACCTGAAGCAACGAACCCTTACATTTTATGAAGACAATGACCACCATAACTGGATTGGGAATGTTTCGGGAATTTATGAATTTAAAAATAATCAACTGACATCACCAGGCGTTGACTATGCTCTTTTTTCCATTAGGGTGGAAGACATTAATCAAATGCAGGATAGTACGTTGGTATTGGGAACAAAGGGTGGAGGAATTGTATTGTGGAAAAATGAATCAAGGATCGTGATTAATGAAGAGGGTGGCTTAACTTCCAATATGATAGAATGTTTGTTTATTGATCAGAAACAAAACATTTGGGTGGGTACCCTAAATGGACTAAATAAAATTAGTTATGATCCGCTTATGGGCAATTTCAAAGTAGAAAACTTTACAATGGCTCATGGTTTACCCTCTAATGAAATTAATGATGTGTGTGTCGTTGGGGAAGATGTATGGGTGGCTACTCCTCGGGGATTGGTACAATTAGGAAAGAGCCCGAGCCAACAAAATGAACCCCAGCCATTATTGAAGGCGGTTTGGGTAAATAATCACTCTGTGAATTTGGATCAGCAACATGTCTTTAATTATTATGAAAATAATTTCCAGTTTCATTTTTTGACACTCAATTACAAGCTGGCAGGACGGATAAATTACCGTTACCGCTTGGAGGAGTCTGAAAAATGGAACTATACCACCAATACCAGTGTAAATTTTCCGCGCCTTTCACCAGGAGAATATGCTTTTGAAATTCAGGCTCAAAATGAAGATGGGAGATGGGGAATACCGCTACTTTTGGAGTTTAGAATTTTAAGCCCTTATTGGTATAATTGGATTTTCTGGTTAGGCTTGGTTCTAATTCTTCTTTTTTTGATGGTATGGCTTTATAGAAAACGAATTCTCCAGCTAAAACACGAGGCAGCTATTGAGCGAGAAATGAATTTGCTTAAGCAATCGGCATTGCAGGCACAAATGAATCCCCATTTTGTTTTTAATTGCTTGAATGCCATTCAGGAATTTATTGCATCAGATGAAAAAACCAAGGCGGCCCATTATTTGTCCCGATTTGCTCAATTGGTTAGGGCTACGCTGCACCTATCCATGGAGCCGTTGATTAGCCTAGAAGAAGAAGTAGGGATCTTGGAAAATTACCTTGAATTGGAAAAAATCCGATTTAAAAATCGTTTTGATTATCACATAAAAATTGCGGCTGAAATACAAGCTTTTGAAACGATGATTCCCCCTCTTTTACTGCAACCCTATATCGAGAATGCGATCATTCATGGATTAGTAGAAAAGGAAAAGGTTGGCCTAATTGACATCGATTATTCCCAGGAGGGAAATTGTTTGTTAATGGAAGTTAGAGATAACGGGCTGGGCATTTTTCATTCACAACGGAATAAACAAAATACTGCTCCGTTACACAAATCAGTAGGTATGAGTATTTCCCGGAAGCGGCTAACGTTATTAAGTAACAAAAACCACCCGGGAAGCATTCATATAAAAGAACTCAAAGACCAAGACGGAAAAGTCATGGGAACTTTGGTTCGTTTAAGGTTAGACTTAAATCAAATTATGGATTTATAATTTGTTGTCACTCAGACAAATCAGAGAAAATAAGAGAGCGCGTTTTGCCAATAGAGTACTATTGTTGATATTTGTTTTTTGGAGCTTGGTTTAGTTAAAAATAGAAAACCTATTTTTCCTAAACCAAAACCTCTGATAGTAAGGTATACAAGTCTAGATGTTTGGTAAGTTTTCAAAGTTGTTAGTGGGACAAATATAGGTCTAATCTTTCAAGATTATTTACTTAATGGAAATTAGGCGGCAATGACTTAAAATTCGGCCGTAAATGATTCTTTTTTGGAAAAAGAGTGTTAACTGGATTTAGTATGAAACCTCAAATTAGAGCCGTAGTTATTGATGATGAAGCCGCGGCAAGATCACTTATCCTGATTTACTTAAAGGACTTCTGTCCGGAAATACAGGTAGTTGGAGAAGCATGTGGTGTTCAAACGGGTATATCTGTAATTACAGAAACAAGCCCTGATCTTATATTTCTTGATATTCATTTACAAGACGGAAGTGGATTTGATCTTTTGAAAGAATTTTCTAGTCCATCGTTCAGAATTATTTTCATCACAGCTTATGACAATTTTGCCTATAAGGCATTTCAATATAGTGCGGTAGACTATCTCCTGAAACCAGTTGACCCACTACAACTTAAAAAAGCTGTTGAAAAAATTCAAAAGCAATCTCAAAATGACAATTACTTAGAACAGCTAAAAACATTATTGGAAAACCTTCACGACAAGAAAGCCAAAAAGATTGCTTTGTCCGCGTCAGAAGGGCTGATTTTTTTGAATCTTAACGAAATTTGCAGACTGGAATCCAAGGGCAATTATACCACATTCCACTCCAAAGGGGAGCGGTTTGTCGTTGCAAAATCACTAAAGGAGTACGAGCAACTTTTGCCTGGAGATCAATTTTTTCGCATTCACCAGTCGCATTTGGTCAACATTCATTGTGTACACAAAATCCTCAAAGAGGAAGGAGGGGCAGTATTAATGAATGACGGATCCAAGCTTCCTTTGGCCCGACGCAAAAAAGATACTTTTATCCAAAGGCTTACTCAAAACAGTTTGTGAAATTTTTATCTTTGTTTCTATGTTGCAAACGTCTGAATTGGAATTTTCCTATGCAGGAGGTTCAATCCTCCGGTTTCCTGATATAGATTGCGGAAAAGCAGAACACTGGTTGTTACTTGGCCAATCGGGATCGGGTAAAACGACCTTACTACACCTGCTTGGCGGGTTATTGTCTTCTAAAAGTGGTCGAATTACGGTAGCTGGTAAGCAAATGAATGAATTATCAGTCGGCAAGCGTGACAAGTTTAGGGGGCGTAATATTGGGATAATCTTTCAACAGTCCCATTTTATAAAGTCCTTAAGTGTAGAAGAAAACCTGATGCTGGCTCAAAAACTGGCAGGCGCTTCTATTGATCGCGATCGTATTGCTCAATTATTGAAACAGCTGAATGTAGGTCACAAGCTAAAATCAAAACCTGAAAACCTAAGTGTAGGCGAGCAGCAAAGGGTTGCCATTGCCCGTGCGTTGGTCAATCAGCCGGCCATCATACTGGCAGACGAACCGACATCTGCTCTAGATGATCACAATTGTGAGGAAGTAATCCGCTTGCTGGAAAAAGAAGCCAATGAAGTGGGCGCAACTTTGTTGGTAGTGACACATGATGGGCGATTGAAAGAGCGATTTGAGAAAAAAATCATACTCTAAGAGCTTGTTTGGAGGTCGACTTTGGAAACTCTAAGCGTAATCTTGATATTTAACCGTCTTTGATAAATCACGTGATTTGTCAAAGAACCACATTTAATATGAGTCTACTTTATCTAAGCTGGAAAAATCTGATCAACAAACCATTAAGCTTGTTGCTTAGTCTGGTGCTCTTTGCATTGGGAGTGGGTTTGATCTCGTTGTTGTTGATTTTAAACAAACAACTGGATGAGCAATTTCTGAAAAATCAGGCTGGAATCAATATGGTGATCGGAGCTAAAGGGAGTCCTTTACAGCTTATTTTAAGTAGCATGTATCACGTTGATTATCCCACGGGGAATATACCGATTGCTACATCCAAAGCATTTCTGAATCCCAAACATCCCCTTTTTTCATTGACCGTACCGCTTGCTATGGGGGATAGCTATGAGGGATATCGAATTGTAGGGACTACAGATAAAATACTGGAATTATACGAAGCGGAAATTGGCGAAGGCCATTGGTGGAGCAAGGTGTACGAAGTCGTATTAGGAGCTGGTGTAGCGGATGATTTGAACTTAAAATTGGGAGACACTTTCAAGAGTTCCCATGGTTTTATTATGGATGAAGAGTTGATTCATGATGATGCCGAATCGTTCAAAGTAGTAGGTATATTAAAACCGACTGGATCTGTGATTGATCAGTTGATTCTGACCAATAGCCAGAGTGTTTGGGCTGTACATGATCACGCTATTGCAGAAGAACACGAAGCAATGGAAGAGGGGAGCGAACCTGATCATTCCGATGAAGAAGGCCATGATCACGATCATGAAGGCCATCATGATTTGCACGAGAATGCCCTGACACCACTTACAGAAAATGAAGATCAGGAGATAACCGCAATTTTGATTCGCTTTCGCAATATCAATGCTCAAACGCTTAGTTTGCCAAGAAATATCAATGAAAATACCGACTTGATGGCCGCGAATCCAGCTTATGAAATAGACCGCCTATTTGCTATGATGGGTACTGGTGAGCAAAGCCTACGTGTCATGGCGCTCATTATCATGATCGTTTCCGGGCTGAGTATTTTTATTTCGCTGTATTCCTCATTGAAAGATCGCAAATACGAGTTGGCGCTAATGCGTGTGATGGGAGCTTCCCGGGGAAGTTTGTTTGTCCTTATTGTTTTAGAAGGCTTGATCCTGGCGGTTATGGGATATCTGCTGGGCATTACCCTAAGTCATTTGGGTATGGAAGTATTGGCAGGTTTTATGAAAGACGCCTATCGGTATACCTTTTCAGGCGCCGTTTTTTTGAAGCAGGAGCTTTATCTCCTGGCCGGTGCACTTGTTTTGGGTTTTGTGGCTGCTTTTCTTCCTGCTATCCAGGCCCAGCAAACCGATATTTCAGAAACCCTTGCTGAAGGAAAGTAGTTAAGAAGCCTGTATCTCACTCACCACGATTACGATTTCTCCTTTTACTTTGGCCTGAGCACCATAGTGGGCAATGAGATTTTCCAAGGAATCGGTGCGTACTTCTTCATGTATTTTGCTGAGTTCACGACATACACATGCCAGTCGATCCGGACCGCAGTGTTCGGCCAGTTGTTGAAGGCATTTGACCAGACGATAGGGCGACTCATAGAGGACAAAAGTATGCGGGAGACTTGCCAGATATTGAAGCCGGGTGAGCCTGCCTTTTTTGTGGGGAAGGAACCCTTCATAATGAAAACGATCGCAAGGGATACCGGAAGCAACCAGGGCTGGCACAAAGGCAGTAGCTCCTGGTAAACATTCCACCCGGACCCCTCTTTGTACACAGGCTCTTACCAGTAAAAAACCGGGATCAGAAATTCCAGGTGTTCCCGCATCTGTAACCAGCGCCATTTCTGTGCCATTGGCGAGTTGGTCCACCAAAGATTCAGTAATGGCGTGTTCGTTGTGGGCATGGTAAGAACGCAGGGAAGTTTCAATGTTATAATGGGTCAATAAACGTTTACTCGTCCTGGTATCTTCGGCAAGTATCAAGGAGACTTCCTTCAAAATCCTGATAGCCCGAAGGGTCATATCTTCCAGGTTACCAATCGGAGTAGGAACGAGATAGAGCATAGGCGGTATCAATTTCAACAATCAGTTTCAGGATTGAATTTTTGAATTTTTTCCCAATAAAAAAAGATTCACCAGGATATACAAAAGGATGATCAGCGAAAATGCAGCTTCCCGCAAGACAATCAATAGTACTATAGAAAGCAGTGCAAAGGTAATTCTAATCTCATTTCCTGACCAGGTCAGTTGCTTGAATTTGAAACTAAACATGGGAATTTCGGCAACCAACAAATAAGACAAGACAAGGATAACAGGATAAAGAACCCAAGGTGTAGCAATTTGTTGTCCAATCCCAAAGGAGTTGTAATAGTAGATCAACATCAAACCGGTTACAAATAGACAAGCAGGAGGTGTGGAAAGACCGATAAAGTTTTCGCTTTGCCGGGTGTCCAGGTTAAATTTTGCCAACCTTAAGCCTGAAAAAATACTGACCAGAAAGGCTGGGGCTGCCATCCAATTTAATTGAGGGACCACCTCAGGAACTGGATTTTCAGTCAGCAGCATATACAAAATGGCTCCGGGCACTACACCAAAAGAGACCAGGTCCGCCAAAGAATCCAATTCTTTACCCAAGGAAGAATGTACACCCAACCAACGAGCTACTGCCCCGTCCAGATAATCGGCTAATCCGGCCACAAACAAAAACCAGAAAACAGAGATGAAATGTCCGTAGAAAACGTTGACCAGGGCACAACAACCACAGAACAAATTGAGCAAGGTGATAGCGTTGGGAATTTGTTGTTTCATTGGTAATCTTTCCGCAAAGGTAAACATACAGTTGGAAAGAGATTAGTATTCCGATGAAGAAGACTTAAAGCTAAATTTTTAGGACAAAAGAGAAACAGCAACTGGCTGGTCATTTTCGACTATGCAAGTACAATTGAAAAATCAGAATACCAGGTGCTACTGCTCAAAACGATAGGCCAAATAAAACTCGTAACCCAAACCCCGTGCTTTTCCGAAGGAACCGATATTGTAAGAACCCATTGTACCCATGCGCAAACTGCCATTTTGAACTAATCCTTTATTGAGAATTAAACCTAGTTGAATACCCAGGGTTTTGTTGGTTGACAGATTGAGGCTGGCCCAAAAGGCTTCGTGTTTTTCTATCTTGAGGTTGATGTTGGCATCCAGTAAATTAACAGCACTATAATTGACCCAGAGCGACGGTTCAATATACATATCCTCTTCAATAGAACGATATCCGATAATTGCATTGCCATGAATGGCTCTTTTGATGTTGGCCGGGCTACCTGTTTCGTCGAAAATTAGATTTCCTGGCAAGACCTGGTTGATACCAATACCAGCAAAAAAGTAGCTTTCCTCAAAATCATCTTCAGCATAGCTGGTATAAAAGGCACCAATACCCAAATTGGGTGAAAATTTATTTCCCTCAGCTCCGGGCAAAAATTCGTCATCTTCATCCTTAACAACCACTTCCAACCCGTCGAGAAACATGTGGTTTAACATACCCATGATACCAATAGACAATTGATCCGTTCCACTTCGTTTTAACTTGATTTTGTAGGCATAGGTCATCGCGAAGGTATTTGACTGGATAGGACTTATATTGTCATGCATAAAAAAACCACCAAGACTGAAATTTTGCTTAAAGAAGGGATATTGAAAATTAAGTGTAGCTGTTGACGGAGCATCTTCAAATCCAATCCATTGCTGGCGATAGGAGGCACCCGCTTCCCAATAGTCATAAACGGCAGTCATTGCCGGATTCCAAATAAAATCCGTTTCTGTGAAGGCACTACGGTCTGGTAGTTGCTGACCAAAGAGGCAAATAGGAAATAAAAAAAGAAATAGAATTGAGCTCTTGAAGGTTGAAAGCAGTGATTGAAGTATACGTTTTTTCATAAGGATTTTTTTCTTTGGATCAAATGAAATTGGCTGGACATTGCAGCTGTAGTATGGGCAAATCATTCCCTGATGATGGTCAGTTTTTGTTTGATTTCGCCACTTCTGAAGGCCAGTACGTAATAATAATTACCAGCGGGTAAAGGCTGGTTTTTATAATTGCCATCGAAACGTTCATCATCCGATTGATAATTGACCTTTTGGAAAATCAGATCGCCCCAGCGGTTATATATTTTTAGAGAATTTTCACCAAACTTACTGAGGCTGGTGAATTCCAATACGTCGTTTTTACCATCCCCATTTGGTGTGATTAGGTTATAGGCTTTGATGCTGCTCACCGGGTCTGATGCTACTAGCACAATGACAGAATCTTGTAGCACACAACCATTTATATCTGTAATGGAAACCATGTATAATGTACTATCGAGAGGTTCTGCCACCGGATCAGGGATAGAGGTGTCGCTAACAGGGTAGGTCGCTTGCGCCCATTCGTAGATTACACCGCCTTGTGCAGCAAATTTTACGACCCCTCCTTCTGCAATACAGGTGTCTTGACCTGCAGTGGCAAGCACTGGAAAAACAATGACTTCCAGGTCGGCTGTATCAGCGTTGCAGCTGTTTTCGGCAATGACGGTATACATTGTTGTTGCCTCCGGAAAAGCAATTGGATTGGGTATCTCCAGAGCACTTAAAGTATTGGTCGGGTCAATCCAGCGGTAAGTATCTCCACCTGAAATGACTAGTTGCAAGCTGTCTCCCATACACAGATCAAGAAAATCATTTTCAACCACCACGGTGGCATTGGGAGAGTTCATAACATTTACTTGAGCAGAAGCCTCGCAATTGAGGGCATTAGTTACCGTAACACTATAAATACCCGGAGTACTTACGGTAAGGGTGGGGGTAGTGGCTCCGTTTGACCACAAATAGCTACTATGTTGGCCAGGGTTTAGCTCCTGACTTTCTCCTCCACACAACACCAAATCCTCTCCCAGGTCTATCTGTGGCCCATTGGTGGATGTTATGGTAAAGGTATCGATCAACAAACAGTTGTTACCGTCAGTTACCGTCAGAAAATAATCTCCTGGATTTAACTCGGAAAAGGAAGGTTCATTTGCGGGCCCGTCGCCAATATCATAGGTATAGGGTGAGGTCCCCCCCGTGATGGTGAAACTGGCTGCTCCATCGCCAACAGTGCAATCTGCTTCAGTTAGTTCCAGGTTGTTTAATTCCAGCGGCGGCGGTTGTAGAATGGTGATTGTCTCCGAAAAAATGACTGCCCCATCAATGTCTGTGACTGTTAAGCTGTAAGTACCGGAAATCAGATTGTTGATATCGGCAGTGTCGGAGGTGAAGCCCTCTGGTCCCGTCCAGGAATAAGTATATTCATTGGCATTGGCGATGCTGGTTTGTATCGAACCGTTGGCGCCACCATTACAACTGACGGAATTCACCTGATAAGTAAATTCACCAGCCTCTACAATCCTGACTAGCCCAGTATCTTGTACCAGCATGACCGAATCGAAAAACCCAGGAGTGTCGCTTTCCTGAAAAATCTGGATAGCCAAAGGGTTATCCGTAATGGCAACCGTTGTAGAGTCTCCAGTATTGCCAATGGCGTTAAAATGTATGGCCACGATAGAACTGCCATCTGGTAAACTGACTCCTTCGCCACCAGGCCCGAACCAGGATAATCGCAATTCTCCTTGATCAGCCTGAAAATCACCAATCGCAACGGTATTGAGGTCTACCGGTTCATGAGATAAGTATTCAAGCACGGTTTGATCCCAATTGATGGAAAATTGCATGCTGACAATAGAGTCGAATCCTTCGGTGGTAATATCAAGGCGAACGGATTCACCAGATGAAACAGATTCCTGAGGCAGGCTCAAGCGCAGACTCTGACCGTTTAAAAGTGGTAAGCCTCCTACTAAAAGCAATAGCAGGATTGATGTTAATTTTCCCATAAGTTGTATGTGATTCCTTAAAAAGCCTGGACATCCTCGAAAGAGAACATCCAGGCTTATTTATATCTAACATGTTCCCGAAAGGGGAACGAACTATATGCTTACTTGAGTATAACCATACTCTTGGTATCCGCAAAATTACCGGCTTTTAAGGTATAATAATATACCCCGCCTTCCAGATGAAGATCCTCAAGTGTTACCTCATTCTTACCCGTAATAAAACCACCCTTTATTTCCTTGATTACCCGACCCAGGTTATCGTGAATAGTAAGGACGATATCCATGGATTGCGGCAAATCAAAGCGGATCGTTGTAGTGTGATTAAATGGGTTAGGACGGTTTTGATACAAGCGATAACCCATTGCCTCTTCCGTTTCCGTATCGGTAGACAGCTCCGTAATTTCAATAACGATATCCCGTGCTTCTCCTAATTGGTTGTGGGCTTCAGGACGGATGAAACGATCACTAACGGTAAATAGCCCGTTCAGGTCATCAATATCCGTTTCGGCCCGGAACCGTAGGGTAAAGAGCACTTCATTCGTACTAGCGGTGTATTCATTGCCGTCAATGTTGAACCAACTCAGGCGCAACTCCCCTTCATCTACGTTGGAGGTACCAACAACAACATTGGATAATCCAGCGGATTCACCAGGCAGGAATTCTGCAAAGCTCATCCGGTCAGTAGGGAAGGAAATACCTGATTGATAACTCACCACGGCATCAAAGTTGCTGCTGGTCACAGGAATATCAAAATACTCACCGGCAGCAATTTGCTGATTGCTGGTGTGCCAGTTCAATTCCTCATCATTGCGATCATCAACCTCTTCATCAGCGAACGGATCAGGACTTGCATCGCCGAGGATATCCCCTACTTTCACACCAATGAAATTGACACTGGTATCATGCATCACCATCATGGTAGATTGATTGCTGTAAGGGAATACATTGTAGGCATCAAAGACATCAGGCATCGTATTGCCGCCTTCAACAAATACCCAGGATGGACATTGTGCAAAATTGTCAGTAGCCCCAATGATTAACTGCTGAATGATAAATAAATCCAGGGTAGTGAAACCATTATTACAGTTGGCATCACCGGCAATAATCTGGTATGGAGAATAAATCTGTGCAGGCTCCATACCCAGGATGAAACGCTGACCGATAAACAAAGCATAGGTCGATAGCCCATTGCTTGGCGCCATATTGCGATCGGCGGAAATGGTATACATTTCACCCAGCGGTAAATTTGGCATTGTATAAGTTCCGAAAGTGTTGGTCACTTCTGCCAAATTGGTGTTGTTGCCTTCGATATGGATATTCGTATTTGCAAGGGCTTCTCCCTGCCAAGTTTCTACTGTACCAATGATAGCCCCAGTAGTAGCAATGGACACGTGGCCACCCAGTGTGGTATGCGGAAGCACTGTAGGTACATTACCATTCATGCCTCCAACTTCAATGGTCAGTGGGCTATCTGACAACATAATATCAGATTCTGCTCCGCCATTCCCGGCAAGCTGAACAGAAAGGTAAAAGAGAATATCACCAGTCTGTAAATTAACACCCTGTCCCGTATTGCTGTAGAAGTTGAATGTTGAGTTGGCAGCATTGTATTGTGGGGTAATCATACCCGGATTCACACCAACGATTGTAGCTATGGTACTGTTTTCCAATTCAAGCGATCCTGCCAGAGAAACCATCAGGTTACAATTGTAAATGTAAACAGGAACCTGTACGGTTGAACCAGAAGCTCCTGCAGCTTCTCCTACATCCAGCATTACGATACTTCCTGGCATGGTTACCGTGACATCCTCGCAATGGGTTTCTGTCCCGCATACATTGGTTACGGTCAGGCAAACCTGATAAGTACCTGGCGTTTCATAAGTATGGATAGGATCTTGGTCAGTAGAGGTATTGTCATCTCCGAAATTCCAATAATAGGTACCTACGGCCAATAAGTTGGTGAAACTCACACTCAGATTGGTCGCAGAATAGTTGAAGTCCACCATTGGGGTATCCGTTGAGCTATCGAGATAAATGGATTGTGTCCAGGAACAACCATTATCATCAGTCGCAGTTACCGTGTAAGTGCCTCCACTCAGGTTGGCAATGACATAATTATTGTCATCTACGTCAACAGACCCACTTTGTGGTCCTGACCAGCTGATATGGAAGTAAGGTGTTCCGCCATTAATCACAAGGCCAATTGCTCCAGATTGAGAACAGGTTGGATGTACAACTGTTGGATGAACAGCCAAGGTAGTTGAGCTATTCAGAATTTGTATACTCAGAATTTCTTCACAGTCATTGACATCGGTAATCGTCACCTCATAAATGCCTGTAGGCAGGTTGTACAATGTATAGACGTTGGTACTTGTATACTGTGTTCCGGAAGAATTAGAACTCGACCAGGAAATGTTGTATGGTGCCGTTCCGCCAACCATATTGATAATAATCGAGCCGGGCACGCCACATCCACCGTTACTTGCTGTAAGTGTTGCACTCAGGTTATCGCTTATTGTGGTAATAGTGACAATTTCGGTAAATATACAACCATTGATATCCGTGATCGTAATGGTATAAGTACCCGTAGGCAGATTCAGGATATCATAGAAATTTTCATTGGTCGTGTGTGAACCGTTCACCGGTCCGGTCCAGGTAATGGTATAAGTTGCTGTGCCATTATTGAAGTCCAACCATATATTACCCAGTCCACCACAAGGACCATTATAAGCAGTCAAATCGACATCAAGACTTCCTTCCGGGCTATTCAGCGTGACAGAAGCAGGAGTACTACAACCATTCGCATCGGTAACCTCAATGGTATAATCACCAGGCATCAGATTTTGTATATCGTATCCAATGCCACTGATGGTTGTACTTCCAGAAGTTGGCCCTGACCAGCTAATGGTATAATCCGGCTGTCCGCCAACGATGCTAATGTGGATAAATCCATCCTCGCCACAGTCGCCAATTGTTGCTACACCAACGACTTCAATGTTATTTTCAGCAACGGTTATGATTTCGGTACTGCTATCTACACAACCATTCGCATCTTCTACGGTAATGGTATAAGTACCTGAAGGTAAATCAGGAATTTCATATTCTGATGTATTCACTGTTGTAGAACCCGATTCAGGTCCCGACCAGTTGATGGTATAGCTTGGTGAACCTCCGCTGATCTCTACGTCAATTGATCCGTTTTCATCACAAATACCATTGGTGCCGGTCGTATAAATGTCGACACTATTTTCGGCATTGGTCAGTACAGCTACCTCTACATCCGTACAACCATTGGCATCCTGAAGGGTAACCGTATAATTACCCGCAGGTAAATCGCTTATGGTATAGGAAGTATCACTGATCGTTGTTGAGCCAGAAGACGGCCCTGCCCATCCTATCTGATAATCAGGAGTGCCGCCGGTAATGGTTACTTCAATAGCACCATTTTCACCGCAAAGTCCATTGACAACAGTCAGATGCAACATTTCCATCGGCGCCGGATAAACGGTAATCTCTACGGTATCCATACAACCATTGACATCGGTAACTTTGATGGTATAAGTGCCCGGAGGCAAGTCCATAATTTCAAGACTGTTACCTGGAGGGGTCTCTGTTCCTGATTCAGGGCCGGTCCACATAATAATATAAGGACCTTCCCCGCCAATAATGTCCACCCAAATCGTATTGTATTGACCACACTCATTGTAAATCAAAGAGGCATGGATTTCCACATCACCATCATAAATGTAAATATTGAGGGTATCAGAAACAGAACAACCATTGCCGTCAGTAACGGTTACGGTGTAATCTCCACCTGGTAGATCCGGGATGTTATAATAGTCTTCAGTGATCGTCACTGAACCGGAAACAGGGCCGGACCAGCTGATGGTATATGGCCCTTCACTGTCGTAAATGTCCACCCAGATCGACCCATTTTGGCCACAAATGCCATTGCTGGCATCCGTGCTGATGTATAGGTCACTTTCGTAAATGAAAACAGTTCGTGTTTGACCAACTGAACAGCCATTACCATCGGTAACGGTAATGGAGTAAGTACCTGCTGGCAGGTTTGGAATGCTGTAATAATCTTCCGTGATGGTTACGGAATTGGAAACAGGTCCTACCCAGCTAATGGTATAAGGGCCCTCGCTTTGATAAATATCAATCCAAATGGCTCCATTTTGTCCACATTCACCATTGACTACATCGGCACTGATATACAAATCACTTTCGTAAATGTAAATATTGAGGCTATTAGAAACAGAACAGCCATTGTCATCCGTGACCGTCACTATATAATCACCACCGGGCAGATTTGGAATGCTGTAATAATCTTCCGTGATGGTTACCGATCCGGAAACAGGCCCAGACCAACTGATGGTGTAAGGCCCTTCACTGTCGTAAATATCTACCCAAATCGATCCATTTTGTCCACACTCCCCATTGCTCGCATCCGTGCTGATATACAAATCACTTTCGTAAATGTAAACCGAACGAGTTTGTGTGACCGAACAACCATCGCCATCTGTAACGGTAATAGAATAGCTACCACCAGGCAGGTTTTGAATGCTATAATAATCTACATTAATGGTCACTGATCCGGACACGGGGCCAATCCAACTAATGGTATAGGGCCCTTCACTTTGGTATATATCGATCCAGATCGAACCGTATTGACCACAAACGCCATTAACTACATCGGCGCTGATATACAGGTCACTTTCATAGATGTAAATATTATGGGTGCGAGATACTGAACAACCAACCCCATCTGTGACGGTAATCGAATAGTCACCGCCAGGCAGGTTTGGAATATTGTAATAATCTTCATTAATGGTTACAGAACCTGAACTTGGACCGGTCCAGGTAATCGTATAAGGACCAGTGCTCCCATAAATGTCTATCCATATTGAACCATTCTGTCCACATACGCCATTAACAGCATCCGAACTGATGTATAGATCACTTTCTTCCACAGAAACATAAACCGTAACGGAGCCGGAGCAATCATGATAATCAGTTACTGACACCACATAGTTACCCGCAGGCAAGTTCTGAATTGCCAGGCCGTTATTATTTGTGGTTTGAGATCCGTTTTGAGGACCCGTCCAACTGACATAATACGGTGCACTTCCACCAATGATATCGAGCCAGATTCCTCCCAATTGGTTACAATTGCCACTTAAGGGTTCTGCCTCTAATGAAAGCGAACCTCCTTCAGCATTGTTGAGGGTAATAGCATCACTATCTGTACAGCCATTGGCATCAGTGACATTAATGGTATAATTGCCTGAAGGCAAATTTGGAATAACGTAATTCGATGAATTGACAAGAACGGAACCCGAACTTGGACCACTCCAACTGATAAGATAGTTGGGTTCTCCGCCACTAACGTGTACGGAAATCGAGCCTGGCTGACCACAATCACCTGGTGTGGCCGACACATCTACATCCAGGTCACCACCACAGGGGAGTATGACTGTTTGTATCGTTGTACAGTTATTATTGTCAGTAAGTGTAAGGGTATAAGTACCACAAGGTAGATTGGGAATGTCCAATCCAAGATTGTAAGTAGTTGTAGATCCAGAAACCGGACCGCTCCAGGTTAAGTGATAAGGCCCAGCACCGTGAACGATATCTAGCCATAGTGCGCCATACTGACCGCAGTCGCCGGGTAATGGAATCACATAAAGGGCTAATGACCCACTTTCATTTTCAAGCGAAACGACCTGGTAATCAGAACAGCCACTGCCATCTTCAACGGTAATGGAATAATAACCTGAAGGTAAATTGTTAATTACGTAGGTAGCATTATTGGTTACTTGAGAACCATTTACCGGACCGCTCCAACTGACGGTGTAAGCAGGAGATCCGCCATCAATATTGATCGTTATTGAGCCGGGCTGCGTACATGAGCCGGGGTTTGTTGTAGCCGACACATCAAGACTGCCTCCACCGGGTACAATGATAATTTCCGAATGAGCACACCCATTGCCCGCTTCGACGGTAACAGTATAAGTGCCACCTGGTAGGTTGATGATATTAAAACTTGGACTATTGGAAGTCGCGGATCCACTTACCGGACCAGCAACATGAATGTTGAATGGACCACCACCACCCCAGGTTTCAATATGAATATAACCCAATTCTCCACAATCGCCACCATAAGGAGTACCATTGAAATTGAAAGATCCTCCACTTTGATCAATAGTTATAGTGTGGTAGGAAGAACAGCCATAAGCATCAATGACCTGTATGGTATAAGGCCCGGCGGGTAAGTTCGGAATATTAAATGAAGAGGTATATGAGGTCAGGGTCGTATTGACGGTACCCGATACATAAACGGTATAAGGAGCCTGGCCATTCAGAATATTAACGGCAATAGACCCTCCGGAGCCACAAGAAGCATTTGAATCGGAAAGATAGACTTCTAATCCTCCATTGCCGGGTACTAATACGGTAATCGTATCTACACAACCGTTAGCATCTACCTTGGTCACTGTATAGGTTCCGGCAGGTAAATTATGGATGGTGCTGGTATTACTTTGAGTATAAAAACTTCCGGAAACCGGCCCTGAATAATAGACCAGAAAGCCCGGGTTTCCGCCCCATGAAGAAACGGTTATACTACCATTTGAATGACCACAATCAGCAGAAGTAACATCTGCATCTTCCAGCCCAAAATTACAGTAGGAGGTACAATTTACCAGTAAATTATAATTACTGGTGGCGCCATTATAACCGTCAACAACAACATAATAAGTACCTGGAGAGAGATAGGCATTAATATGTTCGTTGCCGTTTCCGGAATTCTGACTGTAATCTATACAATCTCCCCGGTCGCAGGACCGAAGTAGAAATAGTTCCAAATTGGCAGAAAGGTTGTTTAGATAAATATCTACCGGCCCGGCACTGGTCACGGTGAAGGTATGTACCACTTCAGGGCCATTGTTTTCTACATTGAGTACATTGCCACACCCATAAAGAGAAACATCGTCATTTCCATTGATATTGTTGCCCTGATAAGTTTGGCCACAGGTCAATGCCTGAGCATCAGAACAATCGAGATATCCACAATTGACCTCCATGCGATAGGCGCCTGCAGCAATAGGGAATTGTCCATCTACCACGATATAATAGATACCAATTGGAGCGTCTTCTAGGATGATTCCTTCGTTATTCGTTATCAGGTTATTTGTTGTACTGGAACGAAGACAAGTGACTTGATTACAGTCACCAGTTAGTAAGAAAAGGTCAAGGTCAAGGGAAGGAGTGATAATTTCCAATCCAATTTGCAAATCTCCGGCAGTTGTTTTGTTTAATACATAAACCTTTTCAGGCCCCAAGAAAGCATAGGGCGAACATCCCGGATAGTTAGTGATTTGGTTGCCAAATCCAATCGAAGTTTCAAAGTTCAGGAAATCACCACACTGGATTGGTATAGCTTCTGCACACCAGGGTGACGTTCCGCCACATGGCCCTGAGGTGTAGGAGAGCACACCAGCCGCATCGGCGAAACATTCATTGGAATAAGTTACACCATTGCAGCCACAAACTGGATCGTAAACCGTTGGACAAACGGCATCGGGGTCCATTTCACTGGCATCTACACAATTATTGTTGCAGATACCTTGTGTATAAAAGGAAATCCCACTAGCTTCTGCTTCACAGGCATTGTTATACGTTACATCATTGCAACCACAAACCGGCTGGTAATTGGTTGGGCAAATGATAGAAATTTCACCATTATCTTCATTGAGTTCTGTTCCTGCACTGGTCAATACCAATGTGGGTTCGTAGCAGTTGCTATTTCCGTTACAAGGGCCAGGAGTAAAGCTCAATAAACCAGCTTCCTCGGCATAACACTCATTAATATAGGTAACACCGTTACAACCACAAACCGGCTCATAATTGTCATCACAATCAGGCACAGCATCAATAGCCCATGGATCTATACAATCACCGAAACAAGTACCACTGGTATAGACACTTTGGCCATCAGCCTCTGCCCAACAGCTGTTGAGGTAGGTTACCCCATTGGGGGTACAAACCGGATCAACAAACGTCGGACAATCCGTTGTGGTGAGTGAACCACTAATACCAACGCGGATATTACCAGCAGCAAGTCGGGTAACGTTCATTTGATTGTCAACTACCATCATATCATCAAGGATCACCTCAAGTTGGGCAGGTAAATTTGACGCATTAATATTGGCAATAGTGACAGAGAAAGTACCAATTACACCTGATCCGGAAATGTTGGTTTGGTTGATGCGGGTAATCGCCACTTCCAGGGTGCCTTCATCTGCATTGTGGTGAGTCATAAACCGGGCACTGCCGGCTGCAGGGGAAATCCACCAATTGGGTGCTTTTTCAAAAGTAGGCGTGCCCTGTATTAACTGGCTGGAATAGTTTATCGTGAAAACGATACCGTAAAAATTTGACACAGGCAGGGCGTTGGTTCCCAAACGGACCTCAAAATCGATTTGAGTGCCCGGCGTTACCTGATCCACAGGAGTATTTAGGCTGAGTAATGGATTAATACCCCAAATGCCCTCACCGGGAAAGTTATCCGGAGCTACGAAGCCATGGATCTGGTGAAAATTTTCTTCGATGCCATTTGTCATATCAGCATCGCTGATTTTACCGTTTCCGTCGGCATCAACATAGGCATAATTAAGGCCGTTAGGCAGGGTTTGCCCCCAAGCAGTTCCCATTGGTTGTGCTTGCCAGGTACTCGATGCATTTGGTCGTTGAGGACCGACAGCATTGTAGGCAACTCCCCAATATAATAGGTCGGTGCCTGTGACCTTTCCGCTGTTGTTAATGTCTCCCGGCCAAACCATCTGGCCTTGTAGTGTTTGTGTGAGTCCGAGAAAGAAAAATAACACGTAAAAATTGAGTGTAAATGTTTTGCTCATATTCATGGTTCTGATTTATCTCGTAGAATGAGAGTGTAATATGTTTAGACTTATGGTAGACCCCGAAAGTCATCATTGCTATTACAGTAACGTCACATACACTGATTACGCTAAGTTATTTCCTAAGTCAAATCTTAGAAAAAAGCATCACTTAACCAGAGAAATGTGAAGAGGCTCAAGGTGAAACAGGTAGAAATAACAACTCCTCATAACAAGAGAGGTCGTACCTTTTGTTATTTCTTTGTCAGGGTAGATGAAAAAAGCAGCTGATTTATTCAGAAGGGATTCTCAGCCAATGGATAGAGGGGATACCCATTATTTATGTAAAGTTATAAAAAACATCATTTATAATTTACTAAACTAATAATTTTTCTCTGGAATGTAAAGATTTATATAGGTCTTAACAATCAGAATTGCTAAATTTAATGATATGAATCAACAATTTAGAAACCGATTTCCGGCGCTCCGCCGAATAGAACAGGGGAAGCCGCTGGTTTTTCTGGACGGACCTGCAGGGGTTCAGGTTCCGGAAGAAGTTATTGATGCGATCAGCCAGTATTATCGGCAATGCAACGCCAATACACACGGGAGTTTTCTAACAACTAAGGAAACCGATGTGATGATGGCAGATACCAGGTCTAAGGCAGCTGCCTTTTTAGGAGCACCATCGGCCTCTTGTATTTCTTTTGGACAAAATATGACCTCCCTGTGTTATTCCTTGAGCCGGGCCATCGGCCGAAGTTTGCAGCCAGGGGATGAAGTACTCATCACTCAGTTGGACCATGAAGCCAATCGGGGCCCCTGGCTTTGTTTGCGCGAAAAAGGTATCATCGTCAGGGAAGTAAGGCTAAAGCCCAATGGAACGCTCGATTACGATGACATGGAAGCCAAAATCAACGAACGTACTCGCGTATTGGCTATGGGGTATGCTTCAAACCTGACTGGAACAGTAAATGACCTGCAATTGGCACGCCAATTGTCCTATCGTTACGGCACTTGGTTGGTGGTCGATGCGGTGCATTATGCGCCTCATTTTTCCATAGATGTGCAAGCTATTGGATGTGATTTTTTGCTTTGCTCTGCCTACAAGTTTTATGGGCCCCATGTCGGCATTTTGTATAGCCGTCCGGGCTTGTTGGATCGCATACAGCCAGATCGGTTGCGTACTACAGATCAACATGCCCCCTATAGTATTGAAACGGGTACACTCAACCACGCTGCAATAGCAGGCGTAAATGCCGCTATTGATTTTATTGCATCATTGGGCAAAGGTGATTTATTGAGGGCGAAACTGGTGTCTGCTATGCATCAAATACGGGAACATGAGCGCGGGCTGGCCAAAAAAATGTACCGGGAATTATCGACAATAAATGGCATAACCATTATCGGTCCTGATATGGAGGTGAATCAACGTGCGCCAACTATTTCTTTTACCATATCCCAAAAGACACCTCTTGAGGTCTGCCAGGCCCTGGCTGTTGATAATATCTTTGCCTGGGATGGCCATTTCTACGCTTTGCGCGGGATAGAAATTTTGGGACTTCTGGAGGCTGGTGGTGTGACTAGAGTAGGTATTTCTGCATATACCGCGGAAGCTGAAATAGACCAATTTTTCAAAAGCATTCAAAAAATTAGCCGTACATAATTATTTACCTAACAACCCTGTTTGATGTAAAATTGGCAGCTGACTGCGGTAGGTGATGGCAATATTTTCTTCTGTAAAAGTAATGTCCGTATCACCTGCAGCAATGAGTCTTTGATTGAGCAGAATCACCCGGTCAAAATATTCGGTGACAGAGGAGAGATCGTGATGAATAACCAGAATGGTTTTTCCTTGTTGGGACAATTCCTTGAGGAGATCGATAATTTTTTCTTCCGTAGTAATATCTACACCGACAAAGGGTTCATCCAATAGAAAAATATCTGCTCCCTGGCAAAGGGTTCTAGCCAGGAAAACTCTTTGTTGCTGGCCGCCGGACAATTCTCCGATTTGGCGTTCCTTGAGGTGTTCAATACCTAATTTATTTAAGGCTTCTATAGCCAGTTCATGATCGTGCTGATCAAGCTTCTGGAACAATTTTTTATGCGGGTATCGCCCCATAAGTACGATATCAAATACCGTGGCGGGGAAATTCCAATCTACTTCACTGGTTTGAGGTACATAAACCAATTGTTTACGCATTTTTTCAATGGGTTTCCCCATAACGGACACATTTCCGGAATTGGTATCTACCAGACCGAGAATGGCTTTAAATAAGGTGGATTTTCCAGCGCCGTTTGGGCCGATTAGACCATAAACTTTACCAGCCTCAATTTCAAGATAGATATTGGTAAGCACTCGCTTGCGCTCATAAGAGACAGAAAGGCCATTGATGGAGATTACTGTTTCCATAAGTCTAGGTGTTTAGTCTTTTGAACATAATGAAAAACCCTCCCAATAATAATATGCCTAAAACCCCCAACAGCCACCAATTTGTAGATCCTAGGTTAGCGTTTTTTTCCTCTTGATCAGGAGTAATATTTTGCGAAAGCGCTCCTACAATGGTATTTGTATTGAACAAAAGCATTTCAAGGTAGGACGGGGCTGGGCTATCTTTATCTCCAATGGAATCAGAATAGAGTTTTCCTCCGATGCCGATGTGGTTCGAAGAGGCCAGTTGTTCCAAAAGTTTGGGATTGACAGTTGTTTCAATAAATACTGCCGGGATACCAGACTCTTTAATGATTTTATTAAGTCGGACCAAGTCGGAAGTTTGGGCATCGGCATCTGTGGATGTTCCCAAAATAGCTTCAACGTTTATGCCGTAGCGTTGGCCATAATACCGAAAAGCATCATGGGAGGTGATCAGTATCCGTCGTTGCGGTGGGATTTTCTGTATTTCGGCTTTGATGTAATCATCGACTTCTTTTATCTGCTTCACATAGATGTCGTAATTAAACTCGTATTCTCGAATATGGACAGAATCAAGTGCGATAAGTGCATCTTTGATGTTTTTAATATAAATCAATCCATTAGCTGCAGACATCCAGGCATGAGGGTCACTGGAGTTTTTGTACAGGCTACTTTCAATCGGTTGTATGCCTTCTGTTATAGTTACCACTTTGGCCAGCGTTCCTGAATTTTCAATCAATTCACTCAGCCAACCTTCAAATGTAAAGCCATTCTTAAGAATTAGATCTGCTTTTGTTACAAGTTGTGCATCGCCTGGCGTTGGTTCATAAATATGTGGATCACCACCAATAGGAACAATAGAGGTGACCTCCACCAGACCACCTGAAAGAACCGTTGCCATATCGGCAAAAATAGAAGCAGTTGTTACAACCAATGGTTTTTTTTCTGCCCGAACAATTCCTGTTGTAAACAGGATCAGCATCCAAAGCACCCACGTTTTTTTCATAGTTGTTTATTTGATTCTTTGAATCAGGTTTATTTTAAAGATGGTTGTTTCTGTATAAATAAATTCTGGCAAACTTTTTTTGATAGAATCATTTCCCGGGAATTATTCAACATGATTTTGACCGACTCATCATACACAAAACGTTCAAGGAGTTCAATTTGGGCACCCAATATCAATTGTAATTGATCAAGGTATTGTAGGAAAGCCGTAGAATGGTCTTGTACACCAACAACGATGCCTTGTTCTCCTCGTGTCAATTCAGCCAGTAATACCTGCTTGCGAAAGGCAAACTTCCCATCGGCATCCGGAATTGGATCGCCATGGGGATCAAATCTGGGGTGACCCAAATAAGTGTCCAGCCGTTCTACCAAATCCGGAGATTTGATGTGTTCCAACTGTTCTGCAATATCGTGGACTTCATCCCAGGAGAAACTTAGTTTTTCTACTAAAAAAACTTCCCACAAACGATGTTTTCTAATCAGATGGGTTGCAATCTGCAGGCCCTTTGAAGTTAGCCGTACCCCTTTCCTTTTTTTATAATCAACCAATTCCTTTTTAGAAAGTCGGATGACCATGTCCGTTACCGATGCAGCACTTGTGCTCACCTCAGCTGAAATGGCATTTGTACTAGCAGGAGTAGGGGTTCCTTCAGAAATTTTAAAGATTGCTTTGAGGTAATTTTCCTCAGTTTGTGAAAGGTCTTGCATGCCTAAATTTATTAATCTCACAAAATTAACAAATTTAGGCTAATCTAAAAATAAATTTAGACTTATGTTAAATCCCAAAAAGAGCGAGGGCGGCGATAGACAATAATGGTATCCCGAATGGTTTGGATAAAATACCACATTACTAGTCCGGCAATAGAAAAAAAAGAAGCATTGCCTATCAGATGATACCAGATGGGTAGACTGATACCAATGACTAATGCTGTACGCAGATACCGGATTCGCCGGATATGGCTATAGACATAAAAGAGGTGTATGGCACTACCCAACTGCCAAAAGGCAAGAAGGATCAGCATGGTATGTGTCCATTTTATACCAGTGGTATAAAAAACTAGCAACAGCAAGGCTATAGCCAAAACAATTTGACCGAGCAAATCAACCTTCATTCTCCACCTTGACACCATCTGCTGTCGTTTTTTTTAGTGCATGTTTAGAGGTCAAACTTACGCTTGCGCTGAAGCTTCAGCGTAGGAGCATGGGCTACAAACAAGCACTTAGTTATAAAAGTAGGAGCGCCTGAGACAATAAATCAATCCGGTTTAATATTTGATTTAATTTCATGGTTACTATCTTTGGGCAGTACAAAGCTAGGCAATATTTTCATAAGTTTCAATAATATTTGAAACATTAACAGTTGATTAATCACAAACCTATGACTCCGCACCAAGTTAGTGTGCTCATTCGCAAGCGGCGATCAATTTTTCCTAACACCTACAATGATCGACCCATCGCAGATGAGATTATCAAAGAAATTTTAGAGAATGCAAATTGGGCACCAAATCACCGTCACACGGAACCCTGGCGGTTCAAAATTTTTACCGGTGCGGCGCTTGGTCGTTTATCTACCTATATGGGCGATTGGTACCAAAAACACACTCCTGCAGATAAATTTTCAGCAGTAAAATTGAAAAAAACCATTGAGAAACCATTAAGAAGTGCGTGTGTGATTGCCATTTGTATGCAAAGAGACCCAGCGGAAAGTCTACCGGAATGGGAAGAAATTGCAGCAGTTGCTTGTGGGGTACAAAATATGTGGCTAACCTGTGCGGCTTATGGCATAGGCTGTTATTGGAGTTCTCCTAAGTCTATGATAGAAGCCGGTGAATGGCTTGGGTTAAAGCCTGGCGAACGTTGCCTTGGCTTATTTTATATGGGGTATTGCGATTTGCCCGACCTTCCTGGGAAAAGAAGACCGATTGAAGAAAAAATAGAGTGGAAATAAAAGCAGCACCTTAAAAGGGAGGATAAGGTGCTGCTCAAAAATGCTACCTTTCCACGGGTAGTAATACTTGCTGGCAACTCAAGCGGCCTTACCCTAACATGGCAGCCAGCATACCGCCGGGCATAAGAACAAAATTTGTTGTTAACTGTGTTCCCGACGGCGATGGTCAAAAATGGAACTAGCCTAATCAACTAATCCAATAACCATATCCTCAATCAATTGATTTAATTTGTTTCATATAGGAAAATATATTCCCAAAGAAGAACTATGTTTTTTATGTAAATGGGAATACTTTAGACAATGATGATGCGAACACCTTCATAAGGAGAATGATGAATAGGATATACCCGTACGCTCAATAAAATCATGGATGAATATCCATTTTTGTAAATCTAGTGACAGATGGTTGAATTAAAATAGACATTTTTTGAGGTTGTGTGACATGGTAATGCAAGATGTGTGTAGTGTGTTTGGCGGCCTATAAATCGGATCTACTTTGTAAATATCTGGTTATTAGCTAGTTGATTGTTTTCTGAGAAAAAGAGGATTGTGACTACATTTGGATTTTTTGAAATGCACAATTCATTGGAAAAAGCCTTTAAAGTAACGGATTGCAATGAAATTAATTGAAAATTTGCTCATCCAGGAAAATGAACAATATGTCTGATAAAGGAAAATTATATCTTATTCCAACACCAATTGGTGATAATGTGACCCATACCCTTCCGGATTATGTGATTCAAATTCTGCATCGGTTAGATTATTTTATCGTTGAAAGGGCAAAGACTGCCCGCCACTTTATCAAAAGCACTAATCCGGAGCGCCCTATAAGTGATTTAACCATATTTGAATTGAATAAACACCAGCCTTCTGAAGGAATTGAAGCATTTCTGGAACCCATTGAAAAAGGGAAGGACATGGGGTTATTATCTGAGGCAGGTTGTCCGGGAGTAGCTGATCCCGGTGCCCTTGTGGTGCGGCTGGCACATCAAAAAGGTATTACTGTAGTGCCTTTGGTGGGCCCATCATCCATACTTTTGGCCCTGATGGCTTCCGGGATGAATGGGCAATCCTTTACCTTTCATGGATATTTGCCTCATCAGCAAAAGGATTTGAGCAAAGTATTAAAACAATTGGAGCAGCAATCTCAACGGCATCAGCAAACCCAGCTTTTTATCGAAGCGCCCTATCGGAACAATGGCCTTTTGGAAATGATTGTTAAAAGTCTGGCTCCAGCAACTCAATTTGCTATAGCAGTTGACCTTAATCTACCCTCTGAAACGATTATTTCTATGCCAATCCATTTGTGGCAAAAACGAAAATTGCCGGACGTTCATAAACGTCCGGCAATTTTTCTATTATATGCTGGGAAGAAGCTCTAAAATATCGTTTGATTTCTTCTACCTTCTCAATATAATACTTTGTATCACCCTGCCAGGGCATGGCTTTATATTTTTGTTGATAGAATAATTTCACATGTTTGCCCTCGTATTGTTGGAGTTGGCTATAAATATCCTTATCCCATACTGAAAAATTCCAGATATTGCCCACTACTCCAGTTTGATCATCTGTCTGAAAGCCACCTAGGTTGGGGTGACCTTCTCCCGCTTTCATCATATATGCAATGCCCGATCAGCCGTAGCAGCCAGAGCCGCCTCTTTGAAGGCTTCAGTATAAGTGGGGTGTGCATGACTCATCCGGGCGGCATCTTCAGCAGATGCACGGAATTCCATCAGTGCTACAGCTTCGGCAATAATATCAGCCGTACGTGGCCCAACCATGTGTACACCCAGAATTTCGTCCGTTTCCTGATGAGCCAATACCTTAATCATACCTTCTGTATCGGTGCTGGCACGAGCCCGCCCCAAGGCCTTGAAAGGGAACTTCCCGGATTTGTAAGGAACACCCGCATCTTTGAGTTGGTCTTCGGTTTGACCTACACCCGCTACTTCCGGCCAGGTATATACTACACTGGGAATCAAATTGTAATCGATATGTGGTTTTTGTCCGGCAATAGTTTCTACGACAAGGACACCTTCTTCTTCGGCTTTGTGTGCCAGCATTGCACCTTGGATAACATCACCAATGGCATAGATACCTGGTACATTGGTTTCTAGGTGATCATTAACGCTGATCCGGCCTTTATCATCTTTTTCAACACCAACGTTTTCCAATCCGAGGTTGTCGGTATAGGGACGACGGCCAATGGCGATCAGGCAATAGTCTGCATCGAGTTTGAAACCTTCCTCACTATCTCGTTTTTGTACTTCCACGGTTACACCATTCCGTTTGGCTTTTACACCAGTGACTTTGTGTTTTAAGTGGAATTTGAAGCCCAATTTCTTCAAAGACCTCGTCAACTCTTTACCACAGTCTACATCCATACCCGGAATGATACGATCCAGAAATTCGACTACTTCAATTTCAGTACCCAAACGAGCGAAAACAGAGCCGAGCTCTAATCCAATAACGCCACCACCAATAATTATCATTCTTTTTGGCACCTTATTTATATTTAGTGCTTCTGTGGAGGTGATGATCCGCTTTTTATCATAGTTGAAAGCATCGGGTGTGATGGGCTTTGAACCGGTAGCAATGATGACTTTTTCTGTTTCAATCACTTCAATGCTCCCATCTTCCTTAGCGATGTTGATGTGGTGTGCATCTTTAAAACTGCCATGTCCGTGGAACACATCAATTTTGTTTTTCTTCATCAGAAAGTCAATGCCTTTTACTGTTTGAACCACGACTTCGTTTTTACGCTTGACCATCTGTGGCATATTGACTTTAAGGTCTTTAAGGTCTATGCCGTGTAATGCAAACTTTTTGTTGGCATTATGGTAGTGTTCTGAAGAGTCAAGCAAGGCTTTTGAAGGAATACATCCTACATTCAGACAGGTGCCTCCCAAGGAGTTGTAACGTTCAATAATAGCCGTTTTTAATCCCAATTGGCCCGCACGAATGGCGGCAACATAACCTCCTGGGCCGGAACCGATGACGGTCAGGTCGTATTTCATTTACTTTTCGTTTTGGACTAAGAGCATTATTTTTGTTCTAAATATGCTCTAAAATTTCAACAATATAAATCCACTAAATTATTTCTTTCCGCGACGATTGTCTCTACTGCGGGAATTACCCTTGGGACGGTCTTCACCTTGGGGTTTATCCTTATTTCCACCCGATTGATTGCTGGTCTTTTTCTGCTCAGGCATACGCGGGCTATTTTTTTTAGCGTCACCCTGATTCCTATTACCACCCGGGCCATTAGGGTTGCGCTTTTTTCTTCTCTTTTTGCTGCGTCTTTTTTCTTCCGGAGGCAATTCTACGGCTCCGGTTACATCCGCAAAGTCCATTTCCACTTCCTCATTTTCATCGGGAACCACGTAATGAGCAGAATCGCCTAGATTTGCAGGTTTTTCTCCTTTCTTATTGAGTTCCAACAACTCAGTAACTTTGTTTACATGTAAAGTATAAATCTTTCCCCTACCCTTGCCGGATTCATAGACGTAAAACATTAATTGTTTAAAGATATCCGTTTTGATGAGGGTTGCTGTACCTGTTTCGGTGTGCAATTTATCCGCGTGTTTCGGAAAATGTTCCAAGGCATCCAGGTAGGTATCTAACTCGTAATTTAAGCAGCATTTAAGTCTGCCACATTGGCCCGACAATTTTGACTGATTGATGGCCAGATTCTGATAACGGGCAGCAGAAGTAGAGACTGATTTAAAGTCGGTCAACCAAGTCGAGCAACATAGTTCGCGCCCGCAAGAGCCAAGTCCCCCAATTCGAGCCGATTCCTGACGTGCACCAATCTGGCGCATTTCGATTTTAACTCGGAAATCTTTAGCAAAATGCCGGATCAACTCCCGAAAATCAACCCTGCCGTCGGCAGTATAATAAAAGGTTGCCTTCCGTTTGTCACCCTGGTATTCAACATCACCTATTTTCATATCCAGGTCGAGTGTACGTGCGATGGCTCTTGCCTTAATCATCGTAGAACGTTCCAGCTCACGGGCTTCTTGCAATTTTTCCAAATCGCGTTCATTAGCCCGTCTGATGACACTAAATAATACGCTCTCTTCCGTCATTCGTTTTTTGCGCATTTGCAAACGAACCAATTCCCCGGAAAGGCTTACTCGGCCCACATCATAACCATTGCCCGCTTCGACGACAGCCATGTCGCCTGTCACCACCCGGTTAAAATTCAAATTCCGGAAAAATGCTTTGCGAGATCCATTTTTAAAGCTAACCTCTATATAGTCGTATGGTTCGACATCTTCAAGATCGGTACTGGATAACCAATCATAAGTATTGAGTCGGTTGCATCCCCCTGAAGAGCATCCGCCATTGCTTTGGCAGCCCTTGGGCGAACCGTTTTCTGTTGTAACAGAACATCCTAAACATCCCATCTTTTCAAAATTTTCTGGTGGATGTAGAACCCATTTCACTATTTCCTCTTCAAGCAACAAACACTCTTTTAGTGTCTATAGTTTTCCTGATGAAAGCTATCTATTACACATTTGCCGCAGTGGGGTTCAGATCCTTGTGATTTCGTTTCAACAATTTATTCATCTGTATTGATGTATCTAAAAACAAGACCTTTGGATTGGCATTACGTTCTATATAATATGCGCAATCTGTCAGGAGTTGTACTATCTTTTCCAGCTGATCCATTTCAATGACCTTTACTAAATTTTGGGCCGTTTTTAATTCGTTGGTCCGCAGCCGTACCCGATCATTTCCAGTGAGTTTCAGCACCATGTATTCCCGCATGAAGTGCAGGGCATAATTCAAAAAATACTTCTGGTTTTCCCGGCCTAATGAGGCAAAACTATCTACCCAGGCAACCAATTCCACACCATTGCCGATATAACATTTGCGCAGCCATTCCAAAAATAGAGTAGCATTGTCGTTTTCCTGATTACCAGCAAGGTGAATGGCTTCATTAAAATCACCATTGGCCAAATGAGCAATGGCCTGTGCCTCTTCCTCCTTTACACCATGAAGGTTGACCAACCCTTCTACAATTTCTTCATCTGCCAAGGCATTGATTTTAACAATTTGGCAGCGAGATAAAATCGTATTTAAAATGAGATCCTGGTTTTCCGCCACCAGAATAAAAATGGTCTGTTCAGGTGGCTCTTCGATAAGCTTGAGCAGGCGGTTGCCTTCTTTTCCAAGGTACTCTGGTAGCCACATGATGAGAATTTTATAGCTACCCTCAAATATTTTCAGGCTAAGTTTACGAATAATAGTCGCACATTCCTCTTTGTTGATATTACCCTGGCGATTTTCCGCACCAATAGATTGCAACCATTCATTGGCAGTCATAAAGGGCGTTTCCTCCATACATTTCCTCCATTGAGGTAGAAATGAATCGCTAGTAACATTAGTGCCTATGGTAGGAAATGAAAAATGTAAATCAGGGTGAATGTAACGGTAGGTTTTGGAACAGCTGGGGCATTGACCACAACTGTCAGTTTCCTGTTTGTTTTCACAAAGCAGGTATTGTGCCAGAGCGAGAGCCAGGGCGAGTTTGCCACTCCCCGAAGGCCCGAGAAACAACAACGCATGAGGCAAACGGTCTCCTGACACCATTTGATGCAGCATCTCCTTGACGCTCGTCTGCCCAATGATATTGCTGAATGCCATAGCAATTTATTCTGCTATGAACTCTAATACATTTATGGTGAAATCCAATCGAGAATTTCTTGATCAATAGGACTAACTGATGAGGGATAATATCGAATAAGATACCCGTCTTTATCGAGCAGGTACTTGTTAAAATTCCATTGTACTTTGCTATCCATGATACCATTTTGATCCTTTCGAGTGAGCCATCGGTATACCGGATGTGCCCCTTCTCCCCGGATTTTTATTTTTGCAGTGAGCGGAAAACTCACCTGGTATCGGCTAGTGCAAAATGATTTTATTTCCTCATTGGTTCCGGGTTCCTGGTCGCCAAAATCATTACTGGGAAACCCGATGATGACCAATTTATCATTAAACTCCTCGTAGAGCTCTTGCAATTGCTGGTATTGAGGAGTGTAGCCACATTCTGAAGCTACATTCACAACCATCATTTTTTTGCCCTTGAAGGTAGCAAAGTCGATTTCATTTCCCTCGATTCCCTCTACCTTGAATTTATGTATAGAGTCCACTGATTTAATATTTCAGTTTATCAAGGGTAAAAATACACAAATTATTAGGATTGTGACTTTTTTTGTCAAACATGCTTAGGGAGGTGGTATCAATACTTCAAACACACATTCTTTGCTTCCGTAAAGAAACGCAGCGCTTCGAGGCCTCCCTCCCGCCCCACACCGGAATTCTTGACGCCTCCAAAAGGCGTACGCAGGTCCCGCAACATCCAGCAATTGACCCAAACGATGCCTGATTGTAATTGCTCAGCAACACGAGTGGCCCGCTGCAGATTGCTGGTCCAAAGGGTTGATGCCAGGCCATAAACGGTGCCATTGGCTAGCGCAATGGCCTCTTCTTCAGTATCAAAAGGAGCGATAGTGACTACAGGGCCAAAAATTTCTTCCTGGTTGGTTCGGCAATGGATAGGCAAACCTTCGATAACCGCTGGGCTTAGGTAATAACCATTGCGCAAATGTGCTTCTTTATGATCAATGATGGCACCACCACAGAGAATTTGCCCACCTTCTTCCTGTGCCAATTTCAGGTAGGATTGTATTTTTTCCAGGTGCGCTTTAGAAACCAATGCACCAAGGTCAACCTGTTCACTAAGTGGATTCCCCACCTTCAAGTCCCGGGTCCTTTTAACGATTTCTTCCCGAAAGCGGTCATAGATGGGGCGCTCTACGTAAATTCTAGAACCGCACAGACAAATTTGCCCGTTATTGGAAAAGGAAGAGCGCATGGTGGTATCCATCATCTCGTCAAAATCGCAATCTGCAAAAATGATGTTGGGGTTTTTACCACCTAATTCCAACGATAACTTTTTAAACATCGGGGCAGCAGTGGCAGCAATAGTGCGCCCGGTTTGTGTACCACCGGTAAAGGAAATGGCCTTTATTTCTGGATGATCAACGATGGCTTGTCCGGTATTCCCGCCTAATCCATGTACAATGTTTAACACTCCGGGAGGTAATCCGGCTTCCTGGCAAATTTTAGCCAAAAGATAGGCCGTCATTGGTGTCAATTCAGATGGCTTGGCGACTACACAGTTGCCTGTAGCCAATGCCGGAGCGATTTTCCAGGTAAACAAATAAAGCGGCAAATTCCAGGGGGAAATACAACCGACAATGCCAATGGGTTGTCGTATGGTGTAATTGATGGCAAGCTGTTCCATCCGGTGGGCTTCGCTACTAAAATGCAGAATTGCTGTAGCAAAAAAACGGAAATTGGATTCAGCACGTGGAATATCCACACTAGAAGATAACCACATTGGTTTTCCATTATCCTGACTTTCAGCTTTAGCAAGCGCGTCCAGATTTTTGGAAATTAAATCGGCAATACGCAACATGACACGAGAGCGCTCCTGTACGCCGCAGGATGACCAGGAAGGAAAGGCATTTCGAGCAGCATCTACCGCCAATTGCACATCCTGGCTGTCAGAATCGGGAATCTGGCTGTAAATTGAACCAGTAGATGGATCATAATTGTCCAGAAACCGGCCAGACTGCGGAGCTTGCAAGTTTCCGTTAATGTAATTCAGGATAGTTGTGTCTGCTGTCATTTTATAGGCATTAAAAGTGTGGAGATGCAAGTACGATATCTATAAGGTCCCACCCGCCTCGCGGTAGATAACTGCCAGTAAAACTTGTCCAACGGCATTCATGCTTCGTTTGTCAATAACCTCAAGATTATCATTGTGTGTATGCCAGTGGGAACCAAAGCCTTTGTTGTCCGAATTGATTGGTAAATTGATAATGTCAATCATCTTGATACCAGCAATCGTATTGACAAAGAAGTGATCATCCGTTATCCCCCCCCCTTTGGCATCATGAAAATAATCGCTATATCCCATCTGTTTGGCCAGCTTCCAGATCTTATTGACGACTTCAGGAGCAAACTGCATAGAATAGCCTTCCTTAGGGAAACGGGCACCCTTAGCCCCTACCATATCCAACAAAATGCCGTATTGAATGCCTGAAGTATGTACATTTTTTGACCAATGTTGAGAGCCCAGAGCCCAGCTATTGAGCCCTTTACGTTCTTCGGTAGCATTAGCATATTGTTCTTTACTTTCACCGTAATCTTCGGCATCAAAAAGAACAATGTCTACCCCAATATCCACTGGATTGGCCTCCAAATGACGGGCTACTTCCAACAAAACAGCAACCCCACTTGCGCCATCATCAGCACCTAGAATGGGTTCGTTTTGTCGATCTTTGCTCAGCGGAGAGTCGGCAATATGGCGGGTATCCCAATGGGCGGCCAGCAATATGCGATTGCGCGATTGTGGATTATATTGCGCGATTATATTGGTGCCATTCAAGACTTCTCCGGTATAAGCTGTAGCCTTAAAATTCTGCTCGATAACTTTGATATTATAGCTTTTGAATTTATTGACCAGCCAGTTTTTTGTTGCTTGATGTCCCTCAGAGTTGACAACTCTTGGACCAAATTCGAGCTGTTTGACAACATGAGCATAAGCCGAATCCTTTTCGAATCGAGGTACCGGGACCTGTTTTTTTTCTACCTTTTTTGGTTTGTCCTCTTTGCAGGCCTGAAAGAGCATTCCCCCTAAAAACAGGAGGACGATCAATTTTTTCATGAGTTAATTTTTTTCAGAAAATACCTAGTTGAACTATCCCCGATATCTCAATCACTCCACCCCCGGCTTAAAATGCGCCCACCCCTGCGCTGTAATATCGTGCAAATTACCTCCGGTAGTATGCAATTTAATGCCATCTGCTGCTTTAACGATTTCCCCCGCAATATAAATATCCGGGAGGTATTTAACCTTTTCAATATCATGGGGACGGATCGTGAATAATAATTCATAATCCTCTCCACCGCTCAGTGCACAAGTTATTGGATCAAGTTTGAATTTAATGGCCATTTGTTGAGCATCCGGATGAATGGGCACACCACTTTCTTCAATAAAAGCACCTACGCCCGATTGTTGACAAATATGGTACAACTCAGAAGCCAGTCCGTCCGAAATATCGATCATAGAAGTAGGCACGAGTTTGTTTTTGGCAAACAACTCAATCATATCCTTACGTGCCTCCGGTTTTAGCAATCTCCCCACCAGAAGGTTTTGATCTTCCAGGTCTGGTTTCATATTGGGATCTGCCAGAAAAACCTGCCGCTCACGCTCTAGCAACTGTAATCCCAGATAAGCTGCTCCCAGGTTGCCCGTAATACAAATCAAATCACCAACATGAGCTGTATTGCGATAAACCACTTTGCCTTTTTCACCTTGTCCGATGGCTGTTACACTGATATAAAGCCCTTTTGGCGAGGAGGTGGTATCTCCACCTACAAGATCTACTTTGTATCGTTCGCAGGCAGCATGGATGCCGGCATATAATTCTTCCATAGCTTCTACGGAAAAGCGATTGGATAAAGCTACAGATACCGTAATTTGTTTTGGCGTAGCATTCATTGCATAGATATCCGACAAATTGACGACAACAGCTTTATATCCCAGGTGTTTTAAGGGCGTATACATCAAATCAAAATGGATGCCTTCCACCAGCATATCCGTAGAAACAACAGTTAATAAATCACCATTATCAATAACTGCTGCATCATCGCCTACTCCTTTCACTGTTGAAGGATTTTCTACTCTGGCCTGCTTGGTCAAATGATCAATCAATCCAAATTCTCCAAGGGAATTGACATCTGTACGGTCTGCTTTTTCCTGTTCTGCCATTTATTGTTTTGTTTTATATATCAAAGGTAATTAACCCGACCCGCATAGCGAAAGGTTAATCCAATTCTTCTGAAAACGACAACCCTATCTGCACTTGCTGCAAATAGGGTTGAGGCTGGAAAATTCCGAAATGGAGCTTATTTTGTATATAACTCAATCAATTGCACTGTCCCGGTATAATCTTCATCGTTAGCCTTAGCCAGATCGATGGCTTCGTTTGCTGTTTTAAGCCCTTTTTTGGTTTTTCCGGTCTTAAAGTACAAAGCAGCCAGCGTATCCATATTGAAGTATTGTTTATTCAATTTTACGGATTTTTCAGCCCACTTTACCGCCTTTTTCAGCTGTTTCATATCGGTGACACTTTCGTAAAAAGCCCAGGAAGCATTATTTAGTTCCATCATGTCATCAGAGGGATATTTATCAAAATAGTCAATAGCAGTTTTGGCATATTGTGCTAAATCACCCGTTTGTTGAAAATAAACCATTCGAAAATTAGCGGATAATTGAGGTGCTGCTTCTGGATAAGCCTTGGTAAATAAGGCATCAATTTCCTCCAGAGCGGGCATCTCATTGCGATTGGTAAATGCTTTACGCAAAATGAGCGCCTGAATGCGGTTGATGACTTTTACTTTTCCAAACTGGTCCGAAAAAGCCTGCCGGTTTTCTACCAGATAGTCAAACATTTTTCCTTCGGCATCATCGATTAAGGTGTAAATAAATTCTCGATTCTTTTCTGTTCCCCAATCAGATTGGGTTGCTAGATAAGCTTCGGCAATTTCACTGGGATCACCATCCATCATTTCTGCCTTAGCCAGGGCGTATTTCCGCAAAAAGTCGGCTTCGTAATCGCCACTTTTATACCGTCTTTCCATCCCCAGGCTATTTTCATCAGGGTCGGAAGCTATTTTTCCAAGGGCAATTAATTCATCCGGCCCCCGGTAGCCAACACCACGGTGCACCAGCTCACCATCACCATTGATAAATAACAGCGTAGGATAGGCTCTTACCTCATAATTTCTTGCAATTTCGAGACCTTCTCCTTTTTCCATATCCACCTTTACATTGACAAAAGTGGCATTATAAAAATCCCCAACGGCTCTTTCTGGAAAAGTGTTTTGAGTCATCATCTTACAAGGCCCACACCAGGTCGTATAAGCGTCCATGAATATCACCCTATTTTCGGCTTTGGCTTTTGCCAAAATTTCTTCCCAACTTCCTTCTGAAAATTTGATGCCTCCCTGGGCCATCAGACTACCGATAAATAGTAATTGCAGGAATACAATTAATTTGAATTTCATTTTGGTTGTTTTTTGATTAAATACATGGGACAATAATTGTCCAAGTCCCTGAACAACAACACTGTCACCCATTTAGTTGACCAGCCAAATTGAATTTACGAATGGGGGTTTATCCCTGAATTCGTTGAATAAAACCTTCAACCGAACGGATGGCATTAGGGCCTTGATTCTGAGCTAATTCGAGAGATTTATTGGCGGCCTCCAACGCATCCTTCTGTTTGCCATTTTTGTACAGAATATCGGCGTAGGTAATGTAAAACTCATAACGATTGCTTCCTTTTGCTGCCGTTTCTGCGAAATTTTCAGCGGCTTTCATCGCCTTGGTATCATCCCCAAATTGCTTGCTAAGGGTCATCGCGATTTTATCCAATTGATTAGGATCGTTTTTGGCGATTTTTTTTGCATAATCCTTACAGGCGGCAACATAATCCTTGGCGTCCTGACAAGCCAGACAAAATGACATTCTGGTTTGGATGGCGAAGTTCTCGGCCTTTTGGGGATAGTGTTGCTTCATCTTATTGATGGCCTCATCAATTAAGGCCTTATTTTCAAACTCAATACCTTTCTGAGCTGTAGCCTGGCAAGCCATCAACACCTTAGTCTCTACTTCTTCTTCACCGATCAATGCTTCCAGCTGTTTGCGGTGGTCAATCATCAGTGTGAAAATCCGGGAATCGGCTTCGGTCGTTGCCTCCAACAAAAAACGAAGGTTTTGCTCCGTCGTCAGATCTTTTTGGTCGCGGATATATTCATTGGCAATTTTTAGACTGGATTTACCTGCACGATTTAAGGCTTTGACATAATTGTACACCAATTCAGGATTGCGATCACCCTGCTCATAAGCTTCCTCAAATTCGCCACTGCGATCCACTTTTTGAAGAGCCCCTTCTCCTAGTTTGATCAGGGCGTCGGCTTGTTGGGCCCCACGGACAACTTGGATAACTTCTTCGTTGTAGTCTATGAAGTATAGGGTTGGAAAAGCCGAAACCGGGTATTTTTGCCGAAACTTGATGCCTTCCTTATCTTTTTCCATGTCTAGCTTTAAGGAAATGAAATTTTTATTAAAAAATTCCCCTACTTCCGGAAGTGGAAATACATTTGCTGCCATGCGTTTACACGGACCACACCAGCTGGCATAAGCATCTACAAAAATGATTTTTTCTTCCATTTTGGCTTTCGCCAATGCTTCTTCCCAACTACCGTGAAAAAATTCAATGCCCTGGGCTTTAACCCCGACCATTGCAAATAGTATAAGTGAGAGTACGATTATGTTTTTCATTTTAAAAGCAAATTTTAATTCGCAAGATAACCAAAATATGACTGCCCAATACACTGGATACGGGCATCTTCCGCCAACTTTAACGATTTAGTAACAGTAAACTTGTTCTGACAGGGGTACAAGAGGTTTATTCTTGATTATTCTGTTGGAATTGTTTAATCAATTCTTCCGGAGATTGGTCATTTCGTAAAATATCTAATAATAGCCGGGCATCTTTAGCTTGGTCATGATCGGGATATTTCTGCAAGAAATTTTCATAATAAGCGCTGGCTGCTCCCGAATCCTGTAAGTCTTTATCCGCTGTAAAAGCTTTCAGGAAAAGGGCAATCGGTGCTTTTTTGTGAGTCGGATATTCCCGATAAAAGCGATCCCAAAGATCTACAGCATCTTGATAATGACCAATTCCTCTCGATACATCAGCGGCTTTAAACAGGAGTTCTCCGGAAATGGAGTCAGCAGGATAGGTTTTAATATAATTAAGACTTTGTTTGATCAGCGCATTAGCCGTAGTTGTATCCAGACTGACATCCTGTTGAGTGCGTAGCTTTTGTTCCAGTTCAGTGATGGGCGCTAGCTGTTGTTCTTTGCTGGAGGTCGTTTTTGAAGTGGTTGGTTCGCAGGCAGCCAGCAAGAAAAGGACACTGCATCCCAGTAGCATTAGTTTTGGCATAACTTTTTTTTGCAAAATTAGGAATTATAAAAAAAATAGGAGCCTTCTCTGTCAAGAAAAGACTCCCATCAATGTTGAAGCTTTCGCTTAGAATTAATTAGGATAACTTTTGGGCATTTCGTTAGAACAAGATCAAGCTGTTCCTGTTCTGCGTCTTGTTGTTTCCAGATAGGCGCTAGCACCCGGCTGTTGCAACAATTCGTAGAGCATTTCTTTGGCTCGGAACAATTGAGCTTTTACTGTACCGAGAGGAATATTCAATTCGTTGGATATTTCTTCATAACTGAGCTCTTCAAAGAAGCGCAGCTCAATCATTAGCCGGTACTTATTGCTTAGTTTGGTTAATACACGTCTCATTAATTTGACCCGTTGTTTGCGGATAACCTCCTCTTCCGGATTGAGCACTTTGGCCCGTAGGCTACTCCGGTAATCCTGCTCACTATCGGGTTCAATTGGATCATCAATTGAATACGTCAACATGCGCTTTTTACGCACATAGTCGATGCAATTGTTAATTGCAATTTTAAACAACCAGGTACTGAAAGCATAGCGCGGTACGTAACTGGGGAGTTTAAGAAAGGCTTTTCCAAAAGCCTCAATAGTAAGGTCATTGGCATCTTCCCGATCATTGACCATTTTCAACATCAGGTGAAAAATTGATGCCTGATAGCGATTCATTAATGAGGCATAAGCTCTTTGATCGCCTTTCACGGCCTTCTTCACTAATTCATAATCAGCGTGGGCCTTCTTCGATAATACATTTTTGGCTACTACTTCCATTTTCTTTGATTGCCGGTGGTTAATAAAGCCGGTGCAAATGCAAAGTAGTAAAGCAGATAAAACAGATCTAAAATGGGTATCCAGGGGAGCAGGTCAACTGCTTTAAGTTTGGATAGGGTGCCTGTGTACACTGCGACTACTACTAGGATTCTCACCAAATACGATACAAAAACTGCCAGGGGGCAGCAACCCAGTAACAGTAGTATTCCAGCACCCGCATAGTGAATCAAATGGCTGGCAGAAAGTGCGCCAAGTGCCACCTGATGGCGGAGTCGGTAATGGCTACCGGTACTTAAGTGTCTCGATTTTTGGTAGTAGTAGTCTCGCCAACTGCTTTTGGTATGTGAATACACAAAAGTGGCTGGGTCAAGCATAATAACAGTATTATCCCCGGTAGATACGGCATTAATGAATAAATCATCATCGCCGGAAGCAAGATGGGAATGTTGACGAAAGCCATCTGTTTTTGCAAACAAAGACTTGCGATAAATTAAATTTCGCCCTACACCCATGTAGGGCCATCGAATTAATGTAAAGGAATGGTATTGGATAGCCGTGTAAACAGTCTCAAAGCGTATAAAGAAATTAAGGAAGCCTTTTTTTGAAAAATACGGACCGTAACCTAACCCTATTTGAATGGGGCCTTTTAAGGTGGATTGCATTTGAAAAATCCAATCGCTACTTGCGGGCCGACAATCAGCGTCGGTTAATAATACAGTTTCGTAATGGGCGGCTTCGATGCCCTTTGTCAATGCTGCCTTTTTACCGGGCAACAACTTTTTGTGGACGTTTACGGGGCGTAAGATCGGATTTTTAGTTTGAATATCCAAAAGAATTTCCCAGCTTTTATCATTTGAATCGTCATTTACTACAATTAATTCAAATAATGGATAATCCTGATTGAGGATGTATGGCAGGTTTTCTTTCAGGTTTTCCGCCTCATTGCGGGCACAAATGATTACGGATACACCAGGTAAATCGGAGGTTGGAGAGGGCGGATTTTTTTTTATTCTATACCGGGCCAGGCGGGAAAAAATGCCTCCCCAAAAAAATAATTGCAGGAAAGTGGCAAAAATAAAAATCCAAAAAATGAGGTCCTGCATCAGCCGAGGGATTATGGATTCTGGATCAATTATTATGTTAATAGCATGGAAAGGGCGGAAGAAATGGAAAAATTAAGATACATAACACCCTCATAAATAAACTCAGTATTTAAGCCTACACAACCTACCTAAATCCCTGTGCCGTTCCTAGTTCCTCTCCTAATCAACTACCATAGTCGATTGATCTAGTTCTTGTTGAACAATATGATCGGGCAATTCCCGGTATTCGTATTGCTGGTTGCGCAATTGAGGCGTATATCCAGCTTCACGGATTGCATCCTGGATGCCATTAGCTGTAAAGCGGAAATTGGCTCCTGCAGCTGATACGACATTTTCCTCAATCATGATACTACCAAAGTCATTGGCTCCGGTGTGTAGGCAAACCTGTGCTATTTTTTTGCCAACAGTAAGCCAGGAGGCCTGAATATTGGTAATATTGGGCAACATAATCCGGCTCATCGCGATCATACGCACATATTCATCACCAGTGCAGGTATTGCGAGCTCGCTTGATGCGCTTTAAAATGGTATCCTCATCCTGAAAAGGCCAAGGAATGAAAGCTATAAATCCTTTGGCAGCGGCCGGTTTTTCGGATTGAACCTGCCGGATATCTACAAGGTGTTGCATGCGCTCCAGATTGGTTTCGATGTGACCAAACATCATCGTTGCTGAGGTGGTCAGGTTAATCTGGTGGGCAGCCCGCATAATATCCAACCATTCTTTTCCTCCACATTTGCCTTTGGAAATCAATCGTCGCACCCGGTCACTCAGGATTTCAGCCCCTGCACCTGGCAGAGAATCGAGTCCGGCTTCTTTGAGCGCTGTCAATACTTCAAGATGGCTTGATTTTTCCAATTTGGTGATATGGGCGATTTCCGGTGGCCCAAGTGCATGCAGTTTTAAATTGGGGTAGAGCGTTTTTAATTCCTTAAAAAGATCAACATAATAAGACAAGCTCAAATCGGGATGATGGCCTCCCTGAAGGAGTAATTGTTCCCCGCCGAATTGAAAGGTTTCCTCAATTTTTTGTTTGTATTGTTCAATCGTTGTAATATAGGATTCCTCATGTCCGGGCCTGCGATAGAAATTGCAAAATTTACAATTGGCAATACACACATTGGTTGTATTGGAGTTTCGGTCGATAATCCAGGTAACAACAGGCTTTGGCACGTGTTGTTTCCGCAGTTGGTTTCCAACATACATCAGTTCCGCAGTAGCAGCCTGTTCAAATAAAAACACCCCTTCCTCAGCACTTAAAAATTCGAGATTGAGGGCTCTTTCCAATAAGTGATCAACATTCATGCGGTTATAATTATATGGTGAAATTATTATTGATGGATCCCTGAAGGTAATGAGGATGCAGAGAAACATGCTCTCCTACAACAGGGGACCTAATTAGGTTAACGCATATTAAACAAAGATACACAAGGAGGGTTTATTGAGCAAATGATTTTTTCATTACTTTTTGAAAGTTTAGAAAATACATTACAAACTTTTCCTTGTATTATGTGTTTCTATTTTCGGTCTAAGTGCCTAAATTTCTTGAATTTCTGGCATTTATACTAAAAATAACCTATCTTTGCGGAAGCATAGAAAAAAAAGAAAAGAGGGAACCATCTGTTCCCTCTTTTTATTGTGTACCCATCAGCGTTAAAAGTGGTAGAAGAAAGAATTAGAGACCTATTAGAGGAAAAGTTTCAGGAATCCGGTTTTACAGATTGTTTTATCGTCGACATTAAGCTTCATGCTAATCAGAAATTGGAAGTTTTTGTAGATTGTGATTCTGGAATGACCTTTACAAAATGTAAACAACTAAGCCGATACTTGGAATCCTTCATTGATGAAGGCGGCTGGTTGGGTGAAAGATATGTACTTGAGGTCTCTTCCCCCGGAGCGGAAAGACCGCTTAAACTTGCCAGGCAATACCTCAACAACATCGGGCGAAAACTGGAAGTACAGCAAAAAGATGGTGTGATTAACACTGGTATGCTGACTGCTGCTGATGAAACGAACATCACATTGGAAGAAAAAGTGAGAATTAAGGAGGGTAAGCGCAAAAAAACGGAGGTTGTTCAAACCATTATTCCGTTGGATACAATTGCGAAAGCTGTCGTTAAAATCTCTTTTAAATAAATGAATAAAGGTAAAAGATGAAACACAATAATTATTCGCTAACAAGAAAATATACCGCAATATGAATTTGGTGGATACTTTCTCGGAATTTAAAGCGGGAAAAAACATAGACCGTCCGACGATGGTGCGTGTATTGGAAGATGTCTTTCGCACATTGATTCGCAAAAAATTCGGGTCGGATGAAAACTTTGATGTCATTGTAAATACAACCAAGGGAGACTTGGAACTTTGGCGAGTTCGTGAAATTGTTCCTGATGGAGAGGTCACTGATGACCGTGCACAGATTTCTATTTCCGAAGCCCTTTCTATTGATGAGGACTATGAAATTGGGGAAGAATGTTACGAACAGCTTCACCTGATTGACTTTGGACGCCGGGCCATCATGGCAGCAAGACAAACGCTGATTTCCCGGATCATGGAATTGGAGAAAGACGAGGTGTACAAGAAATATATGGAACGGGTTGGAGATATTGTACTGGGAGAAGTTCACCAGATTCTCAAACGTGAAGTATTGGTACTGGATGATGCTACGGGCAATGAATTGATTTTGCCCCGTACCGAGATGATCAAAGGAGATTTTGTAAGAAAAGGAGATATGGTTCGCGCAGTCATCAAAACAGTGGAAATGCGCAACAACAACCCGGTAGTGATTTTGTCGCGTACCGACAATACATTCCTTGAAAAACTGATGGAACAGGAAGTTCCTGAAATCGAAGATGGTTTGATTACCGTGCGCAACATCGTTCGTATTCCGGGCGATCGTGCCAAGGTGGCTGTAGAATCCTATGACGACCGCATCGACCCGGTAGGTGCCTGTGTAGGCATGAAAGGGTCTAGGATTCATGGCATCGTGCGTGAGTTGCACAATGAAAATATTGATATTGTCAATTTTACAAATAATACCAGCCTTTACATACAGCGGGCATTGACACCGGCCAAAGTGACCAAGATTGATTTGGACTTGGAAACCAGTCGGGCTAATGTATATTTGGAAGCTGATCAGGTGTCTCTCGCAATTGGTAAAGGTGGAACCAATATCAAACTGGCAAGTAGACTGACCGGATTTGAAATTGACGTATACCGCAATAATCAGGAAGAGATAGAAATCGACGACGTGGATTTGGACGAATTTAAGGATGAGATCGACGATTGGGTAATCGAAGCCCTCAAGGGCATCGGTTGTGATACAGCCAAGAGTGTACTTGAGCTGAGCAAGGAAGAATTGCTACGCCGTACAGACTTGGAAGAGGAGACAGTTGTTGATTTATTGCGAATTTTAGCCGATGAATTTGAGGAATGATCGGGAACGGAACTCTTAGCTACTTTTTTTTGTTGGCAGTGCCGGGATAAATAATTTTAACTAAAAATGGTACCTTATCCCGGTAAAACTAACGGATTTTGTAGGAAAGTGTTACATACAAGCCGGTTTAACTCTTATCTTTGCATAGGTTTCTTTGAAACAACAGCTATGGCGAACACCAATGAACCTGTTTGCCATAAGCAATTTTTAACTGGTAGCCAAAAGCTTTTGCGATGGACCTTTTTATTTTATTAATCAAAAATAGATAATAAGATATGTAAGGAAGTCACCATGATTCTAAGCTTTTGTCTGTCTTTGAACGTAGCTAAGAACAAAAATTTATTAATGGAGAAACGTTTAGTCAAGATAGCAAAAGAACTCAATGTAGGCACGGCCACTATAGTCGAGCATCTCACCAAGAGTGGCTATGAAATTGAAAATAAGCCTACAGCGAAGGTGACGGACGAAATGTATTCCGAATTGTTGAAGGAATTCCAAAAGTCTATTGCTATCAAGGAACAAGCAGACCAACTTGTTATTGGCACTCGCCCTGCTACACCCAGGAAAGAAGTTGGCACGCATAATAGAGTTGAACCAAGCCCTCCGCCCCCTATTCCTCCTAAAGAAAAAACATCGACTGCCGAGGAAAAGCCGGAACCTTCAGCAAAAAAAGAGGAACAGGAAGCTCCTCGTTCTACACCCAAATTGAAGATATTAGGTAAAATAGACTTGGGTAGTCGTTTAAGACCCAAGTCGGCCCAAATTGAAGAACCGGTCGAAAAGGAAAAGCCTGTGCCTGTAAAGCCACCGGCACCTGAACCTCAGCCTGAGCCAACGCCAACGCCTGAACCTGTTACACCTGTAGCGGAAACGAAGCCTGTCGAAAAAGCTCCGGAGGTTGAAAAACCACAGGAAAAAGAAAAACAAACGGTGGAGCTACAAGAAAAGACTAAGGAAGTACCCGTGAAGGAGGAAGAGCCCTTGAAAGCCAAGGAAACTGCCCAACCCGAGGAACCCGCCAAGCCTCAGCAAGCTGAAAAGCCAGAGGCTAAGCCTGAACCGGCAAAATCTCCGGAGGCTAAAACCGAACCAGAAGCTAAGGTTGAACCAGAAGCAAAGGTTGAACCAGACGCAAAACCTGATAAAGCGGAACCTGAAGCGTCAAAAAGCAAAGAAGAGGGAAATGAGTTGGTAAGGGCCAAAACTCCCGAACTTCGAGGGTTAAAGATTCTAGGCAAAATTGATACTGATAAGTTCAAAAAGCCCAAGAAGAAAAAGAAAACTCAGGACAAACCACAAGAAAATAAGGCCAAACAGAAACCTGGTGCTGCCAAAGAAGGCACAACTTCTGATGCAAACAGTGAAGAGGCCAAAAAGAAGCGTAGAAGAAAACGTAAAAAAGTTGCCGCTGGGCCAAATTCAGGCAATACAAACAGTAACAACAATAACAACCGGAGTAATGACCGGAGACGTGGCCAAACTAGTGGAGGCAATCCTTCACGCAGGTCGCCACGTGATGAAGTTAAAGAAGTTTCCAAAAAGGAAATTGAAGATAAGATCAAGGCTACTATGGCTCGGATTTCTGGTAAAGGAAAGAAAAAACGCCAGAAAATCCGTCGCGATAATAGAGAGCGTATTCGCGAAAAGCAGGAAATGCGTGATATAGAAGCTCAGAATGATAAACTGCAGCTGACTGAATTTGTATCCGTTTCTGAATTGGCGAGCTTGATGGACGTGCCGGTAACCGATGTGATAACCACCTGTATGAATTTAGGTGTTATCGTATCTATCAACCAACGTCTGGATGCTGAAGTGATCGAATTGGTTGCTAACGAGTTTGACCATGAAGTAGAATTCATCAGTGTTGAAGAACAAGTAGAAGAAGAAGAGGAAGAAGAAGACAGCCCAGAAGATCTGGAGCCACGGGCACCGATCGTTACGGTAATGGGGCACGTTGACCATGGTAAAACTTCTCTACTTGACTATATTCGGGAAGCGAAGGTAATGGAAGGTGAAGCTGGGGGTATTACCCAACACATTGGAGCTTATGAAGTGCAAGTAGGGCCTGATGAGAAAAAGGTAACCTTCCTGGATACTCCTGGTCACGAAGCCTTTACGGCGATGCGTGCCCGTGGTGCTAAAGTGACAGATATTGCAGTCATCATTATTTCTGCGGATGATAGTATCATGCCACAAACACGGGAAGCCATCAGTCACGCCCAGGCAGCAGGGGTCCCAATGGTTTTTGCCATCAATAAGATTGACAAAGATGGTGCTCAGCCTGAGCGAATCAAACAAGAACTGGCTAATATGAACTTCCTGGTTGAAGAATGGGGTGGTAAATACCAGTCGCAGGATATTTCAGCCAAAAACGGTGACAATGTAGATTTGTTACTGGAAAAAATTGTATTGGAATCCGAACTGCTGGAGCTCAAGGCCAATCCAAACCGAATATCATCGGGTACAGTATTGGAAGCTTCGCTGGATAAAGGCCGGGGATATGTAACCAAAATACTGGTACAAAATGGAACGCTGAACATTGGCGATTCTATCGTAGCCGGAGAACATTCCGGAAAGGTGAAAGCCATGTTTAATGAGCGCGGGAAACGTATCAAAGAAGCTGGACCTTCTACCCCGGTATTGGTTCTGGGCCTTAGTGGTGCACCGCAGGCAGGTGAACGATTTAAAGAAACAGATACCGAACAGGAAGCCCGGCAAATTGCTGTCAAACGGGCTCAGATTATCCGCGAACAAACAACCCGTGCAACGAAACGGATCAGTCTTGATGAAATCGGACGTCGTTTGGCACTGGGTAGCTTTAAAGAGCTTAACCTTATCGTGAAAGGTGACGTGGACGGTTCTGTTGAGGCCCTTTCTGACTCCCTGATAAAGATGTCGATCGAATCGGTGCAGGTGAATGTCATCCACAAAGCTGTGGGGCAGATCATTGAATCGGACGTTTTGTTGGCTTCGGCTTCTGATGCCATCATCATTGGTTTCCAGGTACGGCCGTCGTTAGGTGCCCGTAAGCTGGCCGAACGCGAAGGTGTTCAGATCAAAACTTATTCCATCATCTACGAAGCCATTGAAGAAATCAAGTTGGCTATTGAAGGTATGTTGGATACGATCAAAGAGGAAAAAGTGGTTTGTCAGCTTGAAGTTAGGAATGTCTTTAAAATTAGTAAAATCGGGACAGTCGCCGGTTGTCTTGTACAGGAAGGCACCATTCATCGCAACACCAATGTACGGATTATCCGTAACGGTATCGTAGTCTATCCTACTAAAGAAGGTGCAGTCGCCGAGATTGCTTCCCTCAAACGCTTTAAAGACGATGTTAAAGAAGTGAAAAATGGTATGGAATGTGGTGTTTCAATTAAGAACTTCAACGACATCAAAGTCGCCGATGTTATCGAAGGCTTTGAAATTGTAGAGATCAAACAAACCTTATAAAAAAGGTTTGTTGGCCACAGGAATTATCAAAGAAGATAAATAGAAGAAAATAAGCTTAAAAAGGGCTTCGTGAGCAATCACGAAGCCCTTTTTGTCTACAAGCTGATCAAGCATTTCTCAATCTTTTACATTATCGTAGAATTTTTCCAGGTTTTTATTGAGTTTACTGGCTACTTTCTCCATGCGCTTTTCGAAAGCCTCTTTGGGGATCAACAAAGTATTGAGGGTATAACCCAGGCTGTGGAGTTTAATGGCGTAGGGAAAAGGTGATTGGAGGTCATTCAGGTTTTTGTCCATGATTATGATGGATTCCGCTCCTGTAGTGTTGGCCTGATCCGTAGACCCCAGACGGGCAATATAAAAGGATTTTCCACGGATCGTATCAAGGGAAATGGGATTGAGTTTGGTATCTAACAGGTAATCTCCGGATCGACCTTCTAGCAGGGCTATGGTTGCTGTGTCATAAATGACGTATATGGGGACAAAGGAAAAATAATTGTCAAAGGCATCGACAACTAAGCGGTTTTCCTGCTCGTTTTTCAGGCGGGTGGATTCAATTTGTTTCTCCAGGCGTGTCCGATCAGCGTCATTGATATCCTTTGCCAAGACCTGCTGCATCGCTTTTATCTTTTTTGATTCAGAAGGAAGTCTCAGGATTAAAACACCTTTTTGCAACTCGATAATTGCCTGAACAGCCTGACGTTCTCGTTCCTTTTTTGTGGATTCCTGGGCAATGGCCAGCTGAAAACTAAAGATGGAGAGCAGAACAATAGTTAACGTTCGAAATAGAAACATCCTGTTAAAATTTAGTTAAGAAGTTTTAACACATTATTAATGTAAACAGCTGGGGGCGTCTTCGTTGGGTAATGTAGAAAAAAATTACCAAATTTGTGGGCTCTATACTCAGCACTGGATAAAATGACAATTATAGTATCCATTTTATCCGATACGGGAAAATAATAACATCAAACTACTCTGCAAATCCATTCTAATATGCACGTAGATATCGAGGCACTCAATCAGCAGATTTTCATTGACAGCGCTTTTGTTGAAAAGTTAAATGAAGAAACCGGCAAGGTGATTGTGGGACAGCACCACATGATTGAGCGTTTGTTACTCGGATTATTGACCCGGGGACACGTACTGCTGGAGGGTTTACCAGGTCTGGCAAAAACCCTAGCGATTAAAACATTATCTCAGGCCATCAACGCCAAATTTAGCCGTATTCAATTTACCCCGGATTTATTACCTGCCGATATCATTGGTACGATGATTTACAATCCGAGTAAAAATGAATTCTCGGTGCGTAAAGGCCCGGTTTTTGCCAATTTTGTTTTGGCGGATGAGATCAACCGTGCTCCTGCAAAAGTACAAAGTGCCTTACTTGAGGCCATGCAGGAACGTCAGGTAACCATTGGCAATGAGACTTTTAAATTACAGGAACCTTTCCTGGTTTTGGCTACTCAAAACCCGATTGAGCAGGAAGGAACCTACCCGTTGCCGGAAGCACAGGTAGACCGCTTTATGTTGAAGGTGAAAATCACTTATCCCAACATGGAAGATGAAAGGCAAATTATTCGACGGAACCTGGAGGGCGACTTCAGCCCAATCTCGCCGGTCGTGGAGCCTGAGGAAATTCTTAAAGCCAGAGAATCTGTTCGCAAAGTCTATATGGATGAAAAAATTGAGCGTTATATCCTGGACATTGTTTTTGCTAGCCGAACACCCGGTGATTATAATCTTAGAAATCTCGGACCGTTGATCAATTATGGTGGGTCTCCACGTGCCAGCATTAACCTGGCCATAGCATCGAAGGCTTACGCTTTTCTCAAGCGCCGTGGCTATGTGATTCCAGAGGATGTTCGCAATATTTGTCATGATGTAATGCGTCATCGGATTGGCCTGACGTATGAAGCTGAAGCTGAAAATGTCACCCAGGAAGATATTATCAATAAAATTCTGGACACAGTAGAAGTTCCCTAATCAATTCCTCCTTTGGCAAACACAGTAGTTGTCAAAGAAGCAATAAAATAAGAGGTAAGGATGCTTAATCCATTGGTACTCATACTTATCATTTTGGCAGTTGCCCTGTTGGGGCTGACAGCTTACTTCCTGCTGGGTTATTCCAGGAATGCAGGTGATGAGGAGGAGAATCCATTGAGTACTACAGCTGAAATTCTGAAAAAAGTCCGAAAAATTGAAATCAAAACCAAAGGGCTTAGCAAACACATCTTTTCCGGAGAATACCACAGCGCCTTTAAAGGCCGGGGGATGTCATTCAGTGAAGTACGTAGTTACCAATATGGAGATGATGTTAGAAATATCGATTGGAATGTAACTGCCAGGACGGGTGATCCTTATATAAAGATTTTTGAAGAAGAAAGAGAATTAACGGTGATGCTGCTGATTGATATGAGTCGATCTTCTTTTTTTGGTACCCATAATCAGTTGAAAAATGAAATTTTAACAGAGATATGTGCGGTGTTGGCCTTTTCGGCAATTAATAACAATGATAAGGTTGGTGTCATTTTCTTTTCAGATCGCATTGAAAAGTTTATACCGCCCAAAAAAGGAAAGACACATATTCTTAGGATTATCCGCGAATTATTGGATTTTAAGCCGGAGGGGTCGGGTACCGATATAGGCAAAACATTGGAGTATTTTAACAACGTGATCAAAAAGCGGAGTATTTGTTTTTTATTATCTGATTTTTTGTCCAAAGGATATGAATCTCCCCTGCGTATTGCTGCTCGCCGGCACGATATTGTCGGCATTCACCTGGTAGATCCCCGTGAGATTGAATTGCCCAATGTGGGGTTGATCCGGGCCAAAGATGCAGAAAAGGGGAATATACGATGGATAGATACTGGGGTAAAAAAGAACCGCGATCACTACAATGAATGGTACCAGCAACATCAGGAATATTTCAAAGCTTCCTTTTTGAAAACAGGAGCAGGTGCAGTAACCATCCGAACGGATGAATCTTATGTTAATGCATTATTGAAATTTTTCCAGAAACGAGCAAGTCATTAACAAATGAAAAGACTAGGTTGGATAATATGCTGTGTATTGGGCGTGTGTCAGTTGACAGCGCAGGTGGGGGTTACAGGAGAGCTGACCAAAACCGACATTATGATTGGCGATCAGGTCGAGTTCCGGTTAAATATCGAAAAAACGAGTAATGCCCAAATCGAAAAAATTGACCTGTCACCTTTGGACTCGATCGAAGGTATTGAGGTGCTGAATGTTCGACCTATGGATACGATAAGCAGGAGTCCATTGCTTCTGACTCAGCAACGCATTACGTTAACCTCTTTTGATTCCGGATATTATTATTTGCCTAAAATCTCAGTTACTTATATACAAAGCGGGATACAAAGTACTGTAACAACTAATGAAATTCCGCTCACCGTAAACACCCTACCCGTTTCAACAGATACGGTCAGGTTAGAACCGATTAAAGATATTATCGAAGAGCCGGTTAAGTTTCAAGATGCGTTGCCCTATCTAGCAGGCCTGGCAGGTTTGATTGCTATTATTGGCTTGATCTGGTATTATATCAAAAAAAGGAAACAGAAACCGGAGGAAGAAACACCGGAGGTTCGACTGCCCGCCCATGAAGTCGCCTTGCAAAAGTTGCATGATTTGCAAAAAGCTGAACTTTGGCAGAAGGGAGAAATCAAGGCATTTCAAAGTGAATTGACCTTTATCCTTCGCGAATACCTGGAACATCGCTTTAATATGAGGGCACTGGAATCTACTACGGATGAAATTGTAGCTGATTTAAAGCATTCGGAGATTGATGCGGATTGGCACCCAAAGATAGAAACCATACTGGAAACAGCGGATTTGGTCAAGTTTGCGAAAGCGGAACCGCCAATCGAAATTCATGCAAGAGCTATAGAAGAAACGGAAGTATTTGTTGAGACTACTAAAAAAATAGAGCTTCCACCCGAGGAGGAGGCCAAGCCAGAAGAAGAAGATAATGTTTGATTTTTTTACAAATATCCATTTTGTCCACCCCGGATTCCTGTGGTTGCTATTGCTACTGCCACTACTGGGCTTTTGGTATTATCGCTCCTACAAGCGATATTATGCTGCGATGAATATGCCGACCTTGGAAGGCATTTCCGGTCTTTCTTTGCGGGGGCGTATGCGTAGTTTGCTGCCAATATTGCGTGCATTGACAATGGTCGCATTGATTCTGGCCTTGGCCCGGCCACAAAAAGTGTTGCAAGAAGAAGAAGTCAAGGCGGACGGAATCGATATTACTCTGGTGATGGACTTGTCGAGTAGTATGTTGGCACAAGACTTTAATCCCAACCGGCTGGAAGTGAGTAAACGGGTAGCCAGTGAATTTGTAGATAAACGTGAATTTGACCGGATGGGCTTGGTGGTATTCGCTGGAGAGGCTTTTACACAATGTCCACTTACGACTGACCACCGGATTGTTAAAGATTTCCTGGCTAAACTGGAGTGTGGACTCCTGGATGATGGTACCGCTATAGGCATGGGGTTGTCAACTGCCATCAACCGATTGAAAGATAGTGAGGCAAAGAGTAAGGTCGTCATTTTGTTGACCGATGGTGTCAATAATACGGGCTACCAATCCCCTAAATTGGCAGCACAGATAGCTAAAGAATTCAAGGTAAAAGTATACACAATTGGTGTGGGTTCTATGGGTGAAACCCTGACGCCAGTAAGCCGGAGGAGTGATGGCCGATATGTCTTTGGAGTGGCAAGAGTGGAGATTGATGAGGCATTGTTACAGGAAATTGCCGAAATGACCGGAGGGAAATATTATCGGGCGACTTCGGCGGAAAGTCTGGAGCAGATTTATGCATCAATTGACCAACTGGAAAAAACGGAAATTGATGTAACGACTTTTAAACGGCATAGTGAGGAATTTTACCACTTTGCGCTTTTGGGTTTGCTGATGCTTTTATTGGAAGTGATGTTGCGATACACCGTACTGAGGGTAATCCCTTAAATGAGAATCAATTATGTTTAGATTTGAACATAGCACCTATTTATACGCTCTAGCGGTATTACCAATACTGGCGGCTTTTTTTTCAACGGCTTGGTATTACCGGAAACGGGCAATTAACCGCTTTGGCAATCCAAAGCTGATGACGCGCATCATGCCCGAAATGTCCCGTTATAAACATGCTGTAAAGTTTATGCTTATTACGTTAGCGCTGACTTTCCTGATTGTCGGTTGGGCTAATCCGCAATGGGGCATCAAAAAGGAAACAGTTCCCCGAAAGGGCATTGACCTATTCATTGCGCTGGATATATCACAAAGTATGCTGGCTGAAGATATTTCTCCTAGCAGGCTCATTCGGGCCAGACGGTTTGCTCAAAATCTGGTCACTCAGCTCAGGGGCGAAAATATCGGCGTCATCATTTTTGCATGTAACGCTTATTTGCAAGTTCCGCTTACTACGGATTATGCCTTCGTAAACATGTTTTTGGGTTCTGCCAATCCCGATATGGCCAATGCTCAGGGTACGACAATCAGTGAAGCAATTGATCTGGCAGAGCGTTCGTTTAAAGAAGAGAACAAGAACCACAAGGCACTCGTTATCATTACAGATGGTGAAGACCATGACGGAACAGCAAAAGCAAGAGCTGCTGAGGCTCAGGAAAATGGTTTGATGGTATTTACGGTTGGTGTTGGCAAAGCAGAGGGGTCTTTTATGCCTATTAATGCAGGTGGTCGTTCAGATTATAAACGGGATAACCAGGGGAACCCGATCCGCACCAGCCTGAATGAAGCTATGTTAATGGATATTGCCGAAGCGGGAAAAGGCAACTATTTTAATCTCTCTGCGGGTACGGATAGAGTGGTTGATGTACTCAAAAAGCAGATAGACGCAATAGAAAAAAGAGAATTTGAAGCAAGAGTTTTTAATGAATATGAAAGTTATTTTCAATATTTTATTGGGTTAGGCCTGTTGTTTCTCATTATTGAATTTATGGTTGCTTTTCGCAAAAATCGCTATTTGGCAAACAAGGATATTTTTAAGGTGTAAAGCAAAGTGGAATGACGAAATACTATTACATATTGGGTTTGTTATTGCTTCCGTTACTTGTTTCTGCTCAGCAGGATCACCGAATGTTGCGGCAGGGTGATAAACGTTATAAGGAAAAGGACTTTTCGACAGCCGAAGAAAATTACCGCAAAGCATTAGAGAAAAAGAAATCAGCCCAAGGTAACTTCAATTTGGGTAATTCCATTTATCAGCAAGAGCGGTTTGAAGACGCCATCAAAGAATATGAGGAGTCTGTTAATCGATCTAAGGATAACGTGGAAAAAGCTTTTGGTTATCACAACTTGGGAAACGCGTATTTTCAAAAAGAAGATTATGAAAAAAGCGTAGAATCTTTTAAAAATTCGCTTCGCTTGAATCCGGATGACCTGCAAACCAAATATAATCTAGCCCAGGCCCAAAGGCAGTTACAGGTTCAACAGCAGCAACAGCAGCAACAACAAAACCAGGAAAATCAAGATAAAAGCGATAAAGAGGACGAGAACCAGCAACAAGACCAGCAGCAGCAAGACCAACAACAAGACCAGCAGCAGGATGAACAACAGCAGCAGCAGCAACCTCAGGATAAAGAAGAGGAGCAACAACAACAGCAACAAGCCGAGGAACGAGGAGAAGATGATCTAACCAAGGAAGAGGCAGAACGACTGTTGGAAATTATGGAGAATGAAGAACAAAAGGTGCTGGATAAAATGCGTAAAGCACAATCAAAACCTTGTACGTCGGATAAGGATTGGTAGGGGACGAGTGTGAGGGTCGACTAGGCTAAAGTTTTGTCGACGGAAAGGTGCAGCGAATTTTTTTCTATAAAATTAACTTTCAAAATTATCGGCTATGAAAAGATTTTTTTTGACGGCAATGATATTCGGTCTGGCATTTGGTGCCCTGATTGCTCAGGAAAAAAATGCTCGATTCACTGTCGAAGTTAGTACGGACTCCATTTTGTTTGGCAATTATTTCAAGGTGATCTTTAGCCTGGAAAATGCCAATGGAGAAAATTTTGAAGCTCCGGATCTTAGTGAATTCAGGGTGGTAAGCGGCCCGAATGTATCTTCAAGCTACAGCATTGTTAATGGCGATGTGAGTCAGCGTATAGCGTACACCTATTATTTGGAGCCTCTTGATTTAGGCAATTATTATATTCAACCGGCTAGCATTAAAGCTGGTGATCAAATAATGGAGACTTTTCCGTTGGAAGTGATGGTGGTACCCAATCCTGATGGTATCAAACAAGGGGCGGATAAATTTGGCATGGACAAGAACAAACATCCCTTTTTTGATATGGATGAAAATTCTTTTTTTGAAGAATTTAACCGGATATCGCCCTTTATGGAACCTCAAGCACCAACTGAGCCTCCGGTAAAAAAGCGCAAAAAGCGGAAAACGACAAAATTATAGGATGGTGAGATATTGGTTTGTAAAAAGAATTCCGGTCGCGTGATGGTTAAAAGATTGTTGACACTGATTTTATTTATTGGCTTTGCTTATGCTGCGACGGCTCAAACCGATCTATCATTTGAAGCGTATTCTGATGCTAAACAGGTGGTATTACGCAGCTATTTTCAGGTGAACTTTTCTCTGAAAAACGGACCGGCTCAGGGATTTACCCCTCCCTCGTTTTCTGATTTCACCGTTATTTCCGGACCAAGTAGAACGGCGAGCACGATGATCTCGAATGGGCAGGCAACGAGTGAAACCCGTTATACGTACAGTCTGCAGCCTCGCCGGGTGGGTAAATTCACGATCGGAGCAGCCACCATAAAATCAGGAGGAAAAACGCTGAGGTCAAATCCGGTAGAAATAGAGGTGGTGAAGGGAAATAGTGCAGCGGTTTCCAGTGATGCGGAAGAAGTTTATATAAAAGCTGAGCCGACTGTAACGGAAGCCTGGGTCGGGCAACAAATCGGTCTGGATTATCGATTGTATACCGCTATTCAGATTGACAACTACAATATTTTGCAGGAGTCGGAATATCAAGGGTTTTATGCTCAGGATGTCCGTCAGCATGATTCCAGGTGGTTGAAGGAAGTCATTAATGGCAATCAATATGCGACAAAAGTACTTAAGCGGGTTGCCTTATTTCCCCAACAGGCTGGTGTGTTAACGGTAAATCCTCTCAATGTTCAGCTGGGGGTAGTGGTAGGAGATGATAACAGAAGGAACAGCTTTTTTTTCAATAAACAGATCAAAAGAATCCCGGCAGTTACGGAGCCTGTGCAAATCAAAGTTAATCCTTTGCCACCAGATGCACCAGCTTCTTTTACCGGTGCCGTAGGGCAATTTAATATGCAGGTTGGTGTGGGCCAGAATACCATCACTACTGATGATGCTCTATCGCTGAGAATGGTTATTTCCGGAAACGGAGACATCAAACGCGTTCAGGTTCCAAAGATTGATTTCCCGGAAACCTTTGAAGTTTACGATCCAAAAGTGGTTGAGGAATCCAGTTCAGAGCTCAATTGGCAGATCAATGGTAGAAAGGTCATAGAATATCTCGCCGTTCCTAAAGAACCCGGAACTTTTCAAATCAGGCCTACCTTGACCTATTTTGATCCGGATAGTGCAAAATATGTCGTTTTACAAAGCCAGCAACCTTTCTCCATTACAGTCCGTCAAGGCAGCAATCGGAGTAAATTGCCCAAAGTTGAAGGGGAGGAGCAAGTAGCGGACAAGGATATTCGATTTATTAAGACAGATCCTGGTTTGAAACGCCCGCCCTTCTCGTTTTTTGGGTCTACCATATTTTGGATATTGGCGGGTTTTCCTTTTTTGACTCTGGCAGGGGTACTGATCATCAGGCGTACACAAAATAAGTTGCTAAATATTGATCCGGCGTTAACCAAAAGTAAAAAAGCAAGAAAGGTGGCCCAGCAACGTTTATCTACTGCCGAAAACCATTTGCAGGCCAATGATAGTAGGGCATTTTATGATGAAATTTCCAAAGCTTTGTTAGGATATGTTTGTGATAAACTCCACATTCCACTTTCTGAACTAACAAAAGACAACGTCAGGATAAAACTACAATCTCTATCCGTTCCTTCTGACCAGATTGATCGCTTTATGCACATTATTCAAACTTCGGAAATGGCTCTTTTTGCCGGCATGGACAATGCCTCAGCAATGGCAGAAACTTATGAACAGTCGGTAAGTACCCTTTCTGATATCGAGGTATTTCTTAAGGACTAAGTGCTTGTTTGGAGCCCATGTTCCTAGGCTGAAGCTTCAGCGCAAGCGTAAGTTTGACCTCCAAACAGGCACTAACGGTTATACGGTTTCCATTAAAGTCCGAAAGGCCACATAATTATCTTTATAGCGATCGTGGTGAGACTGTTGCATGCTGTAGGCGTGTTTTTCCTGATAAAGTTGGTATTCAGTCATGCCGTTGCAAACGTACTGAATGGCATAAGTAATGCCATCGGTTTCGTCTACTCCTAAAAGGCGAAACATCCGGTGTTTGACAAACAAGCCGGTGTCCATTATTTCCGGAATATGAACTTCTTTCATCCACCGCACCCAATCGTGCCGCACTTCGTGGCCTATTTTCACAGTAATATTGTAGACTAACATAAGGTTGTTTATACTCGATTAATTTTGGCACCGACAGCGCGCAGCCGTTGGTCAATATGCTGGTATCCCCGATCAATTTGATTGATGTTGCGGATGATACTGGTTCCTTTGGCTGACAGCGCTGCAATCAAGAGAGATACGCCGGCACGAATATCGGGAGAAGTCATTTCAATACCGCGCAATTGGTAGCGGCGGTTGAGGCCTATGACCGTCGCTCTATGCGGGTCACAAAGAATGATCTGTGCGCCCATGTCGATCAGCTTATCTACAAAAAACAGGCGGCTTTCAAACATTTTCTGGTGGATCAAAACGCTGCCTTTTGCCTGGGTAGCAATGACCAGAAGAATGCTCATCAAATCGGGTGTAAAACCCGGCCAGGGAGAGTCATAAATGGTCATAATGGAACCATCAATAAAGGTGGTAATTTCGTATTCTTCCTGGCTGGGCACAAAAATGTCATCGCCACGAAATTCAAGCTGAATGCCCATGCGTTCAAACACGCTGGGGATAATACCCAGTTCCGGAATATTTACATCTTTGATGGTGAGGGCAGATTGGGTCATGGCAGCCAGCCCAATGAAGCTCCCAATTTCGATCATATCGGGTAGAATACGGTGTTCTGTTCCACCGAGTTGCTCAACGCCTTCAATGGTCAGCAAGTTAGAACCTACGCCGGAAATTTTGGCGCCCATGCGGTTGAGCATTCTACATAATTGCTGAACATAAGGTTCACAGGCAGCATTATAAATTTGGGTGGTTCCCTGGGCCATTACAGCGCCCATGACTACATTGGCAGTACCGGTTACGGAGATTTCATCCATCAGGATATAGGTGCCCTGTAATCGGTCAGATTCAATAAAATACATGCTTTGTTCAGCATTGTATTTAAATGTGCCGCCCAATTTTTCAAAACCAAGAAAATGAGTATCAAGTCGACGACGACCGATTTTATCACCACCTGGTTTTGGCAAAACTGCTTTGCCAAAACGGGTTAGCAGTGGACCAACAAGCATCACGGATCCACGAATACGGCTGGCTTTCTGGCGATAGGCATCAGATTGGCAGTAGGCCACATCAATATCGTCGGCCTGAAAGCGGTAAGTGTTCTCTTCTAATTGCTCGACTTTTACCCCAAGACCACTTAATAATTCGATAAGCATCTTGACATCCCGAATGTTCGGAACATTGGAAATGGTAACAGGTTCAGTCGTTAGAAGTACTGAACTAATAATTTGGAGGGCTTCATTTTTTGCACCTTGAGGAACTAAAGAACCTTCAAGGCGATGTCCGCCAAGAACTTCAAATGCGTCGGTAAACATAGATCACTAAGGCTTTCTTCTTCTTCCTTTGTAATTGCTGTTGTTACGAGAAGATCTTCCCTGATAATTATTAGAGCCGTTGCCATTGTGCCCGCTTCCTGACATTTTCTTTCTCCTACTATTGCTACGGTTGGCAGAGGTAAGGTTATCAATGGTGGCATCATCATCAAGTGTCAGTATTCCACCTGAAAGGGTTTCAAGGTCTGATTTGATGGTTTCGTCACTCACATAATGTTCTTTATTCCAGGTCCGGTAAGCCAGCTTCATGTAAGAGCCGATAGTGGCTACAAACCCGTCTCTTACTGGTCCCGCTTCCATTTCCAGGGCTTTTTTGATGAGCCGTTGCACATTATTACCGTAATGACGGTAACGAGCTTCAGAAGCCGGATAGGGAATTTTCTCCGGTTTTTTCTCCGCTTCTTCCTTGGTAGGGATATGCCCTCCGGGAACTTTTACATTTAGCTCATAATTAGCGATACGGAATAAGTGTTTCCAAAGCTTCTCTTTATAATCATCCATAATTTTATTCTGGGGATGCATTTGCATCATCAAATCCAGAATGCGTTCTATGAATGCCTGACGAAAATCGTCATCTTCGATAGTCTTTGCGTAATTCACCAGGTTTTGTACATGGCGGCCATATTCGGGAATAGCAAGATTTTCCCGTGAGGAGTTATACTCCATATTATGCTCTTTCATAAAAATATATTTAAAACCAAATTGGGCCTGAGGCCGCTTTTTTATTCAACAGTAACTGATTTTGCAAGATTGCGTGGTTGATCTACATTACATTTCCGCATTACTGCAATATGATAAGACAACAATTGTAAAGGAATCACTGAAAGTAGTGGGGTTAAAGGTTCTTCTGTATCGGGAATTTCGATAGTATGATCAGCCAGCTCGCTAATGACGGTATCACCTTCAGTAACTACTGCGATCACAAATCCTTTGCGCGCTTTGACTTCCTGAATGTTGCTAACAATTTTATCATAAGCACTCTTATTGGTAGCAATGACAATAACCGGCATATTTTCATCAATCAAAGCGATTGGGCCGTGTTTCATTTCAGCGGCAGGATAACCTTCCGCATGAATATACGATATTTCTTTCAATTTCAGTGCACCTTCCAGCGCAATTGGGAAATTATATCCCCGTCCCAGATAAAGGGCATTCGGTCGATCTTTAATTTCCCCGGCAATATATTCAATCAATTGGTTGCTCGCCATAACCCGTTCTACTTTTGCGGGAATACTTGCCAATTCATTAAGCAAAAGCCGGAAGTAAGACTCAGAAATAGTCCCTCTTTGGTAGCCAATCCTCAAAGCCATCATGGTCAGCAGGGTTACCTGTGCGGTAAAGGCTTTTGTTGAGGCCACTCCGATTTCCGGTCCGGCATGGATATAAGAACCGGCATCTGTCATACGAGCTATCGAAGAACCTACTACATTGACGATACCGTAAATCAGGGCACCTTTTTCTTTGGCCATTTCGAGTGCGGCCAGGGTATCTGCAGTTTCCCCGGATTGTGAAAGAGCGATAACCACATCTTTTTCCGTAATAATGGGATTGCGATACCGCAACTCTGAAGCATATTCCACTTCAACGGGCATACGTGCCAGCTCCTCGAAGAGATATTCTCCGATCAGTCCGGCATGCCAGGAAGTTCCACAGGCTGCAATAATAAACCGTTGGGCATTGGCAATACGGTTGGCAAATTCATCAACACCTCCTAGTTTGATCCAGCCTTCTTCTGCATTGAGCCGCCCGCGCATACAATCCGCAATGGTATTAGGTTGTTCGTATATTTCCTTGAGCATAAAGTAGTCATACCCTCCTTTTTCGAGCATCTCAATTTCCATATCCAGCTCGTGAATAAAAGGAGTGAGCACTTCATTGTTAATGGATTTTATTTCCATCTCTCCCGATTGTCTAACTACAGCAATCTCTTCATCATTTAGATAGACTACTCGTTTGGTATGTTCGATAATTGGGGTAGCGTCCGATGCCAAAAAGAATTCATTTTCACCAATTCCAATGACAAGAGGACTAGCTTTACGTGCACCAACAAGTTTGCCGGGTTCATTTTCGTCCAATACGACAATGGCATAAGCGCCAATGACCCTGGTCAGTGCAATGCGTACCGCTTCTTCCAGCGGCAAATTGTCTCTTTTTTGAATTTCTTCAATCAAATGAACCAATACTTCAGTATCGGTTTCACTTTTAAATTTGTGGCCTTCCTTTTCCAAGGCAGCCTTGAGCAATGCATAGTTTTCAATGATTCCATTGTGCACGAGCGTCAACCGGCCATTGCCACTGGAATGGGGATGTGCATTGATATCATCGGGTACACCGTGGGTGGCCCAACGCGTATGACCAATGCCAATTTTTCCATTCCTTGGGCGGGTATCCATGAAATTAACCAGTTCTTGAACTTTACCTTTTTTCTTGGAAACGATAATGTCGGTTTCAAATAAGGCAACACCAGCACTGTCATATCCACGATACTCCAGTCGTTTTAATCCGTTAATCAGAATTGGATAAGCATCCTTTTGGCCTACATAAGCTACTATTCCACACATAATTGGGGTGTTTAATTAGGAGTAAAGAATTATGGTCTGATAGGAACTGAAACTAAGCGCATGGTTGGAGCTTACTACGACTAAAAAAGAACACTTTAGACATTCCAATGCAAAATTGGAGGTTGTGTGTTCTGTTAGTTTTCAAAACAGTTTGCTTCAAACACGCTTTAAGGCTTTGTGTAATAAAGTTTTAATTTGATCGGAAACTCTTGATGATTGGCTCCATAAAGAACTACCCGATCAGCCTGCTCAGCACGGGGGAATGCCGAAAAGTACAAAAAATTCGGCTCAATTCCATCAATCATGTCCTGAAAATGTGCGGTTATATTAAAATTATAATAATCCGGCGCACCGTTCATTCCAGGTTCTACTACTCCACCCAATGATTCTGCCAGGTTACTTCCAGCAAAAGAAACATCGGAAATGACCCTTAAATCTCCGTCTTCATTGGGCCGTAATACAATAAGTTGTTCTAATGGCGTATAACGTTGTGGGTCATCTCCACTCACTGTGGCAATCCCAATTTCCAACTCGGCCTTATTGACGATAAATCCTTTCAGATCATCAATATTTGGAAAATCAATTCTTGTGTTCAAACCCTCCATTGCTTGTATAAACACCAGGCTGTCACCCAGGCTAGCATTGTTGATGAAAGGTTCGACTAGTGCGCTGGTATGGTCATTTTCAAATGCTGCAATTTTTGTGCTGAAGTCATTCACTTGAAACAGATATTGTTTCTGCAAAGTATCTACAGTATAATATACATAAATACCAGATCTCAGTAAGTCGGTAGCTGAAAAACGGCCAAAATTAAAGCCAAGCATTCCATTGGTTTCTTTAGAAGGGCTTAATTTTAAGCCATTAAAGAAATCCAGGAAAACACTATCGTTTGCATAGATTGAGGTATCAGCATCGATAAAACGCTGACCAAGCGTAGCGGGCATTGGAATACGCAACTGGACAAAGCTAAGTGTATCAACATCGGAACCCGAATAGTCGAATACTTCAACACTATCCAAATTGGGGGTAAACTCGTAATTTGTGAAAGGTTGCATGTCCGTATTAAAGCTCACATTGGAGTAATAATCTTCGGCAGGATCGATCTGATCCATGATTTCGCTTACTTCGATGCCAAAGGATTGATCTGTATCGCCATAAAAACCTGTAGAATCATACCGTAATACCAGGACGACTGAGTCTAAAACAGCATTTTCAAAATCCGGGAACACTAATGATAATCCATTGGAGGCACGCTGCAAGCGTGTCTGGACATAAATATTTGAGGTGGAGCGACCAAAAACAGGGTCCGCAAAGTCACCAAAAAGAAAGGTAAGCAGTTGGGAATTTGTTGACGGGGTATAAGTTCTGACAGTATCCCCGGTCAATGTTGATGACCGTAAAGTCAGTGTATCGGTAAACCCGACATCAATCCCATCTTCTTCGAGTAATTCGGCTCCAACTTGTGTTGGGTCCGTACAAGCAGGCATACAAAGGCCCGCAATTACGAATAACGTAAATAGCCCGTTAAAAAGCTTTTTCATGCTTTTTTCAGAATTAGCAATTAAATAAAAGAAGCTTGTGGAGACACGCTTCGGGTTGATTAGCTTTCCACCTTTTCCTCTGCCAGCAGGCTTTGGTAAAATTCCAGATATGCAGGAAGATAATCTTCTCCTTCTGGTTGCAATACCGGCTTGGCTGCTTTGTCTAATGATTCCTTAACGGAGTCAGGTGACGAATCGCTGCCCATAATAATGGCGTCAGCGTAGGATATTGCACCTTCGTGCAGTTTTATCCCAGTACCATTTTGGTAGTTGCCCAAATCTTCCGGGGTCAGATTATTGATGGATGCTTTAGAAGCAAAAGTATCTTTAAAAGAACTCTCAAGCGTCTTATCATAAACGGAATAAACAACCTTAGATTGTTGGAATAACGGTTCCGTTTTATAAGCCGTTCTTAAGTATAATGGAATCAAACTGGTCATCCAGCCATGACAATGAATGATATCAGGAGGCCAACCGAATTTCTTGACGGTTTCAATTACACCTTTGCAAAAGAAGACCATACGATCGGCATTATCATCAAAAGGACTTCCGTTTTCATCTTCAAATAGTGCTTTACGCTTGAAGAAATCCTCGTTATCAAGAAAATATACCTGCATCCTTGCTTCAGGAATGGAGGCTACTTTTATGATTAATGGAAAATCGTCATCATCAACAATAATATTCATTCCTGAAAGCCTAACCACCTCGTGAAGACGATGCCTACGCTCATTAATGATTCCGAAACGGGGCATCAAAATCCGAATTTCCATTCCATTCTCCTGAACGTATTGGGGCAATTTACGGGCAATTTCACTTATCTCTGTCAGCGCAGTATAGGGTTGCATTTCCTGCGTTACGATCAGCACTTTCTTTTTATCCATAAAGCCTTATAATAGTTAACTAAAAATCCTTGACTTCAATATGCAAGGAATAAGTCTGCAAAGGTAGTAAAAAACGGGGACATTTCCCTATTTATCAACACCTTATTGGTCTCTTAACAAAAACAACTATCTTCGCGGATTAGTTTTCGGATTTAGAATCTATCAAAACGAAGATGTACCTCTTTAAAAAAGTAAGCGACCTACAGCACTACCTGAAATTAGCAGGTTCAGGAGTTCAAAATTTGGGATTTGTACCAACAATGGGGGCACTCCATGAAGGCCACCTTTCCCTTATACGATTGTCAAAAACCATCAACTCCCATACTGTTTGCAGCATTTTTGTCAACCCAACCCAATTTAATGAAAAAGGCGATTTAGCTCTTTATCCCAGAACACCTGGTAAAGACATCGAACTGCTGGAAAAGGTTGGTTGTGAAGTGCTTTTTCTTCCTGAGGTGGAGGAAGTATACCCTCCTGAAGTGCAAACAAAACTTGAATTCGATTTTAAAGGACTGGATAAAGTAATGGAAGGAACTTTTCGTCCCGGACATTTTAATGGGGTAGCGCAGGTGGTGAAAAGGTTGCTGGATATTGTACAGCCAGATAGGTTGTATATGGGGCAAAAAGATTTCCAGCAATTTACGATTATTGAGCAGATGATCAGACAACTACACTTGCCGGTTGAGCTGGTCATGGGGGAAACACTGCGGGAGGCAGACGGCCTGGCCCTTAGTTCCAGGAATTTGCGCTTAAGCCCGGAACACCGGCAACTGGCCCCAAAGATATACGAAACACTAAAAGAAGTACTGGAATGGCGGAAAAAATACACGCCAGTTGAAGTACAAAAGAACGCGATGCAAGCCTTGGATATTCCTGGCTTCAAGCCTGAATATTTTGAAATTGTAAATCGAAATAATCTACTGCCAATACAGGGTTGGGAAAATCTGGATCAGGCCGTTGTTTGTACTGCTGTATGGGCTGGAAATGTACGACTGATTGATAATCTTCTCTTGAATCAATAGATGAAGTTGTTTGTTTCTCGAATATGTCGGAGCTTTGCGGCGATTTTTTAAAGCCGAATTTTTTCAAAATAGTATATATTCCATCATTTATGATGATTCAAAGATTCAAATCGAAAATTCACAGGGCGGTGATTACGGAAGCTAACCTCAATTATGTTGGTAGTATAACGATTGATGAGGATCTGATTGATGCGGCCAATTTGATTGATGGGGAACGGGTTCAGATTGTCAACAACAATAATGGGGAGCGAATAGAGACCTATGTCATTAAAGGAGAAAGAGGCTCAGGAATAGTATGCCTGAATGGTGCTGCGGCCCGTCGGGCTCAGGTTGGCGATATCGTGATCATTATTGCCTACTGCTGGATGGAGATGGAAGAAGCCAAAAAATTCGAACCGGCGGTAGTCTTTGTCGATGAACAAAATCGGATCCCGTCTTGATACTTCTATTATCCAACTATTCCCGTTTTGATTTTCCAGGAAATTAAAAACTTCATCTATCTTTGTTCGCCAATAATTTAGAACCCTGAGCTAAGAGCAAGTTCCAAACATGAACTTAGAACAAGGGTTTCACGTATTGCGACAAAGAAATTGTTTTGAAAAAGAATATCCTCAACTTAATAAAATTTTTGCTTTTCCTAAGTGTAGGCTTAGTGATTCTGTATTTTGTTTACCAAAACCAGGATACAGCCTACCAGGAAAGTTGCGCCCAGCGAAATATTCCGGCTGATGATTGTAGTCTGATCGGCAAAGTGGCTAATGACTTTGCTTCAGCCAATTATTTTTGGATACTGCTTGTGTTAGTGGCTTTTACTATCAGTAACCTGAGTAGGGCTATCCGTTGGAATATGCTGCTTCGTCCATTGGGGTATCAACCCCGTCTGATCAATGCTTTTTTGACGGTTGTTTTGGGATATTTTGCCAATTTGGGGCTTCCCAGATTGGGAGAAGTGGTGCGGGCTGGAACCATGGCACGCTACGAAAAGATCCCTTTACAAAAAGTTGTAGGCACCATCGTAGTAGATCGGACCATCGATGTCATCAGTATTTTATTGGTAACCGGACTAGCCATTCTGCTGGAATTCGATACGATGTGGCAGTTTATTGATGAAAATGTTTCGCTTTCAGATCGTTTTGGTGGGGGTGGGACTATTTTACTCATTCTGGGAGGACTTGGGCTGTCGAGTTTGTTGCTCTTTTATATTTTGCGTAAGCGTATTGCAAAAATGGCCTGGTTCCAAAAAATTGCCGGTATTCTGCTTGGCTTTTGGGAAGGTATCAAAAGTATCGGTCAGCTGGAGCGGCCCTGGTTGTTTGTGCTGCATAGCATCAATATCTGGTTGATGTACTTTCTTATGACCTATCTTTGTTTCTTTGCTTTTCTGCCCACGGCTCACCTCTCGCCTTTAGTTGGTTTGGTTGTCTTCGTCTTCGGCGGATGGGGTATTGTGATTCCTTCGCCAGGTGGTATGGGCACCTACCACTTTCTGGTACAAACGGCGCTGGGGATGTACGGCATAAGCGGTGAGGATGGTTTTTCCTTTGCAAATATTGCCTTCTTTTCTATCCAATTGGGATGTAATGTATTGATTGGCCTGCTGGCTTTAGTTTTGTTACCTATGATCAATCGTGAAAAGCTTATCTCCGAAGAAGTTGTAAGCAGCTAAAGATTTCGGTATTTGACTTTGATCATTATGCTAAAAGTGAATACTTTGTAATTCCCGGAGAAAAGTAATATTTTCACGCAAAGTAATTTGGTTTTTAACATGCTCTAATGAAGGAGGATGTTGAGTGCCAACCTGCTCTAAAACCCACAATATGATCAAAACCATTGCTGAAAACAACTTTTATTTGCTTGATGGCGATCAAAAAGTAGGCGATGCCCGCAATTTAGTAGCAGCGGCGACATACCCCTACATCCTCATTGAGCGTAAAGATGCAGGAGAACGCTTTTTTTACCTTTATATAAAAGATGACCTGCTCGACGAGTTATCCCGCCTGCCCAAACCCATCCCGGTTAAACTAGCTTTACGTCTTCATGAACAAACGCCCCTTCCTACGTTGGCGGCCAATGCCCCATTGACAGCGAAAGCAGAAGATTGTTACGTTATTCTGGAAAATGATCAAGTTGTCGGCTTCATTTATGAAGAAAAAGCAGAAGCTATATCACCACCGGCTCCTTCTGTTCCTGAATCAAGCAAAGGAAGTACTCGCGGTGGGAGCACAGTAGAAGAACCCGATACTTTCGAGGCTTATCCGAGTATAAGTGATCCCGGCGTAGTCAAGCCTGGAGCCACTTTTAAAGTATTTGTGGGATTTAGTCCGGAACAGGATGAAAGTCTGGAAGAAGGGGAACTCATCGTTATTGATCGGCCGGATGAAGATGTTCCTGTGAAAATCTCCCTCATGGTCACTGGCGGGAAAGTGGCTGATAAGGACAACCGAGCCAAACCTGTTGCGTTGGATGCTGATGCCCAAACCTCTTTTACCATTCAGGTGAATGATCAAGCCACAGAGGTCAATATTATCGCTATTTATCGCTACAATAAAAGAGTAGTAGGCAATGCCATGCGGATCGTGCCCGTTGAGCAAGGAGTAGCAGCACCTGCCCCGACTCCGGTAGTTGAAGCAGGCAAAAAGTGTTCATTATCTATTGCCAGCGTTAGTTTTGACAAACCGGATGTGGATTTAACCGTGCTGATCCGACAGGATCGCAGTTCCGGGGAATTGATCTGGCAATTGGATGCTCCTAATCCTGAAATTGCCGCTCAGGCTGCCACGCCCATTGCTGATGCACGAGAGTTTGCCAAAAAAATAGGTTCGGAACTCAAAGCTGAAGACTTTAAGGATGATTTGGCACACAATATCCTGATCACTTTGGGAGAGTCTATTGCCGATTTGTTGCCGGATGCTTTTTTTGAGGCTTTAAAAAAAGTACACGATGCAATTGACCGCACACCTCGCTTGATGATCTGGACTGATGAGGCTTATATCCCCTGGGAATTGGCTTATGGAAAACGCCTGACGCTGGATGATACGCATCCTCGGTTTTTGGGTGCTCAAACCATCCTGGGCCGCTGGTGGTTGCATGACCGGGTGGTGACGCCTCCGCCCTCAGGACTGAAGGTTCAGCAACTTTCTGCTATAGCAGCCAATTACGACCCTTTTGAACAAGCTGCCTTACCTGAAGCATTGGTGGAAAAAACCTTCCTGGAAGAAAAATTTAAAGCCATTGGTGTACCTGCAACATCTGAAGGTGTACTGGGTATGACGCTAGCCAAGCCGGTCATTGAGGGCAATCTGGTACACATGGCCCTGCATGGCCATAGCGATTCGGTTTTTAATGAGCAAAAACTCATTTTAGAAGATGGAAAAGGATTGTCGCCAAATGCGATGTTTGGTTCCTACGATTGTGGAGATAGTCCGGCGATTGCTTTTATGTTTTTGAATGCCTGTCAGGTCGGTACTGCCGGTGAAACGCTGGGTCAGGCCAGTGGCTTTCCGGGCACCTTGCTCAAAAAAGGTATGCTGGGTTTTATTGCCCCGCTTTGGGAAGTACATGATGTGGCGGCCCGAAATTTTGCAGAAACTTTTTACGAAGAAACCCTAAATAAAAAAAGACCCGTTGCAGAAGTCCTACTGGACTTGAGACGCGGTTATGATTATAAAGAATCTCTAACGCCCCTGGCCTATCTATTTTATGGCCATCCTGGTTTAACCTTAGATTATAAACACCTTTAAACTTAGAAATTATGGCCAAGGAAACCCCAATGTCCGGAAATAATGAACCTATCCAGATTTCGCTTAAAGACTTTACCCTACACGCACCGGGCTTACATGGTGTGGTCAAAGAATTGGATGCTAACCAAACCACTACCCGTGGTCCTGGCGTGAAGGATCCGATGCACAAATTGGTGATGGACTCCGCAAAAGATAATGAAATCAGACTGTTTGGACAATTTGAGATTGAAGTCTCCAAGGACGATCTTAAAGGAGCTCCCCAAAGCCAAACCCGGGCGGCAGGTGTTACCCGAGCAACAAAAATGGGCGAACCAGCCATGGTCTTGAATGCACCCAAAAACACGCCGAATATGGGGTCAGCGGTTTTGTATACCGACGAAGATGGAGAATCACGGTGGGTATTTCCCGAAGATAAAACGGAGAAGGATAAATTTACTTTCCTGATCCCGAGAGAAGGAGCGCCTCCAGTGCCTACTGATGGCACCACGGTACGCGGAGCCGTTACAAAAGGCATCCGTCGGATCGTCAAGGTATTTGCCTGGCTGACTGATGAGGTGGTGGGTGTTGGCGCTTTGATTCTGGTCAAAAACTGGGAAAATAAAAAGCGCATGTACGGACTGAATACGGTACTCAGTGACCGGGATGATGCACCCGTAGATTGGGATAAAATATCGGGAGAACGCTCTCTGTTGTTGTTACATGGTACCTTTTCTACCTGGCAGGCGGCTTTTGACGGTTTGCGTCTAAGCAAGACCTGGTTTCCACAAATGCAGGAATTGTATGGCAATCGAATTTTTGCTTTTAACCATCCCAGTTTACACCAAACACCGGCCGAAAATGTTGGAAAACTAATGGAAATGCTGCCCGATGGTGTAGAACTTGATATTGACATCATCACCCATAGTCGTGGCGGTTTAGTAGGCCGGGAGATGTGTGAACGGCTGGCTAATATTGATCCTTTTGGCCGGAAAATAGCTATCAAAAAAGCAGTCTTTGTAGCAGGTCCACATACCGGCACCATTCTGACCAATAAAGAACATATTGTTACCCTGATTGATGCTTATACCAATATGTTGACCAATCTGCCGGATAATCCCGCAACGATCATCATGGAGGCATTGATTAGTCTGGTCAAAATTATTGGTGGCGGAACGGTTGGTGCCTTGCCTGGCATGCAATCTATGTTGCCCGATGGCGATTACCTCAAACGACTTAACGCTACTGGTCCGGTTGATACAACGTACTACGCGATGGGCGCCCGTTACGCACCCAATGATGAAAAAATATTGTTGCGATTTGGCAAACGCTTGCTGATGAAAGCCATCACCAAAATCTTTAATGAGGATAGTGATATGGTGGTCCCTACCAAGGGGTCTTTTGATTCGTTGGCAACCAACGGCGGCTTCCCGATTCCGGAAAACCGGCAGAAGTTATATCAACTGGATGATGATATTAACCACATCAACTTTTTTGAGCATGATGTGGTGAATAAGCAGTTGTTTAATTGGTTGTCGGAATGATGGAGTTGTTTCACAGGGGCAGGACGGTGGGAAACAACTCTAATGGTTTAAGTTTCCAAACATAAACCATTAGAGTTATCCTATTGGTTATCTGTTGATTTTTCAATTGAACTGGCATGGTCCAATATTATATACCATTTGTCATTAAATTTTTCCAGGCCATAACTGACTATCATTCGATTAAAATAGGGCTTGCCATCTCTTTCAGGCTCTCTGTAAATGATTTCAGTAACGGCAATTCCGTTCCTTTCTCCTACTTCAGTATTGATTATTTTTGTTTCAAATGTCCATGCCGTATCTTGAAACCACTCTTCATGATATTTCATAAAACCATCAACGGAGTTTATAATTTCAGAACCAGGTAGAATGAGTTGCATTTTATTATTTGGAGACATTGTACTTTTCAAAGAAATTAAATCTTTGTTTGAAACGGCCTTTAAATGTTTTTCAAGGGTAGCCGTAAAATCTTTTTCATTCTGAGAATTATTGGATTCGATTGCTAAGTTATCCTCCCCTCCTGAATCTTTATCCTCGCAGGATGTAATTACAAAAAATAATGTTACTAAAATGAACAGCATACTAATCCTTGGCTTATTCATATCTTTTTTATTTACCATCGGTTTGCCCAATGTTAAGCAATGATATTATTGGAGTGGTATTACAACGCCTACTCCTTCTTCAATTTCTTCACTGAATCCTCCAAATCTTCCGTTGCCTGCTGCAATTCCTCTAATTGCTTTTTGCGGTGCTCGGCAGCCTTTTTAGCTTTTGCATCGGCGGCTTTTTGGTCGGCTTCCTTCTTTGCTTTAGCTGCACCTTCTTTGGGCTTGGGCACATGTACGGCACCTTTGAAAGGTTCTTTACCGAAAGTCAGCTCACCTTTTGGAGCATCCAGGTAGATGGTGTCACCGCTGGTGAAGCCCCCACCGATCAGCTGTTTGGAGAGTTCGTTGATGACTTCTCTTTGCAGGACCCTTTTCATGGGGCGGGCACCAAATTGAGGATCGTAACCCAGGTCGGCAAGTTTTTCCATTGCCGGATCGCTAACACGAAGGACCATGCCTTGGCCGACCAGCATTTTGTCTACCTTCTTTAGGAGTAAGCGCAAAATTTGTTTGATTTCCTCTCTTGAAAGTGGCAAGAATAGAATCTGTTCATCGATGCGATTGATAAACTCCGGGCGTAGGTTTTCTTTAAGTTGATTGAAGACCTCTTCTTTGGTAGTTTCGATAATTTCCTGGCGGTGTTGATCACCTACAGCATCCAAGTCTTCGAAGTTTTCGAGAATGGTTTCCGACCCCATATTGGAGGTCATGATGATGAGGGTATTTTTAAAATTGGCGACCCGTCCCCTGTTATCGGTCAGGCGGCCATCATCGAGTACTTGTAGCAGGATATTGAAGGTATCCGGGTGGGCCTTTTCGATTTCATCGAGTAGGATGATGGAATAAGGTTTACGGCGTACCGCTTCGGTGAGTTGACCGCCTTCATCATAGCCTACGTAACCCGGAGGTGCGCCCACCAATCGCGATACAGAATGCCGTTCCTGATATTCACTCATGTCGATACGGGTGATGGCTTTTTCGTCATCAAAGAGGACTTCCGCCAGGGCTTTCGCCAATTCGGTTTTACCGACACCCGTAGGTCCGAGGAAGATAAAAGACCCAATCGGTCGGTCGGCATCCTGAAGTCCGGAACGGCTACGGCGTACCGCATTACTTACGGCGATTACCGCTTCGTCTTGCCCGATCAGGCGTTGATGGATTTCGTTTTCCAGGTAAAGCAGTTTGTCCTTTTCACTTTGTAGCATTTTGGCTACGGGAATGCCCGTCCAACGTGCCACTACTTCAGCAATATCATTGGCATTCACTTCCTCATTGGTAAAACGTTTTTCATCAGACAGACCCGCTAGTTTTTCCTCGGCAACCTTCAGCATGACCTGTTGCTGCTGGAGTTCCCCGTAACGGATTTTGGCTACAGTTTCAAAGTCGCTATTACGCTCAGCTTTTGCCGCTTCCATTTCCAGCTCTTCGATCTTTTTCTTGATATTCTGGATGGTGTCCAGGATTTCCTTTTCGTTTTTCCAACCGGCTCTCAGTGAATCGCGTTTTTCCTGAGCATTAGCGATTTGTTCATTGATGGATTTGAGTTTAGGCTGGTCTTTTTCCCGCTTGATGGCTTCCCGTTCAATTTCCAGCTGGTTTACCTTTCGGTTCCATTCATCTACTTCTTCCGGTACGGAATCCAGTTCAAGGCGCATTTTGGCTGCCGCCTCGTCAATCAAGTCGATAGCTTTGTCTGGAAGGAAGCGATCAGAGATATAGCGGTGAGAAAATTCGGCAGCAGCAATCAGTGCTTCGTCGAGGATTTCAATTTTGTGAAAAACCTCATAACGTTCCTGCAATCCGCGCAGGATGGAAATAGTATCTTCTACACTGGGCTCATTAATGAGGATAGTCTGAAAGCGCCGTACCAGGGCTTTATCTTTTTCAAAATACTTCTGGTATTCATCTAGGGTGGTCGCTCCAATGGTACGCAATTCTCCCCGTGCCAATGCCGGTTTGAGGATATTGGCGGCATCGATGCCCCCTTGGCTGGCACCGGCGCCAATCAGGGTGTGGATCTCGTCAATGAAGAGGATAATCTCTCCGCCCGATTCGGTTACCTCTTTGATGACTCCTTTCAGTCGTTCTTCAAATTCGCCTTTATATTTGGCCCCAGCCACCAATGAAGCGATATCAAGGGTAAAGATCTTTTTGCTTTTCAGGTTTTCGGGAACATCTCCTTTGATAATGCGCCAGGCAATGCCCTCCACGATGGCCGTTTTACCTACGCCGGGTTCCCCAATCAGGATGGGATTGTTTTTCTTGCGCCGAGAAAGGATGTGCAATACCCGCCGGATTTCTTCATCCCTGCCAATAATGGGATCGAGCTTACCGGTTTCCGCTCGCTCATTGAGGTTAATGGCGAATTTTTTTAGTGAATTGTAGCTGTCTTCAGCACTTTGATCAGTTACATTTTTGCCTTTGCGCAATTCTTGAATAGCGGCTTTTAGTCCGTCTTCCGAAGCGCCCTGTTCCTTGAGTAGTCTGGCCCCTTTTTCTGTTCCTTGCAGAACACCTAGCAACATTAATTCAATGGAAATGTATTCATCGCCAAACTCAGCAAGCATTTTTTTCGCCCGGCTGAGGGCTTTATTGGCGTCAGTACTTAGGTATTGTTTGTCGGTGCCCTCCACTTTGGGATACAAGCGTATGGCTTTATCCAGGGCTTGGGTGAGGCCGGCTACATTCACATTCATTTTTTGCAGAAGAAAAGTAGCCACACTTTCATCTGTCTCCAGAATTCCCTTAACGAGGTGTACTGTGTCAACCTGCTGTTGGTCCAATCCGGCAGCCAGCTTTTGTGCCGCAAGGATGGACTCCTGAGCTTTTATCGTGAAATTGTCGTAAGTCATATTCTAATTTTGGTTCTTTGACAATAGGTGGTCAAAGAAAGTAAGTTTTGAGGCAGTAATTTAGGCGTTTTGGTTGAAAACTTTAGTCAATTGGGGTTCAAATCTTCCAGTTGTTTACGAATGTCAACTAATTGTTGTTGTCTTTCAAAGGAAAAAACAGCCTGTTCCTTGTCCAACCGCTCAAATATATGCAATGCCTGCTGCAATCGCGCTTTTGATTCTACCAATTGACTGGATTTATGGAGCAAGGTTCCCTGGCGGTAGAGCAGTTCGGCCAGAAAGTCCAATTGGCCTTCGTGAAAGGATTTTTTAATGGTGAGGTAGGTCCACCATGTTTCTGGAGGGATGCGGTCCAGTTCTGAAGGACTAAATTCCAATACCCCATCATAGATGTCATCGATAATATCCAATGCTTCGAGGGTTTCTTTGCCCATAAGTCTGGCAATGACCTTGGCCAGCTCTTGTGTCCAGCGGAGGAGGTGATCGCGTTTTATCATGATTTAATAGTCTAACATATTTTAATATTAATTTTAAGTTCTTCCTGCACAAGATAATAAGAAAACGCCTTGGTCTTGGATAACCCTTCACTGATCCAAAGAGCCATCTCTATAACATTCTAAAAACCTAAATCTCATGAATAATAAAGCGATTTTTATTTTTTTGTGTTGGCAAGGTTTTGGACTTTGAGGACAGTTGGAGATTCTTAATTTGGGAATGGATCAGGTAGTAGAGGAAATTGTTTGGTGTAGGAATTGTTGCGTCAACTGAAATGGAAATCATCAGTGGGCCACCCGTAGTAAATGATGCCATTAAGTGCATGTTTGGAGGTCAAACGGTGGGCTACAAAACGTCACTTTTATGATGATACTTTCCCGACCTAGCGGTTTCCCTTCGGCGGGACAGGCTGTTACTTTTTTCGTCCGTACCTCAGGGTATGAACTTCAAAAAAAGCCTTGTAGCATCAAAAAATTGATGCTTTTCGTCATCCATCGGCCGCCATCGGCTTGCCGAGGTTCTTCGCCAGAAGGCTTCGACCTCGCGCCGTCGTCGAAGCCTTTCGCTTGCGCCGAAGCTTCAGCGAAGGAGCATGGCGCAGACGCCCGGGGAACGGCGATGCAAATCCGACCTCCAAACAAGCACTAATAGCTGTCTGGGAGAAAGTATAGCTTTCAATAATGCTTTTCTGAAACTACAAATATTGAATGGTATTTTGGCAATGGTGATTTCCGCAACCGTGGGCTCGATCCTGGCATTTATGTTTATTACATCAAAAGTAGGGTGTCAATATGCGGCCAGGGAAGAGATTTAGAATATGCCGGAGATGTTGCATTGATGCGGTGATCGTGTGAAAAATGACCCTGAATATCTAAAGGATTAGAACCCGTTTCAACAAAAACAAAATATTTTTTCAATCCCAGGCAGCAACATTTTAAGTCAGTGGGTCTATTTGATAACTGATGAGTTTTACTCACCGTTCTAAATAAAATCGCCAATTGGTGGTTTTAACTATTTCAATAAAAATCAAGCACGCGTAATGGCGATTAGCCTTTGTATAGGTAAAAATTAGGTATATCGCGCATTAAAATTCGTTTTCGACATGAAAGGGATTACGGTATCCTTTTGTCTGAAAACGACCTGTTAACTTTATTAAAAAACTACGGTTATGTTATCCAGATGTATCCAAATGCTCTTTGTCTTTTGCTGTTTTACACAGGTGCTTTCCGCCCAGAATAGTGAGATTTATATAGAAGGACCCCAGGAAGTTTGTGGTGGTTGTTATAATTATAATGTCGTTGTCTCTGGAATTGGACAACCCCCCCCGGTAGTTGACTCCGTATTTTGGGTGATGCCGGATGGATCAACCTTGATAACCTTAGGGGATTCTACCCATACTGTCTGTTGGGAGCTTTTTGGTCCCGGTACTTATACGGTTCCGGTAATTGTGCGTTTTACCAATGGAGAAATCACTGAAACTCAATTCATATTAAGTGTTTATGGAGAAGCATCTCCCCCCATCTATTCTACTGCCGGAGAGGTTTGCCCAGCAGCCAATGACGATATACCCGACGGGGGAGGCTGTGAAAAACTATGCCCCAACAGTACGGTTACTTACACGGTATCTACCCAAGGTACCATTCAGGACCTGAATTGGGAAGTTGTAGGTGCCGAAAGTTGGGAACACACGGGTTTTAATTCGATAACGGTGCAATGGGGTGGCCCAGGAACAGGGAGTGTGTCCGTTTACACCTTCGATTTTTGTGAAGGCTATAGCACCATCTGTGTGGAAATCCTTGAAGAACCGGTGGCGAACTTTAACACCAATCCTGCGGCTCAAGGGGATCTCCTGAGTATCTGCGAAGGACAAACCGTGTATTTTGAAAATACGAGCCAGGGTGCTGCTTCCTATCATTGGACGTTTGGAATCCTGGGTACTTCGGATGAAGTCAACCCGGCCCAGGTTTTTAATGCTCCTGGTACTTATGAGGTCACACTCATTGCTTATAATGAATGTTTGTGTGCCGATACCACTTCCCTCTCGATAGAAGTGATAGATGCCGAAAGTCCATTCGTCGATTGTGTGGGAACTGTTTGTGAAGGGGAAACCGTTACTTATACCTCGGATGCTACTTGTGGCATTTTCAACTGGGCCGTCAGCCCTAACGGAACCATCACGGAAGGTGGAGGCACCGGCGATGATTTTGTCACCGTAAGTTGGGATAATGGCCCCGAGGGTACTATTGAACTGATTGTAGATGATTGTAGTAATACCAACGTTTGTCTGGAACCAAATCTGGTGCAAATCCCGATTTTATCAGATGGAGCCACCATTGATGGGCCTGCCATTGTGTGTAAAGGACAAATTACCAACTATTCCGTTGTGCCCTATGAAGGTACCGATTTTATCTGGACCGTATCCAGCTTTGGAACCATCCTGGAAGGGCAGGGCACCAATGAAATTACGGTAGAATGGTTTGGTGGTTTTATTGTTACTCAACCGCAAACGGTTAGTGTGACTTATGACAATTGTTACCTTGATTGTGGTGGTGCTTCCTCCCTTGAGGTAAATATGAAACCAGAGATTTTTATTGATGGCCCTATTGAGGTTTGTGAAAATGCCTCTGTTACCTTCGAAGCTATCAACACCCAAAATAACATGCCTTCTCCGGCCAATTGGACTTTGGCTGCTGCAGATGGCTCTACTGTGTGGACCTCAACTGGTGCTACTGGTTCACCAATGATTGATTTTACGTATGCTCCGGGCACCTACACGCTCTCTCTGGTGCCTGCAAATCCATTAGATTTTTGTGTTGGTGGTTTTGAAACCAACGTAAGAATTGTTACTGCCCCACCTGCTGTAGACAATATCGAAGGTGAAGATGACATCTGCCCAGGGCAAGCTTATACTTATGAGGCTATCTCTGGTCAGCCGAACAATATTTTTCGCTGGTCCATCAATGATGGTGGTACGATAAGTGAACGTACTGGTAATCCCATAAATGTAACGTGGGGGGCAACGGCTCCTTACGAAATTTCCGTCATTCAGGTTAGTACAAGCGGCATCCCTTGTGAATCGGATGCCGTAGTACTGCCTATTCAGGCGATCACTGGCTTTGTTATTACCGGCGATGATGAAGTGTGCCAGGACCAAATCAGTCTGTACAGCACTACGGGTTACGCTGAGGTGGATTATGTTTGGAGCATCATTCCCAATGGTGTTGGTACCATTACGGGTGATCCTAATGCTAGTAATATAGAAATACTCTGGCATACCGGAGGGCCGGCAACCGTCAGCCTGGATCTGTGTGGACAAAACACAACTTTTGCCGTAAATGTACGCCCTACGCCACAACCGGTAGCGGTTTACCCTGCTGAATTGTGTGCTACGGAGACGGCGCAATTGATGACTACTATTGCCTATGACAGCTACTTGTGGAAGGATGAAAATGGCAGTACCGTTTCCACCCTGGCTACACCGGATCTTGGCCCTGGTTATTATCAGGTAGAGGTTACGGATGTTTATGGATGTGTGGGGGATACAACGTTCTTTATTGACGGCTATCCGGAGTCAGAAATCAATATTTCTACACCCGACTTCACGAGATTTTGCAATGTACCAATCTCAACCACCATGTATGGCCTTAATTCCAGTGCCGGATATACCTATCAATGGTATCAAAATGGCAGTCCTATTGCCGGTGAGACTGGACCTATTTATACAACCACTACAGATGGGGCTTTCCAATTACAAATTACGGATGCCAATAACTGTGAATATTTCTCAAACACCATAGCCGTATCAAATGATTGTAGCGGTGGCGGTGGTCCGTCAGGTGGTGTAAGTTGTGGCGGTACTTCTGATCTGGCCTTTGATGTTGCCACGACTACCGAATGTAATGTGCTAAACTTCCAAAATCTTTCGGTTGATGTGGTTCCCGGTACTATCCGATGGATATTTAGCGATCCAGCCAGCGGTAGTAATACGGCAACAGGCCCCGTAGTCTCCCATACTTTTTCGGCACCTGGTTTTTACAAGGTTTTTCAGTTGGGAGATTTCGATGATGGCATGGGAGGAGTCGTTACCTGTTTTGTCTATCAGGTAGTAGAAATTCCTTTGTCGGCGAGTTTTGAATACGATAATGCCTGTCCAAGTGAAGTTGTCGCTTTTGCAGATCTGTCTACTTTCCTTCCAGGCAATAGCATTACCTCCTGGTCCTGGGACTTTGGTGATCCGGGAAGTGGTGTGAACAACACCTCCATAGATCAAAATCCAACGCACATTTTTGACAATCCAGGTGATTACGATGTGAGTTTGACCATTACGGCTGGTTCGGGTTGTACCTCTACGATTGTAAAAACGTTAACCGTTTATCCTCCGCCACCAGTCAGTTTTGAAGAGCCGGTAGTTAATTGTGAGCGTACAGCTTCCAATTTTGTGGCCGATGTATCCTCTACTGTAACCTATGTACATTGGGACTTTGGCGATCCGGGTAGTGGTGATGCCAATACATCAAATTTGTTTGATACTTATCATGTATTTGCCAATCCAGGGACTTACACCGTCACCTTATTTGCGCAAAGCATCTACGGATGTTCCAATAGCTTTACCCGCACCATTACCATAGAGCCCAATAGCCTGGCCGGAGATATCAGCCTGTCTATTCCTTCTCCTCTTTGTGAGGGGGATAGTACGGTGTTGACTCCTCCGGCAGGTGGGACAATCTGGGCCTGGTCAACCGGAGATACTACCGAAACGATTACAGTTGGAGAGGCAGGTATTTATAACGTAACCATTACTGATGTTGATGGCTGTAGCTACGAACCTCTAGCGGTTACCATAGATGTATTGCCTGCTCCTGAAGCTCCAATTCGCGTAGTAACATTTAATGAATATCAGCAACCAACAGCTTATTTTTATCTGAGTTACGAAGCTTGCCAAGGAGAAGATATCTTCCTAGAAGCCATTGAAACCACAGGTTATACCTATCAGTGGTCAAATGGAGATATTGGGCCAGGAACGGAATATTCCGATGACCGGGGCAATCAATTGTTGGCCGGCGACTATGAAATTTCTCTGACAGTTACCGATCAGAATAGCTGTAGCAATGTGATGACCTTTTCAATTACGGTACATCCTTTACCCGCTAATATTCAGATTGTCGCTTCGGTGGCAGGACTTATTTGCGAAAGCACAGAAACGACATTTAGTGTAGTGAGCCCTGACCCTGCATTGGATTATATCTGGAATACCGGAGAGGTAGGCACCAATATGACCACAGCGGCTGCCGGTGATTATTATGTACGAGCCATCAATGAATTTGGCTGTGAGACCGAGAGTAATACGCTAAGCATCACGGCTGGACCGGATATTAGCAAGGTGCCTTCTGGTTGTCATACCCGCTGTCGTCCAGATACTTTGTGTATGCCACTTATACCCGGAGTTGTTTCTTACCAGTGGTATTTTAACGGCGCACCCATTCCAGGACCTAATGGTACACAAACGGATCTTATTGCCGATGAGGATGGTGATTATTATTTGGAAATGGTTAGTACACAAGGTTGCGTACTCAATTCCGGCGTGCTCTCTTTGGAATTTTATGATGGCTTTGGCACCTTTGAAGGTAATGTCTATTTTGATGTAAACGAAAATGGCATTATTGATGGCCCGGATACATTGGTTAGCGGTATTGACATCAATCTTTTAGTGGCGAATACCGTAACCAATACAGTGACCTCCGACGGCAGTGGATTTTATCAGTTTGCCAATGTTTTGGCGACCAATTATACCCTGGAATTAGATTCATTAACCTTCCCAGAGGATGTCAGTGCTTACGAAATACGGATAGATACGGCTCTGGTCGGTTGTGATGATGAAGTGGAAATCAACTGGTTATTGTTTCTGGATTGCCCGGATGATATGGTCCATTCGGTTGCTTTCTCAGGGTGTGAGGGAGATGTTGTATCCTACAATGGCATGAATTTTACAAGTGATACGACCTTTACCGTTACCTATACTTCTATAACGGGTTGTGATTCTACGGAAATGGTGACGATTGACCTCATTGAGGTTGACGACTCCTTACTGGAATTGGGAGCCTGTCCTGGCGAAACGGTCTTTTATGATGGCGTTGAACTTTCTATTGGTGATCAGCAGGATTTTGTATTAGTTAATGCCGCTGGTTGTGATTCCACTGTTAGCGTTTCGGTCCTGGCATTACCTTCTTCTGTTGAACAACTACAACTCGATGTTTGCGCAGGAGAAACGATACAATACAATGGTATGGAACTCTCGGCTGGTGATCTGGAAGAAATCACATTGACCAATGCAGCCGGTTGTGACTCTATTATAAATGTAATGGTTATGGCTTACGCAACGCCGAGTGTTACTGTTAGCACCGAAGAAAGTTGTCCAAACGAAAACTCCGGCCGGATGGAAGCTGATGTACAAGGTGGCAATGGCCCTTTCACCTATTCAATTGATGGGCAGAACTTCCAAAACGATAATCTTTTTGAGGATCTTCCTTCTGGAGACTACACGCTCTATTCGCTTGATGCCAATGGGTGTACCCAGGAAATGCCCTTCCAGATTGAGGCGCTACCGGAATTGCAGGTTAGCGCAAAAGAGTTCTTCCTGCCTTGTGATTTACTGGAGACTACACTGGAAGTCGATGTGCTTTCTGGTGGCGGCAGTGACCTGACTTACCTTTGGGATGATGGCTCTATACTAGAAGATAGGTTAGTTGCGGAACCGGGCACTTATACTTTGATGGTCAGCAATACCTGTGAAACAGTAGAACAAAGCTTCACTGTCGATTATGAAGAGCATAGTGTTTTGCAGGCGATGTATATTCCCAATGCCTTTTCTCCCAACGAAGACGGTGTGAATGATCGATTTTTGCCTATTGCATCTTTAGATATTGCGGTCGACAAATTTGAGATGAACATCTTCGATCGCTGGGGCAATCAACTATACCGTTCAGAAAATCCAACGGAGGGATGGGATGGTGCCAAAAATGGCAAACAAGTCAAATCTGGCGTTTATGTATGGCGCCTGAAAGCTACTGTAAATGCTTGTGGCCAGCTGATGGAAGTTGTAAAAGAAGGAGATGTGACGCTATTACGGTAATGATCTTTTCAGAACATGTTTGGAGGTCAACAATTTGGCTGTAAAGGCTTTAAAGGTCGGCCTCCAAACAAGCTTTCAGATTGAGTTGCACTGTTATTTTCCCATAAATGGGAGAACGGTGAAGCAGCCCCGGTCATTCCGTTAAGGAGGGCCGGGTGCTGTGCTTATTTTTAGGTTGGAAATAAAGTGTTCTTCCTTTTAAAATTTCTTATCATCCACCGCTTCCAGCCAGCCTTCTATTTCGCCCACCACGGAGGCAACTGCGGCTTCTTCAAAAGGGGAATGTAAATTTGCCAGCGTTACGAGTTCAAGAAAAGATTTGCTACCACCGGCTCGACATAAGGTTAGGTAATCACTCCAGGCATTCTGGTGATCTTCCCGATCTTTTTTCCAAAACTGAAAAGCACAAATTTCGGCGAGCACATAATCTATATAATAAAATGGAGCAGAAAAGATGTGACTTTGTTTGTGCCAGAATCCGCCTTTTTCGAGATATTCATTGCCATCGTAATCAAGGTGTGGCAGGTATTTTTTTTCAATTTCCCTCCAGGCTTTGTTACGTTCTGCCGGGCTGATCTCAGGGTTTTCGTAAACAAAGTGCTGAAATTCATCCACCGCTACACCATAAGGAAGAAAACACAGCGCATTTGAAAGATGGGCGAATTTATATTTGTCGGTATCTTTTTCAAAAAACAGCTGCATCCAGGGCCAGGTAAAAAACTCCATGCTCATGGAATGAATTTCGCAAGCCTCAAAGGTGGGCCAGTTATATTCGTTGATGCCCAATTCACGGCTGGAGAAAACCTGGAAGGCATGACCTGCTTCATGGGTCAGCACATCAATGTCGCCACTAGTGCCATTGAAATTGGAAAAAATATAGGGTGCTTGGTATTTGCCGATATAAGTACAATAACCACCAGTAGCTTTGCCGGGACGAGTGGTCAGGTCCATCAACTGATTGTCCAGCATAAAGCTGAAGAAATTATGAGTATCGGGCGATAATTCCGAATACATGCTAACCGCATTATTTATAATCCATTCCGGATTGCCTTTGGGTTGTGGGTTGCCGGATGCAAAACGAAAATCTACATCATAGTATTTCAACTGCTCGAGTCCCAGGCGATCCCGCTGCCGTTCATAGAGCTTGCTAGTAATTGGGACGATATGTTTGCAGATCTGTTCCCGAAACTTGGCAACCATTTGTGCATTATAATCGCTGCGCAACATACGCGCATAACCCAGTTCGATAAAATTCTCATAACCCAGTTTGTTGGCAATGCTGTGCCGTACTTTTACCAATTCATCATAAAGGCGGTCAAACGTTGATCCATTTTCAGCAAAGAAGGCCCATTTGGCTTCCGCTGCGGCCTGGCGTATTTCCCGGTCTTTGGAAATTTCCTCTACTTGGATGGAGGACAAATTATATTCTTTGCCTCGAAACTTAATTTTAGCCCCGGCCTTGAGTTTAGTGTATTCGCTACTCAGGCGGTTTTCTTCCTGTAAGTCTTCCAGGATTTGAGGTTTAAAGGTTTTTAAACTCAATTCGGCAATAACAAAAAGTTGCTTGCCCCACGTTTCTTCCAATTGTTTGCGAAATGAAGAATCTAACAGGGTTTTGTAAAACTCCGTATTGAGCGCTTGGTAGGTAGGCATGTGCTGGTCAAAAAAATTATTTTCGACCTCATAAAATTTATCGCGCGTATCATTGGTATGCCGAATGTGGCAAATATTATACATCGAAAGGAATTCGGTACGCATCTCATTAATGGGTTCGAATACCTGATTCTGTTCTTGGAAATTGGTTGCTTCCCGAAATTTGGTCAGCAAGGTTTGAAAGCGCGCTCGAAAAGTTTCTACATCCGGGCGTTGGTAAGTGTAGGTTTCAAAACTCATTAGTTTTGTCTCTTTTTCAATATTAAATGGTTCTTTGACAAATCCCAACAAACTCATGAAGTTGAGAGTTCGCAAATTACTACAGTTTTGTCAAAAATGTTCAAAATTCGGACTTACAGGTGATAACTATCTACCTGAAACAGAATTTCAAGCGAGTAATTGCTTTAGTTTTCGTAATTTTGTGGGAATTTTCCAAAACCAGGGTATAATCCCGAAGGTTCAGGGATCAGAATTGTTGAAGAGAATAAGATGGATTTAAAGTCAAAAATAAATCTCGAAAAATTGCCCCGACACATTGCCGTCATTATGGATGGCAATGGCCGCTGGGCCAAACAACATGGAAAACCCAGGGTTTTTGGTCACCGAAATGGAGTCAGGGCAGTCCGTGAAACTACGGAAGCTGCTGCTGAACTAGGGGTGGAATATTTGACCTTGTATGCGTTTTCTACCGAAAACTGGAATCGCCCCAAGTTGGAAGTGGGGGCGCTTATGAAGTTGTTGGTAGAAACCCTGCATAAGGAGATTAATACCCTCAATAAAAATGATATTCGCCTCCAGGCTATTGGCGATATTAGTCAGTTGCCCGATTCTACCAGAAAAGCGTTGCTCGACGGCATTCACAATACCCGCAACAATACCCGAATGACTTTGGTCTTGGCGCTGAATTACAGTGCTAAGTGGGAAATACTCGAGGCAGTAAAAAACCTGGCTACACAAGTAAGCCAACAAAAACTTGACCCGGCAGATATTAATGAGACTTTGTTCTCTGCTTCCCTAAGTACGCATGATATTCCCGATCCGGAATTGTTGATCAGAACTAGTGGAGAACACCGTTTGAGTAATTTTCTGTTGTGGCAGGTCGCTTATGCGGAATTACACTTCTCACCAGTTTTCTGGCCAGATTATAATAAGGAACATTTATACCAAGCAATAATTGATTACCAGAACCGGGAACGCCGGTTTGGGAAAATAAGCGAGCAATTGGTCCCATAACATACAACCGATTGTAAGCAAGAAGACTCTTTGATAAACAAGATTTTAGGTTCTATGATGAATCTTACGTAGGAAAGTCAATCAAAAAATGTAAACCGGTGCTTCTACTGGTCGTTTCCGCTTCACATTTTGGCTTAATCACGGCATTTATCAAAGAAGATTCTGTTAATTTATACGGAGGAGGCAACGGGTGGCACTGGCAATCGTTCTCTTGTTGACTCCGGGCGAAAGCCTGTTGATCCAAATCGTTTAGCGATTGCCCGTTTTTAAAGATAAGATAGGAAATAGGAATGAGCAGATTATTTTTTGTTCTCTGGATAGCACTGATCCCCGTTTTTGCAGCAGCACAAATTGCGGACAGTATCACCATATACGATTATGATGAACCCAAAGACTACGAAATTGGTGGAATAAAGGTGACTGGTGCCAACTATAGCGATGACAATGCCGTCATCGGTGTTTCGGGCCTCAAAGTTGGAGATAAGATCAGAGTGCCGGGTGCTGATATACCCAAGGCCATCAAAAACCTCTGGAGGTTACGCCTGTTTACTGACGTCCAAATTCTGGAAGAAAAAACCATCGGTGATGTGATTTTTCTGGAACTTGTGGTACAGGAAAGGCCTCGTTTATCAAAATACTCCTATGAAGGCGTCAAAAAGACCTACCACGACGACCTGAATGAAGAATTGAATAAATATTTGCTGAAAGGAGGAATTGTTACCGAAAATGTCAAGGTCAATGCCAAAGAAGCGATCGAGGAGTTTTTTATCGGTAAAGGTTATTTGGATGTAGACGCAAAAGTAGAAGAACATGCCGACTCAAGTCGTGCTAATTCCGTACGCCTGGTTTTCAACGTGGACAGAGGGGAACGGATAAAAATCGACGACATTATCTTTGTAGGAAACAACCAGGTAAAGGATAAAAAATTGCGTAAACAATTAGACAATACTAAGCGTAAACGTAAACTTTTTGCGTCATCCAAGTTCATCAAAGAGGAATATGAGGAGGACAAAAAGAAGATCATTAGTTTTTATAACACGATTGGTTATCGGGATGCACAAATTACTAAAGATTCCCTCTGGCGGGATCCGGATGGCAACCTGATGCTTCAAATGAATATCGACGAGGGTAATCAATACTATTTCCGCAATATTTCATGGAAGGGCAATTCGATTTATGATACCGAGACATTGCAAAATGTACTTGGGATTGAAAAGGGCGAAATTTACAACCAGGAATTGTTGCAAACCCGCTTGAGTTTTAGTCAGGACGGTAGGGATGTGAGTACCTTGTACATGGACAATGGATATCTGTTTTTTCAGGTAGATCCTATTGAAGTGGCTATTGATAATGATTCTATTGATCTCGAGATTCGCATTTTTGAAGGGCCACAGGCTACCATTGACAAAGTAATCGTCAAAGGTAATGATCGTACCCACGAGCATGTGATTCGCCGGGAATTGCGAACCCGTCCAGGTGAGAAGTTCAGTCGGACGGATATCATTCGCTCCCAGCGTCAGATCATGAACCTTGGTTATTTCAACCCGGAGACTCTCGGTATTAATACGCCTGTAAATCCACAGCGCGGCACCGTGGATATCGAATATTCTGTAGAGGAACGCCCTTCTGATCAGCTGGAATTGTCGGCAGGGTGGGGTGGATATCAAGGAGTCATTGGAACACTTGGTGTATCCTTTAACAACTTCTCCCTGAGGAATTTCTTTAAGAAGAAAGCCTGGCGTCCTGTACCTATGGGCGACGGACAGCGCCTGTCATTACGGGCACAATCTAATGGACGTTTTTACCAATCTTACAATATTTCTTTTACAGAACCCTGGTTAGGAGGGAACAAACCCAACTCTTTAACGGTTGCAGCCTTCTACAATCGCTTGACTACTGGTGACCGGAGTTTTTCTACCTTCGGAAGCTTCAATATCATTAATGGAACAGTAAGTATAGGTACCCGCCTTAACTGGCCAGATGACAACTTCATTTCCAATACTGCCATCAATATCCAAACGCTTTCCCTAAACAATTGGTATAGCGGTATCTTCAGAACGGATGATGGAGACTTGGTTTCGGATGGTAATTATAACAACTTCAGTATCAAACAGACTTTTGCAAGGTCAACTATTAATGATCCGCTTTTTCCAAAGGAAGGTTCACGTTTTTCACTTTCCGTACAGTTGACTCCACCTTATTCCCTGTTTGATGATAAAGATAAGAATTACGAAGACCAGGAACCTGCCGATCGCTACCGCTGGTTGGAATACCACAAATGGCGCTTTGATGCAGAATGGTATACCACATTGGTCGGTAAATTGGTGTTAAAGGCTTCTGCCAAAATTGGCATCTTGGGGCATTATAATGAGCGATTGGGTACTACGCCTTTTGAGCGCTTTCAGCTAGGTGGTGATGGCATCAACAATCAGCAGTTTTCTTTTAACGGGGTAGACATTATCTCTCTACGCGGATATGAAGTAGAGCAACTGGAAGCCAACAGTATCAACGGACGAAATACGGCGACGCCAGTCTTCGATAAATTTACACTGGAATTGCGCTACCCACTATCGCTCAATCCCAGCTCGACCATTTATGTGCTTGCTTTTGCTCAAGGAGGTAACTCCTGGCGTGAATTGCGGGACTTCAATCCTTTTGACATCAAGAGGTCTGTTGGTTTAGGACTTCGGGTCTTCCTGCCTATGTTTGGTATCCTTGGTTTTGACTATGGTATTGGTTTTGACAAACCCAATGATGGTACGCTGAAAACAATGGGTGACTTTAATATTATTCTTGGTTTTGAGCCTGAATAAAGAATAGGCTTGTACCTATTTGTTATGGGAAGGCGGAAGTTGATAAATTTCCGCCTTCCTCATTGGCATCTTTTCATTTATTCCATACCTTGATGGAAAAAAATGAAAAACCCATTTCGTCATATTGGCCTTTTCTCCATCTTATTAGGACTGTTAGGCACAGCTTGCAATTCGGAGCAATCTCAGGATAGCCTGACTTTTACGATGGTGTTGCCAGATACCGTGGAACAAGAAAAACTGGATGGCCGACTCTTATTGCTGATCTCTAAAGATGATAGCCAGGAGCCACGCTTTCAAATTGGAGATGGTTTAAATTCCCAACAGGTCTTTGGTGTTGATGTTGAAGCATGGGGAAATGCAGAGGGCCGGACTTTTGACGTTAATTCGAGTGGATACCCTGTAGAAAAATTGCACGACATTCCAGCTGGCGAATACTGGGTACAAGCGTTGTTTCATGTCTATGAAACCTTCGAGCGTATTGATGGGCATACCGTTAAAATGCCGATGGATCGTGGCGAGGGCCAACAATGGAATAAAGCACCTGGCAACCTCTACAGCAAGCCGAAAAAAATAAAAATCGATCCTGAAAATGGAGGCAATTTTATCCTTTCCCTGGATCAGGTCATCCCACCCATTCCTGAACCTGAGGATACCGAATATGTCAAACATATTAAGATAAAATCCAAGCTACTCAGCGATTTCTGGGGCCGAGATATGTATCTGGGTGCGCATGTCTTGTTGCCGCACGGTTGGGCAGACCATCCGGAGGTAAAATATCCGTTAGCGATCATGCATGGCCATTTCCCCAGTGACTTTGGCGGTTGGCGCACCGAACCGGCGGATACCTCAGAGCCCTGTGTGTATAGCGAACGTTTCAAGATGGATTGTTACAACCACATTGTACAGCAGGAAGCCTACGATTTTTATAAAATCTGGACAGGACCGGATTTTCCCCGGGTCATCGCCATTGAAATTCAGCATGCCAATCCTTTTTATGACGATTCCTATGCCGTTAATTCCGCCAATGTCGGGCCTTATGGTGATGCCATTACCAAAGAGTTGATCCCATATATCGAAGCCCAATATCGAGGCATTGGCGAAGGGTGGGCGCGTTTTACTTATGGAGGCTCCACTGGTGGCTGGGAGGCACTAGCAGTACAGACGTTTTATCCTGATGAATACAACGGGTGTTATGCTGCCTGCCCCGATCCGATTGATTTCAGGGCCTATTGTTTGGTCAATTTATACGAAGATAAAAATGCCTATTATTTGGATGGAGCCTTTGGGAAATTGTTACGTCCTGGCCATCGTGACTATCTGGGTAATGTGCAATCAACCGTCAAGGGGCAAAATTATATGGAATTGGCACTAGGAAGTAAAAGTCGATCAGGAGGACAATGGGATATCTGGGAGGCGGTTTATTCGCCTGTGGGAGAAGATGGCTATCCCAAGCCTATCTGGAATAAAATTACAGGTGAAATAGATGCGGAAGTGGCCAACTACTGGAAAGAAAATTACGATTTGGCTTATATTCTTAAACGTGACTGGGAGAAATTAGGTCAGAAATTGGAAGGTAAAATCCATATTTACTGTGGGGATATGGACAATTATTATCTAAATAATGCGGTCTACCTGATGGAGGATTTTCTCAAAGAAACCACTAATCCTCATTACAATGGCGAAGTGGATTATGGCGACCGCGCCGAACATTGCTGGAACGGTGATCATACTCAGCCTAATGCCATTTCGCGTCTGCGTTATCACCGTATGTTTATTCCCAAGTGGACGGAGGAGGTGAAGAATCGGGCTCCGCAGGGGGCTGATTTGGTTTCCTGGAGGTATTAGTGCAGGTTTGGAGCTTGCTCCTGCTAATTGCCAGTGCTAAGGGGTCAGCGAAGAATAACTTACCCATTTGATGCGGCTCTTTTGTCACCAGCCGTTGTTGCTCAAATCCTTGCTTAGTAGTGGCCAAGCGCGGTTTTCGCGCCTAGGCTGGTGACAAAATAGCTCGCCTGAAACAGA
>BQJU01000018.1 GCA_021604865.1 Saprospiraceae bacterium | reverse complement strand
TCAGCAAAGCGTTTTGCTTTTTCAAAGAAGTCATCTTTATCTTCCAGTAGGCTGTCCTTTGCTTTGGTCGCTTCATTCTTCACGCCTGAAGCTCTTTCTTTTACCTTGTCGGAAAATTGATCCCCCATAGACTTGGCCTTTTCAAGGGTATCGTCAATATTTTCTTTTGAAGCTTCTTTTTGAGCTTTTTCTACCAAATCCTCGGTTTTATCCAGGATGGAACCACCAAAATCTTTTGCTTTTTCAAAAAAGTCGCCACCTTTTTCGATGATTTTTTCTCCTAATTTTTCGGCAGTGTCCATCACTTTGCCACCCACTTCTTCTGAGACATCCATGACTTTGCCTCCGATTTCTTCGGCAGCACCCATCACTTTTTCGCCAGTTTTTTCAGCGGTATCTTTTATTTTACTACGCACGCCACTGGTTTTATCCATGATGGTATCGCTAAGGTCTTCGGCTTTGTCCAGTACCTTTCCTCCAATTTCTTCCAGTTTGCTTTTTTTCGCTACTGGTTCGTCAATGGGTACATCCGTTTTTTCAAATACCAGGGGCTGATCCATTGGAGTCTTGGGAGGAACCTCTGCTTTTGGAGGATTAGGTTGCTTAACTTTCTCCGCTTCCGCAAATATGGAGTCCGCTACATCCTCCGCCTTGTCTTTAGTTTTTTGATAAAACTCTCCGGCCTTTTCCATCGCCTCTCCCGACCATTCTTTAGCCTTATCACCTGCTTTATCCAAAAATTCACTCGATTTATCAATGATTTCCTCTCCTGCCTCTTTACCCGCATCTACCGTTTTGTTAGCCGCTGATTTGGCAACAGATTTTGCACCGAAAAGTACTTTTTTGAGATCATTTAACAGTCCCATTGCTTCTTATTTTATTTTTTAAAAAGATAACTTCATAAAATTGGTCAATAAAAGCGCAGCTTCCCAAAAAATTGGTCGAACACCCCCAATCTTCCGATTAATGAAGGTTCTAAATGTAAACTAAATCCTTGACATGTGGCAACTTTGACGGTAATTAACCTTTGATTTACGACGCTTGTTTTCATTATTCTTTAACCTTATTCCATCCATTTCTCCAAACCCCTCTTTCAAAAAATAAGACTTTAAATGTAATTTTACAACATTACAAAATCAAGCTCAAAAAAACGATGAAAATATTCAACCTCATTCTATGTGCCTTATTCATCCTTTTTGCCGCTGTGCAATACAACGACCCAGACCCCATGTATTGGATGCTACTCTATCTTTACGTTGCAGCGATGTGTGGGCTGGCTGCATTTGGCAAATATTATCGTCCTGTTTTATTGGGTGGTTTATTGATTTGTGTCATTTGGGTGGGGACCCTGGTCCCGGACTTTATCAACTGGGTAAAAATGGGGACGCCTAATATTGCCGAACACATGAAAGCGGATACGCCCTATGTTGAATTGACCCGTGAATTTTTTGGTCTGCTAATCTGCATTCTGGCCCTGGTTTTCCTTTGGAGGAGAAGCAGGAAAGCTACAATTGCGGATCAATAAACCGTTGAGCACACCAAGTGCTTTGACATCACCCTCTCACCACATCTCTCTCAAATCATCACAATCTTCCCCTCTGTCCCAATCGCCCAGAGTTTGGCTTTACTGGTGGTCGGATCTGCGGCAACCATTGTATTGGCCATGGCCTGACCGGTGACGATGTATATGGCCCAATCATCCTTAATGGTGGCAACGGATTGAGTGATCACATCATCATGGGCAAAAGTACCTGCAATTACCTTTTGTGCAATCAATTTTCCTTGCAGATCAAAAGTCACCAATTTGTATTGATAATTGAGTAAACTAGCCTTCCAATAGACAATCGCATGAAATTTTTTGGTTGAAGGGAAAGAAAAACAAGCGATAAATTCGGTCAATTCATCTACAGGGTCTTCTTCCAGGGGCACCAGAAATTGGTCAATCATAGCTGCAGGAAGTGGGTCATTATTTTGGCTAAAAGCATGATGGGACTCCTCCCCTAAGGTGATGGGCAATTCTATCTCCGGAAAATTTTTCAAAAAATGTTTGAAATCTATCTTTGGGTTTTCGCTCATTTTCTAATGTTTGTGGTTTAAGTTGGAAACGAGTCAAACTTGTGAAAGTTGCAATTGATTCGTCAATAGTTTTGATTAATTCTAAATAACCTGGCAAGTTCCAATGAATTTGAACTTCGGTTGGGCAAATGGACTTTAACATTTAGATTTGTACCGCTTTTTTAAACACTAAGCGCTTGTTTGAAGGTGATAGTTTAAAGTCAAAAAGACGGAGTGGCTGCCTTCAAACATCCATTAAGGCTACAATCAAATCTCCGCCCATTGTGGCAAATGTAACAAAACGTTAAAAACAAAGAACATGAGTTGGTTTTCAAATTTTCTCACTTCTTCGATAGGGAGAAAAATCATTATGAGTCTCACCGGCTTATTCCTTATCTCCTTTCTGGTCATACACCTGATTGGTAACTTGCAGTTGCTGATTGATGACGAAGGAGAAAAATTCAACCTTTATGCTGAATTCATGACTACAAACCCGGTGATCAAAACGGTTTCCTATTTGCTTTATTTCTCTATCCTGTTACATGCTGTTCAAGGATGGATGATTTGGCGAAAAAATCGTGCTGCCCGTGGTCAAGGTTACGCAGTGAAAGTTACTCGTGGGGCCAAAGGCAATAGCCCCAAAGTGGCTAAAGCTATGGGTTGGATTGGTACTGTTGTATTTATTTTCCTCCTTTTACACCTTTATCAGTTTTGGTTCCAAATGAAATTGGATGTAATCGAATATGTTGAATATAATGGAGAAAGCGTCAAAGATTTGTATAGCCTGGTGAGTGTTACCTATGAGGATATCACCTTTGTCATCATTTATGTCTTATCCATGGCCGTGATTGCCTTCCACCTTTTGCATGGTTTTCAAAGTGCCTTTCAAACCCTTGGACTTAACCATAAGAAGTATACACCATTCATTAAAACAGTAGGTACCCTTTATGCAATCCTGATTCCGTTGGGTTTTGCCATCATTCCACTGTATATGTATTTCTTGCTTTGACCGGCTCAAATCAGGGACATGTAATTTGTGAATTAATAATTGATAGAAATTTCCTATAAATACGATAACCATGAAACTAGACGGAAAAGTACCTCCTGGCTCGCTTGGGGAAAAATGGACAAAATACCGCTCAACGATGCCGTTGGTAGCTCCTAATAATAAACGACGCATTGATATCATTATGGTCGGAACCGGTCTGGCGGGGGCATCAGCTGCGGCTACCTTAGGAGAATTAGGTTATAATGTCAAATGTTTTACCTTCCACGATAGCCCACGGCGGGCGCACAGTATAGCCGCACAGGGTGGAATCAATGCCGCCAAGAATTATCAAAATGACGGAGATAGTGTTTACCGTTTATTTTATGATACCATCAAGGGAGGCGATTACCGGTCCCGTGAGAGCAATGTACATCGCCTGGCAGAAGCTAGTCGCAATATCATTGACCAGGCTGTAGCACAAGGGGTTCCCCTGGCGCGTGAATATGGTGGATTGCTTGCCAACCGCTCTTTTGGTGGGGTGCAGGTCAGCCGTACTTTTTACGCTCGTGGACAAACCGGCCAACAATTGCTTTTAGGGGCCTACCAGGCTCTTTCCCGTCAGATTTCTCTGGGTAATGTAGAAATGTACAACCGCCATGAAATGCTCGACCTGGTTTTGGTAGAGGAAAAGGATAGTAATGGTAAGCCGGTCAAAAAGGCGAGAGGTATTATTGCTCGTAACCTATTGACAGGTGAGCTGGAACGTCATGCTGCGCATTGTGTAGTACTGGGTACTGGTGGTTATGCCAATTTATTTTACCTGTCGACCAATGCAATGAACTGTAATGTAAGTGCTGCTTGGCGGACGGTAAGACGAGGAGCACTAATGGCCAATCCCTGCTTTACGCAAATACACCCTACCTGTATTCCCGTGTCCGGTGATTACCAATCGAAGCTGACCTTGATGTCGGAAAGTCTTCGGAATGACGGTCGGGTTTGGGTGCCCAAAAAGGAAGAGGATGCCAAAGCCATCAGGGAAGGCAAAAAGACGGCTCTTGATATTCCTGAAGAGGATAGGGATTATTACCTGGAAAGAAGGTATCCTGCATTTGGCAACCTGGTACCTCGTGATGTGGCTTCCCGGGCTGCCAAGACTGCCTGTGACCAGGGATTAGGGGTTGCACCTACAGGGTTAGCTGTATATTTGGACTTTGAAGCGGCTTTTGAACGTTACGGAAAATCAAAAGCACACGCTACAGGCTTGCACAATCCAAGCATGGAGACCATCATTGATTTGGGAAGAAAGGTGGTCGAAGAAAAATACGGCAACCTCTTTGAGATGTATGAAAAAATCACCGGAGAGAATCCCTATATCATGCCGATGAAAATTTATCCGGCAGTACACTATACCATGGGCGGCATCTGGGTAGATTACAATTTGGAAACCAATATTCCCGGATTATTTGTCACCGGAGAGGCCAACTTCTCCGATCACGGTGCCAATCGACTCGGTGCTTCGGCCCTGATGCAGGGACTGGCCGATGGATACTTCGTTTTGCCTTATACTATAGGTGATTTCCTTTCCAGAGAAATTCGCACGCCAAAGATTGATCCGAAACAACCAGCTTTTGAACAGGCTGAAAATGATGTTCGGGATAGAATCAACAAGTTGTTAAATATCAAAGGCGATCATTCAGTAGAAAGTTTTCATCGCCGATTGGGTAAGATTATGTGGGAGTATTGTGGCATGTCCCGCAATGAACAAGGACTTTTGACCGCCCGCCAATTGTTGCGTGAACTCAAGGACGAGTTCTACCGTAATGTCTTTGTGCCCGGCACCAACGAGGAGTACAACCCCGAACTGGAAAAAGCACTACGTGTAGCTGATTTCATGGAACTAGGTGAGGTCATGATTTTGGACGCCTTGAACCGGGAGGAATCCTGCGGCGGCCACTTTCGTGAGGAATACCAAACCGAAGATGGTGAAGCCCTACGGCGGGATGATGAATTCGCCTATGTGGCAGCATGGGAATACAACGGCTGGGATGAAGAACCCAAATTGCATAAAGAACACCTGGTTTTTGAAAATGTGGAACTCAAGACCAGATCCTATAAATAATGGTCAAAGAAGTAAATAAATTGACTCTTAAAACAGTAAATAACCATGAAGCTTACACTTAAAATTTGGCGTCAGGGAGGAAAATATAAAGGGGAGTTTGTGTCGTATGTATTGGATAAAGTCAGTGAACACATGTCTTTTTTGGAAATGTTAGACGTGTTAAACGAAGAGCTGGTGGAAAAAAAGGAAACACCAGTATCATTTGAACACGACTGTCGGGAAGGAATTTGCGGAAGTTGCGATATGGTCATCAATGGCCAGCCTCACGGGCCTATGCGGGGCACAACAACCTGCCAATTGCACATGCGCCATTATAATGATGGTGATACCATTGTGATCGAACCTTTCAGGGCTAAGGCTTTTCCTGTTATCCGGGATTTAGTGGTGGATCGCTCGTCTTTTGACCGCATCATACAGGCCGGTGGATTTATTTCCGTTGATACCGGTCAGGCCCAGGATGCCAATAATACACCCATTGAGAAAACAACGGCTTCTGAAGCTTTTGACGCGGCTACCTGTATTGGATGTGGCGCCTGTGTAGCAGCATGTCCAAACGCCTCTGCCATGTTGTTTACCTCTGCCAAGGTTGCTCACCTCAGTATGATGCCTCAGGGTAAAGTAGAGGCAAAACGCCGGGTGCAGGCTATGGTCAAACAAATGGATGAAGAAGGTTTTGGTATGTGTTCCAATGTCACAGCTTGTGAAGCGGAATGTCCAAAAGAAATTTCTGTAGAAAATATTGCAAAAATGAACCGAGAATATATTTCAGCTGTTTTTGGTTCAGAGACTAGTGTATAATTTAATTTATACACTACCCTTCAGATAAAGGACTTTTGTATCCCCTGACTCATTGTGGTCGGGGGATTTTATTTCAAAAACCTTTGTTTCAAATCCCGGCATTCTTGCATGTCACAATTGGTCAGCAACATCTCTGACATTGATAATCGGCTTCCAGAAAGCGTTTTATCAAAGCTAACTTTAACGCCAAAAGAGCAACTGTCAAAAGTCGCCAGCGATAGGTCAGCCCTGCCAAAGCAATCTCTCTCAATTCTTTTTCTCCTTCTTCATCGAGTTTTTTCTCAAGAATATTTTTGGCATTGTGCGTTTTCAGGGAGTTAAACAGGACTTTTTTTTGGGTATCTGAAAGTTGGTAGTCCAACTCATAAAGGGCCATCATTTCTTTATAGGTGGTGGAAGCAGTGATGTCGGTCAAATTCAGGATAATAGGTTTTTTACTCTTAAGGAATTCCAGATTTCCTGGTGGATAATAGTAACAGACTGGTTTTTAACAACCTGCTTGCGTAGAAATGGTTTTTTGCTTAAATTGCAACAATACAATTACAAAACCCCCGGCTATGCTAATCGCCAACCCAATATACGATGCTGTCTTCAAATACCTGATGGAGGATAAAGAAATCGCCAGAGAACTTTTATCACTCATCATCAAGGAAGAAATTGTCGAAATTGAATTTAAGCCTCAGGAACAAACGGGTTTAGCGGACAAATTTTCCGTCACCATTTTCAGGCTTGATTTTCGGGCGATCATTAAAACAAAAACCGGAGAGCTTAAAAAGGTACTCATTGAACTACAAAAGGGGCGGCACCTGATCGATATCCAACGCTTTCGGCGATATCTGGGCGAAAATTATGTACAGGAAGATGAAATAGTTTATGGCCAAAAGGATAAAGTACGGCAGATTTTGCCCATCATTACCATATATTTATTGGGGTTTAAACTGAAGGGGGTTGACACTCCCGCCCTAAAAGTAAACAGAACTTACAGGGACCTGATTACTGGCAAAGTTCTTTATCAGGTCAAACATCCTTTCGTTGAATCACTAACCCACGATTGTTACGTCATTCAAATTCCACGCCTGGACCCTTCCCTGCGCAACCGTCTAGAAAAGGTATTGAGTGTATTTAATCAACATTTTATCATGGGGGAGGATGCACACCTCCTGGGTATCCCCTTTGAGCCCGCAGATGCCCTACTAGAAAAAATGATCAAAAGACTGGCAATTGCTGCCTCAGATAAAGAGGTTCGCAATAAACTGATCCTGGAAGAAGAATTTGAATATACCATTGAACGGGCCTTACGGCAAAAGGATGAAATTTTGGAACGAAAAGATTTGGAAATAGAGAAAATTCTGGAAGAAAAGAGTAAAACACTGCAAGAAAAAGACCGGACTTTGGAAGAAAAAGACCGGACTTTGGAAGAGAAAAATCGGACTTTGGAAGAAAAAGATCGACTCATTGAGGAATTGAAGCGGAAGTTGGAAGACAGAAATTTATAAAAATTGGCTCAGTTGAAAACTTTCCCGCCTCATATTTTTCCAAACATGAGGCATTGCCTATCTTGGCTGGAAGTAAAAGTTAAAATCTAATGAATCCAGAGCAACAATCCTCATTTTCCCGTAGAAAATTTTTGAAGACCGGCAGCTTGGCAATGGCCGGAATTACCATTGTTCCCAGACATGTTTTGGGTGGAAAGGGGTTTATAGCGCCAAGTGACAAACTCAATATTGCCGTCGTTGGTGTAGGGGGCAGAGGAAGAGGCGTTCTCGAAGGACTCTATAATGGAGGGACAGAAAATATTGTTGCACTTTGTGATGTGGATGACCGTGGCGCTGCCGATTCTTATAAGCTATATAATAAAGCTAACCGCTATAAGGATTTCCGGAAAATGCTGGAAAAGGAAGCCGGTAATATCGATGCAGTGGCTGTTGCTACACCCGATCATACTCATGCCGTGATTGCTATGGCAGCGATGCAGATGGGTAAACATGTCTATGTTGAAAAACCATTAACCCATAATATCTACGAGGCTCGCCTCCTTACTGAAACGGCGAAAAAAAAGAAGCTGGTTACCCAAATGGGCAACCAGGGAAGCTCTGGCGATGGTGTCCGACAGATTACTGAATGGATTGAAGCAGGAGTTATTGGTGAAGTGACCAAAGTACATTGCTGGACCAACCGCCCCATCTGGCCACAGGGCATTCCTACGCCAACTGAAAAGGAAGCCATACCCAAAGAATTGGATTGGGATCTATGGCTAGGACCAGCAAATAACCGGGATTACCACTCTGCCTATCTGCCCTTCAAATGGCGGGGCTGGTGGGATTTTGGTACCGGTGCTTTAGGTGATATGGGGTGCCACATTATTGACCCTCCATTTAAAGCATTGAAATTGGGGTATCCGGTAGCAGTAGAGGCGAGTGTTGGCCAGGTATATTCTGGAGATTTTGTTTTAGCTGATTATCAGGATAGTTGTCCACCTTCCTCTAAGGTACATTTTGAATTCCCCGCTCGGGATGGTATGCCAGCGGTTGAACTGATTTGGTACGATGGTGGTATCCTGCCTAGTCGCCCAGCAGAATTAGGCCCAGATGAACCTTTCGGCAATTGGGACGGAGGGTGTTTGTTTGAAGGAAGCCGCGGTAAATTATTGTGTGATGTATATGGCCGGAATCCACGCCTGTTGCCGGTCAAGTCAATGGAATATTTTAAGCAACCTGAACCTACGCTGCCCAGAGTTCCGGAAGGTCACCAGCAAAATTGGGTGAAAGCTATAAAAGAAGGGACCCCTACCTCTTCTGACTTTTCTTATTCAGGACCCCTCACAGAAACTGTATTAATGGGGAATCTGGCTATCCGTAGTTACAACTATAAAGTATTAAAGCCCGGCAAAAAGCCTGGTGATTGGGATCCATATAACTTCCCAGGCCGTTCCCGGCTGGAATGGGATGGCGCTAATATGCGCATCACCAATTTTGAGGCAGCCAATCAATTTGTGAAAAGAGAGTACCGTAAAGGTTGGGAATTGTAAAATTGATTAGCCGTTGGAGGGGACTGGAAGTGCATCTGCCTGCCCCTCCTAATGGACGCTTTCTTCCTTAAGTTGGTATAAATTGAAACGCTCAGTACCCAACGGTATGTACTGATATTGATTCAATACATCTAACTGAGGCAGACCTGAATCTCCTTTTTCCAAAAGCAAAAATGGTCTATTGCTGCTGCTTTCCAGTGAAATGTGATAATACCGCGCAAAATAACCATAAGTCATATCCCCAACTTCCTTGATTTGATGACTGATAATACTGCCCTCCGGAACCTGTTTGCCAACAAGCATAATATCGGTGAGTAACTGGCGGTCTCTTTTGTCAATTTTTCCAACTTGACTAATGCCGTAGCCAATAGTATAGACCAAGAAAATAGCTAGGATTGTCCAACTCAGCTTTTGATAAAGTTGGGAACCTTGAAGATTGTCGAAAAGCCCCAAAACAAAAGGGGCTACCAGGATTGCAAAACCGAGGGAATAAAATGGCAAAACCGGAAGCAGATAATAGGATACTTGTTTGAGGGTAATCATTATGGGTAGTGTACCGGATAGACCTACTAGAATAAACAATAATGCCATCTTCCAACTTGCCGGAGGAGGCAAAGCCTTCTTTTTCTGAAATTGATAAATCAAGAGCATGACAACAAGAATAATGACGGGCAAACTACGTTCCACCAACATTTTTAAAATATGGAATCGGGTCGTTCGCAAGTTTTCTTTGCTTTCGCCACTTAACGCGTGAGACAGTTGGATATCCAGGTATCCATCGAGGTATAAATGTGCTGCCGGATTTTGTAAGATTAACCAAAACCCAATAGTTACAACCCCACTAAGGAAAATGCTGAGTAAAAACATCCAGGAAAAAGAGATCCTCCTGTAAACCAACCAATAAATTCCCAAAAACGCAAGCGGAAACAAACCGACCAAACCCTTCGTTAGTATGGCCAATAGGATCAAAACGCCACTTACCAGAAGCCAGCCCCAAGATTTTAAATTATTTGTCTCGGATGCCTCACTATATCTATACAGCAAAAAAACGGCCCAGAAGGTAAACAAACCCAGCGTTCCTTCCATCAGGTTATTGACATACCCAAAATAAACGGTTTCATTACTCAGCCAGAATAAGATAGGTAAAAAGCTTAGTGCTTGTATTTTGCTATTGTCCCGAAAGAGATATCGCCAGAAATAGTGTATTGAATAAATCGTCAGTAACGCGATTAGCAGGCAATAAATGCGCTCAACAAACAAGTGGTCTCCAAAAACGGCAAAGAGAATGGATTGGAGACCAAACAATAGGGGAGGGTGACTATAAAAAGCTGAGAAAAAGGTCTCCGTTAAATGAGGCTGCCAGAATGTACCCGTTCCTTCAGCGAGATTGCGGGAGAGGGTTGCATACCAAAGTCCATCAATAAACATGCCATGGCGAACCAGATTGGGTAAGAAAAAAAACAAGAATAAAGCAAGATTCAAAACCCAGAAAAAGAGCGAAATTTTTTTCATCGAAGTAATCAATTACCCATCAAAGGTACCATTATTGCCGGGAATCATCGAGTATTTTTCTCATATCTGATACCTGTTGACCATCCACTTCATACCACTGACCTTCCAAGTCGGCAGATTCAGTACCCATGGCCACCTGAGTACGAATGTTCATACCGCTATGTACCAGTTTTCTGGCAGAGGAATGAAAAGTATTCAGGTCCGGCAAGGCTTCAATCAGGTCGTCAATATTGCGTGGCCGAATGCCGCCACCGGCAATAATTTCGATTTGATCTCCAGCTATTTTTAATAATGTTTCCAATAATGCAATACCTTCGATGGCAGAATTAGCCTGACCAGAGGTCAACAACCGACTGACTCCAAGCCGGATCAGTTGCTCCAGTGTTTTTTGAGGGTCGTGGCAATGGTCAAAAGCCCGGTGGAAAGTAAAAGGAAGTGGGGCCGCCTGCTCAATCAATTGTGCTGTCCGGTCAATATCCAATTGTCCATTGGGTAAAAGCGCTCCAGCCACAATGCCATCCGCACCAAATTGTTTGGCCAACCGGATGTCTCTCTTGATCAATTCAAATTCAGTATCACTATGAAAAAAGTCTCCTTTTCTGGGGCGCACCAGAACCAAGACCGGAATATTGATTTTTTCTTTGGCCAATTCAATTTTACCGGCACTAGGCGTTACGCCGCCATGGTCGAGGTTTTCACAAAGTTCAATCCGGTCAGCACCGTGGGCTTCCGCAATGAGCGCCGAGGCTACCGAGTCACAACAAATTTCGAGTGTCATAATGATTCATTTAAATAGATGAGGGGTGGGCATAATTATGCCAGATTTTCACCTCCTGCAATAAACAGCTTCTAGAGGTTTATAAATATGAACTAAATCTCCAAATTACACCTCTCTAACAAATATTTTTTACAAAATGAAACCTTTTTACCTATTACAAACGTTTTAGAGGAGAAATAAATGGGTTATTGAAAAATATTAAAAACACAAAAACTTTATTTCAGTAACTTTATAACCCAGAAACGAGACCAAATCTCTATGACTAAAAAGAAAAAAACTAAAATCAAAGGAACAACACTCCGAGCCCGCCAATTAAAACACGAAGTGCTCCGCCTCCTGAAAAGAGAACAGAAAAAACCTTTCGCACCAAAGCAAATCGGCAAAACTTTAAAGATCAATAATAATAAAGACTCTATCAAACATGCTCTTGATGAGTTGGTAGAAGAGGGCAAAGCGGTTGCTGTAGGTGAATTAAAATACAAATTCAAGTCTGATGGAAATCGGTCTGGTGACAATCGGACCAATAGCCGTGAAGCTTCCAAAGTATATGAAGGCATTGTTGATATGACACGGACTGGATCGGCTTATATAGTCGTGAAAGATTACGAACACGACGTACACGTTGCCGCCAAACACATGAATACCGCCATGAATGGCGATCGGGTTAAAATAAGAACCTGGATTTCACGTGGTCGCCGTAAGCCGGAAGGCGAGGTGTTAGAAGTATTGGAGCGCACCAGTGAGCATTTTATTGGCACCCTTAACTTTTTCCGACAATTTGCCATTGTTTCCCCTGACGGTAACCTGCCTTCCGATATTGTTGTTGAACTCGACGATGCTAAAGGCGCTGCTGAGGGCGACAAAGTAGTGGTGAAAGTTGTGGATTGGAAAGCGGATCGTTTCAACAACTTGAAAGGTGTTGTGACCAGCGTGCTGGGTGAAGCCGGCAGCCACGATATAGAAATGAAGGCCATCCTGATCAATAATGGCTTTAATCTGGAATTTCCAGATCGGGTGATGGTAGAATCCATTGCACTTTCAGAAGACATTAGCCCACAGGAGATCAGCCGCCGACGAGACATGCGCGAGGTTACTACCTTTACCATCGACCCGGATACAGCAAGGGATTTTGACGACGCTTTGTCTATTCAAACCCTTGAAAATGGCCGCTTGGAAATAGGCGTGCATATTGCAGATGTATCCCATTATGTGTTGGAAGGCTCTGCTTTGGATGAAGAAGCGCTCAAACGCTCCACTTCTGTATATCTAGTAGACCGGGTGCTACCTATGCTTCCGGAAAAGCTGTCCAATGAATTATGTTCCCTACGACCTAACGAAGATAAGCTGACCTTTTCAGCCATTTTTGAATTTGATAAAAACGACCGTCTGGTCAATCGCTGGTTTGGCAAAACGGTGATCCATTCAGACCGCCGCTTTACTTACGAGGAAGCTCAGGAACGACTGGAAAATAAGGAAGGCGATTATGCGGAAGAGCTGGAACGGTTAAATAAGCTGGCTTATAAACTGCGCCGCCAGCGTTTTAAGAAAGGGGCCATTAATTTTGAAACAGAAGAAGTTAAATTCCGACTCGATGAGAACGGAGTACCAGTGGAAGTCTATGTTAAAGAACGCAAAGACGCCCACATGTTGATCGAAGACTTCATGCTACTGGCCAATCGGGAAGTAGCGGCATTTATCGATAAAAAAGGTAAGGATACTGAAAGGGAAATCCCCTATGTTTACCGGATACACGATGAGCCCAATCCGGATAAAGTAGAAGAACTTGCGCTGTTTGCCAAAGAATTGGGTTTTGAAATGAAGATTGGCTCTCCAAAAGAGATTGCCAATTCATACAATGCACTGAGCAAAGCAGCCGAAAAAGATGCGGGTCTTAAATTGTTGGAACCACTGGCGATTCGTACCATGGCCAAGGCAGAATATTCTACAGAAAATATTGGCCACTATGGTCTTGCCTTCGATTATTATGCCCACTTCACCTCACCGATCCGTCGCTATTCCGATGTGTTGGCGCACCGTATTCTGGAGAAAAACCTGGGTGCGGCAACCTTTAGATTGAATAAACTCCAATTGGAAGAAAAATGTAAGCATATTTCCAAGATGGAACGACAGGCCATGGCTGCTGAACGGGAATCAATTAAATACAAACAGGTTGAATTTCTGGAGAAACATGTTGGAGAAGTTTTCCCCGGCATAATCTCTGGCATGATTGATCGAGGTATTTTTGTTGAATTAGTTGGCAATCGTTGTGAAGGAATGGTCGGATTTGAAACGATGGACGAGCCTTTCGAAATGAGTGAAGGCCGTCTTCAGGCCAAAGGCAAATACAGCAATAAAGTGTTAAAGATGGGGGATTCAGTACAAGTGCGCATCACTGCTGCTGATCTACATCGCAGACGGATTGATATGGTTCTAGAAGTGGAAGAAAAAGCAAAAAAATAACCGTCTGATCCATCATTTTGGACGCAGACGGCCATTAAATATATTTAGAAGGAAAACGGTGTTCTTAGATTGATTGTATCCAAACCATCATCTCATTGAGTGGCGTTGCCTCAGGATACAAATTGACATTATTTTCAATACCTTCCGCTGGCGTAAAATCCTTAAAATCAAGGTAGAAATATCCAGATTCCCGCTCAGAGATGGAAATAATTTTGATCGGCGCTCCGATTGGAATCTCATCAGCACAAAACTGTTTTTCAATCGAACTGCCCTCTAGCTTTATCACACTCCAATAATCATCGAATGCCAGAAAAACGGCAGAATTGATATCATTAAACCCTTCCGGTAAATTCACACAGATAGAAGTGGTACCGGTGGGATAGTCTACTAAACGACCACAACCGAACCATCCAAGTTGAGGGCTTTCAGCGGAATAAGCTGGTTTCCAGACACCCTCAGATTCGTCGAATATTTCCGAGGGGAGCACTTGTGGTGCAATATTTAGTGTGTCAGCCCATGATAGCGATACGCCGTCTACATGTTCTTCCCCGAGTAGGACATTTACGCCTGTATCAAAAGTTTCAGAATCAGGAAAAGTAAACTGGATATTTTGGTTGGGCGCTAAGGCCAAAGGCAGGTTCCCTTTTTTTGCTGAGAAGCTATAAGCTGATAGGAATTCCAATAATTGCCCATCTACCATTGTCGAGATATTGTGCAGGATAAGGTCGCCTTTATTTTTCAACTGCAGTACATCGATATCAATGTCTCCATCCACAATAACGCCGGCTTCGGTGGCATAGGAAAACGGAGAAAAATGAAATTCGGTTTGCTGTTCGGTCCTAAAAGTGGCAGCAAAAGCAGCATCAAAGTTGTAGTGTTCTTCGGATGACATCACTTCTGAATAGAAATTGCCGATCCGTCCGGTCCATGCACTGGAACCGATAATAATTTCCTCTTCCACGTGGAAGCTATCCTTATCCTTTCGACAAGAAACTAGGGTAAGCAAGACACTCAACACCAGGCCAATCCTTTTCATTCTACTTGTACAATTTTCAAAGATATTTGCAATTGATCACATTTGTAGTTAGATACCTTATGTTTGAAAAACGTTGCCTGGAAGGTTAGATTTATAGAGGAGATTTTTAGCGCTTAGAGGTGTTAGGTGAAACTATTCTGAAAACAGAAGTGAACTACCTAAGAGGAACCTTTAATCCCAATTGTAATCCCGTCAAAAAATACTTCTGAGAAACCGGGAAAGCTTCCTTGGTGAAGGATTTGGGATAAACCCTGAAAAATGGTTCAAAGCTAATCTGGTAGCCTGCATTCATTTTGTAATTAAAACTAATACCTCCGTAATAACCGAGGCCTATATTTTGTTTAAAGGCAGGATAGGCATCAGGTTCATCATTGGTAAAACTGATCGGTTGCAGGTCATCGGGAGAGAGAAAATCACCCTTCTGGCGGGAAATGATATTGAGCAGGATGCCTCCCTTCATTTCCAGTGAAAAATGGCTGAAATCAAGCTCATAACCAACCAAAAGCGGGATATCCAGAATTCTATAACGGTTGTAAGTAATCTTTTCCCGCTGACCGAAGATAAGCACGGTATCGGTACCAAGGATTTCTCCGTTTGGCCCATATTCATTGGTGATGATCTCCGTTCTTTCTGCATGAGGATCGAGAAAATCAAATTTTTCGTTGATTTGGGTGTAATCCAATCCGGTGGTAAGTGCCAATCCGATTGGGCTAGTTACGGAAACGCGAGCATCGAACGTAAAGGTATAAAATGGGAGTTCGGTACCTTCCCGAGTGGCAACATAGGCCGCAGCATCGGGATCTTTGGGTGTCAACTGCCGACGTGCCAGATCAATGGCCCCTCCAAAAGTAGCGAAGAATCTCCAGGGCCGCTTGTTGAATTTGGCACAATCTGTAGGATCTGTAAATTTAAAAGCAGAAACGCTAGAAGTCTGAAGTGCATCAAGTGCTGGCATTTCCAGTTTGGGTGACTTCCACTGGTTCTGCAACACAAAGGAATTGTTTGACTGTATCGCCTCATCAGCCCCGGCCTCTGTCTCTATTGTTATGGCTTCCTCGATGTTTATCTCCTGGCCTAAAGTTTGTTTTTCCTTTTTTACCGTTGCTTTATTTAGTGGCGCAGGAAAGCGATTTTTCTGCTTAGTTGATTCCGTATGTTGTTTGGTAATTTCCAATTTTGTAGCTAAAGAAGTAGTCTGGGGTTGTTCAATTTCAGCCTGAGCAACCTGGCCATATTGTGGGATAGGTAAAAACTGAATGGTTGTTTCTTGATTTTGTCTGATCAAAAATAAACTGATAGCTGCAGTAGTTAGGAGTGCCAAACCCACTAGGGTAGAGCGAAAATAAAGGACATTCCGATCACGCTTACTACGTTTTTGATCTATCTTTTCCCATAGATGCATAGGTGGCTCCGTACTGTGATGGGCCAGTTTATCTTTAAAGATCGCATCAATGGGATTGCGAGCACTCATACCGCTATTTTTTGCAATTTTAAAATTTGCACCTGAAGGAGTTTACGCGCCTTAACCAGCTGTGAGCGCGATGTACTTTCCTGGATGCCTAACATATCAGCAATTTCTTTATGACTATAACCTTCAATGGCGTATAAATTAAAAACAAGTCTATAACCTTCTGGTAATCCGGCAATCAATTCCAACAAATCTTCTTCTCCGAGATTGCTGAATACGGTGGGTTCTACCGGTACGTCCGGATGGTATTCTACGCCAATCTGTTCATGGGAATAACTTTTTCGGCTGTAATTTTTTAGTGCTGTGTTGATGACGATACGCCGAATCCAACCCTCAAAAGAACCTTTGTGCTGAAATTTGCCCAAGTGATCAAACACTTTGATAAAAGCATCCTGGAGAATATCCTCTGCTTCCATACGGTGTCTTGTGTACCTTAAGCAAACACTCATCATCTTTCCGGCATAACGCCGAAAAACCTCTTGTTGGCACACCCGTTTTTCCTGGATACACCCCTCGATGAGTTCTTTTTCCGTCACGTCTTGTTTAGGTTGGCGCAAGCCCAGAGTGTATTAATTGCCTCTCAAGATAACGCTGGTTGTTTAATAGATACGATTGTTTACCAAAATGCTGCCTAAAGGGGGAAGATATTTATTTTATTATTTGGGAATAGGCGATTTGGTTGTTTGGCATTCATTTTGCAGCCAAAAGGTTGGCCTGAAAACATGCTCTCAGAGCTTGTTTTTAGGCCAATTTTTGTAGCGAAAAGTGTCAAATTTTTGATGAGACAAGGCTTTTTTTGAAGTGCATACCCTGAGGTACGGACAAGAAAAGTAACGAAGTGTCATCGAAAAAGTGATCCTTTGCAGCCAAAATAGCTTGCCCCGATCTTGCATCGGGGTTGGCCTTCAAATAAGCTCTAACAGTATTTCTTCTTGAGCAGTACGGTTACCGCTTTTTTCTTAACGGCCAATGCTCCTAGGCCGGAACCTGCCCTCGCCTTCGCGTAGCCGCTATGGCAGAGCGGGGCCGCGCGGTGTGCATGTTTCGTGACTGATTGGGTGATAGGAGACTGGTGGGGTGTTTGATAACAGCAAAAGCAGTAGATAAAGATGGGAGTGATGCTAGTCAAGGCTTTTGAGTCAACATTGTCACTTTGTTAAGCATTTCTTAAATAGGCCTGCATTTAGAATTATTTTTTGAACATTTACGGCCGAGTTTGATTTAGAGTATGTTTAATTTTGATCGCCTTACAAATTGGTCAGGTCAAAAAAAACAGATATTCAAAAGAAACAATCACCATGAGTCGACTAATACTCCTATTTGCCCTTTGCGCGTTAGCAACCAATCTATCTGCCCAACGGCCCACCAACAGTGGCGGTGGACAAGGAAATTTCAAACAACAAGGTCCATCTATTGTCGGTAAAATCTCAGGATCACTCCTGGATTCTGTCAGCCAGCAGCCTATCGAATTTGCGACGGTAGTGCTGGTCGATACCAAAACAAATAAGGAAGTTGATGGCAGCATCACGGATGACAAGGGCGAATTCAAATTGCAAAATGTCAAAAACGGAGACTATCAATTGGTGTTTTCCTTTATTGGTTACAACAACAAAACCCTTAATGAGGTCTCCACAACGCTGGAAAAACCGGACCTTGACCTGGGGCCCGTTTTTATGTTGTCAGAAGGCATCAATCTGCAAGAAGTGACGGTGACCGGTGAAAGCGCGGTGATTGAAAACAAGATTGACAAAATCGTGTATAATGCCGAAAAAGACGTATCCGCTACCGGAGGTGATGCGGCCGATGTTTTGCGGCGAGTCCCTCTGCTGGCTGTCGATTTTGAAGGCAATGTTTCTCTGCGAGGTTCTTCAAATATCCAAGTGCTGGTCAATGGCAAACCTTCCAGCATTTTTGCGACCAACCTGGCGGATGCCCTAAAAAGCATCCCTGCCGATCAGATCAAAAGCGTAGAGGTAATCACCACCCCTACGGCCAAATACGACGGTGAGGGATCGGCAGGCATCATCAATATTATTACCAAAAAGAAAAGTGTGGAAGGGTTTACCGGATCGGTCAATACCTCTATTGGCACCCGACAAAACAATGCCAACCTGGCCTTAAATGTAGCTAGTGGCCGCTTTGGAATGAATATGTCGGTAGGTTCCTGGTTTTCCTGGCCACGGGAAGCAAAGACGACCCTGCTCCGGGAAACAAGTTATGATAATGAGGTAATGGGTTTGTTGGAAAGGATCGGAACTTCCGAATCCAATTCGTATGGTCCCAATGGTTCCATCGGTATTTTCTACGACTTTAATGCTTACAACAGCATTTCTTCTTCGGTATCTTTTCGGGGTTTTGGCAACAAAAATAATGACCTCACCACTTTATCGGAGATAGATCCTATCAAAAATATCAATCGGTCCTACAGCCAGATAGGTGAAACAAGCCGTTTTCGCGGTGGCTTGGATTGGACCAATGATTATCGGCGTACCTTTAAAAAGCCAGAGCAGGAATTGTCTTTTGGCTACCAGCTAAGTGTGGCCCGCAGCACCCAGGATGGTGATATTTTGCGGACCAGCAACGACCCTGAGCTTGTGCAAGATGCACTGACAGAAAATGACGGACTCAACCTGGAAAACACCCTCCAGCTGGACTATGTGCATCCCATAAGTAGTGCCGTAAAACTGGAAACCGGTGCCAAAGCAGTATTGCGGAATATCGACAGCGATTACAATTATCTTGACCGGCCCACCAATACTTTTGATCCGACACAAACGGACGTTTTTAAATACAAACAAAATGTAGGGGCAGCCTATTTGTCTTTCAACATTAAATTTGGTGAAAATTACGGACTGGTTGCCGGAGCCCGTTATGAATACACGGATATTTCAGGAACCTTCGACAACCAAAGTGGGAGCAATTTTGACAGTCCGGCCTACGATAATATCCTGCCAAGTATTATTATCAGCCGCAAGTTTAAAAATTTCCAGACCCTAAAACTGAGCTATACCCGCCGTATCCAACGGCCCAGTTTATTTTATGTCAATCCTTATGTGGATCAAAATACGCCGGGTTCCATCAGTTTTGGTAATCCCAGTCTGAACCCCGAACTGGTTGACCAGGTGGAATTGGGGTACAATACCTTCATCAAAGGCATCGTATTAAATGGCTCCATCTTTTACCGTCAGACTTCAGATCTAATTGAGCGGTATACCGTGATCGATGAAATGACAAATGTCTCTGTTTCTACCTTTCAGAATGCCGGTAAAAACAACAGTATCGGGTTCAACTTTTTTGGCTCGGCGACGATTGCTAAAATATGGATCATCCGTGGTGGCTTCAACCTGTTCACCTACAACGGCGAAGGTATTATTGAAGGGCAAAAAGTGACCAATACCGCGCTGCTCTGGAACGGCAATGTTAGCTCCAGCCTGGATTTTGGCAAGGGCTGGAAGGCAGAAGTCTTTGGTTTTTTCCGCTCTCCTCAACAAACCCTACAAGGTAAACGTGCCTCCTTTTCTATGATGAATGTTGGCATCCAAAAAGAGTTTTCTAAAAAATTCAGCCTCGGCCTAAGGATAGTGGATCCTTTTAATGAAAATAAAGAATTCCCTAACGAAGTGAAGGGTAGCAATTTTGTTGAAAATAGCAATTTCATTCTTCCATTCCGTTCCTTTGGCGTCAACCTGAGTTATCGCTTTGGTAAGCTGGACTTTAAACAAAAAGACCGTCGCTCCCGCATGCGCAATGATGATTTAAAAGAAGGCGGTGGAAGTGATTTTTAAAAGTCAACGACAATAATTTTGAATAAAATAGGCTGACTATCAACTACTTAGGTAAGCTACAACTAACTTTAACTTCTAAAGTCAACCTTTTTTATTTTATCCAATTTTTCCTACTCTATTCCTAGATGCTTATTTTTAAGAAACTATCATAAAAATTGAAAAGCATCAATGAAGCGTTTACAAAACAAAGTAGCCATTGTTACGGGCGGAGCCAGAGGAATTGGTTTGGCGACAGTCAAAAAATTTATTGAAGAAGGGGCCTCAGTAGCTATCTGGGATATTGACGAAAGTATCGGCCAAAAGGTAGCGTCAGATTTTATTGCAGAAGGGTATATCGTTGCCTTTTATGCGGTCAATACCACTGATTTGAATGCCGTCAATGAGGCCGCACAACAAGTGTTTGATCACTTTGGCAGCATCGATATTCTAGTCAATAATGCCGGCATTACCAGGGATGCTTCTCTGAAAAACATGTCGACCGTTCAATGGCAACAAGTGATTGATGTAAACCTGACTGGTGTTTTTCATTGTACCAAAGCCGTCTATCCTTTTATGGCAGAGCAGGGAAACGGGCGCATTTTAAACGCCGCTTCGGTAGTAGCGTTGTATGGCAATTTTGGCCAATCCAACTATGTGGCGACCAAGGCAGGCGTCATCGGCATGACCAAGGTTTGGGCCAGGGAATTTGGCCGGAAGGGCATTACGGTCAATGCAGTAGCTCCAGGGTTTATCAATACCGAAATGATGCAAACCGTACCTCAGAATTTGCTGGATGGATTTAAAGCTAAAACGCCGCTTGGCAGATTAGGCGAAGTTGCCGATATTGCGAATGCTTATGCCTTTTTGGCTTCAGAAGAGGCCTCCTTTATTACGGGTACGGTGATTAGTGTCGATGGTGGGTTGGTGATGTGATTTCCACCACCAAGTAAGCGCTTAAAAGTATGAGAACCCAGTTGCAAAAATTTACAGCCTTTACCAATACTCTGCTTCCGCATGAAACCGAGTATTTGCTGTCTATTCAACAATTCAATGATGAGGAACGGCTGGGTATTCTGCGTCTGGTAAACCACAACTGCCATCAAATCGACCAATTTACGCCCTATGATACCGCCATTGACAAACGCAAATACAACCACTTACAAAACTGGATTGCGACCCGGCTCAGTAAGATTGATGTAGACGAGCATTTTCAGTGGATGATCAATATGGAACAAAAGATCATGACGGACTCCATTCAAATCAGCGAGGAGAAGGAGTTGCTGAAGGCTATCCGCAAATACCAACATCCCGGATTTTTCTTTACCAAATTTTACGAACTGGTCGAACAATACCGACACTTTTTATTGATCCGTATCCGCTATGCCGATCATGAAAAAGCGAGCGTGTTTCTAGATACCTTTCGGGAGGATTATTTGTTTTCCAAATCTGTTCATGAGCGACTACATACGGCAACTCTGGATATAATCGGACAATATTCGGGAAAGAATACAGAATCTATCCAATGGGAAGAATGGCTGACAGATGTTTTTTATAACGAAAAACTCGATGGCCTCAACCGCTATCTAGCCTTGGTCAGGCTCACTTTTATCAGTTTTAATTATCGCAAATTTGAATTGCTGCGGGATAAATTTGATTATCTCGATGCCCAATTTTCTACGGGCAGGTATTACTCCAAACGTTTATTGCTTAATTATTACAGCAATCGACTGATGTTACATTCCAGCTTTCAGGAATACGACAAAGCGGCCTATTATGGCTACCTTTCTGTTCGGCACAAAAATCACGATTACATTCACTATGTCAATAACCTGTGTGCGGTCTTGTTACGCATGCAACGCCACCATAAGGCTTATCAATTGATGAAAAATGCCTTGCCGGAAATGAAAGTGACCAAAAACCAGCATAGCAAGGTTGGTTTTGTGGCTTTTTATATCGAAACCCTCAATAAAAACCAGCTTTATAAAAATGCAGAAAGTTACGGCGACATTTTTCTCAGGGCTTACTCCAAGGAAATTCTGGAGTACCGCTGGCATTTGTTTTTTACCGTTTACTTTGAAGCTTTATTGCGTCAAAACCATACAGACAAATTATTGAAGATTGCCAGAAAATACAAACTCCAGGAACTAGACCTCCACTACCAATCCAAAGCCACCTATCTGCCCAGTATTCCCATTTACATCCAAGTTGCACAATACAAAGAAAGCCTGATCAATCGTAAAACTATCCACAGTCAGTTAGCCGCCTATCTCGAACAATATGCCGGTGACAAAGACAAGTCGATTAGTTTCAACAAACAACTTTCAGGCTTAAAGGATTTGATTCCCGAAATAGTCAATCATTTGCAAGGCTTGAAATGGCAGGTTTAAACAACTTCATCATCAAAACGTCCAGCCAAATTTGATCCTGACTCTATTTTCTTCTTCACCAATAAAATAAGCGCCTGAAAGCACCAATTTATCCAATGGACTAAGCCAGATCCCGCCCCCGTAACTATAGTGCCAAATATTCGATTTTTCATCGCTCCAAACCCGGCCGTGGTCAAAACACAACGTGATGCCGGTGGAAAAAGGGAAATATCCTTTTCCTAAATCCTTTAAGACTCTGATGTGCAAATTATTGTTTTGGTAGAAGGTAGTGCGACCGGTAAATCGCTCCCTTCGAAAGCCCCGTAAATTATCGGAACCTCCAATGGTATACGCATCATAAAAATAGAAGTCGCCAAAGATGTGATTGAAGCCTATTCGGGTAGAATAAATGAAATTCTCCTTGCTGTCAATTGTTTTGTATACATCATACGCAACATTCAACTTCACAAAAGTATTAAAATCATCGCTGATATTGGATTTCACTTCAATGCCTGCCCGAATATCTACGCCGTTGGAAGGTCTGAATCCGCCATCTATATTTTCCCACTGTACTTCAAAATTGGCACTGGCAAAAAACTTGGTTTTAAATACATTGGGGTCAATCTCTTCGGCTAGTGAGATAAGACGGGAAGCCGTCTTCTGGATTTCAACACCCGAGCCCGCCAAGCCGATTTTGTATTTCCCAAGATCACTAAACTGCCGCTGTAGTCCTCCCTCCAACCTGACTTCTTCTTTCCGCACGTAGTAGAAAGAACGGTCTTTGTCTAAAGCAAGTGCAGTCTCATTGCCCATGCCAAAAAAATTGAAGGTATAGATGGGCCCAAACCAGTCGGCGTCAATATAATAATCGTGATCCCGGAGTTGGTTGCTAAACAACCCGGAATAACCAAATTTCCAGGAATCTGTAACATTGGCATAACTGAAGCTTAGATTTTGGGCCTGGTTTTTTTTGAATCCAAAATTGAACCAGGAAAAGCTGGTACCCAAAAACAAGCCATCATCAGAATTGAAGGCCAATAAAGGGATAAAAAAATGGTAATTGGCCTGGAAATCAGAACGATCTAATGCGTGAATTTCCTTGTGATTTGAGGTAATCTTTTTGGCAGCCCGCCCCATTTTGAAATCATTCTCAGCACGATCCTCATAAATGATATTTTTGTGTCTGCTCCCTCCTTTGCCTTCATTCCGGTATTCATCCTCACTAAAGCCGCCCACCATGCGTACCTTGGGGCCTCCGGAAGACTCCCCTTCCAGGATAAAAACGTCTTTCCCTTCCATGCCCAGCAGGATCACCTCTTTGGTCGCTTCTGGTTGATAGGTCCGTTCAAATTTTGTAAACCAGTTTTCTTCCTCATCTTCGGATCTAATGGTCACTTTCAGGGACCGATCGGCGAATCGGTGCACAAAAACGGAATCCTTGTTGTAAGAAGCCGTTACTACCGATACCTTGTTGAGAAATTCATACAGGTATTCAGCCGTTTTATCCAATTCCGCAACACGGGCCACTAAGACGCGGTACACTTCATCCCTTTCTTCGGCAATTTCTTCGGGCATTTTATCAACGGCCTTTCGGATGACCTCCTTGGTCAGGTTTTTCTTTAGCAGGTCAATATTTTTCTGCCAGGTTGGCCAGTCGAGTTCGCTTAGAAACAGGTTGTCCATCAGTCCTCCGGTTTCATGCATCCATTTGATTTCCCGGCGGCTCAGTTGATCATCAAACGGTCGCATCGGAGCCATGCCCAGATTATAAGGCCGGACCAACGCAAAGAATAAGCCATCAAAGTTGGAAAAAGCCTGATCGCGGTCACGTGGTATCGGATGATAGGTGTCAATCTCATCGCCTTTATCCCTATCTTTGGCCCAGCGCCACTGATCCGGGTGGCGGTCCCAATCATTGATCAACACATCGAGCAACCGGGCTCGCAGAAACATTTCTGCATCTATTTTGGCATCATTTTCTCTGATTTCTTCCAGCACATCATCCGTACCGATGATTTCCTTGGAATAGCCAAAGTTTTTGCTTTTGCTCCAATCGCCATCAGCTCGCTGGCTAAATTGAATCACCTTACCGCCAATTTCATCATTATAGGGCACTAAATCCTTTTGATAAGGTAAATACATTAATTCATGCTCTGCGTGGTAGATATCGCCGGCATCTTCCAGAACCGGAATTGCCATAAAAGCATAGGGATTGGATGCTGTAAAATAATATTGAGTGAGGTCCTTAAAAATGGATCGGTTAAAAGGTGATGGCAGCAGGTTTTCAGGTATTTTGACCATAGACCTGGCCACATATTCGTGTTTATTTTTGTCTTCAAAACGCAGGGAGGTCGTTTGGTGACCACCGCCCAATTTTGTGGGTTTCAGGCCACCTAGATGCCGATTGATATCCAGTGGTTTCATTTTGACTGGCCTGAAAAACAAGTCCGTATTCAGCTTTCCGAAAAAGAAGCCATTTAAATTATAGATCTCCCCTTCTTTATAAATTGGTTGGCTAATCAATGCCCCCGTTGTATCCTGCAAATAATCAGTTGGATCAACCTCATCTTTGACAACCTCGATTTTTTTCCTGCTCACTTCATGGATCAGTGTATTTTCCTTGCCTTTTTCCAATGAATAGAAACTCAGGTTGATGGTTTCAGGCTTAGATTGTATTCTGAGATAAGCCTGATCATTTGCCGCAAAATCGGGGATTCTTTTATTCGTAAAATCTGATTTTTCAGAGGAATTTACATTGACAAAGTTGCAGTCTTCATCATATTGCTCCAACAAAAAGTTTCCCTCGCTGGAAATGATGGTCGTCTTTTTGTGGTCTTTGGCAGCACTTACCAATCCCTTTGCAAAATCCCGGTATAACGGATTGGTCAGGGCATCTTGCCCCTTTAGGTAAGCCTCTGTATGCTGAATAAAACTGCCCAATACCGGCAGCGGCAAATAAGCACCCGGGATATATTTTTCCAAAGGGAAGAGGTGATTTTTCCAGGAATTATGCCCTCCTTTTTCGTCGTAACGCATGGGCGGATGAAAAACGAACAACAGGACGGTTTTTTCTTTGAGGCCGCCCATTTCATCATTAAAATTAGCCCAAAACTGCTCGCGGTTTTTGATTTCACAGCCCTTATTCAGGAAGTTATCGTCACTCCAGTCTTTGAGGTACCACTCTGAGTCAATAGCGACAATCACCAAGTCATCACCCAATTCTTTATCTTCTATTTCACCACAGGCATTGTCAGGAATAATGACATCATCTTCAAAACGTTCTTTAATCTGATCTTCTAATTTCTCGAGCCCTTTAGCGCCTAGTTTATTCCACTCTTTTGCCCCGGGAATCAGATAGACTTTTGCATAAATCTTTAATAAATCATGCAAATTGTCCAGCATGGCAGATTCATCCTTGTCATAAAAATTGCCCAGAAAAACCAGGACCTGCTCATTTAGTGGTTGTTGGCCGGTGGTCGCAGTCAGCGATTTAATCTGATCATGGTCAATGGTAGCCAGGTTTTGTTTGCCAAATACAAAGATTTCGTTGTTTTGGGCACTGAGTAGGTTACAATACCCCAATAAAATGACCAGGAAGAGGACGGTTTTAAGTCTTTTCATTCGTCGTGAATTGTTGTAATTTTTCGTGACTACGAGCTATTTTAGCGCATATTTGCAGCCCAAAGGTTGGCCTCCAAACATGCTCTTAGAGATTGGTATTGGGCTTCCAAAAACCAATAAAGCACGTAATCCTGACTAAAACACGCGAAGTATAGCAGATGTTAGGTGGGCAAAAAAAAATCTGCCATACGCAGGATTCCCAAAAGCTCAATTGTTAAACTTTGAGTTTCCCATCTTCAAAAAATAATAACTGCAATGAAAATTTGGTTTTGAATTTGGAATTTTTGCAGCATGATTAAATTACCTGAACATGAACCTTCTAAAAATCACCTTACTTGCCCTGTCAGTAGCAAGTGTAGAGGTCAAACCTGACAATTGGTTTACCAATAAAGAGGAGGCATTTGCCTTTGCCCAATTGCATAATGAGCAGATCCTGATGGTATTTGCCGGATCTGATTGGTGCCGACCCTGTATTCAACTCAAACAAGATATTCTGATATCAGAAGAGTTTGAAGATTTTAGTAAAGATAGGCTGGCCATTCTATACCTGGATTTCCCTTCAAAAAATAAAAACAAGCTATCTCCCGAACAAATCAAACACAATGAAGCCCTTGCTGAAAAATATAACATGGCCGGAAAATTCCCAAAGATTATCCTATTTGATAAAGATTTGAAAAAACTCAAAGAAATAACTTTCCGAAGTCAACTGCCAGCTGAGTTTATCAGGGAGATTAAAGCGGTGAAATGATTAGCCTGGATTTGGGTATGATGATCAAATAATAGATTGAAAATATGTCCCATTTTTTCAAACTGGGACATACTTATTTTTCAAAATATCTCTTAATCCGGCAATTGAATTTTATTGTAGCTTAGACAAATCATTAATGATCTAAGCTATGAATACGCAAAATATTTGGACCTTTCTATTAACACACACTGTGGTGCAGGGGGGACTCATCTTCCTTGTATTGTTGCTAATCAAAGATGGCAATCGGGCTGCCAAGAAGGTTATGGCGTGGCTCACGCTGGTTTTTGCCTTGCTTACTCTTAATTATTTGGCGGAATATTTTCGCTGGTTTGATGCGGCTCCGCATTTGATTTGGGTGACGGCGCCATTGTGGTTTCTTCCAGGACCACTCGTTTTACTTTTCACCAGCTTTTCTACTAAGGCTGATTTCCACTTGCGCTGGCACCATGCCATACACTTGCTACCCTTTCTGTTATCAATAGTTTATATCCTTCCCTTTTACCAACTTGATGCAGCAGAAAAATGGACCTATTTTGAGGATATATTAAATCAAAAAGGTGTTTCCAATCCTTATTATTTATATGCCTATCTAGCTAGTATGGCTATATATTTTAGCCTTTCAGCTTTTTTGTTTCATCATTATTTCCAGCGGGCTCATGAGTTAATGTCGAATGGTGCTATTTATGGCTACACCTGGATCAAATATCTTTTTTTGATACTCGCTGCATTTGTAGTAGGAGCCATGCTCTATGCTCAATTGTTGACCTGGCATTTCACCTCCTTTATCACCATTGATTACCTGACCTATCTCTTGTTATGCATCTCAGTACAATTTATTGGCATGATCGCAATCCACTTTCCAAAGCAGTTTTTTGTATCTCCGATCTCCGATTTTCAGGAATCTGCCAACGAGAGCAATTTGTCAGAAGCCCAACTTCAACAGCATTTGCAACAATTGCATGCCTTGATGGAAAAAGAACAACCTTACACAGATCCGACTCTGCGGCTCTCAGATCTCAGCCTAAAGCTAAATATTCCCGCTCACCAGCTTTCCCAAATTCTCAACCAGGAAGTAGGAAAGAATTTTTTCCAGTTTATCAACGACTACCGGGTAGAAGCCGTCAAACGCTATTTATTAGGGCCGGAATATGTCAATTATACCATTTTGGCCATCGCACTAATGTGTGGATTTAACAGCAGCACTTCCTTTTACCGCATTTTTAAACAACAAACAGGAGTGACACCAAAGGAATTTAGGAGTAATTATCTTGAGCGTGTTGAGTGAGGAATTCTCCCAACTTCTAATTATGGGATAAAGACCCTATTAAAATCTTCTCTAGTCCACAGCTGAGGGCCTAGTTTTGTGAAAAAAAATGAAGAAATCACCCGAAATTTCAATGATCCTCTTTTTCTGTTTAATGATAACAGGCATGGCTTATGGCCAAGACTTTGACCGTGTTATGGACCCGGAAAATCCACTCTCCCAAACTGACCTGGAAGACTACTGGACCGGTTGCGCCTGGGTAGATATAGACAATGACAACGACCTGGATTTGTTTTTAACCAACCGCAAACCAGGCACTCAACCCAGGTTTAACAAATGGTTTCGCAATGAAGGGCAGGGCGAATTTACCCAGATAGAAACAGGAATACTTGTCAACAACCCGGGTTATTGGTTTGGTACCTCTTGGGGAGACTACGACAATGATGGCCTGACCGATGTATTGGTGGCGGGCCTTCCCCTGGGTTTATACCACAATAATGGTGGCGGGAGTTTTACCAAAATTACCAGTGGAGCCCTTGGCAATTTAAATCTTGCTGGCATTGGTGCTGCCTGGGGCGATTTTAATCAAGACAGCTATCTCGATTTCATCATTGTTTGGCCCAACTGGATGCCCGGTCCTCCAACCAGCGGCCCTCCAGGTCCACCACAGGTAATGATTAATAACGGTCCACCTGATTACTCCTTTACCAAATTACTGGGCACCGCCATTTCCGAACCAACCAGTGATACCTACCTCCACCCTACCCTCGCGGATATTGATGGGGATAACGACCTCGATATTATCATCGGCATGGGCGCTGGTGAAGCCAAGCCGGACTTGTTTTATCGCAATCTATTTGCTGAAAATGGGGTCCTTGGTTTTGAAAAAATTACCGATGGGTTGTTAGCTACTGATCCGGTAGAAGGCAACCAATGGTCCTGGATAGATGTCGATAATGATGGTGATCTGGATGCCTATCTGACCAATTGGGCCAATGTCACTAATAATATCCCTACTCCACGTCCTAATGATTTGTATCTAAACGAAGGCGGCACCTTTACAAAAGTGATAAATGATGTAATCGTGGACGATGCTCTATTGTCAACCAGTAGTACCTGGCAGGATTTTGACAATGATGGTGATCTGGATTGCGTGGTCACTTCGGATAGCAATTTTCTGTTGAAATATTATCAAAATGATGGTACCGGCCAATTCCAAAGTATCGCTGCCGGTGAGCTTGGAGGCACCGATCTGCACCAGAGTGGATGCTCCGCTGGCGACTACGACAATGATGGTGATATGGATCTATTTATTCCCGGCCCCGGAGCACACAATGCCCTTTTCCGCAATGACCTGACCAATGGATATCAATGGGTCAAATTCAACTTGGTTGGCACCCAATCCAACCGCAGTGGCATTGGCGCAGTGATCAGGCTCAAGGCCAACGTAAATGGCATACCGGTTTGGCAGCGACGGGATGTATCGGCCTCCAACACTTTTTTTGGCATGAATAGCCTGGAACAACATTTCGGGTTGGCCGACGCCGGTATCATTGATAGTATCCTTGTCGAATGGCCTTCCGGACAACGAGAGGGTTATTACGATTTTGCGATCAACCAAACCTATACCATTACGGAAGGAGAAGGCATGATCGTAGCAACCCATTTGCCTCAGCTGATCCCCTTAAATGCTGTTATTTTTCCCAATCCCAATAACGGAGAATTTGCTGTAAAACTGGAAATAAATCAGACGGCAGAGGTACAAGTCCTCCTTGATACCATTGATGGCAAATCCAGTAGGGTGCTGAAACAAGCTACCTTAAATGCAGGGGCTCATCAATTTTCCTTTGCTGTACAAAAATATCCTGGAATCCGGTTGTTGCGCATTTTGTTTAATGGTAAGACGGTGGCAGCCAAACGAGTAGTCGTGCATTAAAAACAGGTTTAGGCGGAGCCACCAGCAGGTGCAGTGAGATGGAGAGAGAGAATGTGAGAGGGTGAGAGGGTGGTTTCCACTTTGGGCGTGTGCAGGGGAGTGTGTCTACCTCAGATTCTCCAACTCCAACTAATTGTATAAATAATTGGATTTCAAGAAGTTACCCCGCGAAACTCCGCGTCCCCTGCGCCTCTGCTGTAAAAAAAACACACTTTCTTGTACACTCCCTCCACTTTTCACTTTTCATTTTCCACTCTTCCCAATCTCAAAAAAAGAGGAAATTCAACAGATTTCTTTTCATCGTTTGGCCAATATTCCCGAATCGTTTGAATCAGTTCTGGCACTGGATTTTGCCCATTGGCTTTGATAAAATTTTTGACAGCCGACCAACTGTTTAGATAGCCCTCAAAAGTAGCTAGTGTCCATTGGTCTTTAATGGAAAGGGCTTTGCTGACTTCAATTGATTCAAAGTCAAATGCAATAGTAGCATAGTGCTGGTCTATATATCTTCTTTCCTGATCCCAATAGGGGCCAACTACTTCACGGTAAAATCGCTCCACAAATGGATCAACCTTTTTGTCAATCCGAATTAAGCCATAACCCCAAATAGCAATAATGCCTCCATTTTTTGTCACTCGTTTAACTTCGCGGCAAAATTGTTCCTGATCAAACCAATGCATGGCTTGAGCTACGGTTACCAAATCAAATTGATGGCGCTCAAAAGTGGTTTTTTCGGCCCGTTCTACCTTGTAGTGGATATTCTTTTTTTGAAAAGCCGCCCGGATTTGACTTTCACTAATATCGGTCGCAACGACCTGATCAAAATAGGCGGCCAATTCTTTTGCCACCTGCCCATTGCCAGTACCACAATCCCAACAAAGTTGACGGCAGTCTACCCATTGCATAATTTCGTCATACAATGCCTTGGGATATACCGGTCGGAATTTTTTATACAATTCTGATTGATCGGAGAAATTGTCGATGACCTCTTTCATGAGAGCAGTAGTTTTCCTGATGAAAAAATAGGAAGCAAAGGAACTTGACGTTTGTTATAAAACAACAAACCGGTACCAAATTGTTTTGATACCGGTTTGTCTGATAAATCTTTAATTGGAGGATATCTTACTTCCCACCAATCTGCTCAATACGGTACTTCGCCAGCTTAGCATATTTGGCATCCGACACTTTTTTATAAGCTTCAACAGCCGAATCGCTTTGCTTAAGTGCTTCATGAACTTCCCCTTTAGCCATGTGGTATTTACTTGGATCCTCTCCTTCAGGAATCATGGTAATCGCTTGGTCAGCATGCGTCAGGGCATCCGTTGCTTTACCGGTATCCAGCAGTGCTTTGGCCAAGTAGTAATGGGCCTCGGCAGCATCCTTTACTTCCAGGTAAGCTTCAGAAGCTGCAATCGCCTCCGCATATTTTTTATCACTGTAAGCAAGCGCCAGGATGTTGGAAGCTTTACTTTCTAATGAGGCGACCTTACCCTTGGTCTTTTCTTTCTTGCTACACATTTCAGCTGCATGCAGATAGGCAGGTACAGCTTTGGCAATCTCCCCTTTGTCGTCCAGTGCCTGTGCCTGGCCGATATAGTTGGCATAAAAGGACGCATTCCACTCAATACCTTTTTGATAGGTCGCTAAAGCCTCATCCACCTTGTCTGCTTTACGCTGACGGTTGCCCAGGTAATAGGCAGCCACCGCTCCATTTCTCTGAGCCAGTTTTACTACTTTCTGATCCGTTTCAGATGTTGCGTCTGCCGCGGCAATGGCTTGCTCCATCAAAGGCATTGCTTCTGCATATTGTTTGGCTTTGAGTTTTTCTAAACCCGAGTTATACAGATCAGCTGCCGAGGCAGATTCCTGAGCAATAGCAGAGATTGAAACAGTTAAAAACAAAACTGCTATTGACAAGAATGTCATAATTTTAGAAGTCATAAAACAAAATTTTTAATTTTGGAAAGTTGTAAAAATATTATTGTTTGTTTGAAAACAAAAATAACTCGATAGTTTTAACCATAATCTGTAGGAAAGCTGACGTAAGAGCCTGTCAAAGCATAAAATACACCAAATATCATTTTGAAAAAAACGTTCAGAAAAAATTAAAAACCGTTATGAGCACACCACCTGCACCTGCCCGTTTACATATACTCCTGGCTAGCCATGCTCCGGTAGGCATAGTCATCCGTCGTGGCCCGGCTAAACAGGTTTGCACCCTGCTTTGGGATCGAAAGAAGGATACCTTTTCTCTGGGCCAGTGGCTGAAGGGCCGTATTTACGAGCGCCGTTGTGATTTGTCTCCTCATGGAAAACATTTCCTTTATTTTGCAATGGATGCCCGCCGTAGCCGAGAAGGGCCACCTTGCTGGACGGCCATTTCCAGGACACCCTGGCTTCGGGCTATTGCGCTTTATGGTGAAGAAGAAACCTGGCTGGGTGGAGGCCGTTTCCTGGATGATCAAAGCTATTCTGTCAATGGTGGGGTCTTTTTTCAAACCCTCAGGGAAAGTCCCGAAATCAAAAGAAAGTTACCTGATCCCAACCTTCCTCCCCGCCCCATTTCCGAGCTAACAGCTAGTCCTTTTCCCATTACCGGTGACCTTGGCGTTTATTACCCGCGTCTGCTTCGTGAAGGTTGGACGATGACCGAACAGCACAAATCAGATCGTAACCATACCAGAGATATTTTTGAAAAACCCGCGACTGGTGGTTGGATCCTACAAAAGGTCGCCCATAGTCAAATCGGCTCTGGCAAGGCCAAAGGAAAAGGCGTTCATTGGGATGAGCATAACCTGATTCATCCCCGCAACAACATCAGTATTGCGCAACCGGATTGGGAATGGTTGGACACAGATGGTCCCCGACTGGTATGGGCTACAAATGGTCAACTGTGGACCGGAAACCTGAGCAAAACAGGTCTGAAAGAAACCCGTTTGCTGCATGATTTTAACGATATGAAATTTGAGGCGATCAAGGCGCCTTATGAATAGCCAGAAAGGTGGTGTTGTGTTTCTCGCCGAAGTGCAATAATTTTGCCCTAAAATCCGCATTTTCTGTACATTTGTATAGAGCATATTATTGTGTCGAATTCCCTCCAATATGCTCTAAATTATAAATGATTGGATTATGAAAAAATCTATGCTTTTCAGATTCCTGATTTTATTGACAACGAGCATTTTTATTTTATGTGCTTTTAGTGTCCAAGCATTTCAGACCCTAAATCTTCCAGAGAAGAATAGCGTTTTTACAAGCTTTTATACCGAGGAAAGTAGGAACGTGATATTGGAAACTGACCTATCTATGTTGATTGGAAACAAAAAGACGGATGCCTATCAAGATGCCAGGATAAGTTATACCGATGTCAATGGTAACACAGTAGAACAAAATATCGAAGTTAAACCAAGAGGGAAGTATCGAAGAATGATATGCGACAGTCCACCATTGATGCTAAAGTTTTCTAAAGAAGAATTGGCAACAGCAGATCTTAACGATGATCATAAGCTTAAACTAGTCACACATTGTTTTGAAGACAATATCGAAGAATCAGAGCAAAATCTATTGAAAGAATTTTTGGTTTATAAAATATTGAATCTGCTCACTGAAAAAAGTTACCGCGTACAACTTGTAAACATCACTTATATTGATTCCAAGGATGATAGACGATTGCAACGCGTTGGATTCATTATAGAAAGTACCCGAGAATTGGGAGAACGGCTGGAAAGCGTTTCAAAAACATTATACAACCTAAATATAGAGCAGCTGGAGCCAACACAGTATCATACGGTGGCTATGTTTCAATATATGATATGTAATACCGATTGGCCACTACGTGTGGCTAGAAATATCAAAACCTTCCTTCCTGAAGAGACAGACAAAATAACGATAGTGCCTTATGATTTTGATTTTTCTGGATTGGTTAACGCCCATTACGCAAAAATTAATCCCGATTTTAACCAAACGAATTTGAGGGAACGGGTCTTTATGGGAAAATTTGACAATGAGGAGCAGTTGAATGAGACTTTGGCGGTATTTAAAGAAAGGAAAAAAGACATTATTTCGCTTTGCAAAAATTTTAAGCTCCTGAATAAAAAAAATCGCCAGGATGTATCGAACTTCATTCGGTCATTTTATAAGATTATAGGCAATAAAAAATTGAGGATTAGTGAGTTTTTGGAAGGCAATACTACTGCATTGATTATAGAAAATCAATAGCTCCTATTGGTTTACAATGGTTTTAAAAATTACTTATACCGTATCTCCATCACCCTGCTCCATCCGGGAGGTGGTGGATGTAGGATATTATCCTGGCACCGTTTTTTGTAAATGGCGGCAACCGTATCTCCGGGATTGTATTCACAAATTTGCTCATAAATTTTTAATGCCTCACCAAAGCGTCTTTGCGCATACAAATCCATGCCCAGGTAAAAATTGAGCAGTGACCCCATTTTTCGGTCCGCTACTTCCGGGTCTTCCGGGCTGATTAGTTCGTAGATCACGCTGGTTTTTTCCTTGCCGGGAACACGAACGATGTCTATCCTCCGCAGATTAAAGTCAAAGGGATTGCTAAGGGCCCGATAAGTGAAATCACTGAGCAAAATCGGTGTTTTGAAATATTTGGTTAGGGCTTCCAGTCTGCTGGCCAGATTGACCGTATCACCGATGACGGTAGTATCCAGGCGATTTTCGGAACCTACTGTACCGAGCATCAGTTCTCCGGTATTGATGCCAATACCAAATTCTATGGTTTCCAGTTTTTGCTTAGTTCGTTGTTGGTTAAAATCTTTCAATGCTACTCGAAGCGCCAGGGCAGTTTTTACGGCTGCATCTGCCGAGCGGTCTTCCGGTCGATCGCGGAAAAGAGCCATGATTGCATCACCGATGTATTTGTCAATAAACCCGCCATGTTGTTCAATGTAGGGTTCCATTTTTTTAAAATAACTATTCAAAAACTGAAAATTAACCTGTGGACTCAGGCGTTCTGCCATTTTAGTAAAGGACCGCAGATCGGAAAAGAGAACACTCATCACTTTGGCGGTAGAATCCCCCATCTGTATCTCTGCATAATCTTCCTTGCCCAATTCCTGGAGAAACTGTACCGGCACAAATCTTTTAATGGCCTGGTTGAGTTGCACCTGATTGTTCACCACCTTCTGCAATTCATGAGAGAGATCCGCTACCCGCTGGTAGGCCCTGGAAAATCGGGCAGCAAGGAAGGCAGAATTGGCTACAAAAAAGATAAATACCCCAATCATAGAAAGGTTTTCAAAACCTGAAATCAGGATGCCATTTGTATACAATAAATCATTGGTAACCCCCAATATCAAAGCCAGAAATCCGGCCACAAACAATAGGGAATAAGTTCGTTTCCGGCCAAGGATCAAAGCCAGTCCCGAAGCGATATAAATCAGGCCCACTGCCGTAACCAGATGGTAATAAATCAGGCCCTGGGTATAAAAAATGCTCGGACTGGCCATAATAACTATCGCATAAACAATGGCCGGCACCGCAATGGTCAGCAACTGCCAGCGCGGATATTCCCGTGGAAAAATGGCATGGATATACCAGAAAAAGAACAGGGAACCGATTGGATAAGTGAGGTAATCAATTTTAAACAAAATCGGCCAAAAATCCGGACCAAAAAGGGTGTACAACAGCCGCTCGCCACTCAGCAAAGTCCGGATGCCCATAGCCAGTGAAACCACTGCAAAATAAAGCAATGAGGCGTCTTTACGTCGTACCAGATAGATGATAAAATGGTAAAAAGCAATGATGATCAAAGCACCAAAAAGGATGGAATCAAAAGCAATATTCCCATTTTCGGCTACAATCATAGCCTCGGGCAGTCCTATGGTTATGGCGGTAGGCACTGCCAGGGCGCGGGCGTGAAAATTGGAAACTTGTAAGATCAACTCCAATTCATCCTGGTGGTTTTCAAAATAAATGAGTCGGGAACTGTAGTCAGGGCGGGCAGTAATAGCCTGACAACTCACCTGGCCATTTTCCTGAATTACCTCTCCGTTGATGATCAGTCGATAGGCTGTTTCGATGTGTTTGACCGACAACAACAATTTGGTCTGAGGCACCCCCTTCAACTGAAGGCGATAGGTAATACAACCCGTTGTCGCCGGTACTTGCTCATTGTCATTTCCAATGGGTATTTGAACAAAAGCCTTTGGTGCTAACGCTACCGCTGCTCCTGTCAATAATTGATCGGGATAAAAGGCCCATTCGCCAATAAGTTTTAACCGCCCATCTTGAGAAAAATCCCAGGAGGATACATCCATAAAACCCTTCCGGGCAACCGGATTGCCGGAGGACGGGCGCTGACAGGAATTGATTAACAGTACACAACAAAATACCAGTAATAATGCAAAAAAGTGCTTAAATTTCCCCATTTCGATGACTTATTCCGGGCATAGAGCATGTTTGGAAGTATTTTGCCCGATTACTTAGCTAAGGTAGTTTTTTCTGTTAGGAATCAACAGCTTTTTTGATGAGTACTTAGGGGGCTGCTAAGAATAACTAACCCATTTGATGTGGCTCTTTTGCCATCAGCCGCTGTTCGAAATCGAACACCTTCTGTTCAGCAATGAACAAAAATAAAAGAACTTAAAAACTATATACACCTGACAATCAACATTTTACCTCTCAAGGCATGAAAATTGCAGTTCATTGACCATAACTTGGCAACGAAACGCAAAAAATATGCTTTACAACTACATTAAAGTCAGTCTGAGGGGATTTTTGAAAGACCGGGTCATTGCCGGTATCAATATTATGAGCCTGGCAGTAGGACTAGCTGGTGTGATGGCCATTTATTTTTATGTCCAGCAGGAATTAGGCATTGATGCTGGCCATCAGCAGGCTGACCGTATTTACCGGGTTACCTTTGACGAGACGATAAGGAACGCCGATGGCAGACACCTGGCCACTACCGGCCCACCGATGGCACCAGCGCTGGAGCAGGATTTTCCGGAAGTGGAAAAAGCCGTACGCCTGAGGTATACCGACGATGTAGTGTTGAGTTTTGAAGACCAGCAGTATTACGAAAAGGGTTTGGTATATGCCGATGATGGATTTTTTGACCTGTTTAGCTTCCCCTTACAAAAAGGAGATCCCCAAACGGTGCTTGCCTCCCCCAATTCCATTGTTTTGACACCACAGATGGCCCAAAAGTATTTTGGCAATACAGATCCAATTGGCAAAAGCCTACTCCTCGATGAAGAGACCGCCCTAAATGTAACGGGTGTCCTGGCTGAACAACCAAGCCGAACCCACCTTAAATTTGACGGCCTGATTTCCTTTTCTACCTTCAAGGTACCCTTTGGTTATCCCGTTACGCTCGACAGTTGGGGTTGGATATCTTTTCATACCTATATTATGCTGGATGAGGCGAATAATGCATCAGCGTTGACAGCAAAATTGCCGGATTTTATCACCAAATACCAAAGTGCAGAGCGTGCAGAGCGATTTGCACTTCGACTCCAACCTATACAGGATATTTATTTTCATTCGGGTAGCCTAATGAACAATGACAAATGCCGGGAAGGCAATATCATTTATATCTATGGCCTCTCGATCATTGCATTGTTATTGATGGTAGTGGCTGGCTTCAACTATATGAATATCGCCACGGCCCGCTCCATCCGCCGAGGCAGGGAGATCGGTGTCAGAAAAGTATTGGGCGCCGGCAAAAGCACCATTCTCAAACAAATGCTTGCGGAATCCACAGTAGTGGCCCTGCTGAGTTTATTTTTGGGTTTGATGCTATTTGAAATATTCAAGCAGCAACTGAGCATCATCCTGAACCTGGAAGTCGTGCCTTCAGTAAAAGACTACCTGTATGTCCTTCCACTTTTTATAGGCATAGCCGTGTTGGTTGGGTTGCTCGCCGGATTGTATCCCTCCCTCATCCTTTCCCGATTCCGGACAGTAGACGCCATGAAAGGTCAACTCAAAACGGGTATGGCGGGGATCTCCTTACGGAAATTTTTGATTGTCACCCAATTTGTGGTTACTGCCGGACTGATCGCCGGAGCTTTGATGGTCCATCAGCAGATGGATTACGTTGGACAGAAGTCTATGGGTTTTGACCAGGAACAAATCATCTCTTTACAAATGCAAACCCCCGACTTTTTGGAGCGCTACCCACGTGCCCGGCAAATTTTATTGCAAAACCCAAATGTATCAAGTGTCTCTGCTGGTGATATCCTCGATGGTGATTACGGCTCAGTGCCCATTGTTCCCGATGCCGTGCTGCCAGAAAATGCGCCTGCAATGCACATCCTGGGTGGGTATTTTGATTATTTTTCCACGCTGGGTGTTGAGGTGATTGCAGGCAGGGATTTTTCTATGGCACACACCAGCGATACAAGCGGCATCATTCTCAATGAATCGGCTGTTCAATTTTTTGGTTGGGAAGATCCGATTGGCAAACGCATTCAGGTGGGTGAAATCAAAACCGGTGAAGTCATTGGCGTGGTCAAAGATTTTCACTTTAAATCCTTACATGATCCCATACAGCCGCTAGTGGCTTTTATTCCGGAAACGCACATGGAATACCTGGTATTACGGATAAAAACAGAGGATGTAGCCGCAACAATCGCCTCGCTGCAGGCCGACTGGCAACAAATCGCTCCGGATTTGCCCTTTGATTTTGCCTTTCTGGATGATCAGATCAATTTGCGTTATCAGGCAGACGAATCCTTTTCCAGGTTGATCGGATTTTTTAGCATTATCGCCATCCTGCTAGCTTGCCTGGGATTGTATGGCCTGATTGCCACCATCATCGAATATCGGGTACGCGAGATTGGCATCCGTAAAGTATTGGGTGCCACAATCGGTCAGATTACGACTTTATTGTCTCGTGAATTTCTGTTGCTGCTTTTATTGGCCAATCTGATCGCCATACCATTAGCTATCTGGGGAATCCAGCAGTGGTTGCATAATTTTACTTACCATATTGCCATTCCCTGGTCCGTTTTTCTAGTTTCGGGTGGGTTGACTATTTTGCTGGCACTGGTAGCGATTAGCCATCAGACGTTGCGGGCGGCTTTGGCCAATCCGGTGGAGGCATTGCGGGATGAGTGAGGGGGTAGGAGGTTTTAGGCGGTAGGTTTTAGGCGGTAGGAGGGTGTGGACAAGAGGAGCTGTAGGGGGTGAATTGGGTTAGGTGGGGTTTAGCAGGTTTAGGGGCAGCAGGGGTGGTTGAAAATGGTGTTGCTCTTTCCAGTTCGTACATTTTTTTTAGCCTTTCCGGGGAAGCTGGTTTAGAGGGGTTTAGAAGGTTTAGGGGCAGCAGGGGTGGTTGAAAATGGAGTAGCTCTTTCCAGTTCGTACATTTTTTTTAGCCTTTCCGGGGAAGCTGGTTTAGAGGGGTTTAGAAGGTTTAGGGGCAGCAGGGGTGGTTGGAAATGATGTTGGTCTTTCCAGTTTTTTCATTTTTTTCAAACCTTCCATGGGGAACTGGTTTAGAAGGTTTAGGGCGGAGGTGGTGGTTGAAAATGGTGTTGCTCTTTCCAGTTTTTTCATTTTTTTCAAACCTTCCATGGGGAACTGGTTTAGAAGGTTTAGGGCGGAGGTGGTGGTTGAAAATGGTGTTGGTCTTTCCAGTTTTTTCATTTTTTTTAGCCTTTCCGGGGAAGCTGGTTTAGAGGGGTTTAGAAGGTTTAGGGGCAGTAGGGGTGGTTGAAAATGGTGTTGGTCTTTCCAGTTCTTCCAAACCTTCCATGGAGAACTGGTTTAGAGGGTTTAGCAGGTTTAGGGGCAGCAGGGGTGGTTGAAAATGGTGTTGCTCTTTCCAGTTAGGGAGTGTCCGGCAAAAGGTGTCCTACTCAGAATTCTCAACTCACAGAAAATCACATAAAGTACTGAATTTATTTGGATCGGAACACAGTACCTCTGCGGTGAAAAAAAACACACTTTCTCTTACACTTCCCCAGTTGCTTTATTTTCCAGTGTCTTTGTTGTTGCTTTTAAATTTTTGAAGTGGACGGCAGTCTATTCCCGTAAAGTATTTATGACCGACTTAACCGGTTCTTCGGCAAAACTGAGCGATATGACATAAGCAATGACCACTACGACCATTCCAAACATGAAAATATTATACGACGTTCGCAATAATTTATATTTCCTTGCTAGGACCACACCGAGGAAATAAATGTCATCGATCAGATTAGAATATAAAAAGTTAGCATTTTCCATGAGCTTATTCATCCCCCAATGATAATCTTCCCGTGTCATTTTATGGAAGTTGCCAAAAAACAAAAGATTAGTTCTCTGGTTTTCAATATCATCACGGGTGAATAATCCATCAGAGACATTGGGACGAAGCGAGAGAATCGCAAAAATCAAAGAAGCCAAATTAACTGCCAACAAAATAATTGTTGGAAGAACCAAATGCACATTCGAATCCAGTTTTTGCATCATGCTCCCCAGAACAACCGACATAATAATCGAATTAATAGAGATCATAATATTGGCTTTACTGTCGGCCATTCCACTCAGGTCCAGGTGATTCTTGGAGGTCAATCTAAACATGGTTTCGATGCCACGCTCTGGTCTTCCTTCCGCTTTTTGAAGCTTCTTCTTCATGGCCTTCAGTTGCGCCGCCGTAACACCAAGGCCACTGCTTAAACTTTCATCAACCACTTTTTGAAGCTTATTTAATCGCCTTTCCAATTTGACTTTAAGCTTATCTCTGGCAGGCAGCAAAACTTCTTTCCCATAAGCCGTATGGAATTCATATTTCAAGATAGTCTCCAGATAATTTTGTAAACATTCAACTTCCGATTGTTCTATTTTTTTTACTGCTAATAATTCTTGCCTCAGCCGGTCCAATTGCACCTTAAAATCACCTTCTTTGACCGCTGTCTTTCCGGCATCTGCTAATACTTTTCCTATGTTGTGTTTGAGAGGATTCCCTACTTGAGTTGCAAGGATGCTATCTAAAATCTTGTCTATCTTTTCGGTGGGTACCTTTTCCTCGCTAAGAAACGCTGAGGCAATGGCTATACTTTTTTCTTCATGCCCATTATAAGCATCTCTATAACCTGTACCATGGAACCAAGCTGCAATCTGAGCCATCTCCATTTCCTCGTTGCTGAGTTGCTCATGAGTTCCAATTGCCTGAACCATCTCTACTACCTTCTTTGTATAATCGAAATTGTGAAATACTAAATCGGGGGAAAGTTGATTTTTTAGAATATCAGTAGCATACAGTTCTGCGTTTTTCAAGAGTGAGTTGTTTTCCATTCGTCTTTGCTTTGTTACTAAGTGCTTGTTTGAAGGTCGGGTTTGGGGACACAAACATGCACTAAGGTACATCTCTTTTTGCAATCATTTACTCACGCTGTTGTGCAGAGACCATGAAAAGATATTAAAACTACCGCATCAACAAAAAATCTCCCTCAAAAACCTCGCGGGTTCCATCCACAAACAGGACTTCTGCCTTGTAAACATACACCCCTACCGGCATAGGTTTGCCATCCAACCGGCCATCCCAGGCGGAAGTGAGGGCATTGGGGAATTGATCTTTTACTTCGTGTACCATTTCTCCCCAGCGACTGAAAATGCGGAAACTTCTAATTGTTGCTACACCCGAACCGGCGTAGATGCGGATTATTTCATTGACCCCATCCCCATTGGGAGAAAAAGCGGAAGGAATATACACTTGAAAATGCTGCTCAACGGAAATGGTGGTGGTAGCAGTGGCCGTACACCCTTGAGTATTCTGGATGTGCAACAGATATTGCGTCGTTTTGGCCGGACTGGCACTGGGGTTAGGGCAATCATTACAGCTTAATCCCTCGCCGGGCTGCCAGGAATAAGTCAGTTCTTGTCCTCCAAAAATTTCAGGCAATAGAAGCAGGCTGTCGCCAAAATTAATGCTATACGCCTGAGGAAGTACTACTTGCAATTTATCAGGCTCTATCAACTCGGCAGGGAATAATGCTGTGCATAACTCAGCATCACGAACCCATACCTGATATTGGCCGGCAGCCTGGTCCTCAAAAATGGGAGATGGTTGATAATTCATCCCATCCAGACTATAAGAATACGGGGCTATTCCGCCTGATGGATTTGACACTATAATACTGCCATCCGTTTCACCAAAACAACTGATTGAGTCAATATTGATTTCTGCCGATATTTCCGGTTCTTCGACAATTACTACGGCAGTGGCTACACTCTGGCAGCCAAAAAAATCGGTGACTGTCACAGTATATTCGCCTGGGGCGAGTCTGGTGGCTGAATGTCCATTTCGTCCATTACTCCACCAGGCATCAAATGGCCCGTTTTCTGAAAGGATTTCCACTGTCAGTGTTCCTGATTCCGGAATACAGCCCGTAATATTATCAGATAAATTCAAAACAGGGGGTTCCACTAGCATAACAGCCACACTATCGACACTATAACAGCCATTTTCGTTATTGGCCACAAGGGTATAAACTACGGATGATTCCGGTGAAACTGTAATCGAAGTACAGGTATCACAGGCAAGATTATTTCCCGGGTACCACTGATAGGCATAACCGGCCACCTCCGGTGCAGAAAGCACCAAAGAATCGCCTGAGCATAGCCACAAGGAATCCTCTTCCAAAGCAATGGACGCCTCCAAACTTACTTGTATCAAATCAGACCGCACCTCGCCACAAGCTGTAGTCGCAACCACCCAATAGGGGCCGGGGCCAGTGACAGTATAAGTTTGCTCTGTACCCCCGGTATTCCAACGGTATTCAGCAAAACCGGGGCCTGCATCCAATACCAGCGAGCTATTTTCGCATATCGATACATCGGGTCCTAAATCCAAGTCCGGAATAATTGATTCATAGAAAAAACTATCCAGATTATTGCTGTAATCACATTCCGTTATTCCTGTATGGGGTAAGATGTTCTCTGGATCAAAGGGTAACAAATAGCCGCCATTATCATTGATGATTACATAGCCGATTGTTTCCGGATAGGGAATATTTAAATAAAAGGTTTGGCAGGTATTACTGTCGAGGTTTAGGTTGGCAAGCGGAGCATTGATTAAAAAGGCAGCGTCTACATTTGTGGTAGGGTTTCCATTATAAAAAGCTATATTAATACCTCCCTCATAAAATTCATCTGACGAGTTACAAATTTCCAAGCCAACTATCAAATTTTCTCCATTGCAATAAGTAGTATCAACATGAGCAGTAAAGTCATAAAGACAAAAAGTATCACAGACTGTGGGCAGGCATGTATATGTAAATGGATAATGTCGGTTCCAATGTTCAACTTGTTCATGGATAGGTTCCACATCTGAAAGAATTACTTCCTCTGAACTTAAATCTCCTACATAAGGATCCGTAATGTCTTCAACAATAATATTAATCTCTCTTAATAGATCACAATCATTATCCATAGTACCATCAAGGTTGGTTTTGAAGACAACACCTTTTTCTTCAATTCCAATGCTTCCAATAAAATAAAGATAACTCCCTACAGGCTCAAGAATACCATCTGCGGAACCATAACTTTGAGAAATGTCTATATTTTCGAAACCATAACTATAAGACCATAATACATTTCCTTCAAAATCTATTTTAATTAAAATAAAATTATTACTTTCAGTAGCAGCAATATATCCATAATTATAAAGATAATAACCATCCGAAGCTTTTGCTAAATTTAAATAACTTTGAAAAGAGCCGTTCTCAATAAAAAATTGTTTAGCCCATATCGGATTGCCGGAAAAATCAGTTTTCAACAACTTAGCAGAGTAGGGTCTATAAGAGTTGATTCCTATTGCATTTCCAAATATGCTACAAATTAATCCATCACTTTCTGCCAATAAACCAGCACCTCCTTGTTCATTTGATTCCGTAAGTGAGGAAAAGTAATATTTAGAAAACGCCAGTTCTCCTCCTGGATCAAACAAGGATAAAACCACTCGTGTTTCCCAAAAATTATTGTCTATTCTTATTCCACCTAAGGTATAAAAAAAATCATCAACCAGGGCTATTTGGTATAATCCATTTGTTGCTTCTATATTGTCAAAAGCAAAAGTTCTTTCCCATATTGGCTCACCTGTGGTTTGACTAATTTCTTGTACATTTGGATGGCCAGTTCTTGAACCTAAGCTCAGGTAATTACCTGTTGCTGGATTGAACTTAATATTAGAAAATCTAAATGCCTCCGGAAAATGAGTACTCCAAAGTAAAGTGTCATTTACCGGATCGTAACGAAAAATATTGCTATTGCCATCGACCCCAACAATTAACCCCTGATCATCTAACTCCAAACAGTTAATAAGGTTCCACCCGCCGAAAAAATCCAGGACACGAGCCCAGGCAATGGTTCCTTCAGGGGTGATTTTGGTTAGCGCACCCATATATCCTAAATTTGTACCAAGAGCAAAACTTGCCCCTCCAAGTAAAACCCCTCCATCGGAGGTTTTAGCCATCGAGATAAGGATATTATCCTGGCTTATTCCTGGCAATCCCAATATCTGCACAAAGGTCCCACTACAATCCTCCACACAAGGACAATCAGGATCTTCACAGTCAATGAGCCCATCACCATCTTCATCCTCATTATTATCACAAATCTCCAGGTCCGTTCCCGTTCCAGGTATATTGGCTACGATGGTCACACATTGTTTATCTTCGCAAAAATCATTCTCTGCAATCAGGCATAGGGTGTACAAACCCGGGGTGCTCGTCTGTAAGGTATATGTTGGTTCATTGGAGACTTCTACTTCTTCAATTTGCCAACTGACCCGATCAGCATTCAAGGATTGGCTGGTAAATACTACACTATCTCCAGGTTCCACAATCATGCCTCCAGGCGAAATGATAGCTTCCACAGGGCAGTAGGCACTGACCATCAAGCTATAAATATCAGTGGGGCAAATGTCCAAATCTGAATAGGCAATCAGGGTTATTTCAAAGGTTCCTTCATTGGAAAAATTATAAGCTGCATTCAAAGCAGTACTAAATTCAACTCCATCAATTAGCCATTGATATTGATGGGCATTGATCGAGGCGTTTGTAAATTCAATGGCCCCACCTAATGTAGTACTATATGTATTGGGGCTAAAAGCCGCATTGACATGACCAGGACAGGCTTCTACACAACCTAAAGATTGCAAAAGACTGGATCGGAGGCCATCTACAACCTCTTGCATGCGGTCCTTTTGTCCTTGAGTAAATTGGTTGTAACATTCCCTTTTGGAATAATCCATATAATTTTCAATCGGATCGGGCTGTTCGCCCAGACCACCAAGGGAAATTGCCCGAAAGGGATTGTTTAAGGAGGTATCATCCTCATCGGTGCTACACGAATTGGGTGGCAGGTTGCAAGGTGGACTGGCGGAGGTATTATCCGGTGGCGTATCACAAACCAGGTCTCCATCACTTAGACAATCCTCGTTGATACAGCCATTCCTAAAGGTGTGATACAGCCCCAAATAATGGCCCATTTCATGCACTAGATAAGTGGAGTTTGCCGGACTACTACCGGTAAATTCAGCCTCCACCACAATGCCATCATAAGGCTGACCATGGGCTCCAGGTGAAAAAGCGTAACCGGCTACATCACAGCCATTGTTGCCGCAGATATCTTCAACGATCCAGATATTAATATAATCTCGTGCATTCCATCGGCTCAAGTCTTTCAATTCCTGATCCTGGGTGTCAAAATTAAAGGCGGTTAAGGATGATTGTACTCGGTTAATACCATTAGTAGCATAGCCATCCGGGTTACGCTGAGCTAGACAAAAGTCGATTTGTATATCTACGCCCGTGCTAGGATCGTAATAACCTACATTGGCAAATGCATCATTGAGGTGTTGTAAAGCCTCATGTACCTGATCGTCCGAGATATTCTCCGGGCCATTATTGTGAATGATGTGAAAAACGACGGGCAAAGTGAAGCCTTCCGGTAAGCGAGCCCCTGATTGTAGTCGGTGCATGGCTAGGATTTGGGCTTCCATAGCCGCATGTTGTTGCGCGTAAGCGGTATCACTTTGTAGCTTCTGATCGTGTAGCCGATCCTGGGCACAAAAACCTTCTTGATCGATGTTTGAAGTAGGAATATGCTGTGCCGTAGAAGCCCAATACATTCCAGCAACAAATAATATTAAAATTAGAAAGAGCGAAGATTTCATAGTCATGGGTTTAATCGGCCAAAGGAAGTTATAACAATTACCGCATTAATACTAAATCTCCCTCAAAAACCTCGTTAGTTCCATTTACAAACGAGATCTCTGCCATGTAGCACCATCTGGAATGACTCCAGGTGAAGCCATACAGTCGAGTTGACACCATTTCCCTTGAAGATTTTCAGCTATTTATTATCGATTTTCAAAATAATCATAAGATTCTTTGATCAATTCTTTCAGGATATCCGTATCAATATCGGCCAACTTTTTGACATACAGACAAGCTTTTCCTGTTTTGTACTTACCCAGTTGTTGCATCAATTCTTCATATCTATTAAATCCGGGCATGATGTACATGGTCAGGTTTTGTTTTCGGGGAGAAAAACCGGTTTTGAACCAATCGCCTTCCTGACCGCTGGCATATTTGTAGTGATAACTGCCAAAGCCGATAATGCTGGTGCCCCACATGGCCGGTTCCTCTCCGGTCACCTCTTTCATCATCTCCAGAATCGCAAAACTGTCTTCCCGTTTTTTATCATCTTCAACGCTATTGAGAAATGCCTCTACGCTGCCATCGTTTTTTTTTGTTTTTAGTTCGGCCATAATGTTTTTTTTGTGGGTGATTAAATTTCTGCTATGGAATATTCAATTAGAATAAAGATAAGAAAAAATGAGGATTTTATTTGAACAACTAATTTGCCCCGAATTGGTTACCATTATACAAATACCATAAAGTTGATGAACATCCTAAGAACCCCCGAAGCAAGGTTTGCCAATCTCAAAGATTATCCTTTTGCACCTCACTATCTGGAGGTAGCCAAGGGGTTGCGTATGCATTATCTTGACGAGGGGCCTAAAGCAGCCACCGAAACCCTTTTGTTGATGCATGGTGAACCGAGCTGGTCGTATTTATACCGAAAGATGATCCCTGTTTTTGTAGCGCAAGGGTACCGGGTCATTGCGCCTGATCTGATCGGTTTTGGCAAGTCTGATAAACCTGATTCTGCTTCCGACTATACTTATGCGCGCCATATCCAATGGGTACAACAATTAATACAAGACCTTGATTTAAAAAACATGACCCTTTTTGGTCAGGATTGGGGCGGCCTGATCGGCTTGCGGCTTGTGACAGCGGAACCCGAAAGGTTTAGTCGTATCGTTGTCGCCAATACAGCCCTACCTACCGGAGATTTTCCGATGCCGGAAGCTTTCACAAAATGGCAGCAATTTTCCCAATCGGTGCCTGAATTTCCCTTTGAAAAAATCATGCAGGGAGCCACAGTCAGCGAGCTTTCACCGGAAGCATTACAGGCCTATCGGGCACCCTTTCCGGATGAGTCCTATACGGCCGGTGCAAGGATATTTCCACTATTGGTGCCCACCAAGCCTGATGACCCGGCAGCCCAACCCAACCGGGAAGCCTGGAAGGTGCTAAAAAATTGGACAAAACCTTTGTTGACGCTATTCAGTGATAGTGATCCCATCATGAGGGGTGGGGAAATATTATTCCAAAAGTTAGTCCCTGGCGCTCAGGGGCAAGCCCATACCACCATCAAGGCTGCAGGGCATTTTCTACAAGAGGATAAAGGTGAGGAAATTGCAAAATATGTAGTCGAATTTGTGAAAACAGGTGAGATTTAACCATTTTTTATAACCTTTAACATTAATCCAATGTCTCTCCAATCTCCCTTTTTACTTTTGATGGAATCAGGAAATTGGTCAACGCTCAAAATGGCGACTGAACCAATAAGTTGACGACATTGAACCAGACCCAGAGGTCTCACCTTTGTTGCAAACAATCGATAAAATAGGCATACATTTTTCCGTTTAATGCCTTGTGCGACTACGCTGTAGTCGAAAAACCGTAACGTTGTGGCGTGCTAACGTATTTGGACCGCGCTGCGGTCCCTAATGGTGGTGAAAACCGGACAAAATGTGTTTCAACCATAGAGCGCAGCAGCCTGACCTCTGACAGCCGTAGACGTTCTGACAGCCAAAAGCGATCTAAAACTAAAAACAACATAAATGAATAAGCAATTAATTCTCAGCAAGCGACCGGAAGGTCTACCCAAAGCAGATACCTGGACCTTGGAGGAGCACCCTATTCCGAAAATTAAGGATGGAGAAATTCTGATCAAACAACTCTATATTTCTTTGGATCCGGCGATGCGCGGCTGGATGAGAGACGTCAAATCCTATATCCCGCCTGTACAAATCGGCGAAGTGATGCGTGCGGGCTCTGTGGGCAAGGTGATTCAGTCCAAAAATCCGAATATCCCGGAAGGCACCTATTTGAGTGGCACTGGCGGAGTGCAGCAATACGTGGTTTCAGGTGGCAAGGGTTGGTATCCGGTAGATCCCAAACTGGCTCCACTACCTACCTATATCGGTGCCTTGGGTATGCCCGGTATGACCGCCTATTTTGGGTTGCTGGAAGTGGCGAAGCTAAAGGAGGGGGAAAACGTGATGGTTTCCGGAGCAGCAGGAGCAGTAGGCAGTGTGGTTGGACAGATTGCCAAGCTAAAAGGTTGCAAAGTGGTAGGCATTGCCGGTGGACCGGAAAAATGCCGCTATCTTATTGAAGAACTGGGATTTGATGGTGCTATTGATTATAAAAATGAACCTATACGCGATCGGATGAAAGCGGAAATGCCCGATGGTATTGACGTTTATTTTGACAATGTTGGCGGTGAAATTTTGAATACGGCACTGACCCGTATCCGTCGCCATGCCCGCATCGTCATCTGTGGGGCTATTTCTCAATACAATAATACCGAGCCGACTAAAGGCCCCAGCAACTATATGTCGCTATTGGTTAACCGCGCCCGCATGGAAGGTATGGTGGTTTTTGATTATGCCAAAGACTATGGCAAAGCAGCGATGCAAATGGGACAGTGGATGGCTGAAGACAAGCTTAAGTCCAAAGAAGATGTATATGAGGGTATTGAAAATTTCCACGAAACATTTTTAAGGTTATTTAGTGGTGAAAAAATGGGTAAGCTGGTGCTTAAAGTTGACGAAGATTAAGCCTGTGTTTGGAGGTCAGATTTTGGCCTCCAAACCTATCTCCAAAAAATTAATTTTTAGTTAAACCCAAAATAACTATTGTAATTCCGCAGATAATGGTGAAATTTGTATACTGATTATGAAAAGATCATTCATCATATTTCTGTTTTTCTACCTACTCGGAGCTGCGGTTAGCCCAGTCCTAGCCGATGCAGGTTTGAGCATTGAGCACTCGCACTGGTTGGTGTTGGGGGAAGATGCTTCAACAGAAGGGCATAAATTGAATGATTGGTTGCAAGAATCACCTGAGCTTGATGGTGACAACCATTTTCTGGGTACTGGCCAAATAAGGTCTCAATTTTCCTGGCCTCAACTTGTTTTACCCAGTACCAAACTACAATCTACTTGCTTTCCTACGGTCGCCCATCGACCGCTCTATTTACTTTTCCACGCTTTTATATTCTACGAAAAAAATTAAACCTAGCTGACATGCCTGTGTCAGTTTATGCCATTTTGTAACGGAATGAAGAAGTATTCCTGTGCACAATTGGCCTACTCGTTTATACCCATTAACGAAGATTTTACCAGTTATCTTAATACCGCTGGAGCTTACTGACAGGTAAGCTCCGGCATTTGAAAATCTCAATATCATGGCAAAAAGTCTTTTATATGCTGCGGTAGCCATTTTCATGTTATTCACATATATCAGAAGAAAATGGAACAGCCCCAGATAAAACGACCTATTCATATCAGCCTTAGAGATGTTAACATATCATCTCTTAACTTTCAAAGAAGATAAATTTTTTAACCTAAAATTTTTTTAACTCATGAATCGTATTATTGGATTTTTGTTTTTATGTGCATTTTCGGCGACTACCTGCTTAGCGCAAAACACGACACTATCACAGGCGGCCACGGAGGTATCCCAAAGTGGAACACCGATAATGACTTTTGAGAGCACCGAGGTCGACTATGGTGTCATTCATCAAAATGCCGAACCTTATCGGGAATTCCGTTTTACCAATACCGGTGATGCCCCCTTGGTCATTAGCAATGCTAAAGGAAGCTGTGGCTGTACTGTTCCCGAATGGTCAAGAGAGCCGGTTGCTCCCGGTGAAAGTAGCGTTGTCAAAGTTCGCTATGCCACCAACCGGATCGGTAAATTTTCAAAAACAGTGACTTTAACAACCAATGATGAGGATGGCCAACACCTGTTGAGGATCAAGGGCGAAGTGCTAAAGCCCGAACAGGAAAATGCGGCTTCCCCCACACCTTCAAATAATAATTAACATTGTTCACCTTTAAATTTATCAGACGATGAGATTATCAAGTGATAAAATAGCCTTTTATTATTTAATGGGCGTCCTGGTTTTATCTGCCATCCTTAGCTTGGGTCTTTTGATTTCCAGCCTATTTTAAGACCATTCGGATAAGCCTTTAACAACCCTGGGGCGCAAAGAGAAATCATTCCTTTGCGCCCTTAGGGGTCAGCGAAGAATAACTTACCCATTTGATGCGGCTCTTTTGTCACCAGCCGTTGTTGCTCAAATCCTTGCTTAGTAGTGGCCAAGCGCGGTTTTCGCGTCTAGGCTGGTAACGAAATAGCTCGCCTGAAACAGACAACTTATTCTTCGCTGGCCCCTTAGGTACGTGTTTGGAAGTCAAAGTTTGACCTCCAAACCTGCACTAACATTCTCCACCTCTTCTGTTTGTCGGTTGGATAGGTAATCTATTTCCGCCTTTTTTCCCTTCTCTTTAACCTGCATGTGCAAGGAATTTGCGATATTGTACTAACTTTTGAACGGTCACTAACGATGTCAAGCTGACCAACACATCCCAATGTATTTGTCTATGAGAAAAAAAATGACAGGTGTTGAAATTCCGCCAGACCTGGAGTCCCAATATCAACTGGCTTATGAACAATTGAAAAAGCTGGCGCACAACAGGATGAAACAGGAACGGCCAGCCCACACCTTTTCGACCACTGATCTGGTACACGAAGCCTATCTTAAAATGGCCGCCCAGGACAAACAAGCGTTCGATAATAACGGCCATTTTTTAGCTATTGCCAGCCAGGCAATGCGGCGCATTTTGGTAGACTATGCCCGCAAGCAACAACGCCTCAAGCGTGGAGGCAATCTCCTGGCCATTACCCTCAATGAAGAATTGCTTTCCATGCAAACCACCTGCGAAGACGTGCTCTCCATTGACGAAGCTTTAACGCGTTATCGCGATCTTAGCGAAAGAGGGTCTAAAATCATTGAATATTGGTTTTTTGGCGGTTATAAACGCGAAGAAATTGCTGATTTCCTTAAAGTATCACCAGCAACAATTGGCCGCGAATGGCGGTTGGCCAGAGCCTGGTTGAGCAGGGAAGTTCGCAGGTTAAAGGAATCGGCATGAAACCCTCAAAATGGGAACAAGTTTCTGAACTCTATTTTACACTTGTAGCGCTGGAGGGGCAAGCCCGCGACGAGGCTATTGCGGAAGCCTATCGCCATCATCCGGACCTCATGTCCGAAGTCGAACAAATGTTCCAGGAGGAAGAAGCCTTGCACCCTGCACTGCGTACAAATGGGCCCTGGTTTGGCAACCCGGCAGATCAAGACCGCGACCTGATTGGCACTCAATTAGGGCCTTACCGGCTAGTTGACTACCTGGGTGGTGGCGGAATGGGTTCTGTTTTTCTGGCCGAACGCATTGATGGTGAATTTGAACGGCAGGTGGCCCTTAAATTGATCCGCACTAGCTACCAGAAACCGGAAGCTTTGGAACGCTTTCGTCAAGAACGCCAAATTCTTGCAGGACTACAACACCCGAATATAGCCCGGCTTTACGAAGGCGGGCGCAGTGTGGATGGCCGCCTTTATTTTACCATGGAACAGGTGGAAGGGGAAACACTGGTAGCCTATATTCAAAAAAAACAACTGAGCCAAAATGAACGCCTTGACCTTTTTGAAAAAGCAAGCCAGGCCATTGCTTATGCACATCGCCAATTGGTCCTGCATCTGGATATCAAACCAGGCAATATTTTGGTGGAAACCAATGGACAGGTCAAAGTAGTAGATTTTGGGGTATCCAAATGGGTTGAAGATGCCTCTGAAGTTCCTGCTTCAGCGTCCAGCATGCCTTATACATTAGCTTTTGCTGCGCCAGAACAAATTGGCCACGGCAACCTAAGTACGGCCACGGATATCTACGCCTTAGGCATTCTGTTGTATAAACTACTCACGGATCAATTGCCATTTGATCGCACTACCCTTTCCACGATACGCTCAGGCAGTGAACGGGCAGTTTTGGCAACCAGTGATGCTACCCTTTTTAACTTCACTACTTCCGACTTACTCAAAGGCGATTTCTACCACATTTGCGCAAAGTGTTTACAAACCAATCCCACAGAACGTTATGGATCAGTAGAACAACTGCTCAATGATCTACAGGCAGTGCGTCAAAATTACCCGATCTCTTTTCGACGCAACCAACCGATCTATGTGGCAAGAAAGTTTTTGCAACGCAACCGAGCCGTTATACTCACCCTTACGAGTGTTCTGTTGCTCTTGTTGGCTACAGCCACTTATTATACCCTGCAATTGCGCAAGGAACGCAATCAGGCGCAAAAAGAAGCCGCAAAAAGTAAGCAATTGGTGGGATTGTTAACCGATATGTTCAAATCTGCTGACCCTTTTTTGAGTCAAAAAGATACGCTGCCGGTACGTTATTTTCTCGACAGTCTAAGCAACAATCTACCCAACCGCCTGAGGGATGAGCCGGAATTGCTGGCAGATATGTCGGTACTATTGAGTTCTGTATACAATGCCTTGGGCGGCTATCCAAGGGCTGATTCTCTAGCCCAGCGCGCGGTCAGTATCTATCAAAAAGACGAAAACACCCCCCTCTTAAGTTTAGCCAATGCTTACCACGCTTTTGCAGATGTACAGTATAGCCTCGGCGATTACAAAGGGGCCGATTCCATTTTTACGCTGGCGCTGCAATTTTTCCAACGAGCTGCTGCTCCACCCAATGATCGTGCTAACTGCTACCTCTCGCTAGGTCATGCCAGCATTGAACTGGGCCACTACGCTCGGGCTGATTCCTTGTATAAGCTGGCCTTTGATGATTACCAACGGGTGTTCCAATCGCCGAACCTCGATCTGGCGGCTACCCTTCAAGGCCGGGGCGATGCGATGCGAAAGCAAAAACATTTTCAGGAATCCGAAACATTTTACCAGGAAGCCCTGAAGATGAAACAGGCGCTTTTTACCCCACCTAATACAGAGATTGCTTATACCCTTAATCACCTGGCCAGCCTGTATTACGATCAGTTTCAGTATGAAAAAGGCATACCCTTTGCCCTAAATTCTTACGAGCAACGCCTGGCTATCTTTGGTCTCATTCACGTAGAAACCATTGCTAGTCTTTCCAACCTTTCCCGCCTCTACAACGGTGCGGGACGGTATCGGGAAGCCCTGGAAATTCGGCAAAAATTGGTGCCCGCCATCCGTCAAATATTTGGCGATCATCTACATCCCTACGTGCTCGGTCAGGAGCAGGGAGTCGCTATTTTGCTTGGCCGGGTTGGCCGGTGGCAAGAATCCGCCGATGCCTTTCGGCAAATTTTAGATAAAATTCCAGAACTCCGTGGAGCATATCCTACACTTTATGTTCCTTATCACGGGTATGGCATCGCTTTGTACTACCTGGGCGAGCTGACCAAAGCCGAAACTTATTTGCGGGAAGCTTTTGAAAAGATGACTACTTCTATTCGCATCATGCCCGGTGATCAGGTCAAAGTCCCCTATGATTTGGCCGTTTGTTTATACGACTCTGGCAAATTGGCGGAAGCCAAAAATATTATGGAGGAAGCCAAAAGCCACTTGGCCGACTACCCCGGCCTTCCTGCCGAACGCATCGCTAAGATGGAAAAAATCCTTTCCGCAGAATAAATTTCTATTTCCTTGATCACTTTCCTTTCCTTTTATCGCGTAAGCAGATACTAGCACATATTTGGAGTCCAAAGCCGACCTCCAAACATGATCTAAGTCTTTTGATCCGTACAACTGTACTTTGGTTTTAGCCTGATCAGTTGCCACCAAACACACTAAAATTGAAAACCATGAGAAAATCTTTATTGACTTGTCTATTCATTTTTGGCTGCCTCAGTCTCTTTGCCCAATTAGAAGATGATGAATTCTTCTGGGGCTTTCGGGCCGGAGCTACCTATTCCTCTATCCAGGATGTTTCTACCACGATTATTCCACCCGTTTTTCCCGAGCACTCTTATACTACCGAGACTTCACCACGGCCGGGTTTTGTAGGTGGTCTATTTTTTTATTACCGCTTTCGCAATTCGAGATGTGCCATTCAACCCGAAGTGACCTACTCCCAGGAAGGCAGCGACTTCAACTATACCGATATCAATGGCTTGGAATACACGATAGCATTCAAGTATCAATACCTGAATTTTGCTACGCTGTTCAAAGCCTATCCGGTAGGTGGCCTGCATGTAGCCATCGGCCCGCAGCTGGGTTTCAATTTTGAAAATACCAATATGGATTACACGTCCAATATGCCCGAACTCGGCCCCGATCTGCAAATCACCCAGAGTCTTCGCGAGGTCCTGAAAGGCGAAACCAATCTTTCCGTCGTGCTCGGAGTTGGCTATGACTTCAATTTTGGACTTACCGTAGAAGGACGCTACAATCTGGGTGCCAAAGATGTCATCGAAACCTTAGCCAATGGCTTCAACTTTATTGAAAATAAGAACAAAACCACTGTCTACCAGCTTGTTCTTGGCTGGTTGATCCCATTTGATCAATAGACATCCCCAAAATAGCTCAATCATGATGGTAAAATATTCCTATCTGATACTTTTTGCTTGCCTGCTTTGTGGCATCAGTGAAGCCCAACAAATAGCTCCCGGTGGCGTTAAAGGGGCCGCAGTTTGGTACGCAGTACCGAAGGGAGAAACGACCTGGCAAAGTTGTTTTACTTTCCCCGAAAATTCTCCACAATGGCCGATCAATGATCAGGCATTATTAAATTATAATCCAGGGTTATGGATCGACCAGCATCTTGCTCCAGGCTCTATTTCCATAAACGACCTCGACTTAAACCAGGCTACTTTCTTTACTATTTATCAGGCCGCTGATTCCACACTCGAAAAAAGCATCTGGCACCTAAGTCGTTCCGACAGTACCCGATTGGTGTTAAGCACACAACGACTGGCAGATCTTCAACAATGGAATTACCTCAATTTCTCAGAAGTGCAGACGAGTCAGCCAAGCCTCAATACCTACCAGCTACATACAAAGACCAAATCCCAAGCTGACAATCAGACACTCCACCTCGGGTCAGTACCCACCGATCAGGCATTGCCTCTCGTTGCCTTCCAGGGGCTACTGCCCGAACTCATCATTTTTGACCGGGTCATCAATCCCGAAGAGCGCTTAAGGGTAGAATCCTATTTGGCTATTAAATACGGATTGAGCTTGCAACAACAGGATTATGTTACTTACCTGAATACCTCCGGAGATACCATCTGGAATGGCCGACATTATGCCGATTTTTCCAATTACATCACCGGTATTGGCCGCGATGATGCTACCGGGCTTAATCAATTGCAGTCCAGCTGTAGCTACGAGCCAGGGTTCTTAACCATAGCCATCGAAGCGCAACCTCAGGATCAGGCATTCTTGCTTTGGGGAGACAATCGGCAAACACTTGAACTATCTTCCCGCGAGATGCTTCAACCTGCACACCTCAAACGCCAATGGCGGATGCAGGCGACCAATATTTCAGCCCCATTAACCTCTACCGTCTGGCTGGATAGCAAACGCCTGCAAAATGCCCTCCCACCCGGACAAACTTATTGGTTCATCATCGACCCTTCCAGTGAAGGCAATTTCAGTGGGCCTAACCTCAGTTTCTATCCTGCCAACACCCTATCGCCTAGTGGATTAGCAACCTTCACTGATATCGAATGGCAAGCAGGCATACATGCCTTTACCTTTGGTGTGGGCCCAGAAATGATGGTCACTTCACAAATTGAGGCACCTCAATGTCAGGAGGCTTCCGAAGGGCAATTATCCTTACGTATTCTGGGCGGGCGAGCGCCCTATCAATGTCATTTGCAACCTGAAAATGGTCAAAATGATCGCCATTGGAAAATAGAAAATAACAACTGGTCTCAAGCCTTAAACCTCCCGGCGGGAAGCTATAGTTTTTCCGTTGAAGATGCAGATGGTCGTTTGTATCGCGAGACCTTCTTTTTGCAGGCTGCCGATGCCCCTGTAGCCGGACTGGAACGGGAATATACTTTACCTGCTCAGGGTCAGCTGGTGCTGGATGCAGGAGAACAGCTTGACGAGTCGAATGTAACCTATCATTGGATTACTCCTGATGGCCAGGAAAGCTATCGGGCACAACTGGCCATTGAAACTCCGGGAACCTATCGCTTAATAATAGACCGGCAAGGCTGTCGGTCACAACAGGACATACAGATCAAATCACCTGAAGAGGACCCTTTTCTTCGGGTGCAGCTCTTCCCCAATCCATCACCGGACGGACAGTTTCAACTTAGGGTATTGCTCAGAGAAAGGGCAACAGCCAAACTGGCCATCTACGATGCCAATGGTCAGATAATGCAAAATCAACGAGCAAGTGACAATGACTACTACCTCTTCTCTGGGAAACTCGAGCAGGCAGGTGTCTATTTGTTTACCCTGACCAGTGGAAATAAAACGATCAGCCGAAAATTGATCGTCCCCTAAACCATCGCAAAACCGCTTAAATCCCGAAAAAATGAAGTCGAAATATATCTTTTTATGTCTGATTATCATCTTGAACTGGTGGTTGCTTGACGGTAACAACTACCTCTCCCTTTTTCTGGCAAGTCAACCTTCAAAAACGGAATTGTCTGTTGCTTCCGACAAACAACCTCTCCCTTCAGTGACAACGCCTCAACTCCCAGAGTTGGAAATCAAACAATTCTCCCCTACCGATCCTCCCCTACCCGAGCCATCAGGCCCGATGGGATATACGACCAACCACATTGAAGGATTCCAGGCAGCTGATCCTACGGCTGGCATTATTCTCATTCCTACCCCTGCTGCCAATGTGCGGGGAACGGCTGAAACTGAATTCCCTCTAAAGTTGCCAAAAGGCCGGAAAGAGATGCAGCCCAACCTCGCCATCACCTATAGCAATGAAGGCAACAATGGCTGGCTTGGACTTGGTTGGGACTTAGATTTGCCCAATATCACCATTGATACCCGCTGGGGTGTCCCTCGTTTTGATCCTTTAAATGAGACGGAAACTTACCTTCTAAATGGGGCACAACTCAGTCCGGTAGCTCACCGTGGTCCCATCCGCCCCAGAAGTGAGGCGTTAAATTTCCACCTGCGTGTGGAAGGCAGTTTCTCTCAAATTATCCGCCACGGCGATCAGCCACAACAATATTGGTGGGAGGTTTTAAATAGGGACGGCAGTCGTCATTATTATGGAGGCTTACCTGATTCCGGAGTAATGGACGAAGCAGTATTGCGAGATCCATCCGGCAATATCGCTCACTGGGCCCTGGTCGAATCACGTGATGTGTACGATAATTTTATTCGGTACAGCTACACTCAGGTCACAGACAATGGTTTAGCGGTCAGTAATGTGCCAGGGTATCAGCTGTATCCCGATCGAGTCACTTACACCGGCAACGGTGCAACCGAAGGGCCTTTTCAGGTAACCTTTATCCGGGATCGCCAATTGGGCGAAAGCCTTAGAAAAGACATCAGCATCGATGCGCGATTGGGCTTTAAAAGGGTCCAGGCTGATCGATTGCGACGTATTGAAATCAGCAAGGATAATAGCTTGGTTCGAAGTTATGAATTGACCTACCAGGAAGGCGCATTTTACAAAACGCTATTGTCATCCATCAGTGAGCTGGATCGGAATGGAGCGGTATTTTACCGCCACGACTTTAACTATTACGATGAGGTACGTTATGATGGCGCCTATCAGCCATTTGGTGCCGAACAACAATGGGACATTGCTTCTGACCAGGTAGAGGTGGATTTTGTGAATCCAGTTCCTCTTTTTGAAGGCAAGACCTCAGCCTTGGGCGGTTCCAGTTCGAGTAGTTTCACCGGTGGTTCTGCCGCTACTTTTGGGCCCATTGGTAGTTTGGTAAGCAAGGAATTTACCGTTGGCGGCAATTTTGCACTCGGCAATTCAAGTGCCGAAGGTCTAATCGCAATGGTCGACCTTAATGGTGATGGCTTGCCAGACAAGGTATTCCGGGAAGGGGATGCCTTGTGGTACCGCCCCAACCTCGCTGGAAACGGCACGTTTGGGTTTGGCGGCAAACATCCTGTTCTTGGCATCAACCGTTTTAGTTCTATTAAAACCAGCATTACCTCATTTGGCTTTGAAGCCAATATCACTCCGGTATTTGTCGGGTATGACAATACGACCTTAAAAAGTACCACCGAATGTTATTTTTCGGATTTTAACGGGGATGAATTAATGGATATCGCCTATCGGGGTAAGGTGTATTTCAATCACCTCAATAGCGATGGAGATCCAGTTTTTACATTGAGTAGCGCCGATACGCCAAGCCCTATTAGTGTGGGGGAACCACTAGACAGCAACCTCATCACCTTTGATCCTGCCGAACAGGAAGCCCTGATTGATCAGACGCCACTGCACGATGTGGTACGATCCTGGGAGGCCCCTTGCACCGGTACCATTGCCATCAATGCGCCGGTACGCCTATTGGAAGATACTAGTCCCGAAGGCCAGTCCTATACCCGTGGTGATGGCGTCCGGGTAGCCATTCAGCGCAATGGAAATTCCCTGTGGTCTGCCAATATTGAACCCGATAATTTTAATGCCATTACACCGGCTAATGTAGATGCCTTAACCGTAAATAAGGGAGATCACATTTATTTTCGGGTTCAGTCCATCTTTGACGGTGCTTATGACCAGGTTTATTGGGATCCTGAAATCACCTATATCAATGAAGACCAGGAACTAATTGATGCCAATAATAAGGCCGTTTTCAAATTCCAGGCATCGGAGGATTTTCTGCTCTCATCCTGCCAATCAGTCGTTATGCCCCTGGATGGAAAAATTAGCATAGAAGGTATTTTCTCCAAACCGGCAACTACAGACAGTCTTAAACTAGCCATTTTTAAAAACGATGATCAGGTGATTTTTATGGAGGACTTTGCCTGGGATTCTATCGTCAATCAATCCATCAACCTTGAAGACGTCACTATTGCCGAAAATGACGAGTTAATTTTCCGGATTATTTCCACCACCAATATTGATTGGCCAGCCATTAACTGGATGCCACTCGTTTATTACACGTCCGCCGACGATGGAAGTCCGGTTATGGGGGCAAATGGCGAACACTTGCTTAGTTTTTGTCCAGCGGTTGATTATGCCATGTATAGCCAACCCTGGGAAAAACCCACCCGCTGGATTGTTCCTGATAGTTTACCACTTACGGTTGCCTTACCCGACGATTTTGCCAATGATGGTAATTTGCCCGATGGTTTTGTGACCCTTTCCGTTAAGGGATTCTCACGGCTTCTTGCCAAAACTACTTTTGAGGTTACCAATGGTAATCTGCCGGATTTGTCTCCTATTATTACTGACAGCCTGATTTTGGGAGATACTTTATTTATTGAATACCACACCCGTTCGATTGAGCTGGGAGCCGCCCTGCAAGGAATTACCGCTAAAGTGACTTTTGATAGCATCAGCAGTGAAGTTTCCGCAGGCCTCTACTCGGGTCGTTCTGAAGATGATTTGTTGTTCGGACCACAATATCGGGGTTGGGGCCAATTTGGTTACAATGGCAACCGGGAACGAGCGAATCAACCCATTATGGAAAACCTGCTTGTAATTCCCGAAATAGAAATCGACTCCTCCGATCTGGAAGATATTGAAGATGCCGATGATTTGGGCAGTCTTGGCGATCCGACCCAAGCGGATTTTATCCTTTTTTATGCCGACCCAAAAACGGAATCCTGGCGGGGATATGATGAACTGACGTATCTGCAGGCCGACCGCATCAGTAGTTCCCGTATGGGTGAAGACGACATTCTGTTAGCCCCTACGACTAGTACAGGCATTGGTGCCAGCGCACCCAATCTGCTTTCCGAAGCCAAGATTCATGCCGTTGCCGGAGGGCTATCGGCAGGGCCGGGAAGCCTGGGTGCCAGCCATGCCTGGAATGATTCCAAAAGCTTGTTGGATGTCATTGATTTCAACGGGGATGATTACCCCGATGTCGTCAGCACCACAAAAATTCAATATACCGACTCGCGCGGCGGATTATTACGGCAAGCCATTCCCTATAGTTTCGGCAATCACGTTTCCCATAGCGAAGCCACCGGAGTAACTTTGGGTGGCGCCTTTGTCAATTCCAGTCCTAGCAATGCTGGAGATTCTAGTGGCAAAGGGTCCAACCGCCGCAGTTCCAGGGTGAAATCCAAAGTAAAAAAAACAGGCAAAAAGTCACAGGCTGCTACCCGTTCTGCCAAGACCGGTGCCGGTATCAGTGGCAATTTCACTGTTGACAATGATGAAACGGAACACTCATGGCTTGACATCAATGGCGATGGACTGGTTGACAAGGTCTATAAAGATGGTCGGGTGGCTCTCAACTACGGCTACCGTTTTGGGGCCTTGGAAAACTGGGGTTTTACAGATATCCGCAAAGGAGTAAGTACGGATTATGGTGGCGGTTTTGGTATCAATTATGCCAACAACAGCATTGCAGCTGGCGTGAGCATGTCGCGTACCGACAATCATTCAACCTCCGGCTTCCAGGACGTAAATGGCGATGGGTTAATCGATCGGGTCCGTTGGGATGATACGGCTGTTTGGGTTAGCCTCAATACCGGCAATAGCTTTAGTGCTGAGATCCGCTGGACAGGTGGCGAACGGCTCGATGAAGGCGATGCCACTGCCGAATCCGCGAATGCGGCCTTTACCATTTGTATTCCCATCTTTTTTGTCCGGGTTTGTATTAATCCGAGTACTTCTATCGGACAGGGGGTAAGTAGGGTTTTAACCGAAATGACCGATATCAATGGGGATGGTTTTCCCGATCATTTGCGTTCCGCTGCCGATGGTGAGTTGAAGGTAAAAATCTCTACTATTGGAAAAACCAATCTCTTGCGTGAAGTAAAACGGCCACTGGGCAGTTCTTTTAGCATAGATTATGAACTTGTGGGCAATGATCAGGGGCTGCCTTTCGGCAAATGGGTGATGAGTACAGCTGAGATAAATGATGGCTTGCCGGGTGATGGTGCCGATCTTATCAAAAGTCGTTTTAGGTATAACAATGGCTATTACGACCGCCATGAAAGAGAATTTTATGGGTTTGAAACAGTCATTGAAGATCAGTTGGACACGGAAAATGGAGATGAATTATATCGAAGTTTTGTAGCTACATACGATCAGTCCAACTTTTATAATAAAGGACTACTACTTTCCGAATTCGTGCAGGATGCTGTGGGCAATAAATTCACGGAAACGCAATATAGCTATAGCTTAAAAGATGTTGAAACCGGAAGTGATCTCGCTCCAGCCCTTTCAACTAGCGACATTGGCACCGCATTTCCCGCCCTGGTTGAAACAGCCAATTTGTATTATGAAGGCGAATCGTCAGCGGGTTTACAGTCCCGGATAACCTATCAATACAACCTTTATGGCAATGTAATCCTTACAACAGACTATGGGGATGGCAGTCCGGAAGACCTCAAAATCACAACGATCACTTACCATGAACCGGATGATATTTATCTAAAAAATATTCCGGAAACGGAAGAAATTGCCGGTAGTGATGGCATTTTGCGAAAGCAAACCTCCGTAATAGATGCTTATGGCAATGTACTGACCCTTCATCGTTTTCTGGCGGATGGCAGCAGTGCGGATACAGATATGACGTATGATGCGTTTGGCAACCTGATTACCCTCACCCAACCGGCCAATGAACAGGGCCAACGAATGGTCTATTCTTTTACCTATGACCAGGAATTGAATACCTATTTGGAACAGACTACAGACAGTTACGGCTATACCTCACAAAGCCGTTATGATCCCATTTCTGGCAAATTATTAGAAGCTACGGATATCAATGGCCAACGTACGGAATATACTCTTGATGACCGGGGCCGGATATTTACGATCACGCGACCTTATGAATTGGCGGAAGGCTTACCTTATACCATAACATTTGAATATGAAAGCCAAACAGTTCCCGCTTATACCAAAGCCCGTCATTATGATCCCGAAACCGGGGAAGATATTGTATTGCTTCAATTTGTAGATGGTCTGGGCCGGGCAGTTCAAAATAAAAAAACAACCGCCCTTTTTAGTGGTGCCGGCCAGGCTGACCAGCTGGTGATGACCGTTTCCGGGGCAGACTTTTATGACGCCTTTGGGCGTCCGGTACGCAGTCATTATCCAGGGACAGAATCGCTTGCCTCCGCTGAAATTTTTAGCGGTTATGTTGATCCGGTATCTCCCACGCTAACAACTTACGATGTATTGGATCGTCTGGTAAATATACAGTTGCCAGACAACTCCGAAAGTCATTATGAATATAGCATCGGACAAGACCAGTCTGGGCAGGCAGCTCTTCTGGCCTCCCTCTATGATGGGCTGGACAATCGACGCGACACCTACAAGGATGTACGTGGACGTACCCGGGCTTTGGTGGAGTATGGCCCGGAGGGAGAAATTTGGACCAACTTTCAATATAATGCCATTGATGAATTACTGACAACTACCGACCATGAAGGCAATGAAACCATTTATGAATATGACCCTCTGGGACGAATAACCAAAGTCCATCATCCTGATGAGGGAACCACTGAGAATGTTTACGATTTGGCGGATAATCTGGTACAAACCATTACTGGTAATATCCGGGCCACCATCCCTAATGAGGGGGCCATTCATTACACTTATGATTATGAAAGACTGGTACAAATTGACTACCCTAAAAATGTACAAAATCAGGTAAAATTGCAGTATGGTGGAGCCGGGGCTGAATACAATCGTACCGGTAAGGTATGGCTGCGGGAAGATGCCAGTGGAGGGGAAGAGTATTTTTATGACGTACAGGGCGAGGTGGTCAAAACCATCCGTACCATCCTGATCAATGAAGCCAATGTAAGGACCTTCGTTTCTGAGGCAGCTTATGATACCTGGGGCCGTATTCAGCAGATGGTATATCCAGATGGTGAAATCGTCAATTACCATTACAACAAGGCAGGGAATCTACAAAAAATGGAGGGTGAGAAACTGGGCCACCAGTATGATTATGTAACACAAATCGGGTATGATAAATTTGAAGATCGTGTCTATTTAGCTTATGGCAACGGCACAAAAAACACTTATAAGTACGAAGCTGACCGCCGTCGGTTGGATAAGATGACCGTACTAAAAGCCGGTGGCAAGACTATCCTGGATTGTGATTATACCTACGATGTGATGAGTAATATCCTCTCCATTCGCAATACCGCTACTCCGGATGACCTCGGAGGGCCAAGCCAGCATCAATATGTTTATGATGAGTTGTACCGTATGATTGAGGCTACCGGCAGCTGGCAAGGCATGGACCATCAGGAGGACTACGCCCAGCTACTAACTTATGACAACCTCAACAACCTGAAACGCAAATCCCAAACCCATCGCAGTAATGGGGAGGAGGTCCGTAGCAATACTTTTGATTTTATATTTGAATATGAAGGTAGCCGACCGCATTCCCCTACAAAAGTAGGCGGTAAATCCTTTCAATTTGATGGCAATGGCAACCAATTGGGATACCGTGGAGAAGCCGCCAGTTTTGACTACCGTCAGCAAATATGGGATGAAGAGAATCGTCTGGTTGGTGTTTCAGATAATGGTTACATCAGTCAATATACTTATGATGCCCAGAGCAATCGGGCGATCAAAAGTCATGGTGGCATGCAAGGGGTATTTGTAGACGGCGCCCCTGCCGGAGCCATCAATCACAAGGACAATTATACGGCTTATGTGAGTCCATTTATGACGGCTGAGGAACTCAGCTTCACTAAACACTACTACATAGAAGGTCAGCGTATCCTCAGTAAACGTGGCACCGGTAAATTCAACAATAAATTCTGGCCCAGTCGTGGTATCAGTGCCGGTGGCCTGAACTATACCCTACGCCTGCAACAACTCATTGAATCCCTACGGCAATATTATACTGCATTGGGCATTCCGCCCGGCCCTCCTACTATGCCTGGGTATTACGGGCAGCCAGCGTACACGGGAAATCCATTAAATATTCCGGTAAATAATAGCCCATATTTATCTGCACCTATTGGTTGGCCAGGCCCTCCAGGTCCGCCTGATCCGAATGGTCCTCCAGGTCCGCCTACCTGGTTTCCAGACAGTCTGAGCAATGCCAATGTGGGCGGCGGTTATGGCTTTGAGGGCAATGGTGTCTTTATTGAAACGGAACAATTTTATTACCATGGTGACCACCTCGGTAGCAGTGCTTATATCACCGATTACAGCGGGGAAGTCAGGCAACATACAGAATACTTTCCTAGTGGACAGGTATTTGTATCAGAAACAAGCACAACAACACAGCAACACTACCTTTTTAATGGAAAGGAATTGGATGCAGAAGCGGGACTCTATTATTACGGTGCCCGTTATTATGATGCGACTACCAGTCTGTGGCAGAGTGTAGACCCTTTGGCTACCGACTATGCGCAGTGGAGTCCGTATGCCTACACCTTCCAGAATCCGGTTGTTTATATCGATCAGGATGGCCGGGAGGGTGAATTGCCCTCCGTACTCAAAACCGTAAAGCGGAAGCGGCGGCCTGTTCGCAATCAAAACAGCACGGCCACCTCCGCTACCGGCGCCTTTACATCTACTATCGTCTGGCCACCCAATGAAGGTTTTACAGGCACTGATACCCATTGGGAGCTGATTCCTGCCGGCACCATGCTTTCCCGTTTTGGCTATGAAAAAGGAAGCTATCTTTCGCCCAAAGGTACGCCTTATGAGGAGCGGGCCCTGGCACCAGGTACCCTTTCCCTCAAACCTTATTTTGAATATGAAGTTACTGAACCAATCTGGACCAAAAAGGGAACCATTGCGGCCTGGTTTGACCAGAAAGGTGGCGGCATTCAGCTGAAATTACCCAAGGGGGAAACGGTGGAGCAGTTGATTGCGGAAAATAAGCTGAAGCGCACATTGAAGCGCAAGCCTTTGCGGGAGCGGCGGCAGCGGCGGCCGGTGCGGCGGGTGGTGAATTAGGAGGGGTCAGGGATCAAGAAGGCTGGTCTGTTCAACTTAGCCTCGATTTTATACATTATAATTGCTGGATGTAATCTTGAACTCCCTTAGGGGTCAGCAAAGAATAAGTTGTCTGTTTCAGGTGAGCTATTTTGCCGCCAACCTAGGCGCGAAAACCGCGCATAGTCACTACTACGCAAGGATTTGAGTAACGACGGCTGGTGGCAAAAGAGCCGCATCAAATGGGTAAGTTATTCTTCGCTGACCCCTAAGTGTATATTTCACTACCTGAAACACATTAAGTCGTACTTAAATCGGTTTTGGGTTGCCTGACTACTTCATCGTAGTTGGGCAATCTTTATATTTAGACCTTCTTATTTGGACGACGGCTTTGCATCGCCGTCGGCAAGCCTATGGCGCAGACGCCCGGAGAAAGCTTCAGCGCAAGCGTATGATTGGCCTCCAAACCTGCCCTTATACCTTTTTAAGTAAAACAATCTGCCCCAAATGGTATAGATCATGATGAATCAATCCATGCAACAATACATAATAAGGATAAGACCTACCATCAACCAGCTCAGATAACTCACTTCCAGGAAAATCCTGCAACAATTCCAATAATTCCAGCTGTGAATCCTCCAATCCGGCTAGGGCATCTGCCCATTCCTTATCCTTTGCTCCTTCCTGAGGTCTGAAATTTTCCAACTCTGTCAACTCGAAATTTTTCTTCCCACGCAACCGCTCTATGACAAATTTCCGCCAGGCGGTAATATGTTCCACCAGTTCAATAACGCTGTGACTTTCACCTACTCTGGCATTAACTTGCGTCACCGGAAAAGCTCGAAGCACCTTCATTATGGATGGTCCATGCCATGCTTCTCCATCAAAGGTTCGCCGAAAAAGATCCATTAAGCCAGAAACACCAAAATATTTTTTTGTATCCATTGTCTTCTGTTTTCTGATCTTGCAATTTACCAAGAATCTATGGAAAAACAGGCTTTGAAACATGCTTTTCCTTTTGCGTAATCTGATCAAAGGTTTCTTTATAAGCGTGGTGATTGGTATTCATCCAGCTATCCCAAAAATTAAAATACAACCCATAATTACATTTTACCTGGTGGTGGTGCATATTGTGATGTGTGGAAGTATTGAACCAGCGAAATACAGGGTGATGGACAAATCCTTTGGGAAACAACTCGAATCCAAGATGACCAATAATATTCCAGAGTAACGACCAGGTCGCAAAAAGCAGTAATACCAACGCATGAAAGGGTAAAATAAAAACGGCAATTGGTATAATGGCAATTTCAAGAATAGCTTCCAAAGGGTGAAAAGAGAGGGCTGCCCAGGGCGTTGGATTTGATGATTGGTGATGGACTTTGTGCAATAACCGAAACAAACGCGGGTGGTGCATCAAGCGGTGCATCCAATAAAAGTAGGTATCATGTAATACAACAAGGAAGAGAAATGAAAAAACCAAATACCCCCAACTGTAATCATGTATATCTGTGTAAATCCGGGTATATCCATGCTGTCGAAGAAAATAAATGCCAAGCCCCATAGTAGCAAAAATAAAAGCAGTATAGGCGGAATGAATGATTTCGCGCCATATCTGCTGATATTTTGGAAACCTTTCTTGAATTTTTAACCGTAGGTAATGTTTTCTACGCCAGACATAAAAGATGGAAAAAGCAATACCTGCAAAAAAAGCGTAGCGAAAAAAAATAGTAAGCGCAGTTAGGAGATAACCAGAAAAAAGTCCGAAATATTCAATCAGGATATGCATGTTGATGGTTTAAAGGTTTAGGGGTCTAATAGTACAGGAACGTGGCATAAAAACTTGCCACATTCCTGTTTGGGGATAGTCAAACGAAAGCTGTTTTAAAGATCAATACAAGTCAACCGTATAAGTATGGCCGTTCAGGGTTATTGTTGCCATTCCGTCGCCCAGAAAAATAATTTCACCACTGTACTGAAAACTTCCGCCACCTGAGCTGGTTCCACTAATGGTGAATGTAGCTGTACCACTTAAAATTCTATAGATATCTTTGTCAACAACCAGGTCGCTTAGGTCAAATTCAACAGAAGAGGTGAACGTCAATCTGTTTCTGACTTTAGACTCCTGGTTTCCTTGACGAGAATAGACGCCATTGATCACATAAGTATCTCCCAAAATGATGTTATCAATAGTCCAGCCTCCAGCAGCACTATCATCTGATAACAATCGGGTCGTTTCATACTGCCCTTGCGTGGTGCGGTTGAAATTCAGCGTGGCTGGAATATTTTGATTGTTGCAGATGATCGTCCAATTCCAATTGCTGGTATAATCAGCCGTAATGTAGGCGTTGCTGATATTGCGCACCACTGTTGAGTCAAATGATGCACCACAAGGAGGCAATGTTTTTTCGACATATTCTTCTGTTACCAGAGCCGCATCTTCTACTTCAACCACCAAACCTTCCGATTCTACTTTGAGGGCATTTTCCACCACTTCTACAGCATCCTCTTCCGTTACTGTTGCGATTTGTTCCTCTTCCTTATTACAAGCCGATAATATCCCAACAGTAAGCAGGACCATAAAAATTTGAAACAGGTTGAATCTTTTTGCATGTTGCATTACTTCTTTCATAACTCGAAATTATTTTATGTTTTATAAATTTGATTTCGGCTACAAAGAAATGCCCACAGGTGCAGGTTGACAAGATATTTCAACCAATGGTCAGGATACTTCAACCAGCGGTAGAAAGAGCTCTTGTGCAAGGCAGAGTGATGGAAAAATCGATGCCTATCCATTCTGTCCTTCCATTCATTGAAGAATCGCACCCATTGGTTGAACGCCAACGGGTTGATTCCCAAAAATTCCCTAGTTTTATTGTGCAAATACAAATTACATGAACCTATCAAAGAAATTATCGGGGAAGGAATTAAAAGGGCTTAATCACTTTGGTATATGGTTGGTAATTCTGCTGATATATGGCGGGCTTTTTCTGCCCTTTTTACCATTTGAAGTAAGCTTATTACGCGGCCTGGGCAATGTGTTGCCAATGGTTTTCCTATTTTATGTTAATCTGCAGCTCGTCAATCTTTATTTTGAAAAAAAGCGTTTCACCTTATATTTAGTTTTGACCACAACAATTGTGCTTTTGATGGGCATTATTAGAGTGCAATTGAACCTGCAATTCCCGGAAGTAGATTTGTCCTTGGTTCGCCAGGATAAAACCAATAGCTGGCTTTTTGCTGCTTTTATGACCAATTTTGGCATTATCCTGGTCAGTACCATTTATCAGATTCAGCAAAATAGAGCCAAAAATGAACGCATTGCCCTGGAAACCATCCATCAACAAAATGAAGCGCAATTACAATTTCTGCGAGCACAAATCAATCCGCACTTTTTATTCAACACCTTAAATAATATATATGCGCTAGCTGTAGCTAAATCCGATAATACCGCCACAATGGTATTGAAACTATCCAATTTGTTGCGCTATGTCATCTACGACAGCCGTGCTGAGCAAGTTTTACTGCAAAAAGAAAGTGAACAAATTAAAGAATTCATCGAATTATTTCAGATGCGAAATGAAACACCAGTCGATATCCAATACCTGACAAGCGGTGATTTTTCCGGGTTGTTGATTGAACCCATGATTCTGATTCCTTTGGTGGAAAATTGTTTTAAACATTGCGATTTTGATACCAATCCTAATGCTCGTATCCAAATTGAGCTCGCCATTGTAGACAACGAATTGGTATTTAAAACTTTTAATACCTATAATGAAAATGACTTTCAGAAGGACAAAGTTGGAGGTGTTGGCTTAAGCAATATCAAAAAAAGACTTGCCCTCAAATATGCAAACCAACATCAAATCAGGATCGAAGCAACAGCAGGCAATTTTTGCACCCACTTACATCTAAAAACCTCAAAATGAATCCCATAAAAACACTTATAGTTGATGATGAATACCTCGCATTAAATCTTCTCGAAGGTTTTATTGGCAATATTCCAGACCTGGAAATCATAGGCAAGATAAAATCACCGATTAAGGCGCTGGAAATGCTACAGCAGGGCCAGGTAAAACTGTTGTTTCTAGATATCCAGATGCCGACACTTAGCGGAACCCATTTGTTGAAAACATTACCACATAGGCCGGTGACCATCTTTACCACTGCTTATGCCGATTATGCACTAGAAGCCTTTGATCTCAATGTCGCCGATTATTTGCTAAAACCTTTTTCCTTTGAGCGTTTTCTTCAAGCTGTAAATAAGGCACGTCTTTTATTAAAGGACCAAATTGAATTTTCTGGTTCACAAAATCTGGAACAGGCAGCTTTTTTTACGGTCAAGGTGGATGGTAAGTTGGTTAAAGTTCAATATTCCGATATTCTCTTTATTGAAGGTTTAAAAGAATATGTGCGAATCGTTTGTGAGGATACGCGATTGGTCACATTGGAGCGTTTAAAAAATCTGGAGGAGATGCTTCCCTCAGACACATTTATCCGGGTACACAAATCCTATATTGTGGCTAAAAATCGTGTTGAATCACTATATGGCAATATGTTGGAAATTGGAAAAACAAAAATCCCTATCAGCCGAAACAAAAGGGATGAGATCGTACAGGCCATATTTAATACTCAATGACCTCCCTCGTATGCCCGCTCTCCCGCTGGAATAGCAATGTTCAAATCATTTTCTTCAGGTGGAATGGGACACTGATAGCCATCGCTATAGGCACAATAAGGATTGTAACTTTTGTTGAAATCCAGGATCAACGTGAAATTGTCAATATCTCCGGTGCGAAAATCCAGATAGCGACCACCTCCATAAGTTGATTCTCCGTTGGTAAGGTCCTTAAAAGGCAGGAAGAGATAATCTTCATATCCCGGAATCTTTTGCAGCCGCAAACTCCGATAAACCGTCAGCTCGTGTTTTGCACCATTGAGATCAAAATGAAGAACGCCATACGTTGCATACGGCTGAGTGGTACCAGCATAGGTGGCCATATCAAAAGGGTCAGCATATTCAACTGGCTCAAATGTTGCGGTTACCCGATAAACTGGATTGGGTTCGAAAAAGCGAACGGATTTGACTCCTTTCCGGTCCAAAGGAGCATTAGGAGTCTTTAAAAAGTCCTTTTTGTATGCTTTGCGGTGTTTTTTGATGACCTGCAAGTAATTTTTACCCGTTTGTGCTTCCGCATGATGCATCACCAGAGAGGCCGTCACCAGCAACAAGATGTAATATCCCTTCGGCATTTCTTCTATTTTTTCTTGAAAATGGCTAGCAATTATTCAGCTACAACTGCCAGTTTATAATCAGGACTCAGCGCCAACCGTGAGATGTTGCGAATATCATAATAGCGGAAATCAGCAATTTCTACCCATTCTTCATCATTGAAGCGGTTGAATTTATACAGTCTGCTGCCTTTACCCATTAGGAAAGTTCCATCAGGGAGGACAATAAAATCTTCACTGCCAGCCAGCGTATTCGTTATTTTGACTGGCTGTCGAGACTTGTTGTAAAGATTTTTCTCCATGAGTAGCCAGGTACCCGAATCCGTCTTTTGCACATAAACCAGGCTACCATTGGCAAGCCTTTGAAAGCAACGCCCTACATTGGTAGCAATCGGGTACACTTCATCCGTACGGGTATCCGCAATGGCCAGATAGGAAGGGTTATCTACCATAAACACCGCTACTTCGGAGCTATTGATCCAGTTGTAATAGCCAATACCGGTAAGGTATTTAAATACTGGCTTGCCATTGGATAAACGGTCTATGGGAAATTGCCACAGACGCAGGATGGTATCCCGGCCCTTAACTTCCTGGCGAATAGCCGAAAAGCTATAATTATCGGGCATACGGCTGGGAGAAAATTCGCCCTCAACAGTTTCGGTGACTTTGGTTTTTGTCTTTTTTTCCAAATCAAAAACGTAGAGGTCCGGTTGTGTCTCATAGGGCATCTGTAGCGATAAATACAACTCATTTTTGCTAAAAAAAGCTGGTTGGTTATTGTACCCTCGGTTATTGAACTGGGTCAGGTATTTTGGCTTGGTAAATTCAAAAGTACTATCTGACACCTGACGCATGTCAAAAATGTAAACATTTGATTTGGGCAATTGAGCCGCTGCAAAAAAGTAGCCGAAGGTTGCCAGAATAAAGACAGGTAAAATTTTAGACGTCATAAGCTTGTGTTTCCATTCTCAAAACATGCTCTTAAAAACTTCAAAGTTAGTTTTTTTCAAGAGTATATAGAACGTGCCCGGTATTTTTCTTATTAGAGTTGTTTACAAACAAATTCTTGGAGATGGTCTTCTCAAATGCAAAATACGGTATTTGTACTATTCCAAGCAAAAAAGTAACCTCAACATTTTACCCAGTCAGCAGGAAATAGTTAATTTCCGCGCTCATTGCCAGGCATATTCGCCTTTAGGTTCAACAAAAATAAAAATCATGCAACCACGCTTCTCCCTTCTTTGCTTTTTTGCGCTTTGTTTATCGAGTCTCAGCGCTCAAACATTACCGGTCATTGACTTGGAAGTGTTCGCCACAGGATTAAATTCTTCAATAGGTATGACAAATGCTGGCGATGAACGCCTTTTTGTTATTGAACAAGCTGGGATCATCAAAATCATAGACGGTGATGGTCAGGTTTTGCCGACCCCATTTCTGGATATTGACAGCAGGGTCAATTCTCAATCCAATGAAAGAGGGTTGCTGGGCTTAGCCTTCCATCCTAATTATGCAGAAAATGGCTATTTCTATGTGAATTACACCCAGAACTCTGGAGATACACGCCTATCCCGCTTTCAAGTGAGCGCAGATGATCCCAATCAGGCAGATCCCGATAGTGAGTTGATTATGCTTACTGCCGACCAGCCATTTTCCAATCACAATGGCGGGCATGTCGCATTTGGCCCGGACGGCTTTTTGTATACTGGCCTGGGTGATGGTGGCTCAGGAGGCGATCCCAACAACAATGGGCAAAACAGGCTTACCTTTCTAGGTAAAATGCTAAGAATTGATGTTGACAATGGTGATCCCTATACGATTCCTGCTGATAATCCATTTGCAGAAGATGACTTTACGCTCGACGAAATTTGGGCCTTAGGTCTTCGGAATCCATGGCGTTTTAGCTTCGACCGGGAAACGGGAGACTTATGGATCGGAGATGTCGGCCAAGGGGCATGGGAGGAGATTGACTTTCAGCCTGCCAACAGTACGGGTGGCGAAAACTACGGCTGGCGTTGTTATGAAGGCAATACTGCCTATAATCTAAGTCAATGTACTGGGATTAACGATTTGACCGGTCCCATTCACGTTTACGAAAACGGCTCCAATTTGGGTTGCTCTGTGACCGGTGGTTACGTATATCGCGGCAGTGAATTCCCTAAACTCACAGGCTTTTATCTCTATACTGACTACTGTTCCGGACGCATTTGGACGCTTTTTCAGAATGAAAACGGTGTCTGGCATAATGAGGAGTTACTCAATGCCAACAATAATATATTTGCTTCTTTTGGAGAAGACCAAAACGGTGAGTTGTACCTGGTGGGCCGAAATGGTACCATCTATAAAATAGTCGAATTGTGTACGGGTTTTGAGCTGACCAGTAGCGTGACGGATGAAAGTTGTGCCGGTGATGCTGATGGCAGTATAGATGTCACTATCGCCGGTGGCCTTGCTCCGATTTCGATCAATTGGTCAAACGGCGCAGAAACCGAAGACCTTAGCGGAATTGAGGCCGGCATATACACCGTGACCGCCATTGATGAAAATGGCTGCGAACAAAAGGAGACCTTAACAGTTATCAATAGCAGCCCAGAGGCCCCAATGATTACTATATCCGGGACGACCCTTTCTGTTCCTGATGAATACACCGCTTACCAGTGGTATCTTGAGGGGGAATTGATTGAGGGAGCTACCAACGCTACTTATGATTCCTCAAATCCTGGCATATATACGGTAGTTGTTACTGCCGCTAATGGATGTACTACACTCAGTGACGAAGTAAACCTCGTATTGGGTGTCATGGAACAATTGGGTCTGCAAAAATTTGAAATAAACCCAAATCCAACTAGCGATTTGCTGCAAATCAGGCTTGAAAGCCAACGGTCAGGAACCTTTTCACTTCGTTTGCACAGTCTGTCAGGTAGCGTAATTATGGAAGAAAAAATTGAACTAAACCGCAGTTTCCAGAAATCAATGGATCTGCGTCAACTTCCCGCCGGTACTTATATACTCTCTCTTGAGCAAGGTGGCCTTGAGGTAACTAGATTGGTAGAGAAGCAGTAGGAAAGATCGTGTCGGCAACGCCTTGGCTGTCAGAGGTGAGCGCACCGTGAGGTCTGTCTTCTGACAGTCCAGGCACAGCCGGACGATCTGATAATAAAATGATCTGACAGTGTCGGCTCGGCAGACATGATCGAACTTCTTCCTTTTCTTGTAAAATCCAGAGGGATGACAAATGGCTGACAAAAGATTCAAATTTTTCTTATGAATTTAGTAGTTCGATTTGTTAGAAAATACAAGGGACTTACTTTCCTTGCATCAAAAAGAATTGTTGGCAAAATTATTTATCGGCTATGATAAATTCGGGAAAATCGTATATTGGCCCGAAAATAGCTTGAGAGGAGGATTAAAAATTTATAGTTGTCTTACAAAAAACAATAGACTTCTGTAATTTTTTTATCCCTGATAGCATCTATTTATTAACCAAAATTTGAGAGAGGTATGAAAAAACTGTTACCCTTAATGGTAATTCTATTTACCTATGGATTTGTATCTGCCCAATCAGACGCAGCCAGAAAAGCAGAAAGAGCATTTACTCAAAAAGCAAAGGCAAAAACTGGAATGACTGTTTCTGCAGATATTCCAAGTGCCGATCCAGCGCTACAAGTAATTAATCAAGACAACCCACAAAACGAAGGCATTACTTATCGCACTGATGATCCGTTTAGCATTCCTTTAGGATCATCATTTAATGTTTTCTCTGTTTTGATCGAAGGACAAAATCCGATGACATACAACCCAGAATCAAATTCTATGGTCTTCTGTCACCGCCAGAATGTTGGTGCAGCCGGAGGTAGTGGAATCATTAGTTTTGATGCCTCTACGGATGGGGGTGTTACCTGGGATACTATGAATAAGCAGGTTACTCCTAGTCTTATGGCTGATGATGGCACGATTATCAATGGTAATCGTTACCCTAATGGATCTATCTACAATCCTCCAGGAAACACTGATCCTGCTAATGCCCGTTTCGTGGGTGTTGGTGCCGGTTTGTGGAATGACCCTGACTTTGGCAGCGGATGGGGCTATGAATTTGTAGCTTCTTCAAAACTGGACGGAAGCGATCCAGTAGAAGATTATTACTCTATTTATGATACCAATGCTTACATTCCAACAGGATTGGTATACAACAATGATGGTTCCATGTGGTATGCTAATTACCGCAGAGAGCAAAGTTTCCCTCATCAGCTTTTTAATCCGGTTGTGATTTCAAAACTGGAGTACAATGCCGGTACGGATGCTTTTGACCACACTTACATCGATTTACCGTTGAACTATGAAAATAGTATTGATTCATTTGCCGTAAGTCCAAGAATTGAGTTCGCTCCTGATGGACTAACTGGTTATGCAGTGATTCAAGGTGTTGACGCTGATGACAATGCGGAATTTCCTAGTTCCAAGCCTATCATCTGGAAAACTACTGATGGTGGTGATAACTGGGTAAAACAACCTAGAGTTCAGTGGCAGCAAATGGATAGCTTGATTGCTTATACCATTCCTGTAGATGCTGATGGTGACGGTGCTGCCGATACTATTGGTTCTGGTTCTCCACAGATTCCTTACATGAGTCTGTATGATATCACAGTGGATGGCAGTGGTCAATTGCACATTTTTGCTCAAATGTTGTCCAGCTCTAATAATGCAACCAATGCTGATGAGTTCGGGTTTATTTGGGTAGGACCATTTACTGACGAATTGTTCCACTTTATCACTGATGGTGAAGCTTGGGAACACTACCGTGTTGCTGGCTACTATAACGAAGACGGTGATCTGGGAGCAGCAGCTGCCAGTCTTGATTCTCGTCCACAAGCAGGACGTACGCCTGATGGTCAGTATACGTTCTTTACTTATGCACTGACTTATTATCCAAATCCTGATGAGGCTGACAACATCAATACCAACCCTGATGTTTGGGGATACGGTTACCGTTTATCCGACGGTTATGTAGCCAATGTCAAAAACTTTGGATGGTCTCCTGGTACTACTTTTGATGATTTTGAATTCACCGATATTGCTACTGTTGGTTACTACCACTATTTGTCGCCTATCGTAAAGGACGATGGTACCAATTTTAATTATGAGTTACCTATCGCTTATGGTATCCCAACGGATGTAGACAGTGATCTTGCACCGATCAATTACTACTATCTGTCTGGTGCAGGTTTTGATGAAAGTGAATTTGTTGAGCGCGGTACTGTTGTAAAAACAGAAGATCCTTTCCTTGTTGACAACAGCCTGAAAGTGTCTCCAAACCCAACCAGCGAACAGACATTCATCGATTTCAACCTATTGGAAGCGACTCCATTAGCGATCGACCTGTTTGATATGATGGGTAGAAAAGTGTTAAGCATTGACCGTGCTAATTATAGTGCCGGTGTTCATGCAAAACTGGTCAACCTCAATGGTCTGGCAACAGGTACCTATGTGGTACGTCTGCAAACTGCTAGCAAGATTGCAACGACCAAGTTGATGGTGAAATAATTAATGCAAAAAATCGTAGTCATCTTCAATATTTAATATTAAAAGCTGACTAGCATATAACAAAACCGGTATCGAAGCAATTTGATACCGGTTTTTATTTTTCCAGTCTGTAAGCTACCATACAATAGCCATGCTTTGTTTTGAGGATTCCCCAATAATCAGTATTTTTGGGCCGGATTTTAAAGAAGTTGTTTATCAGCTTCACCCTCATTAGTATAACTACCTTTCCTAAGATTAAAGCGGATTAGTATTTGAAAAACGCTCTGGAATAATTTGGAGGTCGTAATGGTGCCACCCTGCCCCATACTGCTTACTGTTGCCTCTAAACTTGTTCTTTAGCAAAATCTTCAATTTCTAATTATTTCACATAAACCGCTTTTTATGAAGTTATTTAAACCCTTATTTTTGATCGCGTTAATTACATGCCTTGGTTTGTCTGGGATGGCTCAATCAGATGCATCCAGAAAAGCAGAAAGAACATTTACACAAAAAAAGAAGGTCAAAATCGGAATGAAAGCTAATCCGGATATACCAGGTACTGAACCTGCGCTTCAGGTTACGAATCCATTCAACCCACATGCTGAAAATCTGAGCTACCGCACCGATGATCCATACAGTATTCCATTAGGATCATCTTTCAATGTATTCTCCGCACTCATTGAAGGGCAAAATACCCTGACTTACAATTCGGAACTCAACGCCATGGTTTTTGCACACCGCCAAAATGTTGGTGCCCCTGGGGGAAGTGGGATCATAAGTTTTGATGTATCTACAGATGGTGGTATGACCTGGGATACTACGAATAAACAAATTACCCCTTCTCTGATGACTGCCGATGGAATTACCATCAATGGCAACCGATATCCAAGTGGATCTATTTACAATCCTCCTGGTAATGTTGACCCGGCAAATGCCCGGTTTGTTACTATTGGAGCCGGTCTTTGGAATGACCCAGTTTTTGGCAATGGATGGGGTTGGGAATTTGTTGGTTCTTCTGACCTGAGTGGCAATAATGCAACAGAGGATTATTACTCTCTTTCCGATACCAATGCTTATATCCCGTTGGGATTAGTCTACAACACTGATGGTTCTTTATGGTATGCCAATTATCGTAGAGAAGAAGGATTGACTCATCAGCTATACAATCCTATGGTGATTTCGAAACTGGAGTACAATGCCGGAACGGATGCTTTTGATCGTACTTCTATCGAATTGCCCCTAAATTATAACAATAGCATCGACTCTATCTCGGTAAATCCCAATATCGAATTTGCACCTGATGGGTTGACAGGTTATGCGGTAATGCAAGGCGTTGATGCCGATGACAATACGGAACTCCCAAGTTTTAAGCCCATTATCTGGAAAACAACTGATGGTGGTGATAATTGGGTAAAACAACCAAGGGTTCAATGGCAACAAATGGATAGCCTGATTGCTTATACCATTCCTGTAGATGCAAATGGAGATGGTACCTCTGATAGCATTGGTTCAGGTTCTCCGCAGATTCCCTTTATGAGTCTGTATGATATGACTGTTGATGGCAACGGCCAATTGCATATTTTTGCCCAAATGGCTTCCAGCTCTAGCATTGCGACCAATGAAGACGAGTTTGGGTTTGTATGGGTAGGTCCTTTTACCGACGAGATGTTTCATTTCATCACCGATGGTGAAAATTGGGAACACTACCGCATTGCAGGCTATTATAATGAAGATGCGGACCTTGGTACGGCCACAGGAAGCATTGATTCCCGTCCTCAGGCAGGGCGCACCCCGGATGGAGCGTATACCTTCTTTTCCTATGCCATGACTTATTACCCCAATCCAGACGAGGCCGATAATATCAATAGGAATCCGGATATTTGGACACATGGATATCGTTTATCTGATGGTTATGTTGCGAAAATTAAAAACTTAGGGTGGTCTCCCGGTACAACCTTTGATGATTTTGAATTTACAGATGTGGCTACCATTGGTTACTTCCATCATTTGTCACCCGTTGTAAAGGACAATGGCACCAATTTTGACTTTGAATTGCCGATTACTTATGGTATTCCTACTGACATCGAAAATGATGATGCTCCCATCTATTTCTACTATCTGTCTGGCGCCGGTTTTGATGAAAGTGAATTTATTGAGCGGGGCACTGTTGTAAAAACAGAAAATCCTTTCCTGGTAGACAACAGCCTGAAAGTTTCACCAAATCCATCCAGCGACCAGGTATTCATCGACTTCAATCTGCTGGAAGCAACTCCATTAACTATCGACCTGTTTGATATGATGGGTAGAAAAGTGTTGAGCATTGACCGTGCCAATTACAGTGCCGGTGTTCATGCCAAATTGGTTGACCTGAATGGCTTAGCAACAGGCACTTATGTAGTGCGTCTGCAAACGGCTAGCAAGATTGCAACGACCAAGTTGATGGTGAAATAATTGTAAAAAACGAAATCACCTCTGAACTGTTGGCGTTGTCAACTATAAATGGAAAACCGATATCGAAGCAATTTGATATCGGTTTTTTATATAGGCATCCCTGCAAGATACTATACAATTAGTTTCCTTTCTTTTGGGTATTCTCCAATAATCTGTATTTTAGATGCGGATTAGTAGGTCTCATTATTTTGAATTCCTTTCTAGATATCAAAGCGGATTAGTAATTGAAAAAGACTCCGGAGTCATTTGGAAGTGTAACGGTATGTTCCTGCCTTATACCACTTTCCCCAAATGTCCCCATTGTCTATGTTTTCAATTTCTATTATTTCACATAAACCGCTTTTCATGAAGTTATTTAAACCCTTATTTCTGATTGCATTAATTACTTGCTGTGGCTTGTCTGCTCTAGCTCAGGCTAACCGGATTCAAAAAAAACCGGGACTGATGCAAGCAGCGCCAATGACACCTTCCAATGAAACGGGCTTAAACACCCAGGAAATTAATGGTCCGCTACATGATTTTACGCCAATTTCCAATGGCGTTCAATTTCGCGGTCCACTCACTGAAACGGTTATCGGACAAACTGTTTACGATTTACAGACCAATTATTCTGCCTGCAACCGCTTGACACAAAGCCCAGACGGTACCCTTTATGGCACCTGGACTCAAGGCTATACCCCTACCGCTTATACCGAAAGAGGGACAGGGTATAACATTTTTGATGGCGCTTCCTGGGGAACCGTTCCTTCCGAACGCCTGGAAGCCGGTGTGCGCACAGGTTGGCCCAATCATGGCCTCACCAATTCAGGGGACGAGCTGATCGTTTCTCACGTATTTAATTCGCCGGAATATCGCCTGCATTTCCTAAGAAGAGCAACCGGAGAAGTCGATTGGACGGAGAGTGACATCCCTACTGCCACTCCATTTGGAGCAGTTTGGCCAAGAATGGCTACCGGAGGATCTGATGGAGAAAGTTTCCATGTCATTGCGGTGGCCACGCCCATAGCAAATGGAGGAGTAACCTATGAAGGTGTTGACGCACATCTGTTGTATTACCGCTCACAAGATGGCGGAGAAACCTGGGATATTACCGATGCCGTCATACCTGGATTGGATAGTACCAGAATGAATGAAATACAAAATGCCGACTCCTATTCTATCAGTGCTCGGGGCAATACCGTCGCCATTGGATTATTCAGTCAATGGAATGATATTGTTGTGGCCAAATCCACTGATAATGGTGATACCTGGGAAACGACAATTGTCCATGATTTCCCGTTAGAAAAATATGTCGTTAATACTGGATATACCTATGAAGAACTCCCTCAAGATACCCTGGCTCCGGATTCCATGGCGATCTTTACTTCCGATAATGCCGGGAATGTATTAGTTGATAACAATGGCATGGTACATGCCTTTTATGGAGAGATGTATGTAAGGGATGTTGATCTGGGTGATGCTGGTTGGACTTATTATCCTGGCACTAGTGGAATGGCCTATTGGAATGAAACCCATGGTGCTGATTCCATTCGTACAGTCGTTGATGTGCTGGATCTAAATGGCAATGATATCCTGGATATAGATGGCATAGCCAATATTGCCCTTTATTTTGTTTCGCTGACAGGATTTCCTTCTGCAGGTGTCGATGCCGATAACAATATCTATCTAGCCTATACGATGGTTATGGAAACAGAAGATTTCTTCGATCCGGATGATGCGCAACATTATCGTCATATCTATATGACTTCCTCTACGGATGGTGGAGAAACCTGGACCGATCCTTATGATGTCATCAATACAGATGTTATCCTCGAACCGGATTTCATTCCGTTTATTGAGGCTGTTTTTCCTGTTATCACTCCAAGCATTGGCACAGAAATTAACCTGATCTATCAGCAAGATTTCAAACCAGGCCTTGTTACTCGTGGCGATATGGATGACGCAGCTACCAGTACCATCAATCATGTAAAACTGCCAACTGATATATTTGGTGTAGTCCAAACAGAAGACCCGGTTAAACCTGAAGTTCTCAAATTTAAGGCAACGCCAAATCCAACTAGTGGTCATTTACAAATAGATTTTGAATTGGAAAACCGTTCCTCCGTCAATATTGCACTGTACAACCTGACCGGTCAACAGGTGGCCCAGTTATTCCAGGCCAATCAAGTGAGTGCGGGACAACACCGACAGGAGCTTGACCTCGATCATTTGCCGCAAGGTGCCTATTTCCTGCAATTGCGCACTGATGAGCAGGTTACGGCTGTGAAGATGATTGTGGAGTAATCACATTTGATTTTGCAATGGGTGCAATTAAGGGCCTAACTTTAAAGTTAGGCCCTTAACAAAAATTATCGCCAAATATTTGTGAAGCAAAAAATAAATACCTAGGTTTGTACTAATTAATATTTTGAAATGAAACATCAATTGGATCATTTTTATTTTTTCAGCTTTTACTTTTATGGTCAACCATAAGGGCCTGCTGAATTTTGTTCAATTGATTGAAAGATAAATTTGGGAGTCCCGTTGAACGGGACTTTTTTTTTGCCTGTAACCAAGTAATCATGAATACGAACCAAGCCACCACTTATTTCTTTTTTTACTTTTTTTATGGATACCCATAAAGGGGCTTTACCGTATTGATAAAAGATTATCAGATATAGAAAGTCCCGCTACAACGGGACTTTTTTTTTGACCTTTATTGAAATAGTAATAAAATGATCAAGACAGAAACGACTTGTGATACAACCGGAGAAGCCACAGAGAATGGCTCCCTGAGGGTATGCATCCAGGGTTATTCGGGCGCCTTTCACGAAATTGCAGCCCGGCATTGCTTTCAGGGAGCAACATTAGAAATTGTACCGGCTCATACTTTTGAGCAATTGGTAAAGATGGTAGAAAAAGGTGAAGAAACAGACATTGGTTTGATGGCCATTGAGAATACCCTGGCCGGTAGCCTGATGCACAACTATCACCTGCTTAAACAGTCGGGGCTAAACATCACCGGTGAGACTTATTTGCGCATCAAACAAAATCTGATGGCTCTACCTGGAACTCGCCTGGCTGATTTAAAAGAAGTACACTCCCACCCCATTGCTATTCAACAATGCTTGGACTTTTTTGCTAAACATCCACATATTCGGTTGGTAGAAACGGTGGATACAGCCTTAAGTGCCCGCAACATTCAAGAGCAACAATTGAAGGATGTGGGTGCAATAGCCAGTACGTTGGCGGCCTCATTATACGATATGGAATTGCTGGCAGAAGGCATTGAAACCAACAAAAAAAACCATACCCGCTTTCTGGTGTTGGAAAGGGCAAAACAGGTCAGCATACATCCTGACGCCAACAAAGTATCCCTCTGTTTTTCTGTAGATCACGAAGTTGGGAGTTTATACAAAGTATTGGCTGTATTGGCTGCTTATAATGTTAATCTGACCAAAATTCAATCGGCTCCCATTATTGGAAAACCCTGGGAGTATCAATTTTTCCTTGATTTTGTTACCGAAGGTAAAGTTGGGCATCAACAAGCCATTGAAGCCATTCAGCCACTAACTCACGACTTGCACATTCTCGGCATTTACCCGACAGGGGAACATTTTGATGAATAGAATATGGAAACGATCAATGAAACAATTATAGCCCCTGCCGGGCGCCTAGGCGAAATAGAAGAATACTACTTTTCCAGGAAGTTGAGGGAAATTGCGGAAATGCGAGCTGATGGTCACGAGGTACTCAATTTGGGTATTGGCAGCCCGGACCTTCCGCCCTCGCAAGCCACTATCGACACCTTGGCCATACAGAGTCAGACACCTGACAATCATGGCTATCAAAGTTATGCCGGTTTGCCGGAATTGAGGTCGGCTATGGGGCAGTGGTATCAGGATTGGTTTGGCGTAAGCCTGCAAGCACAAACGGAAGTGTTGCCATTAATTGGCTCCAAAGAAGGCATCATGCACATTTCCATGACCTATCTGGAGGCGGGTGATGAGGTGCTTGTTCCCAACCCAGGATACCCGGCTTATCGAGCTGTAGCTCAACTGACGGGTGCCAGAATACGGGAATATCTGCTGGATGAGGCCAATGCATGGCTGCCCGATCTGGATGCCCTGGAAGCGGAAGATTTAAGTCGCGTGAAAATCATGTGGCTTAATTATCCCAACATGCCTACTGGTGCTAAAGCCAACAAAGCTTTTTTTGCCCGCTTGATCGATTTTGCCCGCCGTAAGCAAATTCTGATCTGTAATGACAACCCTTACGCTTTTATTCTCAATGACCAGCCCGAAAGTTTGTTGAGTATACCCGGCGCTATGGATGTTGCGCTGGAATTAAACTCACTTAGTAAGGCCCACAATATGGCTGGCTGGCGGGTAGGTATGCTGGTCGGAAAAGCAGCTTATTTGCAAAATATCTTGCGTTTTAAGAGCAACATGGATTCCGGCATGTACAAACCGGTTCAATTGGCGGCCATTCAGGCCCTACAAAATCCTCCATCTTGGTATGAACAATTAAATAAAGAATACCACTTGAGAAGGGTTAAAGTTTTTGAACTCATGGACCGACTGGATTGTCGCTATGATACGAATCAGGTAGGTCTGTTTATATGGGCACGTATTCCTAACCGTTATCGCAACGGTTACGAACTAGCAGACGAGGTATTGTACAAAACTCATGTATTTATCACACCGGGCGGAATATTTGGTTCACAAGGTGATAACTATATCAGGATTTCCCTTTGCAGTCCCGTTGCGCAATTTGAATTGGCCTTAAAAAGGTTAGAAGATTTATCAGAGAATAAATGAAGATGAAGATCAGTATTATAGGAGTCGGACTTATTGGCGGATCATTGGCCATCAGCCTGAAAGAAAATGGTTTCGCCCATCACATTATTGGTGTAGATGCCAGGCAGGACAATCTGGACAAAGCCATTCGACGTAGGTTGATTGATGAGGATTTACCCTTGGAAGAAGCGATACAAAAGTCCGATATTATCGTGTTAGCCACACCTGTTGACGCGATGCTGGATTTGCTACCTAAAGTACTGGACTTAGTTGATAAACAGGTGATTATGGACGTAGGGTCGACAAAGGTCAGGTTATTGGATTTGGTTGTCAAACATCCCAAACGCGGCAGGTTTGTGGCTACCCATCCTATGGCAGGCACGGAACATAGTGGTCCGGAAGCGGCTATTCCCCATCTTTTCGACAATAAATGTACTGTATTTTGTGATTTGGAACTCAGCGATCAGGATGCTATCGAAAAGGTAACGGCCCTCTACCAATCCATCCCAATGCGGGTAGTGGAACTCGAAAGCCATTCACACGATATTCATTCTGCCTATGTATCACATATTTCCCATATCAGTTCTTTTGCGTTGGCGTTGACCGTTTTGGCTAAGGAAAAAGATGAAGACCGTATTTTTGAACTGGCCAGTGGAGGGTTCAGCTCTACCGTCCGTCTGGCCAAAAGCTCTCCGGATATGTGGATACCCATTTTCCGGCAAAACCGGGATAATGTACTGGACGTATTAGATGAACACATCAATCAACTGGCTCGATTCCGAAGCCTGTTGATCAAGCAGGATTACGATACTTTTTACCGATTAATTGAGGAATCTAATAAAATTAAAAAAATATTGTCATAGTCTCCGGCTTCCGGAGTCATTCAAATTATGGTTCTTTGACATATCCGTGATTTGTCAAAGAACGCAAATTGTAACATCATGAAAATGAACATCAATCCATTTATGGCGCCTGATCACAAAAGGCCCTTCATTATTGCCGGGCCCTGTAGTGCGGAAACAGAGGAACAGGTTTTAAAAACTGCCCATGAACTGGCTCCTCAAAACATAGACTTGTTTCGGGCCGGAATTTGGAAACCTCGCACCCGTCCGGGTTCTTTTGAAGGTATAGGCACCGAAGGCTTAAGCTGGCTTAGAAGGGTAAAAGAAGAAACAGGCCTTAAGGTAACTACTGAAGTGGCCAATACCCAACACGTTTTTGAAGCACTGAAATATGGCATTGATGTGGTATGGCTGGGCGCGCGAACTACGGTGAACCCTTTCTCTGTACAGGAAGTAGCTGACGCATTGAAAGGCGTAGACATTCCCGTAATGATTAAAAATCCAATCAATCCGGATCTTAAATTGTGGATTGGTGCCATCGAACGGCTTTACAAGGCTGGCATTACGCAGATTGCAGCTATCCATCGCGGATTTTCTTACCACGGAGAAACCAAGTACCGCAATATTCCCCGTTGGCAGATTCCGATTGAATTGAAAAGGCAATTTCCTAATCTGACCATCATCGTTGACAATAGCCATATTTGTGGCCGCCGGGATATCCTCCTAGAGGTTGCTCAAAAGGCGATGGACCTCAACTTTGATGGTATTATGACAGAAGTACACCCTACTCCTGATGACGCCTGGAGCGATGCGGCACAACAAATTACCCCGCTACAATTTAAAGCTCTCGTATCAGAGATGGTTTTCCGTGATCCAACAACCGATGATGTCGAATTTTTGGAAAATCTGGACCACCTACGCCATGAAATCGACGAAATTGATGAGGAATTGTTGAATTTGCTTGGTAAAAGAATGCAGCTGGCCGATAGTATCGGACGTTATAAAAAACGCAACAATATTGCTATCCTTCAACCTCAACGATGGAGTGAAATCTTGGAGAAGGCAATTATTAAAGGTGGACTCAAAGGCCTTAGTCCTGAATTTATGGAGTCTATCCTCAGAGCCATCCACCAGGAATCTATCAACCATCAGGCGATAGTGATGAATGCAAAAGAAATCGAGGCTTGAGTTTTCAACTTTAAAAAATAGAAGTACCATTAACGTACTTTTCAGACGCCAGTTCCTCGCTGGCGTCTGGATTTTGTATAGATCTTTTGCACTTTCTTAAAATATTTCCCTCCTTGTATCCGTTTCTTGTTTATACCTAATGCCCAACCGGTATTTTGCCACAAATTATTTCCCTCACCACCTAATTAATTACATTACCCTAGGGATCAGCGAAGAATACGCACTAAAAACAAGAAGTAGAGTTCCTGTTTTTAGCCTTGATTTCTGTCAATAAAATTGGCAACTAGCCTAAACATTTAAATGTTAAATGTTCCCCCTTATTAACAGTCAGGCATTGCTCTGACTGTGTGGGCGAGGTCGGAAGGCCTCGTCCATTTTTTTTATTTCCCTCCATAATTTTCAGTGCTTGTTTGCACATCTATACTTTAAAATCACGATTATTTCCAAATGTAAATTTAAAGCCTTATCTTTGATTTAAGAGATATTTTCAAGTTAGTCCTTTGGGTTCCAAAGCCTTACTTGCTAATATCCACTGGTCTAACCCAATCATTCCCATCCCTTTTGTAAATTAATGCCAGGAACACTGAGCATTCCCAGAACATCATTGCTATGTAAGCATAGAATGCATTCCGCATTTTAGATTCCCTATGAAACAACAATATTATTGTCCCCAACACACACAATCCAATCGTGTGTATTTGCCCTTCTGTTGTTACAGAAGGGTTTTTTGTTTTCCAGCAGGATTGTTTAATTTGGCGCTTTTTATATGTTTCTTTGCCTTATGGAATATACTAATCTTCAAATAGAACTACAGGAAGGCATCCTACTGGTAACCATCAACCGGGAAAAAGCCCTCAATGCCCTTAATGCCCAAACCATTACAGAGCTGGAACATTTTTTCAGCAAAGATGCTCCTCAAAGGAAGGATTATCATGGGATTATCCTTACGGGTGCAGGCCAGAAATCTTTTGTTGCAGGTGCCGACATTAAAGAATTTCTGGAACTGGAGGGAGATCAGGGCATGGAAATGGGTCGTCGGGGACAAAATGTTTTTTTCCTTATTGAGCGATTTCCTAAGCCGGTTATTGCGGCAGTAAATGGTTTCGCCCTAGGGGGCGGATGTGAATTGGCCATGGCTTGTCATTTGCGGATCGCTGGAGAGAATGCTCGTTTTGGGCAGCCGGAAGTAAATTTGGGCATCGTGCCTGGGTATGGAGGTACGCAACGCCTCATCCAATATATCGGCAAAAGCAAGGCTACAGAATTATTGCTTACCGGAGATATGATCGGTGCCGAAGAAGCATATCAACTAGGGTTGGTTAATCACGTAGTGCCATCAGGTGAAGAGGTCAAAAAAGCCAAATCGATCCTGTCTAAAATAGCCCAAAAGGGGCCCATTGCTATTGCAGCTATAATCGCTTCTATAAACGCCTATTTCCAACACGACGCGGATGGCTTTGAACGCGAACTTCAAGCTTTTAGACAAACCACTCAAACGGAAGATTTTAGAGAAGGAGCTGGTGCCTTTATTGAAAAGCGGAAGGCTAATTTTAGAGGAAAATAGGTGTGGATAGGTGGCGAGAAGGTGAGGTGGTGAGCATGTGATATGGTGAAAAAATCACGGAGCAACTCTTTCCAATTCGATAATTTGACTTCTAATCTCTGACACCTGCCCCCTGACTCCTGACTCCTGACTCCTGACTCCTGATACCTGACAGCAAAGCGACCTGGCCCCTGACTCCTGACTCCTGACAGCGAAGCGACCTGACTCCCGCCCCCTGACTCCTGACAGCAAAGCGATCTCTCCCATCACATCACCCCCCCAATTTCCGGAATGCTTTCCAGATAATATCCAGGTCATTACCCACTTCATAATCTTTAGCGTAGTGAAAATTGAGGCGTTGTAAGGTAGGTTTATCCAGTTGGCCTATACGGAGCGCATCAACAGCGGAGAGTACGCCGGGGCGCAAAGCAGGCAAATTGATATTTTGTTCTTCGAGCGCATGATAGCCTACCCAGGTTTTCCGTCCCAGAAGCACGTTGAAAATATTTCGTATAAAGCGGCCTGGATGTGGCATTAAAAAGAAGAAAATTGGCATGCCGACCAGAAGGAATAAAGCGACAAAAATATCTAACAATCGTTTGTTGCGTCGATTCAGAGGAGAGGCGATTCTGAATTGGATGTCAATCGTATACAATTCACCAGCCGTATTTTTAGAATGACTACCAATGATACTGAGGCTTTCCTCGGGTACGATCTTATAATCCAGGTTAGTACCCAAATTGGTCATCCAGTACATAATATTTTGCGAACTAACATCTCTGGAACAAAAGATGAGTTCATTGACTTTGTAAATATGTACGACTTCATTAAGTTGAGATAAATTGCTGAGGTAATTTCCCTGTTCCGGCTGGTTATTGGGCGCTACTGTACCAATCAGGTTTTTGCGTACTTGTGCATGGTGCAATAATTGTTGTACCCGATTACTCTCCTCAAGCGATCCAATGATGACCAGATTTTTGGTTTTATCACGCCCCAGGCGGAAATTGCCAAACTGTATAAAATGGAGCAAGAGGCGTAGAACCACGGTTGCCATAATAGCCCAAATCGCGCCCAGGAGGATAAGGGCCCGGGAAGAGCGGTATTCCAAATCCAGGAAGCCGTAAACCGCCGCAAGAAAGATGGTTCCAGCGGTCAACCCCCGTACCAGCCGTCGAAGATTGTGGCGGTCGTCATAACCACCACTGAAATAAACTGTTGCCAGCCAGATCCCGATGTAAAGCGGAAAATTGAAATAGAGCACGGATTGATCGTAATAGTCAGGGTTTTTGAAGTGGTAATTTGCCCAGAAGTGTTTCAAAAAATACAATCCTGCATAAATTATTCCAGCATCTAAAAGGGGCAAATAGGCTTTTTTAAAAAAATTGGAAAACACGGTCACCAACGCCCGCACATAAATGGCCATTTGAAGCATAAGAATAAACATCTTTGCCTTTTCACCCTCAAAGTGTTTACGAGCAAAGATGATCATGGCCTGATAAAAGGTGCGAACATAGTTTAGACTCCCTTTTTTTGTGCTCTCTCCCTTGTAGTGGATGATGGTTGTAGTCGGCAGATAGTAGTTTTTATACCCTGCTTTGATAATCCGGTAGGAAAGGTCAATATCCTCACCGTACATGAAAAAGGTTTCGTCCAGCAGCCCGATTTCATTCAGTACGCTACGGCGCAAAAGCATGAAAGCGCCCGCGAGAACCTCAACCTCATGGGTTTCATTTTCATCCAGATAACCCAAATGGTAATGGTTGAATAGTTTAGATTTGGGAAACAGGCGGGATAGACCAAACGCTTTGGCAAAAGCAACAAAAGGAGCCGGAAACCCTCGTTTTGATTCTGGCAAAAACTTGCCTGAGCCATCGATCATTTTCACGCCCAATCCGCCGGCTTCAGGGTGGGCATCCATAAAACGGATGCATTGTACAAAAGTATCTTCTTCAACTACAGTATCTGGGTTGAGCAACAAAACATATTCCCCGGTTGATTGTCGAATGGCTTGATTGTTGGCAATTGAAAAGCCCGGATTATCAGCATTGGCAATCAATTTAACCTCCGGAAATTTCCGCTTCACCATTGCTACCGAATCATCTACCGAATTGTTGTCAACGACCCAAACCTCTATGGCCAGGCCTTTAGATGCCTTGCGCACTGAAAGCAACGCTTGCTCCAGAAAATACTGCACATTATAGTTGACAATAATGATGGAGAGTTTCATAGAATCATTCATCATAGATCAATCCCTCCGGTACGGTATCCTTGAGATAATGGATCGCCCCAGGGTGAGCTCATCTGCATATTCGAGTTCCCCACCAAAAGAGACGCCGCGGGCGATGGTACTAATTTTTATATCAAGACCTTCTAATTGTTTGGAAATGTAGAAGATGGTGGTGTCTCCTTCAATTGTCGGGCTGAGTGCCATAATAATTTCACGTATCTGGCCATCTTCCAGTCGATGCTGAAGGGTAGTAATATTCAACTCATTGGGGCCCACCCCCTCAATAGGTGAAATAACCCCGCCCAAGATGTGGTACAGACCTTTGTAATGGCCCGTATCTTCAATCGCCATCACATCCCTGATACCTTCCACCACACAGATGATGGACCGATCGCGGCGCTTATCTTTACAGATTACACAAACTTCCTCATCAGAAAAGTTGTGGCATATCTGGCAGTTTTTAATATTTTTGCGCAGATTGATGATGGCTTCAGCAAATTGAGTGCTCACCTCAGGCTCTCGTTTGATGAGGTGCAACACCAACCGCAAAGCCGTTTTTTTACCGACACTCGGTAATGAGGAAAAGGCGTCAACCGCCTCCTCGATTAATTTTGATGAAAAATTCATGCAGCAAAGTTATTATTTTAAAACCTTATGTTCTTCATGGTGTTGAAAATACCTTAACTTTGACCAAGAAATAAGACAAAATATCGCAACTTTGCGATATTACATTCAAAACTCGAAAATAAAGATATTATGGCTGAAATCATTCGCATGCCCCGAATGAGCGATACAATGGAAGAAGGCAATATTGTCGATTGGCTGAAAAAGGAGGGAGAGCAGGTAGAAGCTGGTGAGACAATTGCTGAAGTAGAAACCGACAAAGCCACCATGGAGTTGGATAGCTTTGTAGATGGTGTTTTATTGCATATTGCTGTTAAAGAAGGGCCCGTACCAATCGATGGTGTTATTGCCGTAATTGGAGCTGAAGGAGAAGATTGGAAAGCTGCTTTGGCCGCCGCCGAAAGTTCAAATGGTAAGAAAGATGGCTCTGAAGCCGAAGCCAAAGAAGAAAGTCAACCGGAGGTGAAAACTGTAGCTGCCGATAGTTCAGCTGAAAAGTCTGTTTCGAAGGTTGATTCCGAAGAAGATAAAAAAATAAAATCCTCTCCTTTGGCACGTAATATGGCCAAGGAAGCAGGCGTTGAAATTGAAAAATTATCTGGTAGCGGTGATCAAGGTCGCATCGTAAAACGAGATGTAGAGGCGTTCCTCGAAAAACAAAAATCTGCTCCTGCTCAGGAAGCTGCTCCAAGTTCGGCACCTGCTGCAGAAAAAGCCAAGGAAGCACCGGAAGTGGTACCTTTTGTCTTTGGAGGTGGAGCAGCCAACTATGAGGACGAACCCATTTCTCAAATGCGGAAAACGATTGCCCGCCGCCTAGGTGAGAGCAAGTTCACAGCACCACATTTTTACCTAACTGTAGAAATTGACATGGCTAAGGCCATTTCGGTACGCAAGCGAATCAATGAGGTCTCTCCTATCCGGATATCCTTTAATGATCTGGTTATCAAAGCTGCTGCTGCTGCCCTACGTCAGCACCCGGCTGTCAATTCATCTTGGATGGGCGATAAAATCCGCCGCAATAAAGACATAAATATTGGGGTAGCTGTTGCTGTACCAGATGGTCTGCTTGTACCGGTTATCCGCTATTCGGATATGAAAACACTTTCGCAAATCAATACTGAAGTGAAAGCCCTGGCAGGAAAAGCGAAAAGTAAAAAGCTACAGCCTGACGAGATGCAAGGCAATACCTTCACCATTTCCAATCTGGGCATGTTTGGCATTGAAGAATTTACGGCCATTATTAATCCTCCTGATTCCTGTATCCTGGCTGTTGGTTCTATTGTGGAAAAAGCTGTGGTGAAAGATGGAGCACTGGCAATTGGCAATATGATGAAAGTAACCCTCTCCTGCGATCATCGGGTAGTAGATGGCGCAACAGGTGCACAATTTCTACAGACGATGAAAGCCATACTTGAAGATCCTATTCGATTGATGGTATAGCGCTGAGGGATCAACAGCTGTCTACTTTTCACAGCTATTAATCCCGCATTCATTAGGGCAAAATAATTTTAGAGCTTCATGTAGGCCAACCATAAAGATCAGGAAGTGTTAATAAAATGCTTCCTGATTTTTCATAAAAGACCCTGGTCACAAAACCTTGACGATGGCAAAAACGCTGGTACTGGGCGCATCACCCAATCCGTCCCGCTTTTCCTACCTGGCGGTGAAACGCTTATTGGCTGCGGGAGAAGAAACAATAGCCTTAGGTATACGAGACGGAAATATTGATGGCGTCGATATTCAGAAAGGGAAACCAATGCTAAAAGAGATTGACACCATTACCCTATATCTGGGGCCGGACCGTCAGCCTGAATATTATGATTATATCCTGAATTTACATCCACGGCGCATCATTTTTAATCCCGGCACAGAAAATCCGGAGTTGGCCAAACTGGCCAGGGATCAGGGGATTATTACGGAAATAGCTTGTACATTGGTCATGCTAGCCTCGGGAATGTATTAATCGCATCGTTTCGCAGGGCATGCCATGATGACCACCTCATCCATCGCTGGCGCGTTCCTTCACTCGAATGTCCACTAGACATTCACACTACGAGATCGCTCAGTCATTCCACTACCCTATTCTTGCGAAAAAACTCTTGGAAAAAGAATAGCAGCAAGGAAATTCCTCGCTGCTATCAAATCGCTATCGCGAACGTAAATGAAGTCTCGGGATTTAGTTACGAGTTGCTGTCCGGGTCTCCTCCATTCGCAACAGGACTAAAGTGAACATGCGTATTTTTAAGCTTGTTTTTCATCTGTTCCCACTTCAGGCATCAAACACTCCTCGCCTTCCTTTCTGCCACAAACGGTACAATCACCAATTTCAGATTTCAGCATGGGATTGTTGGTCGCACATGTGCCTCTAAATTCTTGTCCAGTAAAAATTTGGCGGATATTTATCAAGGCAAAGGACAGCCCGAATACAATAAATATGATAGCCAACACATATAAAAATTCCATTATTGTTAAGTTTATTTTGTCAAAACTCTACTTTAGAACACAAGCTTCGCAAATAAGGTTTATTTTTGTCGCTCACAAAATTAATAGAAAAGTGGAAAACAAACAGGCAAAACTCGACGCATTTGCCAGATTATTACAAATAATGGATGAATTGCGCGAAAAGTGCCCATGGGATCGGAAACAAACCCTGCAAAGTCTGCGAAATTTAACAATTGAAGAGACTTACGAATTGGCAGATGCTATTCTGGATGAAGACTTGGAAGGCATCAAAGAAGAGATTGGTGATTTGATGTTGCACATGGTGTTTTATGCCAAAATAGCGGATGAAAAAAACGCTTTTGACATTGCCGATGCCCTCAATTCCGTTTGTGAAAAGTTGATAAAGCGCCACCCTCATATTTATGGTGATTTTCTGGCGGAAGACGAAGAAGCCGTTAAGAAAAATTGGGAAAAACTAAAACTTCAGGAAGGCAAATCCTCTGTCCTGGAAGGCGTCCCCAACTCTCTGCCTGCCATGGTCAAAGCCTACCGTATGCAGGAAAAGACCAAACAGGTGGGGTTTGAATGGGAAAATAGCGCTCAGGTCTGGGAAAAAGTAGAAGAGGAAATGGCCGAATTTAAGGAATGTCTGCAGGACGGTCTTTCATTCGAAAGAAAAGAAGAAGAATTTGGAGACGTTTTGTTTTCGTTAATTAATTATGCCCGTTTTCAAGGCATTGATCCGGAAACCGCGTTGGAACGAGTAAACCAGAAATTCAAAAAACGCTTTGAATACATTGAAGCCCATGCGCCCAAATCTATGGAGGAAATGAGCCTGGCTGAAATGGATATTCTTTGGAATAAGGCTAAACGAGGAATATAGGTTAAATTCTGGTGTGTTTTGCCTAGGAATTGTTACTTTTGTGCCCGCTTAGAGCTTGTTTCAAGGAAATAATTGAGGTTTGCAGCTCTACGGCCAAAAATAATCAAGCTCTAAAATCCAGCAACAATCAGACAACCTCTACGCTTTATCGTTTGTTGTGTAAGATGATTTACTTTTAGAATTTATGAGAAAGATAACCTTAGATATAGTTGCCCTTTCCCATAGCGTGGCACAATCACATAATTATGCCGTAGTTTTGGGAGAAAAGGATGGTTCTCGAAGATTGCCGATTGTAATTGGCAGCTTTGAAGCACAAGCTATTGCTGTGGCAATGGAAAGAATGACTCCTAACCGTCCTTTAACGCACGATCTGTTTAAGAATACGCTGGAAACTTTTAATATTGACCTCAAGGAAGTCATCATTAACAACCTGTTGGATGGCATTTTCTATGCCCGCCTGGTTTGCCTGAAAGATGGAGAGTTGATTGAAATAGATTCCCGAACGAGTGATGCACTCGCATTGGCAGTGCGTTTCAATTGTCCGGTCTATACCTACGAATTTATCCTTGATGCGGCAGGTGTGGTACTTGAAGAAACCGAAGAAGAGGTAGGGGAAGGTGTCACTGTAGAAGAGAGCACGCCCATACCCCGTGGCAGTGCGTTGTCTTCCTATTCCGATGATGCGTTGCAAAAATTATTAGAAGAAGTGCTGGCCGAAGAAAACTACGAACGTGCCGCTGAAATCCGGGATGAATTAAAAAAACGCAAAGAAAGACAGTAGGCGCTAGCTTAAACTTCTTAATACCTCAATAGTCCGATCAATCATAAGCTCGCTGACTTCCAAATGGGTCACAAAGCGAATAGTTTGCGGACCAAAGGCAACAGCTTTGACTTTTTTTGCTGCCAGTTTTTCCAAAAACGAAGCGCTATCTTCTGGCGCATTCAGATCAAAAATGACAATATTGGATTGTACCGGACGCACCATCGCGACATAAGGCAATTCCGTCAAAACCTTTCCCAATTTTTTAGCGTGATCATTATCTTCCTTCAAACGATCCACCTGATGGTCTAATGCATAAATCCCGGCTGCTGCCAGAAATCCTGATTGTCGCATGCCTCCACCCATTACTTTTCGGATGCGTCTCGCTTGTCGGATGAAGGCTGCATTACCAATCAACAAGGAACCAACCGGTGCACCTAACCCCTTGGACAAACAAATGGAAATGCTATCAAATAAGGGCCCGATATCCTGTGTCGACTCCCCCGTTTCTACTAAAGCATTAAAAAGTCGAGCTCCATCTAGGTGGATGCGTAAGTCGCGCTCCCTGCATAATTGGCTAATGGGTGCCAATTCTTCAATGGTATAATAACTACCGCCACCTTTATTGCAGGTATTCTCTAAAACGACCAGACGACTCAAAGGTAACCAGTCGTAAACTGGTTTTATTGCCGCCGCTACTTGTTCAGCAGTAATCTTACCATTGCTTCCCTGAATCAGATTGACCCCAATACCTGAATTAAAACTATACCCACCGGTTTCGTATTGATACACATGTGAATATTCGTCACAAATCATCTCATCCAAAGGTTGAGTATGGGTTTTGATGGCGATCTGGTTGGTCATTGTACCCGAAGGGCAAAAAAGCGCAGCCTCTTTGTTGAACAGTGCCGCTATTTTGGCTTCAAGAGCATTTACTGTCGGGTCTTCGCCAAATACATCATCGCCCACTTTGGCCGCCATCATCGCCTCCAACATGCCGGGAGTGGGCCGGGTAACGGTATCGCTAGTCAGATTAATTTCCATTATTTATAAGCATTTTAAGGACCTGTTTGGAGCGTTAAAGCCTTCTGTTTTAATTTTTTAGGTCAATATTTCCTTTAAATACCTGCTGAGTTAATCCACATAACCACACATCCCTGTATCCCGTTTCCTTTACAGAAAAACGAACTTCAAGTTGGCCGCCTTTGGTTTGTACCTTTACGGAGCCATTTGCTTCAGAAGGATATTGTTGGTGATAAGCAATAGCTGCTGCCGTCACGCCTGTTCCACAGGATAGGGTTTCGGCTTCAACACCCCGTTCATAGGTTGCCACGGTAATACCGTCGGAAGTGGTTTGTACAAAATTGACATTCGTACCTTCCTGTTTAAAACGATCGGAATACCGCACAGCCCGTCCTTTACCAACTACATCAATAGCATCAATAGTAGGCACAAATGTTATGTAATGCGGAGAGCCTGTATTCAGGTAGTAAAAATCGGGGCCTTTCTCAATGTCAGTGACTTCACTCATCTGTAATTCCACCCATTGATCCGCTCGGATTCGGGCTTCATGCGGGCCATCAGCTGCCAGAAAGGAACAACGATCTTCTATCAGACCGAGAAACCGGGCAAAAGCGACTACACAACGACCGCCATTACCACACATACTCCCCTCCCGGCCATCGGCATTGAAATAAACCATTTGAAAATCGTAATCGGGATGTTCCTGCAAAAGGATCAATCCATCCGCTCCAATACCAAAACGGCGGTCACATAGCTTACTCACTATGGCCGGCTGCCATGCTGACCGCACCGGCTTTCTATTGTCGATCATGACAAAATCGTTGCCTGTACCCTGGTATTTAAAAAATGATAACTGCATCTTTGTTTATTCTAATGTATCCAGCGTTTCTGGAGTTTCCGGTTTTAATAAAGAATCGGGAATCACTTCGATTTTAGCATCTTCACTAAACCCAAAGGGCACGCCCAAGCTATAATGCCGATAGGCCATGATTCCAATTAATACCAGGATTAACGCCAGGCCAAACAATGAAAATCGCCAACTAAACAGGTTGCCGACATACTCCTCTTCTTGATCTTTATTCTCTTCACTCATGATGAATTAGGTTTAAGTGCATGAAAAAATTGAATTTCAATAAATTGCCCCGAAAAACTCCGCGTTCCCCGCGTCTCTGTTGTGAAAAAAACACACTTTCTCGTACACTCCCTAGTGCGCCCTCCTAAAACCTCGTCTCCCCACAAAATTAGGGAAATTATTTGGGCGATTTTAAGCTGAAGTAAACGCAAAACTGTTATTGTGACGTTATTCTGTTAATACTCGTTGTTTAATCAACCGACTTTGTTTATTTTACATGCTGAATAATTCCCGAATAAGATGACAAAAAAGCATTTCGTTTTAATGGCTGCCACTTCATTAGTTAGTGCATTTTTAGCCGTTTTTCTATATAAATTTTTTGAAACTCCCAGAGAAGTTGTCATTCGGGAAACCGTTCCGGCGCGTTATACCAATTATAATGACGACCCGCTTGATGCTATACGGCCTCGTACCTTTTTGTCCTCGGCACCTACTGATTTCACAGCAGCGGCCACAGCAGTTACACCAGCTGTCGTCAATATTCGCACCTACCAGGAGGGAAGCTCCTTCGACTTTTGGCAAAATGGGACTTACGGTTCTTCTTCCGGGTCCGGCGTAATTATTTCTGCCGATGGTTTCATTGTAACCAATAATCACGTTATCGAAGATGGAGGAGAAATTGAAGTCACACTGGCCGATCAACGAGAATTCAGTGCCGAAATTATTGGCACCGATCCTTCCACTGATCTCGCTCTAATAAGAATAAAAGGCAAAAAATTGCCCTTCCTGGATTTTGGCAATTCTGATTCTGTTATGATTGGAGAATGGGTACTGGCAGTAGGTAACCCTTTCGATTTATCCTCTACCGTCACTGCTGGTATTGTTAGTGCCAAGGGGCGAAGTATTGAAATTCTTGAAGGACAAGACCGCATTGAATCGTTTATTCAGACTGATGCGGCCGTCAATCCCGGTAATAGTGGAGGCGCATTGGTCAATACCAATGGGGAGCTGGTGGGTATTAATACAGCCATTATCACCCGATCGGGTCGATATGAAGGGTATTCTTTTGCCGTTCCGGCCAATCTGGTGCGTAAAGTCATCAAAGATTTGCGCGATTACGGTACAGTGCAACGTGGCGTCCTTGGCGTATTTATCGACAAAGTGACTAATGAGCTAGCCGAAGACCTGAACCTGCCTGCTGTCGAAGGAGTCTATATTGAGCGGGTAACTCCAGGTAGTGGCGCGGATGACGCAGGCCTTCAGAAAGATGACGTAATCATTGGCATCAATGGGGTACGCACGGAAACATTGCCAGAGATGCAGGAACTGGTTGGTCGTTACCGCCCCGGCAATAGTGTAACCCTTGAATACATTCGAAAAGGCAAAGTATACACTGCTGACGTCATTTTGAAAGGCAAAAATAATAGTACTGCTGTGGTCACTGCCAAAGAAGGCGAAGTGTTACGTGATCTAGGTTTTGAATTGCGCAACCTCACCCGCGAGGAAAAGCGCCGCCTCAAGACAAACGGCGTAAAAGTTATCAGCATATACCGAGGTAGCAAAATGGAGCGTACCAATATGGATCCCGGATTTGTGATTACCCATATTGACAATACAGCCATTGGTAACGTAGAAGAATTTATCGCCAAACTCGAACATGTAGGCGGCAAGGTGATGCTGGAAGGTGTGTACGAAAATTATCCCGGCGAATATTATTACGCCTTCCGCATGGAATAGAAATCGGATTACTGAAAGGCTGAAAGTGCCAATAATTGTGTCAAAAGAAAAGTAAAGAATGTCAAAAATAGACCTGGAAAAAAGTAAAAACGAAGATAGTATGAAATTGCTCCTCGCTAAAATGCAGCATAGATTGGATGAAATCTATCAGGGTGGCGGAGCAAAAAAGATAGACAGGCTGCATAGTCGGGGCAAAATGACGGCCCGGGAACGCATTGCCCACCTAATAGACAAAGAATCGATCTTTTTGGAACTTGGCGCTTTTGCCGGTTACGAGATGTACCCCAATGAGGGCGGTTGTCCTGCTGGCGGAGTCATTACCGGGATTGGTTATATTTGTGGGCGGCAATGTATGATTGTGGCCAATGATGCTACAGTCAAAGCAGGGGCTTGGTTTCCTATTACGGGCAAGAAAAATTTACGCGCACAGGAAATTGCTATGGAGAATCGCCTGCCGATCATCTACCTGGTGGATAGTGCCGGAGTATTTTTGCCGATGCAGGATGAGATATTTCCCGATAAGGAACACTTCGGCCGCATTTTTCGCAACAACGCCCGCATGTCGAGTATGGGCATTCCACAAATTTCGGCTATTATGGGCAGTTGTGTAGCCGGAGGTGCCTACTTACCCATTATGTCAGATGAAGCCCTGATCGTTGAGGGCACCGGTTCTATCTTTTTGGCAGGCCCTTATCTGGTCAAAGCAGCCATCGGCGAAAATGTCGACAAAGAGACTTTAGGGGGAGCCACTACTCAATCCGAAATTTCAGGAGTCACCGACTACAAAATGCCCGACGATCCCACCTGTCTCGATACCATCCGTGATCTGGTGGATAAAATCGGTCATTTCGAAAAGGCCGGCTTCGATCGGGTAGATGCCTTGCCGCCTAAAAAAGATCCGGATGAAATTCTGGAAATATTCCCCGAATCGCGGACGGTACAATATAAGATGGAAGATATCCTGGAAAGAATTGTGGATGATTCCAAACTAACTTATTACAAAAAAGGTTATGGTAAAACCATCCTCTGTGCCTATGCCAGGATCGACGGTTGGTCAGTTGGTATTGTTGCCAATTCCCGACAGGTTGTAAAAAGTGCCAGCGGAGAAATGCAATTTGGCGGAGTTATTTACTCCGATTCCGCCGATAAAGCCGCTCGTTTCATCCTCAATTGCAACCAAAAGAAGATTCCATTGGTTTTCTTACATGACGTCTCAGGTTTTATGGTAGGAAAACGTTCCGAACACGGTGGCATCATCAAAGACGGCGCAAAAATGGTCAATGCCGTTGCCAATTCCACCGTGCCAAAATTTAGCATCGTGATGGGCAACTCCTATGGAGCAGGCAATTACGCCATGTGTGGCAAAGCTTATGACCCACGATTGATTGTGGCCTGGCCTACTGCCAAAATTGCCGTAATGGGCGGGGCACAAGCTGCCAAGACATTGCTGCAAATCGAAATGTCGTCCCGGAAAGGAAAAGTTGAGCTAACACCAGAAGAAGAAGCAGAAAGGCTCAAAACAATTACCGATCGCTACGATCAGCAAACTACTCCTTATTATGCTGCCGCACGCCTCTGGGTGGATGCCATCATTAATCCGCTGGATACCCGCCAATGGATTTCCGAAGGTATCAAAGCCGCCAGCAACGCACCAATTGAACGATTCAACCCGGGTGTGATCCAGACCTGATTCGCGTTTGATCTTAATGAAATGTGATGGAAGAAAAGACCAACAACAAATTCAAAACTTGGCTGGCCCGTTTTGGCATTGCCGGATTTCTCTTTTTTTTGATAAAGGGCTTGATATGGATTGCCATTTTTGTCGGCGTTGGTAAATGCGCTATGTAACTATGCGAAAATTGTCACTCCCTCTCGTACTGTTATTTACTTGCTGTCTAAACCTGCGCAGTCAGCAAGCCCTTGATTTTATTCCTTTACAGAACCCTTCTTTTGAAGATATGCCTGGCATAGGGAAATTACCACTTGGTTGGTATTTTTGCGGCCCGGTCAATGAAACGCCTCCCGATATTCATCCCGGAGGCTGGTTTAAGGTTACCAAAGAAGCCCACGAAGGGTTCACCTATGTGGGCATGGTGGTCAGAGACAATAACACGGTTGAATCTATTGGTCAGCGACTGCGCCAGCCAATGGTCCCCGGCCAATGTTACCAGTTCCGCCTATATGCTGCCCGCTCATTGGAATATTCAAGCATCAGCCGTGCTACCTACCAGCTCGCTGTGTTTGATCAGCCGGTCCAACTCCGCCTTTGGGCAGCTACAAAAAATTGTATCGAACGGGTCTTATTGGGCGAAAGCCAAGCCATCGAAAATCCCGAATGGACCGCCTATGATTTTCAATTTGAGGCGACCGAAGCCTTCAATCACCTGATTCTGGAAGCTTATTATACTGGGCCGAATGCCTACAATGGCAGCGTACTGATTGACAAACTTTCCCCCCTGATGATGCTTAAATCCTGCGAATCTTCCAGCCGCCCTACGCTACCCGACCTAAATGCCCTTGCAAGTATAGATCAACTGGTTGCCAGTATCCGCTTCGATCCCATTACGGAACAACTGGAAACCCACTACTTCCAGGACAAAAATGGCAACGACCACTATCTGAATCAATTTATTTGGCAATTGGTTAAATCGCTGGATGCCGATCCCAAACAAAAACTACTTTTCGCTATTGGTGGCCTGAATAAGACCAGTATTCAAACCCGGATGCTTAGTCTACAACAGATGTTAATGCAGGCTGGACTGAACCCAAAACGCTTCACCATTCGTAAACTTAGAAAAAAGGATGGCAAGAAGCCTTGGGATGGAGGAAGTGTTGAGGGAGAGGTTTTGTTGCGGGTGAGGTAGGGTGTATTTTCCAAAAAGCTTTGCTAACCAAATCAAAAGTCTATCCCAATGAAAAAATTCCGCTATCTTTTTCTTATGCTCTTTTTTTGTGGAGCCGTCCAGGCCCAAAAAGCCATCCAGCTTAATAATCCGTCTTTTGAAGATACGCCAAGGGCGGGCCATGTTCCCACCGGCTGGAAAAATTGCGGCCAGGAGTTTGAATCTCCACCCGATACACATCCAGCTGATGCCTTTGGTGTCAATATACCGGCCATTGATGGAAATACTTACCTTGGTTTGGTGGTCAGAGACAATGATACCTGGGAACAGGTGGGGCAACGCCTTTCCACTGCATTGTCAAAAGGGCAATGTTACACCTTTTCTTTGTATCTGGCCCGTTCCCAAAGCTACCATAGTGCAAGCAGGATAACCTATAAAGATGCTAATTATAACACCCCCGCAGTGATTCGCATTTGGGGTGGCAATGCTAACTGCGAAAAGCTTGAACTCCTTGCCCTCAGTGTCCCGGTAGTTGCTTCCTATTGGCGGGAGTATCAATTTAAATTCTCCCCTAAAAGAGATCATTATAGCCATTTGGTGATTGAAGCCTACTACAAGGATCGTTTTGGGGAAGCATACAATGGCAATATATTAGTGGACAAAGCTTCAGACATCGTGCCAGTGGATTGCGACACACCAGATAAATAGCTTTTTGGAGGGGATTGCCCGGAAATACTAAAACCTAAATCCATCCTTTTAAAATCTTACCTTTGCAAAAAACAAAGATTTGGAACTAATAGCAAAAACAATGGCAGGCCTGGAAGAGGTACTAGCCAACGAACTGAATTCCATAGGAGCCCAAAATATAGCTATCAAAAAACGGGCGGTAGCATTTTCCGGGGATTTAAAGGTTTTGTATCGTGCCAACCTGGAATTGCGTACTGCCTTACGCATTCTGCAACCCATTGCTAATTTCACAGCTCGTAATGAGCATGACCTCTACAAAAAAATCAGCCAGATCGACTGGTCGAAATATATGTCGGTCGATGATACGCTGGCTATTGATGGTACCACGCACTCTACCTATTTTACGCATTCCAAATATGCGGCGCTCAAAACCAAAGATGCCATTGTCGACCAGTTTCGCAACCGTACTGGCAAACGCCCCAATGTACGGGTGCACAACCCCACCTTGCGGGTCAACTTGCATATCAATCAGGATCAATGTTCAGTAGCATTGGATAGTTCTGGCGAAACGCTACACAAACGCGGTTACCGCCGGGAATCAGGTGAAGCCCCCATGAATGAAGTATTGGCTGCCGGTATGGTGTTACTTTCCGGCTGGCAGGCCGATTGCGATTTTATCGATCCTATGTGCGGATCGGGGACTATTGCTACTGAAGCAGCACTTTTTGCGTACAACATTCCTCCCCTACTCCACCGAAAGGAATTTGGCTTTATGAATTGGAAAAATTATCAGCCTGACCTCTGGCATACAGTGGTCAAGGAAGCCAAAGACCGTATCCGTACTTTTGACTACCAGATTTATGCCTCGGATATGGATTTCCGGGTCGTTAGTATTGCCCGCTACAATATCGAAGCGGCACAGCTTACCGATAAAATCAATCTGAAACGTTCTAAACTGGAACGCCTGGAGGCTTCCTCTGAAAAGGGCATTATCATCATAAATCCACCCTACGATGAGCGGTTGTCTACCGACGATATTGGTGGCCTTTATGATATGATTAGTTCTCACCTGAAACACAATTTCATCGGTTATACCGTCTGGATTATCACCTCCAATAACGAGGCCCTAAAACGATTCAGCTTGAAACATTCTAAAAAACTCGTCCTCTATAATGGCGCCCTGGAATGCCGGTTTGTACAGTTTGAGTTGTATGCGGGTAGTAAGAAGAAGGGTTGATATCAAAAAGGTAGGTTACTTTTGACGTAACCTTTGCCTCGGTTCTAGTGTTATCTTTAGGTTATGAAAAATCAAATTCTACTCCCAACCTTGTTCCTTTTTGTTTTGCTGTTGCTATCCAACGGTTTGCTAGCCCAATGTAATTATTGTATTGGCGGCAAAACATTAGTAGAATTGAGAAAGGAAACTACCATACCTTATCCGTTGCTATCCGTCAATTTACTTCATCTTCCCCGACTAATCTCAACTTATGGCCTTGAAGCCAAAAAACAACAAATGCCGACGATGAAAGAACCACTAAAATTTCCGAAATCCGGGTGTTATGAAGACATGGCTTTTTTCTGTAGATTGGAGGTAAAGTTGGAAAATGCGGTCAAATTTCCCATCAAATTCAGACTGGGTGATGTGCAGTATGTCGATCGACTGGAAGGAAAATATTAAGGATTACAACAAATCAAAAAGGTCGCTAACCCCTGGCGTTCGAGCTACATTAAAGCCCTCTGCATAGTCGAAGCCCGCTACCCGGCCGTAGGCAGCACCCTTGGCGCGCATAAAGCTCATAAAAGTTTTTCCGGAAATAGGAGAATCCAATTCCTCACTAAATTCTGTGTCCTGAGGAATATAAAACTGGGAGCGAAAGGCGCCAATCAATTCCATTTTACGATCGATATATTCACTGATATCTACCACAAAATCAGGCTTGAGGTTGTAATCCTGAATATAGTGGTAGATGGCTCTGGGGCGCCAGCGGTCGTGTAATTTTCCATTTTTACCTGTGGTTTCTATCTTTACCAGGCCACTATAGTAGCAGGCATCTGCTTGTAGTTTGGCCGATCGGCCGTGATCGGGATGGCGGTCATCCAGTGCATTACAAAGCACTATTTCCGGCTGACATTCCCGGATGACGGCAATAATCTTGCGAAGATTTTCCGGGGTATATTGGAAAAAGCCATCTGCCAGGCCTAGATTTTCTCTAAAGGAGACCCCCATCATACGGGCAGATTCTGCGGCTTCTTTATCCCTGATTTCAGCCGTCCCTCTGGTCCCCAATTCTCCACGAGTTAAATCTAGTAAACCGACTTTTTTTCCTTGTGCAAGATGCCGCAATAAGGTTCCACTGCAACTTAATTCCACATCATCAGGATGAACGCCAATAGCCAGAATATCTACTTTCATAATTGGGTTAGTCTTAAATTTACCGCTTTACGAGCATGTTTGGAGGTCGTCATTTGGGCTGCAAAAGCACCACCTCCAAAGATGAACAGTGTAAAAAACAAACTTACAAAGTGTATTAACCTATATTGGATAAGATAGTTTGAAGATAAATAAACAATTTCAATTATTTACGGCCAACATTGGACGCAACAACTGTTTGCGAACGGTACCTTCAAGGTCAAGGTAAGTCAATTCAATTGAAAAATTAGCAGAAAATTTCTCTCCGCCATTTGCTTCCAGCAGAATGCTGTATACTTTGTCCTTGTCGATCTGATGGCCGGCGAAGGAATTTTTCACACTGATATCATTGCGTCCCTGAATGGCCAGGTCACTCAATACGGCTGATTCACCCCGGTTTCTGATTTTCAGAAACGCATCCCTACCCAGCGGAGCAATCTGCAAAGCATCCAATTCAAGCAATGGGATGGATTTTTGGGGCTTCTTTTTTCTGAAGCTTTTGATGAGTATACGCAGTAAGATTAAGGCAACCAGACTACCTCCTATAATCGACCACTGTTCAATGGTTAGCGACAACACCCAAGATTTGATCTTGGGTATCCATTCTTCTGAAATTTGTTGTAGTGTATCCATATTTAATTAGTGCACAATTTAGGACTATAATTTTAAACCAGCGGTAAAACTGACAAATATTCATTCTTATAACCCAAAAGAGCAGAAAAGTAACAGATCCCAATGGACGACAATCTGTAACAGCCGAAAAATTTCCTTAATTTCGCCCCAATTTAAAACCAGGATTCTCTATGGAAACGTATATTGAAAAAGTCACTGCAATGGTGATCGAATATGCCCCAAAACTTGCGCTGGCTTTGGTGGTACTTACTATTGGACTCAAATTGGTCAATAAACTGGCCGATCTGGCAAGTCTGGCCATGAGCAAGGCTGGGCTTAGTACCAATATTCTACCTTTTTTAAAATCACTCCTCGGTGTTTCTTTGAAAGTATTGCTGGTTTTTAGTGTCGCCGGTATTATTGGCATCGAAACGACCTCTTTTGTTGCCGTACTGGCAGCAGCAGGCTTTGCAGTGGGTTTAGCTTTACAGGGTAGTTTGGGCAATTTTGCAGCAGGCATCATCATACTATTGTTTCGTCCATACAAAATCGACGACTGGATAGAGTTGCAAGATAAATTTGGGAAAGTAGAAGAAATCCAGATTTTTAACACCCTCATCATTACTCCTGGTCAAAAAACCTTAATCATTCCCAATGGCCAAGTAGTGGAAAACATTGTGACCAATTATTCCCGTAAAGGATTTATCCGGATTGAACTCAGCGTAACCATGCCCTATGATGAAAGCTTTCCAAGGGTCAAAAAAATTATCCTGGACGAACTGAAAACGATACCCAAAGTCCTGAAGCAACCCGAGCCAGAAATCGGCATTGAATCTTATGATAGCCATAGCCTTATCTTAACCGTCCGCCCTTATGTGATTCCCGATGATTATTGGGAAGTCACCTTCCTGGCTCACGAAAAAATCAAAACAGCATTCCATAGACATCAGATCAGAGTGGCTTATTCTGAAGGAGTGGAAATGGGTAATATTGGAGAATAGTGAGGTGGTGCTCACTATATGGGACGAGGTATCAATAAGTGTCCACTTTTCTAGGAGTGCTTTTGCTTCCAATCGTTGTTGAAGAACCTCCTTCCTTAGCTTTGGGCTATGGGCGGGAACCTTCGCCTAGATTGGAAACAAAATCACTATCCTATCGAAATCGGACAGTTATTAATCCCGCATCCCTATATATCACTCTCTGAAATCATAGAAACAAATCATAAAATAATGAATTTTAAAATGCTTGTTCTGCTAAGTTTTGTATTACCCACAGGTCTATTTGCTCAACAGTCTTACCTCGATGAGTTTCAGGAAAAGTGGCATAATGCCACAGCCTATACGCTGGAAGTAGCAGAGTTGATGCCTGATTCAAGTTATCATTTTGCCCCTACAGCAGATCAAATGACCTTTCAGAAACAACTCTTACATATCTGCCGCAATATGACCTGGTTGAGTACCAGCTACCTGCATGGTACAGATCCGGAGGTTGATCTCAAAGCATCGGATTATTCTAAAAAAGAAGTCATTGATATGCTAAAGAATTGTTTGGAGAAGGCTGGCGCAGCAGCCAAAGCCTTACCAGAGAAAGAATTGGAAGAGATGGTCGATTTTTTTGCAGGCCCAAAAAGTAAACGCCAAATACTTACCCTAATGAATGACCACATGACTCATCATCGTGGGCAAATACTCGTTTATTTACGTTTACAGGGAATTACGCCTCCAAAATATCGTGGATGGTAAAAAAAAAGAGAAATGGACCTCGCGACAAGACCATTTCTCATTATGTGGCATGGCCTAAACCATGCCTTCTACCTGCAGAATATTTGGGTCGACCACAGAATCTGCAAAGATTCTTGTGTCCACCCCCCCATTTTATTTTATTACCCGAAGGATAATTTTTCTTGATTTGATGTTACAAAGTAACGGAGATTCCATTTTTCAAAACAGCGTAATATTGCCTGATCGAAAAAACAGGTAAAAATACCTATGGGAACTATGGACCTACAAGAGCACAATTTTTCAATTTAAGTGTCGTTTTTAGGCTAATTGTGTTAAAGTTTTAAAAAATAAAATCAATTCTAATATTTCGCCGAACAATTACATACACAAATTCCGTTTTGTTAATATAACTATACTCCTATTTTATTTGGGATCCTGATTTCCCGGCCATAAACTCTACGGCAAACCACTAACACCTAACAAATAAATTAATTCCTTTTTCTTTGAAAATCAGTTGACTATCATATAGTTTTGCTATATATTTGCACTTAGTGTAAAAAAAACACAAACTTAACCATTTAAATTTTCTTTTTAGCATGCTCAAAAAACAGTATCTCAAAGACAAGCCGGCTTGTAAAGTCACCTTTAGCCTTCCTAAAGAAGTTGTGAACGGTGCAAAAGAGGTAAAAGTACTCGGTGATTTCAACAATTGGAGTTGGGAGAACGGAGTTAACATGAAAGCCAGCAAAACTGCCTACACAGCTGTTGTTGAACTAAAAGCAGGAAGCAACTACGAATTCCGTTACCTAATTGACAATCAAAAGTGGGAAAATGACTGGGAAGCTGATGCTTACCAAATCAACCCTTTTGGTGTAGAGAACTCTGTAATTTCTCTGGAAGCTAAAGCCGTAGCTAAAAAAGCAACTACCGCGAAAAAGACTGCTAAAGCTGTTACCAAAACAGCTAGCAAAGCAACGACTACCAAGAAAGTCACTGCAAAAAAAGCAACGACTAAAACTACAGCGAAGAAGACTACGGCTAAAAAAGCTGCCGTTGTTGACCAAACTGATCTGAAGAAAATCGAAGGCATAGGTCCAAAAATTGCAGAAATGTTGAATGCTAAAGGCATCAAGACTTTTGCTGACCTGGCTAAAGCTAAAAATACCGATCTGCAAGCTATCCTCGATGCAGCAGGCCCACGTTACAAAATGCACAACCCAAGCACCTGGTCTGAACAAGCCAAACTGGCGGCCAAAGGCAACTGGGACAAACTGACAAAGCTTCAAAATGAATTGAAAGGAGGAAAGCGCTAAAAGTATAGATGTTTGCGCATCTATTTCTTTTGGATATTATTCCTGAGGTTCATTTTTTGCACCAACAAATAGAACACCATGACAGGAGCTGCAATCGTAGCTCCTGTTTTTTTTTGCATTAATACGCAGGAGCCGCCGACGACATTAAAACCGATCTATTCTTCTTCCTTCTTTCTTTCATCTGAGTTCTTTTCCTATTTTTACATAAATGAAACAAACCAACTAAGCATCAACTCCATGTCAAAAGTTATCAACCATAGTCTACTTACGGAATTCGACAGCGGTTTATTCAAATCAGGGAAACATTTCAGAATTTACGAAAAACTGGGCAGCCATATCATCGAACTTGATGGACAATGGGGCACCCACTTCGCCGTTTGGGCACCCAATGCCGGTTCTGTTTCAGTAGTAGGCGACTTCAATAGCTGGAAACGCAATGCCCATCCGCTATCCAGCCGTTGGGACCAGTCAGGTATCTGGGAAGGATTCATTCCCGGTGTCGGAAAAGGTACATTATACAAATACCACATCCATGCCCAAGATGGCCGCCACCTGGAAAAAGGGGATCCATTTGCTCTTTTCTGGGAAATTCCCCCCAATACGGCCTCCATCGTTTGGGAGATGAATTACGACTGGCAGGACAAGGATTGGATGGCCAACCGCAAAAATATATCCGGCCTTGACAAGCCCTATTCCGTATATGAAGTACACCTGGGCTCCTGGAAAAAGAAGCTGGGTGGCATGGAAAGCCTAACCTACCATGAACTTGCCGACGAGTTGGTGGCTTATGTCAAGGATATGGGTTTTACACATATTGAATTGATGCCCGTTATGGAGCATCCCTACTTTCCTAGCTGGGGCTATCAGGTTACCGGTTATTTTGCACCTACCAGTCGCTTTGGAACGCCAGAAGACTTTATGTATATGATGGATAAGTTCCACCAGGCTGGTATCGGTGTTATTCTGGATTGGGTACCTTCCCACTTTCCGACGGACGCCCATGGATTGGCTGACTTTGATGGAACACACCTTTATGAACACGCCGATCCACGGAAGGGATTCCACCCCGATTGGAAAAGTGCCATCTTCAACTACGGCCGCAATGAAGTACGTAGTTTTCTGGTTTCCAATGCCCTGTTTTGGCTCGATCGATACCATGCCGATGGCCTGCGTGTAGATGCCGTTGCCTCCATGCTCTACCTCGATTATTCCCGGGATGAAGGACAGTGGATCCCCAACCAATATGGCGGCAATGAAAACCTGGAAGCCATCAGCCTGCTGCGCGAGTTCAATGAAGCCGTGTATAAAGAATATCCCGATACAGTGACCATCGCTGAAGAAAGTACGGCATGGAGTGGTGTTTCCCGCCCCACTTATACCGGAGGCCTCGGGTTCTCCCAAAAATGGATGATGGGATGGATGCACGATACACTCAAATATTTCAAACAAGACCCCATCCACCGCCGGTATCACCACAACGACATCACCTTTAGCCTGGTATACGCCTATAGCGAAAATTTCATGCTGCCCCTTTCCCACGATGAAGTGGTACATGGCAAAGGCTCCCTGATGCAACGCATGCCAGGTGACGAATGGCAACGTTTTGCCAATCTACGCCTGCTCTTTGGTTATATGTTTACCCACCCCGGCACCCAATTGCTATTTATGGGTGCTGAATTTGGTCAAACCAGCGAATGGAATATCGAAGATGGCCTGGCCTGGAAATTATTGGAATACAAATTCCATAAAGGAGCTCAGCAATGGGTCAAAACCTTAAATGAATTTTATAAATCCAGGCCTGCATTTTACGAAAATCAATTTGACCAGGAAGGCTTCGAATGGATTGATCTCGGTGATCATGAAAATAGCGTCCTTTCCTACATGCGTAAAGGCAAAAATCCCGATGAAACACTGATTGTGATCTGCAATTTCACCCCGGTAATACGCCAGGATTATCGCATCGGCCTGCCCGGTACCGGTAACTGGAAAGAGGTCCTCAGTAGCGACAGCAAAGACTTTGGTGGTACCGGCTTAAACCACAATGCCAAACTCAAAACCGAAAAGGAACCCTGGCACGGCCGTACCCATAGCTTGAAACTCGCCTTGCCACCACTAAGTGTAATCGTTTTAGAAAAGATTCCTAAAAAGAAAACTACAGCCAGAAAAAAGACTACAACAACAAAGAAAACATCAAAAGCGAAAAAGAAGTAAGCGCAAACAAAACAGATGAGCTTTTTATTTTTTTGGGCGTGCCCCTGCGGGTCGGTCCCTTCCAGGCTCACTTCGTTCGGCCCTGTGGGCCAAGCCTTCCAGGCACCTCACGCGGCATTCCGTTATTGGAAACCATCCGTTATTGACCAGTTTCCCCACAGATATACCATTCAAAAAAAAGGAGCCGGCTCTCAGGCGGCTCCCCTTATATAATCAACTGCTTCAAATATTTTTTGGAAAAATGGACCACTACGCCATGTTTCTTCACTAGAGACTTTGGCGATCAGATCGCTGCGCTGTCAGGGGTCAGACGCTGCGCTGTCAGAGGTCAGATCGCTGCGCTTTCAGGGGTCAGGCGCTGCGCTTTCAGGGGTCAGGCGCTGCGCTGTCAGGAGTCAGATCGCTTCGCTGTCTTTAGTCTCACAGCAAAGCGTTCTAAAAAGCACCCTCGCTTCGGACCACAGCGTGGTCCAAATATGTTAGCCCATAATAATGTCACGCTTTTCGACTACAGCGTAGTCGCACCTATCACACCCAATCAAAAAACTCGAATACCTATTCTTCCTTAAATCATTTTTCCCTATGGTGTTCTTCCTGGTTCATCACCTATTTCTATAAATAGAAGAAACGGGATACAATTAAAAAGCTGTCAGGGGTCAGGTCGCTGCGCTGTCAGGAGTCAGGCGCTTTGCTGTCTTTAGTCTGACAGCGCAGCGATCTCATCTCATCCCCCCCTCACTCCTTGCCCGCCAATTCCGGGTTCACCAAAGATCCAACCACATCCAGCATGCGGATCATCTCCATGCGATAGCCATTTTTATCCATGCCTTTGGCGCTTTCCGCCAGTTTTTTACAATGTACATAAGTCGCATTACCCAAAAATTCCGATTCGCGTAGCAACATGCCAAATTCGCCTACAGCAGCAGCCCAGCGGAAGTTGTCAGAAGTCTCATCCAGGGCAATCTTGTTGTCCATTACCGGTTTTTCAATCAATTGACTCTTAGTTCCATCAGGCTCTTTATAGCGCAATTTGATGGTGCAGAATTCCGCCGATTTTTTAGTAGCCACTTTGACTTTGTTATCCTGATATTTCAAATCATCCACACTAGCCAGGAACTTACTTTCTACACCAGCAGGGATAATTTCGTACATGGCCGTGACGGTATGTCCGGCACCCAATTCTCCGGCATCTTTTTTGTCATCGTTGAAATCTTCTTTATTGAGCAGGCGGTTTTCATAACCAATCAGGCGATAACCTGCCACATTTGCAGGATTGAATTCGATCTGCAATTTGACATCTTTGGCAATGGTAAACATCGTTCCACCAAATTCATTGACCAATACCTTTTTTGCTTCGTTGATATTATCAATATAGGCGTGATTGCCATTGCCTTTATTAGCTAGCTGCTGCATCTTGTTGTCTTTGTAATTGCCCATGCCAAAACCCATCACCGTCAGAAAAACACCACTTTCCCGCTTTTCTTCTATCATCCTGACCATTTCTGCATCACTACTGGCACCAACATTGAAGTCGCCATCAGTAGCCAGTATCACGCGGTTATTACCTCCTTTTACAAAGTTCTCCTTAGCAATTTTGTAGGCGAGCTGAATGCCCGCACCACCGGCTGTTGAGCCGCCAGCCTGAAGTTGATCAATCGCTTCCTTGATTTTGGGTTTATTGGCTCCGCTGGTAGACGGTAAAACCAATCCGGCAGCTCCGGCATATACGACGATTGCTACCTTATCCTGTGGGCGCAATTGATCCGTCAGCAATTTGTAGGAGGCTTGTAGCAGTGGCAATTTATTAGGCGCCGACATACTACCCGATACATCAATCAGAAATACCAGGTTGGAAGCAGGCAGGTTTTCCGTTTCGATGCGTTTGCCCTGCAAGCCTACATGCAGCAGTTTGTGTTCAGGCTGCCAGGGGCAATCCGAAATTTCCGTGACCACTTCAAAGGGATGTTCGCTTTGGGGGCCAGGGTATTGATAATCAAAATAGTTGACCATTTCTTCAATACGCACCGCATCTTTAGGCGGCAACTGACCATTGTTGACAAAACGGCGAAGGTTGCTGTAAGCGGCAGCATCCACATCGATGGAAAAAGTCGACAAAGGATTTTGGGTCACCTCAAAAAAGCGATTTTCATTGATCACATCATAATCTTCTGTATTGTGTAACGGCTGATCCATCGGCGCCGTTATACTCATTCCACTGGCCATAGCAAAATCCGACCTATTTAAAGGTGCCGCATAAAGTCTCCGTTCTGACTCTTTGGCTGCGCGGTCTTTTTTCGCCCTTTTGGCTTTTCCCTCATTGGTTACAACGACTTCTTCCAAGTTAACGCCTTCTTCCAAAACAATATTTAAGGATTGCCCAACGCAGGCATTTTTTAGCTCCTTCGTATTAAATCCAATAGAGCTGACGACCAGTGTCACACATTCTTTTGGCACCGACAATTTAAACTTCCCATGCAGGTCAGTGACCATTCCGTTTGTGGTCCCTTTCACCAATACGGTAGCACCAATTAGCGGTGATCCGCTATTATCTGAAACTATTCCTTCTATTGTCCCGTAAATAGTGGTGGGTAAATGCCAAGCTGAAATGAAGATGGCCATTAATGCGAGTGTTGCAATTTTTTTCATCATGGTTCTTTTTTAGGGATAGGATGCAAGAAACCAATGAAATGCATAAAGCAGATGAAAAAGATTTTGCTAATGCTGAAAAAACAATTGCTACACTCCCGACAATCGTTATTAGATGTTGCATTGTCCAAAACAAAACAGAAAGCCCTTTCTCATTGGGGAAAGAGCAATTCTGCCAACTTAAAAAATAACTATATATAGATAATTTTTTAATGTAATTATTTTTTTCCATTGCACGATTTCTTATTTTGCGCCAAAATTTTAAAACCATGAAGATGTCCTTCCAAAATTATTGCTGTTGGCTATTTGCTGCGGGTTGCCTTTTTACTTTTGCACAATGCAGCAGCGATATTTTGCCAGAGCCGATGACCCCGGAAATTTGTGAATCAGTTACGGTAACCTATGATAATCAGATCAAAGGAATCATTGCCAATAGTTGTGCTTACGGTGGTGCCTGCCATCCAGCCATTGCGCCTTCATTAATTGATTATAATAATGTGAAACAATTTGAGAGTAAAATCCGTAGTAGGGTTGTGTCCATGAAAGATGATCCACTGAATGGTATGCCACCTTCGAGTTTGGTACCGTCAGGACAGCCAATCGAATTATCTGATGAAGAATTGGCTTTATTTATTTGCTGGCTGGATGCCGGTGCACCAAAATAACAGTCTTTTTGCTGAGAAGAGCAACAAAATTGTGGTGAAAGAGTATAAAAGAATATCTGTTAAATTAAAAACTTGAAAGCGATAATGGAGCGTTTGTTGATTGTTTGCACTTTGTCTGTGATGAGCTGTGGCATTTTTGCCCAATCTTATGTATTTCAAACCTTTAAAGATAGCCGGGTAATCAATACCCATTCTGTAGAAACGTTACCCAAACGCAAACTGGATGTACGGATTGCGCACCGTTTTGGGGATCTTGCCGGAGAAAATGGTGGTTTTCAGACATTCTTTGGCCTGGAAAGTGCCACAGATATTATGATTGGTGCGGAATATGGGTTTACCGATAATTTAACTGCCGGATTATACCGCGCAAAGGGAGCCGGTTCTACGCCGGATGGCGATACCGGCCTGCGTCAGTTATTAAACGCCGTAGTAAAATATCGGGCCTTACGGCAAACGGAGGGCGCTGGTATACCTGTAAGTATCACCCTGGTAGGTGTTTCTTCATTTTCTACCGCTAAAAAAATTGATGACAACCCGGATTTGATCCGAAGTTTTCCGGAATTAAACCACCGTTTCGCCAATAACGTGCAGCTGCTGATTGCCCGGAAATTTTCAAATTCATTTAGTTTGCAATTGATTCCTTCCTATACACATCGGAACCTGGTTACCTTTGAAGACGAAAATGGTATTTTTGCCTTCGGAGTAGCGACCCGCATTCAGCTGACCAAAGTGTTTGGCTTTATTGCTGATGCTACCTTCCCTTTTTCAGAACGTAGAACCCCAGCCAACGGTTATTATCCGGCCATAGGTTTTGGATTGGAAATCGACACTGGTGGCCATGTATTCCAGGTGAATTTCACCAATGCTACAGGGATCATGGAAACGGATTATGTTCCCTATACTATTTCCAATTGGAACGAGGGCCAATTCAGGCTTGGATTTACCATTTCCAGGGTATTTAACCTTTAGGACTAAAAAAGCGCGAATATCTGATCACGTGATTTGTCAAAGAATTTATACTAAGCGATGAAAATCATTCCTATATTATTTCTGATTACTTTGATTGCCTGGAGTGGTGAATGGTTGTCTACACCATCACTGATTGTGGACGAAGAAACCCCCGTTGCCCGGGTTTTGGTAGAATTAGGTGATGAGCCCCTAGCCCATCAGCCCGACCTCAGTGTGGGAGGAGCATCAGTGGAAGTTGGCCGTGACCTGGTTTTAAAAGGAATAGCAAAAAAACCTAATGGTGGCAAAACGACGAAACAAAGCAATCATTTTGTCTGTACTTCTTGTCACAACGTTCAAAAGGAAGATCCGGATTTGAGTGTATCCGATCCGCAGGCACGCCTGGAATATGTCCGCGATCATGGTATGCCTTTTTTGCAGGGTACCACCTTGTATGGAGCAGTCAACCGCACTTCTTTTTACAATGGAGATTATGAAAAAAAATACGGCGACCTGGTCAAACCAGCCCGTAATAATATACGGGAAGCCATCCAGCTTTGTGCAGTAGAATGCTCACAAGGTCGGGCTTTAGCGTCCTGGGAAATGGAGTCTGTACTGGCCTACTTGTGGACACTGGAGCTCAAGATGAAAGATTTGAATATTAAGGATGATGAGCTCCAAAAAATTAACATGGCGCTTCAGCAAGGCAGTATGGCTACCGATGCTATTCAGCTGGTCAAAGATAAATACCTGCCCGGTTCACCGGCAACATTTGTTACCCCGCCGGAAAATAGGACAAAAGGTTATCCCCTTAAAGGTAATGCTGAAAACGGAGCCTTGATTTACGATTTGAGCTGTAAACACTGTCATGAAGATAAGCGTTACTCCTTTTTCGAATTGGATGACACCAATTATTCTTTCCAGTTTCTGGAACGCCATATATCCCGCTATACCCGCTATTCTGTATACCAGGTAGCGCGTTATGGCACCTCCCCTATTCCAGGTAAAATGGCCTATATGCCCAATTATACCTTGGAAAAAATGAGTGATCAACAAATGGAAGATCTACGTGCATATATTGATCAAATGTCGAAGTAACCACCAATTTAAGAACATTCTGCATCTGTTAGAACATGTTTGGAGGCCAAGCATTTAAGTTTCGGCTAATTGTTTTAGTTTTTTAATTTTGTCATCCCTGCTGATGATCCGTTAATTTTGCGCTTGAAACTACCAGGTATGAAAAAAATAGGTTTTACGATAATTTGCACGCTCTTTTTGTTGTCCGCTACAGCTCAGAAAGGCCTGGACGGCCGTTGGGAAGGCACGATTACCGGCAGTAATTTTGCCAAAACCGGTCAAAAATTCCATTTGGTCATCGAAATAAACGGAAGCGACGTCAGTGGACGTACCTACTTCTTCCTGGAAGATAAACGGGTGGTCGAAATAGATTTTAAAGGCCGCTATTACTACGATCAGTCTATCTATTTTGAAGAAATTGAAATTCCAGAGGATATGGATGTTGCCTTGATTCCCCCCTTTCTGAGGAAATTTCAGGCCGTATACAACCGTAGTATCTTCGGCTCCACCCTTGAAGGTTATTGGCAGGAAGTTACTTCTGATACCTTTAGCGAAAAGCGCTCACGTGGCCGCATCTTTTTGAAAAAAATTACTGGAAATAAGGTTTGAAGGAGAGATCGTCTAGGCTGGGTGTAGCCTGCTAGATGTCAGACTTCCTATCGTTGTGTAGACAAATGTCAAATCGTTGCGCTATGGTTGGAACACATCTTTTGGCTGATTGATCTCCCTTTCTCACCTTCCCACCTTCTCCCCCCATCAAATTATTTCTAAATTTGCATCAAAACCTCGAACATGATTATCCTATTGATATCTGTAGTTATTGGATTATTTGTTGCAATGTTGTTTGTCAATGTTTATTTCCGGGTTAAGGTATTGAAGAGTTATAAAAAGTTGGTTCAAAACGAGGTTGAATTTGGGGCTGCCCATTTATTTAATCGCCAGAAGATGGAGGAGGAAATTTTTCCCCGGTACCCGGATATGCGCCAGGAAATCGAAACTTTTGTCAACCACATGCAATATACCATCCGGATGGCTACGGTGTTAATTGCGTTGATTACCTTATTTGGAGCTATCCTGATGTATTACCGGGCAACGTAAAGCATGGTTCAGTCGTTTTACTTTGACTTTAAGAATTTGTTTAGAGGCCAATCTTTGTAGATCGAAGGTTGGCCTCCAAACATAAGTCAGGTGGGGCAAAAATCTAATTTTTTCTTGTACTTTTGCCCGATCATTGAGCTATGTGCTCTAACAACAAATCAAGCATTATGTTAAAAATCGGGGTTTTGGGTACTGGCCACTTGGGTAAAATTCACCTTAAATGTATCCAATTGGCTGGTGAGACTTATGAATTAGTGGGCTTTTACGACCCTGATCCCGAGACTGCCAAAAAAGTATCTGCTGAATTTAACATTCCTGCCTTTGATACTGCCGAAGCACTGATGGATGCAGTAGATGTGGTCGACATTGTAACACCTACCACGGTGCACTTTGCGATGGCTACCGAGGCCATTCGGCGTGGCAAACACTTGTTTATTGAAAAACCTTTAACCCATACGGTGGAGGAAGCTGAGCAACTGATTGAAATGAGCCGCCAGCAGGGTGTGAAAGTGCAAGTGGGGCATGTAGAGCGCTTCAATCCGGCCTTATTGGCATTGGAGGATATCCACCTCGACCCTATGTTTGTGGAAGCCCACAGGCTGGCTGTTTTTAACCCTAGAGGAACGGATGTTTCTGTCATATTGGATCTGATGATCCATGATCTTGACATTATTCTGAGCATGGTAGATTCCAAGGTCAAAGCTGTTCATGCCAGTGGTGTAGCGGTGGTCAGCCAAAGCCCGGATATCGTCAATGCCCGGATTGAGTTTGAAAATGGATGTGTTGCTAATCTGACAGCCAGCCGTATTTCACTCAAACAAATGAGAAAGGTTAGGCTTTTCCAAAAGGATGCTTATATCAGCCTCGATTTCTTGGAAAAACAAGCACAGGTCATCCGTCTCTACGAGGAAGGCATTGCCGCCAATCAAGAAGAGTTGTTAAAATTGGAGACCACCAGTGGGAATAAATATATCCACATAGATATGCCCGAAATTGAGCCCGTGAATTCCATTAAAATGGAGCTGGAGACTTTCGCCACCAGTATTGAAGCGGGCCAACGCCCACGAGTAAGTATTGAAGATGGTTACCAGGCACTAAAGTTGGCTCACCAGATTGCAAAAGAGGTGGAACGTCGGGCTGGGAGTCTGCTTGTATAAATTGTTTTAGCTATGAAAATGACAAACCGCATTAAATGGAGTGTATTAGGGCTGGCCTGTGTGGCCGTTGCCGCCTGTGATATCATTAATCCGGCAGAAGAAATTCCTGCCTTTATTTATGTGCCTGCTTTTGAACTGCAAACGGATCCGGCAACAGAGGGAAGTAATTCTTCCAATATTACGGATGTATGGGTTACCAGTGAAGGAGATTTCCTGGGAGTCTATTCGCTGCCAGCTCGAATCCCTTTGCTCAAATCAGGAGATACGCAATTATCGTTGCGGGCGGGCATTAAGGACAATGGTATTAATTCAACAAGGGACATTTATCCTTTTTACAAAAACTATGAAACCACCGTTGATCTACAGCCAAACGAAACCGATACCATCCGTCCGGTAATAACCTACCGGGATGATATCAAATTTTCGCTAATTGAAAATTTTGAAAACGGGAACAATCATCAATTTCAGGAACTGAGATCCGGTGAAGAAGCCAATAAGATTGTGGTGACCACCCAGGATGCTTTTGAAGGTGCTTCGGCACGTATCCTCCTGGATACCGCTAGTAGTTTTGTGGAATTGGCCACCGTTGACCGTTACCCTGATCTAATCAAAAACGGCCTGCTGGTTTACCTTGAGGTGAACTATAGGTCGGAAGTGCCCGTCATTTTCGGCCTGGTGGGATATGATGTTTCGGATCCATTTAATAGTTTTCCACTTTATGATCCGGGGTTTAGTCCCAAAGGAGAATGGAATAAGATTTATTTCAACCTGAGTGTCCTGGCAATAGAAGGAGATTTTGATCAATATCAAGTGGGCTTTAATGCCTTTATTCCTGTGGAGGGCGGTCAGTTGACCTTGGATAAAGCACAATTGCAATTGGATAATATCAAATTAGTTCACTTCTAGAATGTCTTCGAAAGACGACTTTCTGTATGGTGAATTTAACTATAATTTGAGTACTTGTTTGATTATTAACTTGACTCAAGTTCCACTCTATCTACTTAGAAAAAAATCGGAACATGACCCGGAGGCGTCGCGTCGATACATTATTTTACAAATTCGCGGACTTTATTACCGCCATGCTCTCCTGGGCCTGCTTTTTTGCCTATCGCAAACATCTGGAGAGCGGAACCCTCCACTGGCAGGACATTGATGAGCCCAACTTTTGGCTGGGTATCGTGATTATACCTACAGGATGGTTACTATTTTATTCCATTTTTGATCAGTACAAAGATATTTACCGCCTCTCCCGTCTGGCTACCCTTGCCAGAACCTTCTTTCTTAGTTTCTTTGGGGTCATCTTTTTGTTTTTCACGCTGATCCTCGATGACTTTGTGACTAATTATACTACTTATTATACCTCTTTTACGACCTTATTCCTACTCCATTTTTTCTTTACAGCCACCGTTCGCATGATCATCCTCACCAAGGCGAGCTGGCGATTGAAAGCAGGTAAGGTCACCTACAATACCCTGATTATCGGCGGCAATCAGAATGCATTAGACCTCTATCACGAAATTACAGGCCGGGAGAAAGGACTGGGGTATCACTTTGTAGGATTTATTGATGCCAATGGCCGGGTCACCAATGAACTAGGACAATATTTACCCCGGTTGGGAAAAATAGAAGACCTCAATGAAGTCATTGGCAACCAACAAATTGAAGAGGTCATCATCGCCATTGAAACTTCCGAACACAATCGCCTACGCGAAATTCTGAATGTACTCTTCGATTTCAATTCACAGGTACTGGTCAAGATCATCCCCGACATGTACGATATCATGCTGGGCACTGTTAAGATGAATCACGTTTATGGTGCCGTCTTAATCGAGATTGCTCAGGACCTCATGCCCAAATGGCAGCGCCTGGTAAAACGCCTGATCGATCTGTCTGTCTCTATTATCACCTTATTTTTATTATCTCCGCTTTATACTTATGTAGCAATGCGGGTACGTTTTTCGTCCCCTGGTCCTATCCTTTTCAAACAAGAACGAATTGGCCTTAACGGCAAACCTTTTGACATCCTTAAGTTCCGATCTATGCCACTGGATGCAGAAAGAGAAGGTCCGCAGTTATCCCACGATGGCGATTCACGCTGTACCCCCTGGGGTGCCGTCATGCGCAAATGGCGACTGGATGAACTACCCCAATTTTGGAACGTCCTAATTGGTGATATGTCTATCGTCGGCCCTCGCCCTGAAAGGCAGTATTACATCGACCTGATTATGCAACGGGCGCCCCACTACCGTCACCTCCTCAAAGTGCGGCCCGGCATTACTTCCTGGGGTCAGGTCAAATACGGTTACGCTTCCAATGTCGATCAAATGCTACAACGGCTGAAATTCGATATTCTCTACATCGAAAATATGTCGCTGGCATTAGATTTTAAAATCATGTTTTATACAATGTTAGTGTTGTTGCAGGGCAAAGGGAAGTAAATCCTAGTTCTAGTATCATGGTAGATGCTTCTGCCTGTCGATCGTTCAGAACTCCTTACATTTATTTAATTCCAATTGATCATGTGCACCGCACAAGGAGCATCCCGTATGAAGCCCTGTGGGTTGAATCGGGGCTGGTACGATTTAGGCACCCAAGGTGACAAAAAAAGCCTTTTACCAGGCTAGTTTCAATTCCAATTGATCGTGTGCACCGCACAAGGAGCATCCCGTATGAAGCCCTGTGGGCTGAATCGGGACTGGTACGATTAAGGCTCATTTACGCGGCCTATTGCCTCGTATCCAAACCTAGTTTCAATTCCAATCTGGTACGATTAAGGCAAAGCCCAGCGGATTGCTACTATGGCAGCGCGAAAAAGTTTCAATTCCAATCTGGTACGATTAAGGCTCAACATACTCAATGAAACTCCTGTGAGTATCTATCGTTTCAATTCCAATCTGGTACGATTAAGGCAGCCTTACCTCAACAAATGGATATATATCTGTAAAGTTTCAATTCCAATCTGGTACGATTAAGGCCCAGCCGGAATAATGGAAGAAACAAGACTTTTTATGTTTCAATTCCAATCTGGTACGATTAAGGCTTTACTTCTTCGACAACCTCCTGCTTTGCTTCCATCCGTTTCAATTCCAATCTGGTACGATTAAGGCTTAACTTTTCTCTAAAGTCAGCTATTTGTCTTTCTGGTTTCAATTCCAATCTGGTACGATTAAGGCTTGCTAAAGAATTAAGGGAGAAAAATATTAGATTTGGTTTCAATT
>BQJU01000017.1 GCA_021604865.1 Saprospiraceae bacterium | reverse complement strand
GGGATGCGCTAACCGGACTGCGCTATACCCCGAACTTTTTTTTTCCGGTTATTAGAAGGCTTATGGCCCTCCCGATGTCATCGGGATGCGCTAACCGGACTGCGCTATACCCCGAACTATTTCTTCCGGTTATTTGGAAGGCTAATGGCCCTCCCGATGCAATCGGGATGCGCTAACCGGACTGCGCTATACCCCGAACTATTTCTTCCGGTTATTTGGAAGGCTAATGGCCCTCCCGATGTCATCGGGATGCGCTAACCGGACTGCGCTATACCCCGAACTATTGAATATATTGCTCCCTATCAAAAGTAGGGAGCAATATAGTTGATCAACACTTTGATCAGGCTGCGGTGAAGGCGGGATTCGAACCCGCGGTACCCGATTAGAGTACGTCGGTTTAGCAAACCGGTGGTTTCAGCCACTCACCCACTTCACCAGGTGTATCTGAATCGCTCAAATTCAACGCCTCGTTTGTTGTTGAATCATTCCTTTTTTCTTGAGCGATGCAAAGGTAAATATCCTGGTATAATTTCCAAAAAGAAAACGGAATATTTTTAACCTTTTTTATGACTGCTAATCTATTTGTTTGGCTAACAAGAGATTAGCCCGAAAAGCAGTTCTTGTACATTTTGCTTTCTGGGCTAATCAATGAAAATATCGTTTAAATAGTTCCAGTAACATCTACTTTTCGTTCAAAGACATCTTGATCTTTTTCTCCAGCTCGGAAACGGTATCCTTAAAGATGATATCTGTCTCCATCAAATCCTGAACCGTTTTACAAGAATAAATAACGGTACTATGGTCGCGGCCGCCAAAAGTTTCGCCAATGGCTTTTAAAGATTTGTCCGTTAGGTTTTTCGCAAGGTACATAGAAAGTTGTCTGGCAATCACAACCTGCCGTTTTCTGGTTTTACCTTGTAGCTTTTCTACGGCGACATCAAAGTGTTCGGCCACCAAGCTCTGGATGAACTCGACCGTAATCTCTTTGTTAAGTTGGCTTACAAAATTTCTTATCACCTCTTTTGCGAGCTCCACGTCTATTTCCCGCCGGTTTAACGACGATTGTGCGATTAACGACACTAACACACCTTCCAACTCCCGAATATTATTCTGGATGTTGTAACTGATGAATTCGACAACATCTTGGGAAATTTCTACACCTTGTAGGTTCATCTTGGCTTCCAAGATAGCCATCCGAGTTTCCAAATCAGGAGCCTGTAGGTCAGCCGACAGCCCCCACTTGAAGCGGGAAATCAGCCGTTCCTCCATGCCGTCCAGGTCTTTGGGTGGGCGGTCAGAGGTAAGGATGATTTGTCGTCCATTTTGATGCAACTGATTGAATATATGGAAAAAGATTTCTTGTGTCTTTTGTTTATTGGCCAGAAACTGAATGTCATCAACAATCAGTACATCGATTAGCTGATAGAAGTTGACAAAGTCATTTACCGCATTATTCTTGATGGATTGAATAATCTGATTGGTAAATTTTTCTGAAGAAACATATAGTACATTCTTGTTTGGAATTTTTTTAACCACCTCATTACCAATGGCTTGTCCTAGGTGCGTTTTGCCTAATCCCACATCGCCAAAAATCACTAACGGATTAAAAGAAGTGCCCCCCGGTTTTTTGGCAATAGCCAATCCCGCCGAACGGGCCAGGCGGTTGCAGTCCCCTTCAATGTAATTGTCGAAGAGATAATTGGGGTTGAGCTGTGGATCAATCCTTACCTTTTTTATACCCGGAATTACAAAAGGGTTTTTAATGTTTCCAGTATCGACCATACCCGGGCTATAATGGTCTCCATTTTTTGACTCTCCTGGCCGGGTAGTAGCTTTACCATTTTTGGCCGTCAAAATTTGGTACTCCAATTTAGCTCTTTCGCCAAGCTCTTTGCGAATAGAGGTTTTCAGTAAGGCAACGTAATGCTCCTCCAACCACTCATAAAAGAAGCGGTTGGGAACCTGGATGGTTAGCGCATTCTCATCCAGGCGAACGGATTTGATTGGCTCAAACCAGGTCTTGAAGCTCTGCAAATTCACGTTTCGTCGAATCGTTTGCAGACAGTTACCCCATACTGTAGTATGATCTTTTACCATTCTCCAGAAAGTTAAGGCCCCCGGCCTTGGTTAAATAAAATAATATAACCTGCTGTAATTAATGCAAGAGTATCAGTAAGCTAGAGCAATAGTAGATTAAAATCGATTGTGGATGAGCAAGGGGATCAACCGTTAATCTTTTCTAGGCTGCCTTCTTTAAAGAATAGCTGAAGCAAGCTCCATTCATTCTCTTAATTTTGAAGGGATACAAAGTTGGGAAAAAATCTTCAAAAAGGAGACCTATTGAGGAAGGTTTTTTTAAAATTTTTTTTTCCTAATTTTTCCTGTCATTTTTAGGTTGATATCTTGAAAAATGTCACCAAAAAAAAGAAGCGACTGGCAATCAGTCGGTTTGGCCTAATAGCTTGGCAAAATCCTGCCAGAATGATCCATGCAAACAAACTTTTTCATCAAAAAGGTGAAATGAGTTACTGTTTTTCCTACACTATCCAACCAATAAATTTTTGCAACTGATACATCTGCCTTTTTGATTGCGTTCAAAATAAAGGTCAATTTTTCCAAGCATAATTCCGGCCCATCCAACTTGGTTGATCATGGTTGCTTCGCCGTCGAGGTTTTTGACAATGGTGGGTTTGTCTAGAAAGGTATGGGTGTGGCCACCAAGGATCAAATCAATCTCTCGAGTACTTTTGGCAAGGACCATATCGGATACCTTTTCTTCACGGTAGTTATATCCAAGATGGGAGAGACAAATGACCAAGTCACATTTTTCTTCCCGCTTCAAAATGGTTGCATAATAATTGGCTTTTTCAATTGGATCAAGATAGCGGGTGCCACCGTAAAGGCTTTCCGGAACAAGTCCTTTGAGTGCTATACCTAGCCCGAATACGCCAATCTTGATGGGGCCTTTTTTGAAGATTTTATAAGGTTTGGTTTTGCCAGCCAAGAGCGTATCTGAGAAATCATAATTGGAAATAATAAAAGGAAAATCGGCATGTGGCAACTGTTTGTTTAATCCTTCCAGCCCAGCATCAAAGTCGTGATTGCCAATGGTCGCCGCATCATAACCCATTGAAGACATTATTTTGAATTCCAACTCACCACCAAAAAGATTGAAGTAAGGGGTGCCCTGAAAAATGTCGCCGGCATCCAGCAGTAGTAAGTGTCCTTCTTTTTTCCGGATTTCCCGGACCAGCGCAGCCCTTCTGCTGGCTCCACCCAATCCTTGATTACGGCCCCCGTCCATCGGAAAAGGATCAATACGGCTGTGTACATCATTGGTGTGAAGAATGGTCAATTTAGTGACCTCCGGATCAGAGAAATCTCCTAATGGAAAGGTTCCAGTACCGATCACAAATCCACCGGCAGCCATCTTTTGTAAGAAATCACGACGTTTCATATTGGTGCTTATATTTATTTAAGTATTCCTCATCTGACTCGTCCTAAAAAAGTTTAGATAATTAAATTTATCATCATAACAGCTTCTATTAGGAACACTACCCCTGAAACCGGCTAACCCCCACTGAACCTGCTTCCCCTTGAAAGATCGTAAAAGCTGAAAAAATAGGAAAGGATGCCTCTGTCCTAAACCATCACATCTGCCCCTAAACCTCCTAAACCCCCTAAACCTCTCTAAACCCTTCTAAACCAACTCAACCCCAACACAGGTCCTCTTTTCCAAACTCCCTAAAGCCTGCTAACCCCCTCTAAACCTATTTCCCCGAAAGGAATGTAAAAGTTGAAAAAACTGGAAAGAACTACTCCAGTCTAAACCACCTAAACCTCTCTAAACCTTTTCAACCCCAACAGGCCCTCTTTTCCGCCTCCCCCTAAAACTATCTAACCCTCCCCTCAACCTCCGCCATCTGTGGTACATCCTGCTCATTTTGAATATGTTGGATGATTAAATCCCGGATCAAATGCCCGGTTTGTATACGATTTTTGTCTTTTAAAAATTCGGCATTACCACCACCATTAGCAATATAATCCGGCATAGATACCCAATAGATGCGCCCTTCTTCAATAGGTTGACCATGGATTTTTATGTGCTCGGCTTTTCCATCTTTTATCTGATAGGAGAGCCCTTTGCTAACCGGCCATCCTCCATCAGCAGCCATGAGATGAATCAATTTTCGAGTATGATTGGCATCGAGTTCAACTACTACCGCCATATTATCAAAGGGCATCAATTCAAAGATTTTACCCCGATTAATCGGCCCCTTTGGTATCGAGGAAATCCGGATGCCACCGTAATTTTGCAAGGTGAAATCAATCGGTTGATCACTTACCTTTGAAGTCTCTTCCTGTAATAGGTCGACCAACCAATTTCCTAGGGTTGATTCGGGCATGGTTTTGGTCAATTCCATGCCGACAATGCCAATCACCTGGTTCATCTCACTGTCGAGTTGAACTTTATAAGGGGCAATCATAGCCTGGATATCTTCACTGCCTGAGCCCATTGAAGGCTCAATTTGATAAACCGAAGGCTCTATATTGGCCAAATGTTCAACTTTGCAGGTAGTCAGGAACAAACTTAGCAGTCCTATAAGGATAGAAAAACGATTGTATTGATGCATAATTTTCATAATGAATGCAGGCGTATTTTTATTTTCCGAAGATAGACATTTCTATGATGAAAATTGAGGTTGCTTGGGACTATTAACCAATACCCATTGTAGGAATTTCCCTAATAGAAGAAATAATTTTTTAATTTCGCAAACAACAAAACCCGAAGGCATGTCGCTCTCCAAAAACTTAATCGCAATCATTTCCATACTCTTTCTTGGAGGATTGATTTATTATTGGCTACAGCCAAGCGAAAAAAAACAACAATCCGATATCCTGACTACAGTCAGCAAGGGAGAATTTGTTATCAAGGTTACAGCAACTGGAGAATTAAATGCCAAGAAATCTGTAAAGATCCGGGCACCTCAAGGCATGCGACCCGCAGGCATTTATGAGACGACATTATCAGAACTGGTTCCGGAAGGTACTATTGTCAAAGAAGGAGAGTACGTGGCTACCCTGGATAGGACCGAACTGGCCAATAAACTGAGTAATGTTCAAACGGAAATCGAGAAAATTCAAACCCAGCTGGAGCAAGCAAAAATCGATACCGCAATTGAGATGAGAGGTTTGCGAGATCAACTGATCAATCTTGATTTTACCAAAAAGGAAAAGGTGCTCAAAGTGGAACAGAATAAATACGAGCCACAATCTGTCATTCAACAAACCCAATTGGATTTGGAAAGAACCGAGAGAGACTATATCCAGCTGGAACAAAAATATGTGCTCAAAGAACAGCAATCAATTGCCAAGATTCAGGAGATCAATGCCTTATTAAAACAAAACCAGAGTCAGCTTCAAAAATTCATGGACTTATCCAACGAATTTACCATCAAGGCCCCGGAAAGTGGCATGGTAATTTATGCCCGTAACTGGAATGGCAAAAAAGAACCGGGTAGCCGAATTTCTGCCTGGGATCCGGTGGTGGCCGAATTGCCTGATCTTAGCGACATGATTTCCAAAACCTATGTCAATGAGGTAGACATCAGTAAAGTGAAAACGGGCCAGGAAGTAACCATTAAAGTGGATGCATTCCCAGATCAGGAATATAGCGGAGTGGTCTTACAGGTCGCCAATATCGGGGAACAATTGCGCGGTTATGATGCCAAAGTTTTTGAGGTAGTGGTACAGGTGAATGAAGAGGACTCCATTTTGCGTCCGGCCATGACCACTGGTAATGAAATTGTCACAGATATTTATCAGGATGTACTTTTTGTACCCTTGGAAGCCATTCAATTAGATAGCCTCACCTATATATATAAGGAAGAGAATGGTAGAGTTGTCCGCCAGGAGGTAATTACCGGATTGAGCAACGATGATGAAATTATTGTGGAGCATGGATTAACGGACGGAGATCAAATTTATTTGACCATACCAGAAGGTGGAAAAGAAGCAGCATTGATACGACTAGATCCAGCGATTAAAGCAGATATACAGAAAAAACTGGATGAGGAGCGCCTTGCCAGAGAAGCGAGAACCAAAGAAAAACAGGAAAAATTAAAAAACCTGGAAATGCCTACAGCCAATTCTGGTGGAAACAATGGTTTTATCATAATCACGGACTGATGAGAAGAATCTTGTTTAATTTCTACCTCGCACTGGAAGGCATTAATGCCAATAAGTTGCGCTCTTTTCTGACGGCTCTGGGGATCATTTTTGGGGTGGCTGCTGTTATCGCTATGTTGGCTATAGGTACAGGAGCAAAGCAGTCTATTCTGGAACAAATGCGATTGATTGGGACAAATAACATTGTGATCAAATCAGTTGTAAAGAGTAAAACGGATGAAGAATCGGGCAGCAATAACAATAGCAGCAACCAGCAAAATAAAGACGAAAAGCCCTGGTCACCTGGTTTGACATTGGAGGACATGTATGCCCTAGAGAAAATTCTACCTACCATAGATGCCGTAAGCCCGGAAGTAGTCCTGCCAACCAATATCATCCAATCAGCAAAAATGGAGCAGGCCAAATGTGTCGGCATCACCAATGCTTTTTTTGAACTCAACGGTCTATCTTTAGAAGAAGGAACCTATTTTCATCAAAATCACCAGGATGGCGGTCGCCCAGTTTGTATTATTGGCAAAAATGTGCAAACAAAATTTTTTAGCCAAACCAATCCAATAGGCGAGAAAATTAAGTGTGGTAATACCTGGTTGACCATAATCGGTGTGCTCTCCAAACGATCAGTAAGTAGTCAAAGTTTGGCAAACCTTGGTATTCGCGACTATAATTCTGATGTATATATTCCAGTAACTACGGCTTTGTTACGCTTTAAAAACCGGGCAGTAGTGACCAAACAGGACGTCAGTAATCGAGGCAATGATGACAATGAAAAAGAAGGTGGGAATTATCACCAACTGGACCGTCTGGTCATTCGAGTCAAGGAATCTTCGGCACTTCGAGCTTCTGCCGATGTAATTGCCCGGGTGCTAAAACGTCGGCATCATGAGGTCATTGATGTAGAAATTGAAGTGCCCGAACTCTTGCTGGAACAAGAACAAAAAACACAGGATACTTTTAACCTGGTATTGGCGGTTATAGCCGGGATATCTCTCCTAGTTGGAGGAATCGGTATTATGAATATTATGCTGGCTTCCGTTTTGGAACGCATCAAAGAAATTGGTGTCCGCAGATCGCTGGGAGCAAACCAACAGGATATTGTGCTGCAATTTTTATTTGAAGCAATATTTATCAGTTTGATCGGAGGTATCATTGGTATCCTACTAGGCGTTGCCTCCGCCCGGACAATTGCGGCCTATGCAGAAATTCCAACCATTGTTTCCGCCTGGTCTATCATCCTGGCCTTTGGTGTTGCTACGAGCATTGGATTGATTTTTGGCATTTTCCCTGCCCAAAAAGCAGCCCGGCTAGACCCTATCAAAGCACTTCGTAGTGATTAAACCTCAAATATTTAACACCCACTGAAAAATATGAATAATTCCCGATTTTCAATGATCCGACTCTTCATTTTTAGCTTTATATGTTTCTCGCAAAGTGTTTATAGTCAAGGAGATACTTTGGTGGTTAGCCTGCAGCAAACTATTGAAATGGCTCAATTAGGAGGCCCTGAAGTGAAAATTGCTCAAACCTCTTTTAGTAATAGTTATTGGTTCCATCAATCTTTTTTGGCCAATTACCGGCCGCAAATGGTTCTATCAGGAACGCTGCCAAATCTTGACCGGTCGATTCAAGCCATCACCTTACCAGATGGTACCCTGAAATTTGTGGGTCAGTCTTTTATGCGTAATGATATTAGTCTTAATCTTAATCAAGGAATCCCCCTGACTGGTGGGCGACTTTTTGCGGGAACGGGATTGAGTCGACTGGATGTTTTTGCCAGTGATAATGCCCCCGCATTTGCTTCTTATCGATCTACGTTGATCTCCGTTGGTTTTATCCAACCTCTGTTTGGATTTAACAACCTGAAGTGGGCCAAAAAGGTACAGCCGCTACGGTATGAAGAATCGCGACGAAATTATTCCGAAAACCTGGAACAGGTAGCTTATGAAGCAGCGAATTTGTTTTTTGATGTTTTGGTGGCTCAGATAAACCTGGAAGCAGCACAAAGGGACAAGGCAAACTCCGATACTCTTTTTGTCATCTCTAAAGGTCGGTTTGATGTGGGGCGTATTGCAGAAGTTGAGTTGTTGCAAATAGAATTGCGGGTAATGGATGCGGAAGCGGACCTGGCACAAAGTATGCTCAATCTTCAAACCAGTACCGAACGACTGCGTGATTTCCTTGGGATACAGGGCGTCGTTAATTTTAAAATGATACCACCATCTGAAATTCCTGAATTTATGGTGGATGCTGAGAAAGCATTGGATTTTGCACGCCGCTACCGATCGGAAAGTGTAGGATACGATCGCCGCTTGGAAGAGGCTAAAAGTGATGTTGCTGAGGCCCAGGCAAACCGAGGCCTCAACGTGGATCTGTCCTTTTCATTTGGTCTTTCCCAATCGGGAGAAACCCTGAATCAGGCGCTTTCTGACCCACTGGATCAGGAGCAATTTCAATTGTCTTTGAATGTGCCTATCGCAGATTGGGGGAAGTCGAAAGCTGACATGCAGATAGCACTGTCAACAGAAGAACTCATTCGCCTGCAAGTCGATCAGGATAGGATCAATTTTGAACGGGAAATCATCATCAGAGTCCAACAATTTGACCTTGTCCGCCAACAAGTCAATCGTGCGCTAAAATCCTACGAAATAGCTCAAAAACGACTCGATATCACCCGCAAACGATATCGCATAGGCAATATCCTGGTCACTGATCTCAACCAGGCTATTCAGGAGGAGGCAAATTCAAGAAGGAGTTACATGAATGCCCTTCGAAGCTATTGGCTGGCATATTATGACTTGCGCCGACTAACGCTCTATGATTTTGAAAACAACCAAGCTCTGGTACGGAAAGCAGAGGATGTTGTTAGAGGAAGGTGATTTTTAGCCAGATAGCTGGGTTGTCAGATCGTTTCACTGCCAAATTTTAGACCATGCAGCTCTTTGAACGTGCAGCGTTCTTTCTTCATTCCTTTTACCTCGCTTCCACCATTGCCAGCAACCAACTACGTGAACTCAAAAGGCTCGTTTGTTTAATCCTCACCTCAATGCTCGCTGTCTTTCCTTGATTGAGCATCCGATTGAGAATAGATAAAAAGTTGAGATAAGGTGTTTTGATGGATTTTGTAATTTCACTGTGGCGAAGGAGGAATATCCGGAAGGAAGAAATCAATGAATGCAAGGCTTCGTATTCTTTAGTTTCATAATAGATTTTTAGCAAAATAACTCGGGCATCCAGTTTGTAGTGCACATCCGAAAACTCTAGAATGTTCAATTGCTGCAGGGCCTCATCATAGGCTTTCCGGTGATAGTACAAATCAGCCAGATTGAAATGAAAGGCGTCTTGCTTTTTATCCTCGGGAAGTTTAGGGGTGAATTCACGAATAAAAGATTCAACCCATTCAAATCGTTTCAATCCCAGCCCCAATTTGATAATGTTTTTATAAGCCCAGGGTGAAATCTGGTCATGATCAAGTAGATAACCACCTGCCAGGCTTTCCTGGTACAATTCTAACATTTCTTCCGCATAGGTTTTATGGCCGGACCGTATTTTTCGGGTGCAATAATTGATTGCATACTGATAAAATAATTGGATTTCGCTGGTTGAGAAACTTGAGCTATGGTGTTTAAAGTTGGTGCGAAAATCACGATAATGTACTACCTCATTTTCCTCCTTTAACATGAGCAGGATGCTTCCATAAACCGAGATTGCCGGTATGTCCTGAAATTGCTTTGATTTAACAATTGCCAGAATTTCTTCCTCCAGTGGAATGCGATCGTTGTGGGAAAAGATACCCTGTCGCTCAAGTGTAGCACAAAGGAGAGCCAGCTTATTACTCAAAAAATAGACGTCAAATTGCTGCCCGGCCTTAAACAAATTATTATCAAATTTTCGAATTTTTTGACTGGTGAAATACTGATCATTTAGGTTGTAAAACAGATATTGTTGATTATAAAAATCTGCATTTCGGTAGGGTAGGGTGGCCAATGTTTTCTCCATTTTCCGACAGAGTTGTTTGACATTTTTGTGCAACGATCGATCTACACAAGCTTGTGTCTGATGATATTCCATCAAGATGCCCGCTTGTTCGTAAACCAATTGCCCAAGAAACCGCTCCGCTAAAAGGGAAAGTTGACTGGTGAGATGATTGAATTTTTTTTCATCATAGGCATCCTTGGGAAATACAAGCCGATGTATGCTTGACTTATCCAAATTGGTTACGGATTCATAATGCTTCTTTTTTTCTTGATACAAGCAAAGGTATAACTGTATCAATTCCTGCTTTTTATTAAAAAATGGCGATTGTATAAAGTCTCTGAATTGCCTCCACTCACTAACTGAAAAGGTAGATAGAATTTTATATAGCTTAGTGTTTTGCATCTTATTTTTGATCGGTTGTTAGCGTATGTTTTGAGATCGACTATTGAACTGCAAAAATACTTTAAGACAAATATCGCCTATACGAAATAGAAACCGCGACTAGGTTGAATAATTATTTCATGATAAATGTATATTGTATTGACAATCTAATAACCTGAAAATAAAGTGTTTAATTTAAAGTTTGGATAATTATTTTAAAATTTATCGTGATAAATTTAAAAAAATGTAGTTGAGCCACCATTTCGAATGATTTACTTTTACACTGTGCTCTAAACTATTAAGCAACTACCTTATGATAGTATTCAGGCTCTTATTGACTCTTTCACTAATTAGTTTTTGGTCGGTTAGCTTCGCCCAGGTTTTTCCGGGAGATGCGAATAATAATGGTCAGGTCAACAATGTAGATATCTTGTATATGGGCCATGCTTTTGGAGCTTTTGGCCCAGCTAGAATTGATGATGGAACAACATTTGAACCTCAGGAGATTTCCATTTTATGGGAAAATAATTTTCCAGATGGATTGAATTATATCTATGCCGATGCAAACGGAAATGGCCTGGTAGAGGTTACTGACTTTATTACTGTATTTCTCAATTATGGAAGTGAGCAGGAAATGGTTATTCCTGAAGAATATCCGCAAGGAAACTTAGGTGTAGATCCCGCATTCGATTTTGAAATCAATGGTATCCCTGGAAATCTGACAGCCGGTGATATCGTCACTGTGCCAATACAATTGGGGAGTGAGGACAGACCACTCATTGATTGTAATGGGATCGCTTTTGTTGTTGAATACGACAGCGAAATCCTGCAAAATGTCGAACTAAACCTAACCACCAGTTTTTTAAATGCAGATCAACAAGCATTCCCGCTATTATACGAATATGAGGAGGGAGAAATTGATGTAGGAATTACCCGTTATGGAAAAGCGCCCGTTAGTGGCTGGGGAAATATAGGTGTCCTTTCCATGATTATTGAAGAAAACCTGATCGATTTTCTTCCCGACGATATTGACAGTATTGGTGTGGTGATCCGTATCAAAAACATTATGGCGTTAGATACTACTCAGCAACCAATTCTTATTGCTAGCGACAGTATTGAGATAATGGTTTACCATCCGGATGCATTGGTCCATTCCAATGAGTCAGATCCATCCACGGGGGTAACTATTTTCCCTAATCCCAGTCCCGGCAAAGTTTATATTGCTACTCCTGACCCCATTCAGGAAATCCAAATCACAGATGCCAGAGGGGCAAGATTAGCGACCATAAATGGGAAGGGAAGTAAAAAAATGCAACTAAATACCACAGGCCTTCCGGGAGGATTATTGTTGCTACAAATCCATACCTCAAAAGGGGTAATGACGAGGAAATTATTTAAACACAAATGATAAAAAAGATGCCGGAGTACACAACTACCCCGGCAAATCGATTTCACAAAAAAATCTTGCTAAATCATGGTAAAATTAAACATTAGAAGTATGAACTGGAAAATTCTATCCTTTTTTCTGCTAGCCTTGTTCAGTTTGTCTGCACATGCCCAAACTACGATCAGTGGACTTGTTCTATTTGGAGAAGAAGATTCACCGATGCCGGTACCGGGTTATCCGGTAACCATCATTACAGGAGATGGTGAAGTTATGGAAACCCATACGGATGATTTAGGGTATTATGAGGCATCTTTGTCATTGGTGGACGGTGACGTTGTGGTCGTAGAGCTAATCGATATGTGTACAGGCGAGATCATCACTGTAGACTTGCCGGCTTCTGACGGAGCTTACGTAGCAAATTTTCATATTTGTGTAGATATTTTGCCTCCACCTCCGCCTAATGGTTGTGAAGCCTATTTTGGCTACGAACAAACCAGTGTGGACCCTTATATTGTTGACTTTTTTAACCTATCATATAGTTCAACCGATATGATTTCGCTGGAGTGGGACTTTGGAGATGGAAGCACCAGCAATGAGTTCAATCCGGTTCATGAATACGCAAACCCGGGACCGTATGAGGTTACGCTCCAATTAACTGCCGACACTTGTAGTTCCACGTATACAGATTTGGTAATGGTGGAAGAGGAAATTGGATGTGGTTGCCCGGAATTTTATGACCCTGTTTGTGTGGCAACGCCTGGTGGTCAGTTATTAATGTTCTCGAATTTTTGTTTTGCCGAGTGTGAAGGATATGGCCCTGACACCTGGATACCTTGTGAAGGAAACTGTGTTTGTGATGATATTTATTTGCCTGTATGTGTCGTTGTTGATGGCGATACCATTACCTATTCAAACCCCTGCTTTGCTGCTTGTGATGGTTATGGAGAAGATAGTTTTGTAGACTGTAGTGATATTGGCCCCTGTGATTGTCCCTTTGAATATGATCCCGTTTGTGTGGTAACCCCAAACGGTGATATTATACAATTCACAAATCCCTGTTTGGCAGAATGTGCGGGTTATGGTGCCGATACTTTTGTAGACTGCGATCCTGATCCATGTATCTGCCCTGAAATTTTTGCACCGGTTTGTGTGATCACTGAATCAGGAGATACACTAAGTTTTACCAACGCTTGTTTTGCCGTGTGTGAAGGTTTTACTCCTGACCAGCATTTTGATTGTGACATCAACAATCCTTGTGATTGCCCCTTTATTTATGATCCGGTATGTGTGGTAGCTCCAGATGGGATAGAGCTTATTTTCTACAATGCCTGTTTGGCAGAATGTGAGGGATACGGTGAAGATACTTACGTGGATTGTTCGGATTATCCGGGGGATTGTCATGCTGATTTTTCTATTGACCTCTTTGTAAACGACCAAAATCCATTGACGGCCCAATTTTATGATCATTCCTTTGCCGCAGAAGGTGAAGTGATTACCTGGCTGTGGGATTTTGGTGATGGAACAACAAGTGAAGAACAAAACCCAACACACACTTTTCCCGAAGAGGGCATTTATGAAGTTACCTTGACCATAGCCACCTCTGAAGGTTGTACCGCTACAATGGTTCAGCACATCTGCCTTGGTGAAGGCGGGCCATTTCAAGGACCCGATTGCCAGGCCATTTTCTATTTTGAACAAAGTGGTGATAATGCATATACGTTCCAATTTAACGACCTCTCATTTGGTGAGGTTACCGATTGGTTCTGGTCGTTTGGTGACGGATTCACCAGTACCGAACAAAACCCAGTACATACTTATACCGGCCCAGGTGTTTATGTCGTTGCACTCACCGTTACCACGGAAGCGTGCGAAAGCGCTGTCATCATGATTCTGGCTACCGAAGATGATATTATATATGATGCAACTTGTCGGGCACTTTTTGTGCCATTGGAGACTATCGATAGCAATGAAGTCTTTTTCCTCAACCTTTCTTCTCCAGATGCTGTTGAGCACAACTGGGACTTTGGAGATGGCAATACCAGCAACGAGATATTGCCAGCGCATCAGTATGCAGAAGGAGGAGTCTATACCGTGACCCTGACCATTGTTACTGCTGATGGATGTGCCAATGTCTTTAGTGTTACGTTAGATCTGGATGACAACGAATTTACAGGTACTCCTCAATACCTGATTGTATCCGATACTGATGAGACAACCAATAAATTGGAGGTTAAAGCCTTTCCTAACCCAGTTACCAAGCAATTGACTATCGCCCTGGATACCTCCATCGCAGCTGATTACCAGCTTGATTTATACAGTTTGGTTGGACAAAAACAACAGTCGCAAAAGGGCCAACTTGGAGCAGGAACCCAATTGCTGACCCTGGATATGCAATCCCTACCAGCCGGCCTTTATCTAGTCAACATCCAGATAGGCAACCAATTTAAACAGCTGAAAGTAGTGAAAAGGTAAATGCTAAATTGAAAGCCATAGGCGATCTGACAGCATAGCGATCTAAAAAGAAGACAGTCTTAATTACAAGGCTGTCTTTTTTTTTTTAAAAATAATCAAGAATCAGGTGTAACCATTTTCAATATCTCAGGTAACCTTTATAGAAACACCCGGAAAATGCTTGCAAAAAAGAAAAAAAGCCTGTTAACTTTAGTTCACCATAAGGAAAAGAAGCATTCCGTATCCATGGAGGAAAAATTTTTACCCAGTGATGAAGCATTGATGCACAACTTGCGGGATGACCAGCTCGATTGTGCCGCTATGCTTTTCGAAAGGTGGAACAAACGGATCTATAATTTCTTTTTGCGGCTTACCGCCAATGCAGCTCATAGTGAAGATTTAACACAACTTGTATTTGAACGGATCATTCGTTATAGGCACTCTTACCAACCGGGTTATGCCTTTAAGTCCTGGATCTTTCAAATTGCCCGAAACCAAATGGCTGATCAACATAAGCAGAGCGCCTTTTACCGAGACCGCTTTGTGTCTGTAGAGCAATTAAAGGAAAATCACATCGAAACAAAAACGGAGATTGACCTGGAAAAAAACGACCAATATGCCCAATTGCAAAAAGCCATGTTACAATTGTCCGATGGCTACCGGGAGATACTGGTTTTGACCCGACTTCAACAATTAAAATACCGCGAAGTAGCAGAGATATTAGGCAGTACCGAAGCCGCAGTAAAGGTGAAAGCTCACCGAGCGCTGGTACAATTAAGGAATATTTATTTCAAAATTGAAGAAGCATGAAAGCCGAAAATTCTTTGAAACTAATGGCTTATCTGGAAGATTCCTTGGAAAAGGAGGAGCGGGATGCCTTCGAGAAGAAACTGTCCGCTTCTCCAGAATTAAGGCAGGAACTTGCAAGTCTATCAGGCATGCTGGACCTGATGAATGAATTGCCTCAGGAGTCACCTTCACCCCGATTAGCGCAGGGTTTTAAACAACAATTACAAATAGAACAACAGCAATTGGCAAATAAGCCGAAATCACCCGACCGCATTAGGAGGTCATTTGAATGGAGAATTGCAGCAGCAGTGGCCTTATTGATTATTGGTAGCGGCTTTGGCTATTTGTGGCAACACAACCAGCTACAACAGTCCCAGATCAGTGAGCTGGCGAAAGAGGTAACAAATACCCGCAAAATGCTCATTTTATCCATGCTGCAGCAAAACTCCGCTAGTGAACGAATTCAGGCCATTCAAACATCTGCTGAAAGTGTGTTTTCAGATCCTAAAATTGTAGCTGCTCTGATCAGTACCCTGGAAAGGGATGACAATGTTAACGTCAGAATGAAAGCGGCTCAGGCACTTCATATATTTGTCAGGGAAAAAGGAGTCCTAGATGCCTTGATCCGAACCCTCACAACGGATAAAAGCCCAGAAGTACAGATAGCCCTGATTGATATTCTGGTAGAGGTCGGCGCACGACAGGCTATTCCTTCATTACAAAACCTGATGGAAAAAGAATCAGTCATGCATGTGGTGCGTGGTAAGGCAGCGGAAGGATTGTCAAGCCTTTTATAAACAATCATCATAAAATACAATAAAATGAGAAGAATTATCCTTAGCCTATTTTTTCTGGCTATGGTGGGCTGGTTATTTGGCCAGAATACCAAATCCTATAATGCTGGTAATGCAAAACGGGTAGAAATTTATCTGGAGCAGTCAGCATTAACCATTACCGCCTATGCTGGTAGCGAAATCCTAATAGAAACGGACAATTATCAGCCACCTCCTGACCGTGCAAAAGGCCTGAAGCCTCTGTACAATACAAACACAGATAATTCGGGAATTGGCCTATCCATTGAAAAAAGCACGAATGGTATTGTACTTCGTAAAGCTAGTGGACAGGAAATCAAATACCGCATGAAAGTTCCGGCTCAAACAGATTTGAAAATCTCTGAAGAGGGCTGGTGGGGCGGAGATTTTAAGATTGCCGGCATGAAAGGAGAGATCGAAATTACAGCTAACAATTCCGCCATTGAATTGCTTAACGTTAGCGGCCCCATTGTCGCCAATTCAACTTCAAGCGACATTACGATTACCATGTCGGATATCAATCAAAACAAACCGAGCGCCATTTCTACCATTAGTGGTTTTATTGACATCAGTTTGCCGCCAACCACTAAAGCTAACTTTGAAATGAAAGGCATTACTGGAGAAATATACACAGATTTTACCCTGGAGATGGACAAAAAAAACAATATGAAAAGAATTGGCGGTTCAGAGGTGAAAGGCAAAATCAATGGAGGAGGTGTAAATATTTCGCTTAATGTCATCAGCGGCGATATTTTCTTACGTAAACTATAAATCAAACACCCGACATGAAAAAAATAATCATCCTGGTTTTAAGCGTGGCGTATCTGTCTGTTGGCTTTTCCCAAAAAGAAAAAATAGACGAACAATGGTATGCCGTACCTGTAAGCAAAAAAGTAAATCTAAACCTGAAATTCGGATCAAACATTGAGGTTCAACCAACAACCCAAACGAAGTTGGGCATTAAAACAATCATCACCTACAAAAATGAAGCCGACCTCAAGATTCATCAGATGCAGGTAGAGGAGAATAAAAACGAGCTCAGAATTGTGGCTGATATGAATAAGGAATACCTGAATTCTAAAAGCGACAAATGGAATTGTTGGGATTGTGAAAAAACAGATTGCCAATGTTACAGGATCGCCTTTGTTGTCATGGTGCCAAAAGATGTGGAGCTAAACCTGGAGACCATTTCCGGCAACATTGAGATTCCACAGCTAAAAAATACCATTCAGGCCAAATCAATCAGTGGATTCATTGATGTAGGAATTGGCGCTAACGCACAGCGGCAGTTGAATTTTAAATCAGTAACCGGTGAAATTTTCACAGACTTTGATCTCACGCTGGATAAAAACAGTACTCCTTTTTCAAAAAAATTAAATGCTCCACTAAATGGAGGGGGGCCAATGTTGGCACTTGAGACAATCAGTGGTGATATCTTTTTTCGGAAAAAGTAGAATTTTTATTGAACGCCTAAATTTTGGTTGCTATTTTATTCTTGAAGCTGATAATCAACAGGATAATGGCAGTCAAGATTGATCGTTGAACACTGTCTCCTGAAAAAAAATCCGTAATAGCGTCTCTGTTGCGGATTTTTTTTTTGAGATTTTTACGAAAAGGATAAACATAATCGCTATAATTTAGACCAAACTAAACAGTTTTCGGACTCGGCATTTTGCCCCAAAAGAAAATGCTGAGGAAAGATGTTGGCATTTTGCTTAAAATTTTTATATCTTTAGCTTACTAATTTGCATATATTATGAAAATCATGATATAAAATTAGATTCAATTGCATAACGATCCTGCAACTACCTTATCCCCCCCCTTTTTCTAATACAAATCTGCAATCCATCGATTTAAGTATAAGATGGAAATTAAAAAAGACTGACCTACAAAAAAAACGCCCTTTGGCAAGTGCTGTGTTATTTGTCAAAGAGTCAATTTTTATGGATGAATGCTAGAGATAATAGTTGATCGTAGCCTTTTTTTGCAAGATTATCAGCTGTTTAAACTCTTAGTGTTATGATCAATTAAATAATTGATTATCAGTTTTTTAATACAAAATAATGGAAATAATTACTTGATTAATTCCTTATTATTTGCAAAAATTGTCTGTATAGAAGAGGGAAGAAGTAATTATGTTTGTAAAAAGAGCTTATTTGAGGCGAAATTGGGCCTTCAAATGTAGGTTAAAAACATACTGTGGGATGGGGTCTTCAAAACCATTTCCATCAATTAATTATTTGATTTTTAGACATCTATATTAGAAGTTTTCTGCCCTGGCGGAAAACTGGTGAGGTTTATTATTTTATAACTAAACGGCTAAACTGTGGACATTACACCTAACCCCAAATCCTGGCTGATTCTAATATTCAGCTTTGTGGCATTCAATTTGTGCGCCCAGGATATTCATTTCTCGCAATATGCCAGATCTCCGCTCAATCTAAGCCCGGCCTTAACAGGAGCTTTCCAGGGTGACTACCGCTTCAAAGCAAATTACAGAAATCAATGGAACATGCCCGTTCCCTACAATACGATATCTGTTTCAGCGGAAAAGAATCTTTCCAAAGTGCTTTATAATTCACCGGACTGCTGTCCACCCAAAGGTTTCTCAGTTGGAGCATTGTTTAATTACGATGTTGCCGGAGATGCCAATCTTAGTTTAACACAATTGGAGATTAGTGTGGCCCATACCAGTTGGTTGGGAGGAGGTTTTACCCTAACGCCAGGCTTAATGATTGGTGGGGGACAACGTTCTTTTGATCCGGTCAATCTCTTCTTTGACAATCAATTTAATGGTAAAGAATTTGAACCGAATAGCGGAGAAGAGAATTTTGAAGACGAAACCAAATTTCTTTTTGACATATCCGGTGGTCTCAATCTTCATTACCAAACCTGCCAATCGCGTACTTCTTTTGACATCGGTACCGGTATATTTCACCTCAACCGGCCCAAAGCCAATTTTTATAATGATTGGGAAATCCGCCTTCCTTCCCGCCTTTCTATTTATGGCTTAGGTATTATTCAATTAACGGGGAAAGTTGATCTTTTAATCAATGCCCTTGGTCAGTTTCAGGGCCCTTATACTGAAGTTTTACTTGGAGGAGGAGGTCGCTTTTACCTGAAACCAGGAAGCCGTCCGGGCAGAACAGCTATAGATGTAGGCCTCGGTTACCGATTGGAAGATGCAGTTATTTTAAATGCCGGGCTGAATTACAAAATGTGGCAATTTGGCCTTAGCTATGATATCAATACCTCCGGGTTCGAAAGGGCTACTAATGGAAATGGTGGACTGGAATTTTCTCTGGGCTACATCATTCACAAACCTCTACCTGCGAAGGTATGCCCGATCCAGTATTGATAATCTTTTGATACTAATTTTGATATTGAAAACCCAAATATAATGAAGCAGCTTTTATTAATCGCCATAATCCTGGGAACTTGCCAATTGGCGCTGAGTCAATCCTTGGATGCATTCAAAAAAAGTGCCGAGAATGCTTATGAGGCTAAGGATTACCCGACGGCTTATGCGCATTCCACAGAAGTGCTTGAAGATGAGCCTGAAAACCTGACCTTTCTTAAAATAGCTGGAGAGTCAGCCTTAGAACTTTGCAATTTCAACCAATCCGACGAACACTTTGCAAAGATTCGTAGTCTGGATTCTGGTGGAAGCTATCCTTTGATGAAATTTTATATGGCCAAAAACCAACACCGCCAGGGTAATTACGAGGATGCCAAATTTTATTACGATGATTTTATCAATACTGCTGGACCAGATGTTGATCCTATCTATTTGGAAATTGCTAGAAAAAAGGCTGAAGAATGTGCAGATATTAATGAATTGATTCCTAGTCCTTCATTGGGTACAGTTATACAACCAATGAACAATATCAATACGGGATATTCCAATTTCGCCCTGCCTTTTGCCGGGAATTCTTTGTATTATTCAACCCTCACACCACCTGAAAATTGTGATTGTAGCAAGCCTTGTCAAGATGAAATGAACATCTATCAACTTGACAATTACAATTCGGTTGTACCGGTCGACTTTCCTGAGGGCACCAAAAATGTAGGGCATGTAACTTTTGCCAAAGAAGGCTCACGCATGTATTTTACCCAATGTGAATGCGACAACAACCAATATACTTGTGCCATATATTATAGTGATCAGACAGGGGGAAGTTGGTCCACACCAATTCGCTTGCCGGAAAGTATTAATCGAAAAGGGTATACAGCTACTCAACCCTATTTTGCCGATCACTATGATAGTAGATCCGACGCATTATATTATGTATCAAACTTTCATGCCGATTATTCAGATCGAAAGGATCTGGATATCTATAAAGTGATCATTGTAAATGATAGTATCACCACTCCTGTTAATGTGGTGGAGGTAAATACCACTGGAAATGAGGTAACGCCATTTTATCACCTTGCAGATCAGTCTTTATATTTCAGTTCTAATGGGCGGCAAAGCCTGGGCGGTTATGATTTTGATATATTTAAATATAGCTATGGTGAAGACAATGACGAATGTGATTCGTATGGCAACAGTTTACAAAACCCTAGTAATGTAGGTGCTCCACTCAATAGTTTTTTTGATGACCTATATTTTAGCAAGGACCAAGGAGGCGAAAAAGCTGTTTTTTCCTCCAATCGAGGGACAAATGATTATGGTAATGAACCATCATCGAAAAATAGTTATAATCAAGATCAGGCTTCAACATCCGAACATTGTTGCCCGAATATTTTTGAGGCTAACATTCGTTCTAGCTCTACCATTGTTGTCTCTGTTTTTTGCAGAGCAAATAATTATGGAGCTTATTCTTCGAGGATTTTACAGGGAAGTGTCTTGACGCTTCGGAATATGAATGATTCTACAGCTAGTTGTATTCCAGCCAATGTGGAGGAGGATTATCGTTATTATTTCACCGACATTGATTTGGGACAACCCTTTAGTGTGGGTGCGGAAAAAGAGGGCTTTTGGGGAGATTTTCAACAATTTAACTCTTCCTTCTGTGATGGTGATACCGTGAAGATTGACTTGTTTCTCGAGCCAGTAATTGAATTGCAGGTGTATTTCCGTGCAAAATGTAACCCTTCTTTGGAAATCGATGTCAATGGAGTAACGCTTTTTGACCAATCAGATTATACCCAATTTTCAATGGATGCCGAGATGGGGAATCACACCTATAAGGCAAAATTAAGGGGTTATCGAGATTATAGGATTGTACCAGATAGCGTCAGCAAAACAGATAGTTCGAATGAATATCAATTTTCAACTGCTACTCCCCAAAAGGATATCAGTAGCTGTAATTGCTGTGAGCCTGGTTTGATCAGAGATACCTTCTTCCTGGAGATTCAACCGGATACCTTCCCTTTATTTGAACCATTACCCTTGTATTTTAATCATGCAGTACCCAATCCTATTTTTGCTGCCCGGGAGGCGGCAACGGATTACGAAACCTATTTTAATGATTATTATGTTCGGCAGTTGGAATTTAAAAATGCTACTGGACGGTGTAATACCCTTCCAAATTATGGTTACAGAGACCAAAGTGAATGTAACTGTAATGATGAGCTACGTTTGGTAGATACTTTCTTTAATGAGATGGTTATCAATATGAACCGGATGCGTTCTTTTGGTGGTATTTTGCTTAGATCACTGAATGCTGGTGACAGTGTTGTTGTCACTATACGTGGAGTAGCTAGTATTTCGGGTAGCGGTGGTTTTGATAATAATGCCCTTTCGGCCAGAAGGATTAATAGTATGGAAAAATATCTGGCAAAGTATTTCCTATTAAATGGAGATGGTGTAACCAACTATATGGAGAAAGTCAAAGTAAAACCTGATCCGGTCGGTGCTTCCATTGCTAATTCCGATGCACCAAGTAGAGGCCAATGTCGGATTTATAATGTGGATGCTTCTTATGACCGAAGGATAGAGATTGTGAGTATCGTCTTTTTTCCGCCTGATCTACAGGATGGACCTTGTGCCGTAACAGGCTATCAAACTACTTATAATCAAAGTAATAATCCACGCTAACTGGTGAAACACTTCCCTATTAATTTAAGCAAGATGAAAATGAAAACCCTAATAAAAATCACCAATATATTTTTGATCGGCTTTGCGCTGATGACCTTACAGGGTCAGGAGCTATTAGCGGACAATAATGGCCATAATTCTATTTATGACTCCGGTGAAAGGTACGCTGTCCAAAACATCGTAACAGATTGGACAAATCCCTTTATGAATTTTTTCGAAACGCAAGGACTTGTGAGTCAAACAACTTGGGGACCTACTCCGGGTAGTTATACTTATAAAGGTTCACTAACGTTGTCACAAAAAATAGCGTTCGTTTCTGATTACATTGCTTGTCCTGGTGAAACCATCACACTTACGGTTACGCCAAATGGTGGAACGCCACCTCATACCATTACCTGGTATAGTGACCCTGGTTTGTCAATAGCTGTCGGTTCAGGTCCTTCTATTGATGCCTACATCACCAACCCGGTAACTTATTATGTGCGGATCACGGATACCAATGGCGTGTCAAGTATACAGCAAGTAGTTGTGGAGATAGATGTGCCTTCTATTGATACTGCACCGGAATGTGATCCGGCTGGAACCTATTACATCCTGCATATTTTCTCGAATTCAGATGGGAATATAGTAACCTCCAATATTGGTCAAATAGTAGATCTTGGCATCCCTGCCCAATGGAAAATCATTAACATTCCACTGGATTCCTGTATTTTGGTTACCATTACTAGTCCCACAGGTTGTGCCGTTACGGAGGAGTACTGTGCCCCTGATTGTAGCCCGCCTTGTGACCTTTCGGTTGCCCTAAATGACGGAACGATATGTGAGGGAGATTCGCTTACCTTAACGCCCCAGATTACGGGAGGAAGTGCGCCTTATAGCTTTGCTTGGAGTAACGGAGCAACAACACCTTCCATTACCGTTTTTCCTGCCACAACGACGGATTATGAGGTTGTAGTAACGGATTCTTTGGATTGTACGGCTACTGCCAATGCAAGCGTAATGGTCATTGCTCAACCCGAAATCGTGATGTTTGAAGCCATTTGTGCCGATGATTCTTTGAGTTACTCAGTGACTTTTACGGTAACCCATACTTCGACGAGTACTGCTGGTGGACAAACGTTTAACGGTTCAGGTGAATTTACGGTCTCTGGCGTAAGTTTGGATGAATCTATAACAATTACCGCTTCGAATGAATGCGGAGAAACCTCAGCTGAAGTCACGCCTCCAAATTGTACAGTTGAATGCGACTTGACTGTTGTCATCAATGATATCAGTATCTGCCAAGGAGACACAACAATTTTGACGGCGTTGGTTTCTGGCGGAACTGCTCCCTTTACCTACCTCTGGAATCCGGGCGGTGAGACCACTTCAAGCATTACGGTAAGTCCTGATGTGACTACCCAATATTTTGTAGAGATAATGGATGATGCTGGTTGCGAAGCGACAGATTCTGCTATTGTTACGGTACTCAACTTGCCGGAAACTGTAATAGACACTGTTTATTGCGGCCCAGAAAATGGCATGTATACGGTTGAATTTACAGTTACTGGATCAACTGCGGTAACAGCGAATGGAGATGCCGTAACTGGTCCTCCATATAGATATACAACATCACTGGATACACCGGTGACCCTTATAGCTAGCAACGAATGTGGTGAAACAACGGTTGAAGTATCCCCACCGGATGATTGTCAGCCCTGCGATTTGACGGTATTAATATCAGTCGATGGGTCGACAATTTGTTTAGGAGATACGGCAACCTTGACGGCCACGGCTTCAGGTGGCACAACTCCATTTACGTATAATTGGACACCTGGGGGAGAAACCACCTCCAGTATTATGGTAAGCCCTACTTCGACTACCCAATATTTGGTGGAAATAATGGATTCACTTGGCTGTATGGCCATAGATTCTGCCACCGTGACGGTCATCAACTTGCCGGAAATAGTAATAGATTCGGTTTATTGTGGACCAGAAAACGGCATGTATACGGTTGAATTTACAGTTGCCGGATCAACTACGGTAACAGCGAATGGAGATGCCGTAACCGGTCCTCCATATAGATATACAGCATCACTGGATACACCGGTGACCCTTATAGCTAGCAACGAATGTGGTGAAACAACAGTTGAAGTATCCCCACCGGATGATTGTCAGCCTTGCGATTTGACGGTATTAATATCAGTCGATGGATCGACAATTTGTTTAGGAGATACGGCAACCTTGACGGCCACGGCTTCAGGTGGCACAACTCCATTTACTTATAATTGGACACCTGGGGGAGAGACCACCTCCAGCATTATGGTAAGCCCTACTGCGACTACCCAATATTTGGTGGAAATAATGGATTCACTTGGCTGTATGGCCATAGATTCTGCCACCGTGACGGTCACCAACTTGCCGGAAATTGTAGTAGATTCGGTTTATTGCGGCCCAGAAAATGGCATGTATACGGTTGAATTTACAGTCACCGGATCAACTACGGTAACTGCGAATGGAGATGCCGTAACTGGTCCTCCCTATAGATATACAACATCACTGGATACACCGGTGACCCTTATAGCTAGCAACGAATGTGGTGAAACAACAGTTGAAGTATCCCCACCGGACGATTGTCAGCCCTGCGATTTGACGGTATTAATATCAGTCGATGGGTCGACAATTTGTTTAGGAGATACGGCAACCTTGACAGCCACGGCTTCAGGTGGCACAGTCCCATTTACTTATAATTGGACGCCTGGGGGAGAAACCACCTCCAGTATTATGGTAAGCCCTACTGCGACTACCCAATATTTGGTGGAAATAATGGATTCACTTGGCTGTATGGCCATAGATTCTGCCACGGTGACGGTCATCAACTTGCCGGAAATTGTAATAGATTCGGTTTATTGCGGCCCAGAAAACGGCATGTATACGGTTGAGTTTACAGTCACCGGATCAACTACGGTAACTGCGAACGGAGATGCCGTAACTGGTCCTCCATATAGATATACAACATCACTGGATACACCGGTGACCCTTATAGCTAGCAACGAATGTGGTGAAACAACAGTTGAAGTATCCCCACCGGATGATTGTGGAGAATGTGATATGACGGTATCGATCGAGAATGCAACTATCTGTAGAGGAGACTCTGTGACCTTGACAGCAGTAGTTTCTGGCGGTACGGCTCCTTTCACCTACAGCTGGTCCCCTGGCGGCGAGACGACTTCAAGTATCACGGTGACCCCAAATGTGACGACTCAATATAGTATTATAGTATCGGACGCTGAGGATTGCACAGCAGTCGATTCTGCCACAGTAACTGTGGTTAATGTTCCGGTAATTTTGACAAACGCTATTTTCTGTGGGCCGGAGATTGGGTTTTTTACCATACAGTTTAGTGTTCAAAATGCAGCATTTGTTACAATAAATGGAAATGAAGTCTCTTTAATGCCTACCTATAGTTATACTACAACTTTAGATTCCACCATTAAAATAGAAGCAGGCAACCTATGTGATACCACTTTTTTGGAAGTAGATGCTGAATTTTTGGAATGTTGTGATTTAGCGGTTACGCTTAATGATACAATCATCTGTGCAGGCGGACTTCCCACTTTGACGCCAATAGTAACGGGTGGAGATCCGGATTATATCTTCTCCTGGTTTGATAACCCTGAAGGAGTAGGATCACCATTGGCTACGACCCCTACCTTTATGGTGCCTGGGACTGGTACCTATTACGTTTTTGTAGATGATCAAGATCCGAATTGTCCAGGAGTTATGGATTCCTCAACCGTAATTATTAGTGAACTTCCATTGCTTACAGTCGATACCGTTTATTGTGGTCCTGGGGTTGGATTTTATACCGTTGAATTTAGCACACAAAATGAAAGCTTTGTCATTGTTAATGGCAATGATCTTCCGTTGATTTCACCGTATAGTTATACAACAACTTTGGATTCTACCATCAAAATAGAAGTTGGGAACATCTGTGATACACTTTCTGCAATGGTGAATAGTGATTCATTGTCCTGTTGCGATTTACAAGTCACCCTACTTGATACAATCATCTGTAATGATGTATTACCGGTTTTGACTCCACTCGTCACGGGAGGAGAACCGGCATACACTTATGCCTGGTATGATAATCCGGATGGAACTGGACCTCCATTGGGTACAGCATCTACATTCCTTGTACCTGCTGAAGGCACCTATTATGTTTTTGTTGATGACGAGGATCCGAATTGTCCCGGTGTTGTGGATTCTTCTTTGGTGACCCTAAGTAGAATTCCCGAAATTCCGTTTGACAGCTTGTATTGTGGTCCTGAGAGTGGGTTTTATACGCTGGTTTTTACAGCAAATTATGAAACAATGGTTACAATCAATGGGGTGCCAGTCCCGGTTATGGACACCTATACTTATACCACTTCATTGGATTCTAACATTCAAATAATGTTGAATGGTCCGTGTGGGACACTGAGTACAACCAAAAATCCTGATAATCTAAATTGTTGTGATCTTACTGTAAGCGTACAAGACACCACCGTTTGTTTAGCAGAACCGACCATGCTGACGGCAATGGTTGAAGGAGGCACACCACCGTTTACCTATTTGTGGAGTAATGATTCGATTACCCCTAGTATTACAGTCATTCCTACCACTACGATAAATTATAGTGTAACGGTAACCGATGCCGATAGCTGTACAACAGTGGGTACCGCCACTATTACCGTATTGCGTCCACCGTCACTGACCATGATTTCTACAGTATGTTCACCGGACTCAATGAGTTATATGGTGACTTTCTCTAGTGTGAATGCTACGAATGTATTGACATCAGCAGGTACCCTTGTCAGTACTGGAAACATGCATCAGGTTACGGACATTCCTTTAACGGAAACGGTAACTATTACGGCAAGCAATAGTTGTGGATCGGTTTCATTACCTATTGATCCACCTGACTGTACGCCATGTGATATTTCCGTTAGTTTGCCGGATACCACGATTTGCGTGCGGGATCAATTTATATTATCTCCTGTAATCACAAATGGCTTGCCAGAATACAGTTACAATTGGAGCACTGGCGAGACAACTGCTGAAATACTTGTTTTCCCGGCAGTGACTACCACTTACACGGTTACTGTTACGGATGCCGAAAATTGTACGGCTACCGCTTCCGCAATGATTACAGTTAACCCAATTCCACGGATTAGGTTGGATTCGGTAATTTGTTCAGAGGATGATTTAAATTATCTGGTTTACGTTTCTACCTTAAATGCTGATGCGGTTACAGTTAGTTCTACAGGCACGATTCTGGTTGAAGGTCCACCATCCTATACGATTGAAGTACCCAATGATTCCACTCTGGTAATCTATGCTTCAAATGAATGTGGAGTAGATTCTTTACAGATAACTAATACAGGCTGTCCCAATTGTAACTTGACTGCAGCTGCCCGGGATACAACAATTTGTCCAGGTGACACTGCTCAGTTGGAAGTTGTGATACCAGGAGGTTCGGCTGGTTATGATATAAGTTGGTTTGACAATGTGGATTGTGAAGGCGATCCACTAAGTACAGATACTATTCTGGTGGTAAGTCCAGAAGAGACAACTACCTACTACGTGATGGTAATTGATCCACTTATTGATTCCTGTATGGTGAAGATTCCGGCGACGGTCAACATTAAACCTGATCCCGCAATTCTTCTTAATTCCGTGATTTGTTTGGATGATGATTTGAACTACCAAGTGATGCTGACGGCATTCAATACCAATATTTTAACCACCAGCATTGGGGAGCTGGATGCAAGTGCTGCGCCAGTTTACATTTTGACTATTCCGAACGATTCAACGGTTACCATTGTGGCGTTTAATGAATGCAGTTCAGATACCCTGGAAATTAATCCGCCACCACCTTGTCCGCATTGTAATTTGTTGGTGCAGGGAGCAGGCGCAACGATTTGTCCCGGCGAGACGACAGAATTATCGGTTTTTGTAAGTGGCGCAAACGGTAATTATACGATTGAATGGTTTGACAACGAAGCATGTGATGGGGATCCTTTAAGTACGGACTCCACATTGATAGTTACTGTGTTCGAAACCACAACCTATTATGTCATGGTTGCGGATACCACACTGGATTCCTGTATGGTGAAATTCCCACTTACGGTAACTGTTCTACCCAATCCGGAGATTATCATCGACAATGTCGTCTGTGCACAGGATAGTTTGAATTATTTGGTAACCTTAACCGCAAACAATACAGATTCATTAATCACCAGTATTGGTTTGATTGATGTTTCAACAGTGCCGGTTTATACGCTCGTAATACCTATCGGTTCTATGGTCACCGTCATTGGTTTTAACGAATGCGGCTCGGATACGGTAGTTGTTAATCCGCCTCCATGTATTCCGTGTGATCTGATGGCAATGGCCAGTGATACGACCATTTGTGCTGGAGATGAAGTTCAACTGGAAGTCACGATTACTGGCAGCGGAGATTATGACATTGGCTGGTTTGATAATGAAGATTGTGAAGGTGATCCGCTTTCCACAGAAACTACTTTGATTGTCATGCCTTTGGAGACCACTACTTATTATGTTATGGTTTCAGATAGTCTCCTTGATGACTGTTTTGTCAAGGTACCAGTAACAGTAACGGTAATCGACCTACCGGTCATTATAATAGATACGGTTTATTGTGCGGGAGATGACCAAAACTATATCATTGAATTTAGAACCACTGGGGCTGAAGAGGTAATGGTCAGCGCAGGGACGCTGGACGATTCTGGTGCACCAATGTACCGGGTTACTGTAACCAATGGTATTTCAGTCACGATTACTGCCAGTAATGCGTGTGGATCTGCGGCGACAGAAGTGGAACCGGCAGATTGCCCCACCTGTTTAGTGGATATTCTTACCTCCGATACCCTTATGTGTGCAGGAGACCTGTTAGTGCTACAGGCCATTTCCTTGACAACCGATCCAATTCAGGATTTCAAATGGTACGACAGTCCTGATTTTGAGGGAGATTCCTTAGGCATCGGCCCTGAAATTACGATAATGCCAGTATCAAGTACCGTTTATTACGTGGTGTTAACCACAGCAGAAGGACTGACCTGCAAGGATTCAGTATCTGTAGAAATAACACCAATCATTTTTTCCGATGGACCGGTATGTGCAGCAGATTCTACCTTTTTCTCCGTAGATTTTATGACTAATTCGGAGAATGTAATGGTCACTGTTTCAGAAGGAGACTTGAGTGGTGGTGAGGGGAGTTATACGGTTACCAATATTCCAAGTGATGCTCAGGTAGAAGTTTCGGTGATTGATACAGTGATGGGCTGTATGCTGGATACCATGTTTACAGCTCCAGTTTGTTGTACGACCTGTTTGCAACAGCGGGATATAAAGGCGTTGGTTGATGGTAAGGAAGATGGTACCACGATTCACTTTGGTATGGAGGTACAACTGGATGTGCAAATGGACGCTGCGGATGATTGTACTTTCAATTGGTCAGGCCCGGCTGCAATTAGTGATCCTAGTGCGAAAAACCCACTTTTTAGTCCAGTAGATGGGCTGGAACCAGCAATTTATACCTTTACTGTTGATGTAACCAGGAATGGGGAGTGTTGTCCGACCCTTCGGGATACAGTTTCCGTTTGTGTTATACCACTCTGTGAAGCAGCTGTTTTTGTGCCGAATGCCTTCAGTCCGAACGGAGACAATCTTAACGATATATTCCGGATTCGTGCAGCAGATATTGATGAAGTGAAGCTAGTTATCTACAATCGCTGGGGCGAAAAAATTAAGGAGCTCAACTCTATTACAGATACCTGGGATGGAACCTATGGTGGTAAGACTTTACCATCGGATGTATATGGTTATTACCTGGAAGCGCGATGTATCAATGGGGAAGAGATTTTCCGAAAGGGGAATATTACGCTACTGAAATAGAAGGATTTATCAAAACGAAAAACGGTCTGCTGGGTGAATACTTGGCAGACCATTTTTTTTAGACCACTGTTGAAGGTCATATTCTTGACCCCTTAGTGCTTGTTTGGAGGTCAAATTTTGGGCTACAAACATGCTCTTAATCCTTAATACACCGACAAGTTTGTCCTCTGGATTTGATATAAGTGCCAACCTCAACTTTATTTCTATTGGGGATGCCATTAAAATACACCCCGTAGGCATTGGAATTCTTGAAACCTGTACTCGTCCAGTAATAACCTTCAACGTTTAAGCTACTAAATTTGGGGTCGGCAGTGGAACTATGGATGGCATACCCACTTAAGGTAGCATCGAAATGGCTATCTCCATTAGAACGCAACGCTGAAAAGGACAGATTGAAATCCACGGTAGTCGTTGAATCTGTAATACCATATAAATTAATTAGATTCTGCCACTCCTCCAGTGTTGGTAATCGCCAATTATTCCTTAATCCTTCACAAGCAAGTACGGCACCTTCATAATTATACAACCGCCCATTTTTTTCGCAGTTTTTTTCATCCATTTTAAAACACCAGGAACTCGCCTCAACCTCAAATTTTAGGTTGTCTACTACCCAGGTATTGCCATCCTTTAGTTTGAGTGTTCGATATTTGTTCCGGTCCTTATCACGGACTGAACCGTAATCAATCTTAGCTTTCTTGTCCATTTCCGCTTTCTCCCTTTCCGCTTTCGCCCTTTCTACTTTATCATTTGCCTCTTTATCGCTGGCCTCTTTCTCCCGGGCAATTTTATCCTTATCAGTTTCAGAGAGGTTTCCATTATCACCAGAGGGTTGTCCATTCTGGCCTAACTTTGTGTTAGGATCATTTCCTTTATTTGGGTCCTTAACCTGGAGGTTATCCGTTACTTTGCCTGTTTTATCTCCTTTTGAGTCGGGAGAATTTTTACGGGGATCAGTGTCTTGATCCCCTTCCTTCTCCTTTTTAGGATCACCAGGATCAACACCTGGCGGTTGTGTCAGGTCCCCAGGAGCAACTCCTCCAGTTGAATCAGTACCTTCGGGATTGGCTGAATTGTCGACATCATTTCCAGAGATTTGCTCAGATTGAGTTACGCCATCTAGTAACCCAATCAGAAAGTCGCCAATCTCTTTATTAAAATTCCATATTAGAAACAGAAACAAAAGAATGGCAATAATCGCAGTTACCCAGGTTGTTGATTTTCCTTTACCTTCTTTTTTCTTTTCGACAGATTTAGGTTTGTCCTCCGTTTTGGGCAGCACCCCTTGAAGTTTTCCAACAGGAAAAAAGCTAAAGGCCATTAAAGCTTTGAACTCTGATTCCACCTCTTTTGGGGCAGTGTCTTCAGTTATTTTTGCCTGTTCTTCAGACAGAATCTCGATGGTTTCTTCCAGGACGATTTCTCGTTTTCTTTCTTTGCCGTTGATGGGTTCTATTACCGCCACCTTTAAGGTAAGGGTATGTTTGCCTTCAAGAAGGGGTTTGACATTAAACAACCATTTGGTGACCTCATCCTCTACAATAAATTGCTCTGTATCATTTATTGGCCGAATTTGGAAGGCATCATCCCCCGTATAATCTTCCAGCCCTACGTGCATGACATTTGACACGTGAATTCCTTCAATTTTTGTATCGATGTCTTGTTTAAGGTGTTCTCTTAGCAGAAGCTCCTCCCAACTTATGCGAATGGTACACCTTGAATTTTGATTGAGCTGCATACGCCCGGGAATTCTATAGCCTACAAAACCTTCCTTCTTCTTCTCGGGTTGAGAAGGGCCGGGTTCTTCTGCATCGCTCTTTGTTGCTCCGGGAGGTCCTGGCCGCACCAATTCAGGATTAAAGTCGCTAATCTCCATTTTATCTATCAAAGACAGAAAGGCGACAGTCATCAAGCTATAAGCAACCTGCATTTCTTCATTGGTAATCAGGTTCATTAATCGCTGCGAATCGGCGGTGTTGTGTTGACTCTCTATCAGTAGGAGTTGATTATAAAAAGGAGAGGAGTCAAGGATAAGCGTTTTTAAATCTTTAAAGGTTTTTGGCTTATTCTCGACAAACTGAAGTTTAATTTCTTTTTTGACTTGCCCTATATCTTGTGCAGTCGTCATTTGGGGGGTTAGTGGGTTCGTGTTAGAGCATGATTTAAGTTTGCGCTCCTAATCTTTTCAAGATAAGCCTTTTTCCTGAATTATTCAAATTTATTGTTTAGAACTTACTGTAAATCAGTTGACTGTAAGGAAAACACCTGCTTTACCAATACATTTTCTTAGTCTTTAATACACCGACAAGAATGCCCCCGGGACTTTAAATATTCATCTTCCAAGAGTTTATTTTGATTATTGATAGCATTGAAGTGAACTCCGTATGCATTGAGCCCATCAAAACTATCGCTAGTCCAATAAAAACCTTCAACATTTTCACTGGAAAAGGAAGCTCCATTGCCATAAGAATAACCTCCAAACAAGGCATCAAATTTACTGTTCCCATCAATCATTAAAGCTTGGAAATCAGCTTGATCGGAGGTGCCGCTGTAAGTGGTTTTTAGCTTGTGCCAATCACCTTTTGTTGGAAGCCGCCATCCACCCTCAAGTAAATCACAGGCTTGTTTGGCCGCTTCCCAGGTGTAGAGCCGCCCAAATTTTGTGCAATATTTATTTCGGTTTCTATAACACCAGTTTCCTACACCATTATCATAATTGAGATTTTGTAGCATCCATTGTTTACCGTCTTTCAATTTTAGGACCTTGTATTTTTGATTATCCTTATCAGTTACATAAGTGTAATCCTCTATATTCGGTTGGACGGGTGGAGCAGGAGAAGGGGCAGGCGTAGGAGGGTTAGGAACCGGTGGGGGAGGCAAAGGATCAATGGTTTGCGGAGCATCATTATCCGTTGCAGGATTATTTGGTTCTTCTTCCTGGATAGGAGATTCGATGATTGGAGTATCTATCGGAATGAAGGTTTCGATAACCGTATCCTGTGGAGGTGGTACTATCGGCGTACTTTCTCCAGCAGTATTCCGGCTTCCTATGTACAATAGACCGGCTGCTACGGTCGCTATAACGGCTATAAATGTAAATATGCGAGCCCAGTTTTTGCCCGAAGAGTTTGACTCAGGCTGAGGCTCCGGTGCCTTTTTGAGTGGATTCATCGCACCGGCTACCGGAAAAAAGCTCATCATCAGTGCCGGTTTTAATTTGGATTCCTTTTCAGCAATACCGGCTTGAGCACTTGCAGCCTCCTCTTCTGTACTATACACATTAACGGTTTCGAACAATACAATTTGTCGTTTCCTTTCTTTCCCATTGATGGGTTCAATTACGGCAACCTTTAGCGTGAGGGTATAGGGGCCTCCTTCCTTTAGCGGTTTTACATTAAAAAACCAGGAGGTATCCACATCATCGTAAATGATTTGTTCCGCCTCATCATTAATTGGGTTAATTTCGAAAGCCTCCTCACCAGAATCATCCACTAACTTCACCTGCATGAGTTCAGTGACCTGTGTGGCTTCGATCTTGGCCTCCTGATTATCTTTAAGGATTTTTTGAAAAAACACTTTATCCCAGGCAATGCGGACTTCGCAACGGGTGTTTTTGTCCTTCGGCATTTCAGTAGGAATGTTGTAGAGCACACAACCTTCCTTTCGGTCATCTTCCTCCTCAGGTTCATTTGCTGCTACCGGTGCATGCTGTGTTGCAACCTCCACAGTAACAGCTTCATCGGGTAGAGCAATAAGGTCCTCGAGTTGTAGATTGTCGATTAGGGTAAGCAAAGAATGACCAATTTTATTAAACTCTACCTGCAATTCTTCATCACCTTCATCATCCAGGTTGTTTTTCAACCGGTCGCTTTCAGCCTCCCTTTGTTGGCTTTCCAGCAAAATAAGGGTGTTGTAATACGAAGAGCTATCCAGTAAAATATCTTTTAATTCCTGAAAGGTCTTTTGCCTATTTTCAATGAAGAGTTCTTTCAACTCTTTCTTTTTGGCAGAGAATGCTTCCTGACTGGGATCCATTTAGTGTTTGTGTTTGTGCATTTATTGTGGGGAGTAGATTTGACTCAAGTTAGTAAATTGCGGATAACTGTACTAAAAATCACCAGAAATTTACTCAAATAAAGTGCCTGTCATACCAGGTGGTACCACACCAATGTGACGATAAGCTTTTTCAGTTGCTTCTCGTCCTCGTGGCGTCCTTTGGATGTAACCTTCCATGATGAGAAACGGCTCGTGTACTTCTTCAATAGTTCCGGCTTCTTCTCCAACAGCCGTCGCAATGGTACTCATACCCACAGGGCCACCCTTAAATTTATGGATGATGGTGGTTAAGATTTTATTGTCCATTTCATCAAGGCCATCTTCATCCACATTCAATGCGGTGAGTCCGAATTGGGAGATCTCCAGGTCAATGGTTCCATTGCCTTTGATCTGAGCAAAATCCCTGATGCGGCGCAGTAGGGCATTAGCAATACGGGGTGTTCCCCGGCTACGTCGGGCTATTTCGGCAGCTCCGTCTTTGGTAATAGGGACCTGGAGAATACTTGCTGAGCGGTGAATAATCTTTTCGAGCGTTGCCACATCATAATAGTCTAAATGGCAATTGATGCCAAAACGGGCTCGCATCGGAGCTGTGAGTAAACCCATCCGGGTAGTAGCCCCCACCAACGTGAAAGGATTGAGGGTAATTTGAATACTTCGGGCATTAGGACCACTATCAATCATGATGTCAATCCGGTAGTCTTCCATTGCTGAATACAGGTATTCCTCTACTACGGTATTCAAACGATGTATCTCGTCGATAAACAATACATCGCCCTCATCGAGGTTGGTCAGCAAGCCAGCCAGATCTCCCGGTTTTTCGAGTACTGGTCCCGAACTCATCTTTAACTCGGCCTGCATCTCATGGGCAATAATATGGGATAGGGTAGTCTTACCCAAACCTGGAGGGCCATGCAACAATACATGGTCCAGCGCTTCGCCCCTTTGTACAGCTGCAGCAATAAAAATGTGCAGATTTTCAACAATTTTGGGTTGGCCACTAAAGTCATCAAGCGCCTGCGGCCGTAATGATTTCTCAACCAGCTTCTCTTCATCATCCTGGTAATCCCCCGTCGCGTCTAAATTTGGATTTTGCATGTAATCTATTGATCATGATTCTTTGAAAACAGTAGTCAATCGCCAAAAAAAGTTAGTCATTTACACCTTCTCCTTGCCAAATCACCGTTCCTACCTTATTGGTACCTATCTTCTTCAAACAGGATTCTGTGGAAGGGCCCGATGTATTACAAATCAGTTTTCCTGTACAGCCATAAAGGTAGGTGTTTTTTCCTTTGAAAAGATAAGCCCAGGTAGTTGTTTGGAATGGATACTTCACGACCTGATCTGGGTTTAAGTCTTCAATGGCTTTTTTCATCCAGCCAACTTCAGCAGGGTGCTCGATATTCAAACATTCTTCGTTTTGAGAATAGGTATCCTGGAGTAGTTTGATACAAGTAATTTCCACAATTTTATCCTCGGCCATACAAATACTGGCCATTGCATCGGCATCGCGAAAGCTAAATTTTATCTGTTGGCCATCTTTTAAGGGAAAATCGTCAGGCATATTTAGCGGCAACAGCTTTTCTCCTTTTTCAGTAATAATCAGAAATTGACAACCATCTAAATCACTCATATCTTTCACCGTACCTTTATGCTGGCAGGATGCCTCATTGTCTGTGATTTTTGTGGCATTACAGCCTACAAAAATCATCCAACAAAAAACAAACAAATAGTAGGAAGAAATATTTAAAAATTTGGTCATGGCTAAGTGTGTGTTTATTTTATACAAGGGTTTATTATCTCTTGAATAAATTCTTACATTTGTGCTGCTTTTTACAAAACCTTTGGGCAGCTATGCTTTTCCCGCTTAAAAAAGCATCTCCAGCTGTCTATACAAAATACAATTTTAAAATGAGTGGAACAAAAGTAACGATTGAAAATGGGAAATTAAAGGTACCCAACGATCCGATCATTCCATTTATTGAGGGCGATGGTATTGGTCCCGATATTTGGGCTGCAGCAGTGCGTGTTTTAGATGCGGCGGTGGAGAAAGCTTACGGTGGAAAAAAGAAGATCGTATGGAAAGAAGTATTGTCTGGCCAGAAAGCCTTTGACAGTACGGGTGAATGGTTGCCGCAGGAGACCCTGGATAGCATCAAAGAGTACCTGATTGCGATCAAAGGCCCATTGACTACACCTGTGGGTGGCGGTATTCGTTCTTTGAATGTGGCTTTGCGCCAAAAACTGGACCTATATGCTTGTGTTCGTCCAGTTCAGTATTTTACAGGAGTGCCTTCTCCAGTAAAACACCCTGAGCATGTCGATATGGTTATCTTCAGAGAAAATACTGAGGATATTTATGCGGGTATCGAATACCTTAACGGTACAGAAGAAGTTAAAAAGTTGAAAAACTTTCTGATAGAGGAGCTGGGCGTTAAACAAATTCGTTTCCCTGATTCGGTTTCACTGGGAGTTAAGCCGGTATCTTTAGAAGGAACGGAGCGCTTGGTTCGTGCTGCTATAGAATATGCCCTGGATAACAAACTGCCTTCTCTTTCTCTGGTCCACAAGGGAAATATCATGAAATTTACCGAGGGTAAGTTTAAAGAATGGGGATATGAGCTGGCCGAACGCGAATATGGAGACAAGGTATTTACCTGGGCTCAATACGACCGGATTGTGGCAGAACAAGGACAGGAAGCTGCAAATAAAGCTCAAAAGGATGCCCTGGCTAATGGTGCACTTTTGGTGAAGGATGTGATTGCTGATGCTTTCCTCCAGCAGATTTTGACCCGTCCGAAAGAATATTCTGTGATTGCAACCCTCAACCTGAATGGCGACTACATCTCTGATGCCCTGGCTGCTCAGGTAGGTGGTATCGGTATTGCACCGGGTGCCAATATCAATTATATGACTGGTTGTGCCATCTTTGAAGCAACTCACGGTACGGCTCCTAAATACGCCGGACTGGATAAAGTAAATCCTAGTTCAGTGATCCTCTCAGGAGAAATGATGTTCCGTTATATGGGCTGGAAAGAAGCTGCCGACCTGATTGTAAAAGGTGTGGAAGGTGCTATTGCAGCCAAGCGGGTTACTTATGATTTTCACCGCCTGATGGAAGGAGCTACCCTGCTGAAATGCTCTGAATATGGAGACGAGGTGATCAGCAAAATGTAATTCATACCTGCCAACTTCAATTGGCAGGAACAATCTAAAAGCCGGTATCAAAGTCATTTTGGTACCGGCTTTTTTAGTGCCTGCCAAATTTATTTTTTTGCCTTAAGAGGGCTGGAAGCCAGCTTTTCCTACATTGCAAAGGGCCTACAAATAAGTTTTAAGACACAAAAGCGGCCCAGAAATTTCGGTCGCTACATACCCCATCGCGCCTTGGGACTAATATCTTGACTAGAAAATTCTCCCTCCAGATATTTATAATAAGCCGTAATACCAATCATTGCCGCATTATCCGTGCAATATTCAAATTTGGGGATGTAGGTCTTCCAACCTAGCGCTTCGCCCTGCTGGATTAAGGCACTACGCAGGCCTGAATTGGCAGAGACGCCTCCTGCGATAGCAATTTCGCTAATTCCGGTTAGTTCAGCTGCTGTTGTGAGTTTGTTCATCAATATACTGACAATTCTATCCTGTACCGACGCACAGATATCGGCCATATTTTCTTTAATAAAGGACGGGTTTGCTTTCAATTGATCGCGCAGGAAATAAAGGATAGAGGTCTTTAATCCACTAAAACTGAAGTTCAATTCAGGAATTTGAGGTTCTGGAAAGTCAAAAACGACTTTCCCCTGTTGGGCATATCGGTCAATAATCGGACCTGCCGGATAATCAAGGCCCAAAATTTTTCCCGTTTTGTCAAAAGCTTCTCCTGCTGCATCGTCGATAGTTTGTCCGAGAATTTCCATTTCTAATGGCGCATTAACCCGAATTATTTGGGTATGACCACCCGAAACGGTCAGACATAAAAAAGGAAAAGTGGGGTGGGGGAGCTCCGCAAAATGGGCAAGCACATGTGCCTGCATGTGGTGCACCTCGATCAAGGGAATATCCAGTCCCATAGCTAATGCCTTGGCAAAAGAAACGCCGACAATCAATGAGCCCATTAATCCTGGGCCTCTGGTAAAGGCCACTGCATTCAGCTCTTTTTTATTGATTCCCGCCTCTTTTAAAGCAGTATCTACTATCGGAATAATGTTTACCTGGTGGGCACGGGAAGCCAACTCGGGTACTACTCCTCCGTATTGTTGGTGTATTTCCTGAGTGGCAATGCAATTGCTCAACACGTTTCCGTCCCTGATCACAGCAGCGGAAGTATCATCACAGGAAGATTCTATGGCTAATATTGTTATATTCATTTGCCCACAAAAATATGACTTGTTGCCAGGATTACTTAAATTCACTAAAGTTTTGTTTATTTTATCATAAAATTGCCAAAGCTAATGACTCGCTTTTTGATAAAAAACCTTATTATTGCGTCAAAACAAACCGAAAAATGAGATTAATCATCAACCTAGTTTTGCTTGTAATTGTAGCTGTCCTGGTATGGATGCTTTACAGTAGTATCCGTGAGCCTATTGCCTTCAACGCAGAAAAACAGAAGCGTGAAGATGCCGTAGTAGCAAAGTTGACCCAAATCCGTACAACACAGGAGCTCTTCCGAAGTATCAAAGGAGGATTTTCGCCCACTTTTGACAGTTTGTCGTACGTCCTTAAAAATGACAGATTCGCAATCATCAAAGTAAATGGTGATCCGGATGACCCTAATTTCACAGGTGTCATTACTTATGATACTTCATACAGTCCTGCAATTGACTCTATTAAGGCATTGGGTATTAATCTTGATTCGTTACCCTATGTACCTTATGGTAACGGAGCTGTCTTCAACATCCAGGCTGATACCATTACCTATCAGTCGACCAACGTGAATGTTGTGGAAGTAGGAATTCCCCGCAAAGTATTTATGGGATCATACGGTGATATACGCTTTGCCAGATACGATCAGAATTATGATCCGAATAAGCCGATCAAATTTGGAAATATGAACGCACCAAACCTTGCAGGAAATTGGGAACGTTAAGATTTGAAATAGTAGAAGAACAACTTAGTAAGAAATTTTCATCGGTAAAAGAACTGTCCATCCTGATTGGGGTGGACAGTTTCGCATATATGGTGAATGATGAAAATCTCTATATCCAAATACTCAAAGAGTACACTTTTAAGCCCCTACAGCCTGGTCAGAACTGGGGAGATATTATCGCTCCAATTCTGGAAAAGGACAAACATCTCAGAGCTTCTTTTAATCATATCTGGCTAGGAATTGACCACCAAATAGCCACCCTGGTTCCCAATCGCCTATACCGGTCGGATGAAAAAATGGCCTACCTCGACAATTTGGCCGTATTAACGGAACGTGATGAACTGGTTAGTGATGATATGCCCTATCTTTCTGCAAAACTGATATACCCATTTGACCAGACCTTGCATGCCCTTTTTAAGAAAACTTTTCCAGGGTATCGTAGCTATCACCTAGTAACCACGTTGGTGAAGGCATTACGTCCTCATACCGCCAAACAAAATGGTTATCACCTTTTTGTGCTGTTTCATTCCCAGTCGATCAGGGTAATGCTATTTGATAAAAACGATCTGCTTTTTATCAATTATTTTACCTTTAAATCAGCTTCAGATGTGGTTTATTACATCATGATGATTATTGACCAGTTTAGCCTCAGCACAATTGAGCTTCCGGTTTATTTGGCTGGTCAACTTTTGAAGGATTCTGAAATTTATAGACTACTCTGTCGCTATCTCAATGCCGTTAGGTTTATGGAAGTCCCCCCTCAATTTGAATTGGGCAATCATCTCGGCCGTTATCCGGAGTATTTCTTCTATGATTTGTTAAGTTTACGACTCGGCGATTGATTGGAGCATGATTGTGCAGACCTCTAAACATTGTTCTGAAAAAGATTTAGAACGGATGGAACTTTATTGGGCATCTAGAAGTTCGGAAATAAATAATTTGATAACATGAGAATTATTGGTGGCGAATTTAAAGGAAGGAGATTCAATCCGCCGGCCAAAAACTGGCCGACACGGCCTACCACAGATTTTGCCAAAGAAGGCCTTTTTAATATATTGAACAATGAATTTGACTTCTCTGAATTGAAGGTACTTGACCTATTTGGTGGTACCGGAAATCATAGTTACGAATTCATATCCCGGGGTTGTACTGATGTCACCTATATAGATAAATTTCCCGGTTGTGTGGCATTTGTCCAAAAAACAGCCCAGACTTTGGATATAGAGTCCAGGATTCGCATTATTAAGGGTGATGTATTCAAATTCATCTTACGGAATACCACGCTTTTTGACTATATTTTTGCTGGCCCTCCTTACCCGCTGCCCACATTGGATACCATCCCTGATCGGATTTTTGAAAAGCCAATGTTGAAACCAGAAGGCTGGTTTGTCATGGAACACAACCCTAACCACAACTTTCAAAACCATCCAAATTATTTCCAGGAGCGACACTACGGAAAGACCATCTTTAGCTTCTTTCGACGACAGGAGTGAGCGATTCCGCAGGATGAAATACGACAGTATTTCAAGCGAGCGAACCGCGAAAGCGGATGGGAGGCAAGCGATTCCGCAGGATGAAATACGACAGTATTTCAAGCGAGCGAACCGCGAAAGCGGAAACAAGACCCTCATTTTAAATTTTCTTCTGACTTTAATCACAGGTTTCATCAAAGAACCAAGATTTTTAGGATAAAACCTGTAAATTTGGCCGCTTTTAAAAACAGATAAATCGTTTTTAACCCCGGCACCTATTAAATAAGTAAAAAATGGATATTACCAATATCATACAAAATGGAGTTATCAGTGCAGTGCAATCGCTTTATGGAGGTGAGGTTGGGCCCGAAAAAGTGAATGTGAGTATTACACGGCCCGACTTTGAAGGCAACTATACGGTGGTGGTCTTTCCTTTTACCGGGATTGCACGCAAAAAGCCGGAAGTAATAGGAGCGGAAATTGGTGCTTATCTGGTAAAGGAGATCACGGAAGTAGAAAGTTTTAACGTGATCAAGGGTTTTCTGAATTTGGTGGTGAGTGAAGATTTCTGGCGGAATTTTCTGCAGGAAATTTACCAGAAGGAGAATTTTGGTAAACACCCGTCTTCTGGTGAAAAGGTAATGGTGGAATTCTCTTCGCCCAATACCAATAAACCCTTGCACCTGGGGCATATTAGAAATATTTTGCTCGGATGGTCTACGGCTAAAATTATGGAAGCAGCAGGCCATGAGGTGATCAAAGTTCAGGTCGTCAATGACCGGGGTATTGCGATATGTAAGAGCATGCTGGCCTGGCAACTTTTTGGTGAAAATGCTACACCCGAATCCACAGGGAGCAAAAGTGATCATTTTGTAGGTGACTTTTATGTTCGTTTTGAACAGGCCTTCCAGGAAGAATACCGGGAATGGCAAAAAAACGATGAAGCACAAAAAATATTTAAGGCAAACAAAAAAGAAGAACAAGGACCAGATGCCTTCTTTAAAGCCTTTAAGGATACTTACTTTAATGAGTTTAGCAAATTAGGAGCTGAAGCCAGAGCCATGTTGATCCGGTGGGAAAATGGAGAGGAAGCAACTTTGGCATTGTGGCGTAAAATGAACAATTGGGTCTACGAAGGATTTGCCCAAACTTACGAGCAATTGGGTGTTTCCTTTGATAAAAACTACTACGAATCGAATACCTACCTGCTGGGTAAGGATATGACTGAAATAGGATTGGAAAAAGGGGTGTTTTACCGGAAAGAGGATGGCTCCATTTGGGCCAATTTGGAAGATGTAAAATTGGATCATAAAACAATCCTTAGAAGTGACGGTACTTCTTTATATATCACCCAGGACTTGGGTACGGCACACCTACGGTATAAAGATTTTGGCTTCAATCGTATGGTCTATGTAGTAGCAGATGAACAAAATTACCACTTTAAAGTACTTTTTGAGGTTCTGAAAAAGTTGGGTGAACCGTATGCCCATGGTCTTCATCACCTGGCTTATGGAATGGTAGATTTACCTACAGGTAAAATGAAATCGAGAGAAGGCACTGTAGTAGATGCTGACGACTTGATGGCTGAAGTGATTGCTGAAGCTCAGGAAAATTCTAAAGAAAGAGATACAACTTCGGATTTAGCTCCGGAAAAACAACAGGAAATCATCCGGAAAATAGGCCTGGCAGCGTTGAAATTTTTTATTATCAAAGTAAATCCCAAAAAGCGGATGACCTTTGATCCAAAAGAATCGGTGGATCTGAAAGGGCAAACCGGACCTTATGTGCAAAATGCTTACGTCCGGATAAAATCGGTGCTAAGAAAAGGCATGACTCCCGATCCGGAATTGGCACGCCAATATGGTCCTCTAGAGGATTTGGAAAAGGAATTACTAGGGCAGTTGTACGAATTTCCTGGTCTGATTCTTACTGCTGCAGAGGACTTTGATCCATCAGTGATTGCGAATTTCTGTTATGCATTGGCTAAAAATTATCACCGTTTTTATCATGATTACTCTATCCTGAGTGCAGATACTGAAGCGGCAAAACATTTTAGAATAATGCTTTCTACGGCAATTGCCAATGCGCTGAAAAATGGCATGGAATTATTGGGCATCGAAATGCCGGAAAGAATGTAATAATAATTGTGAATTAAGTTATAAAGTCCTGAACATGAGTGACGATAAAAAGGCTTCTCTGAATTTTATTGAAGAGTTCATTGAAGAGGATATCAATAATGGCAAACATAAAGGCCGGGTACATACCCGTTTCCCACCCGAGCCAAATGGCTTTTTACATATTGGCCATTGCAAAGCAATCTGGATCAATTTTGAACTGGCCAAAAAATACGGGGGTAAAGCTAACCTCCGCATGGATGATACAAATCCTTCTACTGAAAAAACGGATTATGTAGACAGTATCAAAAATGATATCAACTGGTTGGGGTACGAATGGGAGGGTACAGAACTATATTCTTCGGACTATTTTCAGCAACTGTACGAATATGCGACCAGGTTGATTGAAAAAGGACTGGCCTATGTCGATGATTCCACGGTAGAGGAAATCGCAGAAATGAAAGGGGAGCCTACTGCACCTGGAGTGGAAAGCCCATACCGAAACCGTTCCATAGCTGAAAACCTGGACCTTTTTCAGCGGATGCGCAAAGGAGAATTTCCGGATGGTTCGAGGGTGTTAAGGGCCAAAATTGATATGACTTCTCCGAATATGCACCTGCGAGATCCTATAATTTACCGGATCAAACACGAGCATCACCACCGCACCGGCAATGAATGGCCAATTTATCCAATGTACGACTTTGCCCACGGACAATCGGATTCTATTGAAGGCATTACCCATTCTCTTTGTTCATTGGAGTTTATTCATCACCGGCCATTGTACAACTGGTTTATCGAACAATTAGACATCTTTCCCAGTAGGCAAATTGAATTTGCCCGGATGAATGTGGCTTATATGATCACTAGTAAACGCAAGTTGTTGAAACTGGTAGAAGAGGGTCAGGTTTCCGGTTGGGATGATGCACGCATGCCAACCATTGCAGGTATGCGCCGAAGGGGGTATCCAGCCGAAGCTTTACGCAATTTTTGTGAACGAACAGGAGTAGCCAAGCGTGATAATGTGATTGAAATGGAGCTACTGGAATTTAGCGTCAGAGAGGTGCTGAATAAAACCACACCTCGGGTAATGGCGGTTCTCGATCCGTTAAAAGTAGTGATCACCAATTATCCGGAGGGCCAGGAAGAGTTTATGGAAACCGAAAATAATCCGGAAGATGAGGGTATGGGCAAACGCAAGCTGCCTTTTTCCAGGGAATTGTACATTGAGCGGGGCGATTTTATGGTTGATGCGCCAAGAAAATTTTTCCGCATGAAACCGGAAGGTGATGTGCGTCTGAAAAGTGCCTATATTTTACATTGTGAAGGTTATGAAACCGATCCCGTAACTGGAGAGGTAACGGAAGTACGTTGTACGTATTATCCAGATAGTCGCAGTGGTGAAGATACTTCCGGGATTAAAGCCAAAGGAACCATTCATTGGGTTTCTGCTTCTCATGCTAAAAGGGCTGAGGTGCGGATGTTTGACCGGTTATTTACCGATCCGGCACCTACTACCCATGAGGGTAAAGACTTTATGGAGTTTCTCAATCCAGATTCTTTGCGGGTAATCGAAGCTTTTATTGAACCGAGCCTGATGGATGCTGAAGTAGGAGCGCAAATGCAGTTTATGCGCAAGGGGTATTTTTGTGTTGACCAGGATTCTACCGAAGATAAAAAGGTCTTTAACCTGACAGTGACATTGAAGGATTCCTGGGCAAAAGCTCAGAAAAAATAGTAGGAATCAAGCTTAGAACTACTATATTTGAACCAGCATGGAAAAAGGGCGGGTCATATTAAATCAGGAGCGATTTTCGCTGACAATTGAGCGACTTTGTCACGAGTTGATAGAGGTTTACGATGATTTTAAGGATACTTGTCTAGTGGGGATTCAGTCAGGAGGCACCCCTCTATCTGCCCGGATCAACGACCGCCTAAACGAGATATTGGGTGATCGGGGAATGCCTTTTGGCAAACTGGATATCACCTTTTATCGCGATGATTTCCGGACTCGCACCCAACCTTTAGCGGCGAATGCTACAGAAATGGATTTTATCGTGGAGGGCAAAAAGGTCATTCTGGTGGACGATGTATTGTACACGGGAAGAACCATTCAGGCTGCACTAACAGCCCTCAACCATTACGGACGACCTGTGAATGTAGATTTGTTGGTATTGATTGACCGGCGCTTCAACCGACATCTGCCCATTCAATCTGACTTTACCGGAATGAGGATTGATGCATTGGATGATGCTTATGTTAAAGTAGAATGGAGTGATGTAGAAGGGGAAGATCAAGTACTCCTTTTTGGACAGAAAAATGATGTTTCATAAATAATGGCTACAATCCAGCAATTAAGTACCCGCCACGTGCTCGGCATCAAGTATCTTACTGCCGAAGACATCCACCTTATTTTTGAAACGGCTGATAGATTTAAAGAGGTTATTAACCGTCCGATCAAAAAGGTGCCCTCACTCAGGGATATCACTATTGCCAATATCTTTTATGAAAACTCAACTAGAACCCGGATTTCTTTTGAATTGGCAGAAAAGCGGCTTTCAGCGGATGTAGTCAATTTTTCAGCTTCCTCCTCTTCTGTTAAAAAGGGAGAAACGTTATTGGATACCGTTAATAATATCCTGTCGATGAAAGTCGATATGGTGGTGATGCGTCATCCTGCTCCCGGCGCCCCACAGTTTTTGTCGCGCCACATCAAGGCCAATATCATCAATGCCGGTGATGGAACCCATGAGCATCCTACACAAGCATTGCTGGATGCTTTTTCCATGCGGGAGCAACTGGGCGACCTTCAGGGTAAGAAGATCGCCATCCTCGGGGATATCGTACATTCCCGCGTGGCACTTAGCAATATTTTTTGCCTGCAAAAACTCGGTGCTCAGGTAAAAGTCTGCGGCCCTCCAACCCTCATTCCTAAATACATCGAAAAAATGGGTGTGAGTGTAGAACATAATGTGCGCAAAGCCCTCGAATGGTGTGATGTAGCTAACATTCTCCGCATTCAACTAGAACGACAAGACCTTAAATATTTCCCTTCCCTTCGAGAATATGCACTATACTATGGTGTTAATAAGGCTTTGCTTAATAGCTTGGATAAACGCATCGTCATCATGCACCCTGGCCCCATTAATCGCGGCGTAGAAATTACCAGTGACGTAGCTGACTCTGAACACTCCATTATTTTACAACAGGTAGAAAATGGTGTGGCTGTTCGGATGGCAGTATTGTATTTACTGGCGGCCAGCCGGTAGGGAAGTTAGCTTACCAATCGGGGTGTAGCGCAGCCCGGTAGCGCGCGTCGTTCGGGACGACGAGGCCGGAGGTTCGAATCCTCTCACCCCGACAAGTATGTCAAAATGTCGTCAGACTACCCCAATAATTAATATTAACCCAAAGTCTATGAAATTCAGAAGTATCACCTTTGTCCTTTTGGCAATTATTATGCAACAGTGTCTTGCTCAAGAGAATGGGTGGACCATTATGTATTATGCTGCCGGTTCCAATTCTTCCGAAGTGAATTTACTCGATGATGTTCAACAGATTAAAGAAAACAAACTTGCTGATGGTTATGAGATAATCATGTTGATAGATCGAATAGAAGGGCATTCTCAGGATTCCCTGGCATTGGGTAAGGATTTCATTGATACTAAGTTATTCAGGTTTGGTAATCAGAACTTTCAGGAACTTTCGGGGGGGACAATTATGCCGGAATTGAACTTAGCAACTCAGTATGAAGCCAATATGGGTGATGCTCAATTGTTAAAGAATTTCATTCAATTTTGCAAAGCCAATTACCCCGCAAAAAATTATATGCTGATTCTTCGCTCTCATGGCAATGGACAAGCCATGTGTCCGGATGATGAACTTGAAGAAAGAGATCCTTTATATCCAGGTGAAATAAAAGCGGTATTAACAGGTAAAGAATCTGTTGATATTTTAGGATTGGATGTCTGTTCAATGGCAGGGTTAGAGAATTTTTATGAATGGCGACCTGCAAATGACAATTTTTCTGCTGACTATATTATTGCTTCAGCGCCACTTTCAGGAGCCTGGCCTTATGAACAGATTTTAAAAAGATTGTCTAAGGATAAAAACACGACTGGAGAGACCGATTATTTTGCAGGTACGAATGAAAAAAATTATGACCCTCATAACGTAAGCCCATTGGAAATGTCAAAACTAATCATTGAGGAAATTTATGACAATCAAACATGGGCTTCCTGGGGGCTATTTGATAATTCAAAAATTGATGAGGTAAAAGGCAATATTGATGCGTTATCGATGCAATTGGTGAATGAGAAAAAGCCGATTTTGCTAGACATCTTAAAAGCTTCTTTACATTACGACCACAATATGGCTAACGATCTTGAAATTGCCCAATTGACTTTCCCTTACGTTGATGCTTATGACTTTATCTGCCGGATGAGTAATCATGAAGAGCTTAGCGAAAAATCAAGAAACCTTGCCACTAAAACCAGCGAATCTATTGATGAATTAACAGTAAACTCCTTTTATGGGAATGGTTATTTGCCTCCAACAGAAAGTTTTGTGGAAGGGAAAAGCGGAGTTTATCTCATAGTACCAATGGGAGATAACGTCTTTTCCAGATCCGGACGAAGCTTTTGGGCACATACCACCTGGTACCATCCCGATGACAAATCCGCTTCGGAAAACTCCTATGGATTCTATGATTGGTGCCGCAATGGAGCTAATCCTAACAATGGTAAAGTGGAGAACTTTTTTGAGCTTTTAGACTATTTGTTTGATGAACAAAATGATGAGGGCGGGGTAAATCAGTATAATTATTAAAAAATCTATTTCCAAAGAGAATTATAAACTTCGTTTAGATTTATAATAAATTCCCTAAGTTTATCCCATCCAAAACCAGTTTGCATGGAAGATGAAATTTTGGGGACGCTCAAAAGTTATACCGAAGCCTTTTATCAAAAGGACTTTGATGCGGTGCTGACGTATTTGTACCAGCCCGATGTGGACCAATTGTACCATTCGATGTTGCGCATGATGGATTTGATGATTCCATTTGGAGAACAGGCTGGCTTTCTACAGTTGTTCCCGGAAGCTGATAATCCTGATTACATCCGTGTATTAGGACCCAAACACTTTTTTAAGCAATATTTTTCAGCCATGATTGGCGTGGTGCAAATGAAGAGGCTACGCGAGGTTGTTGCTTCCCTGGAAATTGAGCATTGTGTGATCCTTGGTGATAAGGCCAATGTAAATTATTCCTTCATTAATTTCATGTCGGGCCAAGAGCGAATGGAGCGGGAAGATCTATTGGTAAAAGTAAAGGATCGTTGGAAACTTCGATTGCGAAGTGGGTTGGAAGAAACGGTACAAAAATACCAACGTGAAATTGATAATTATCAGGCCAGAAAAGCAAAAGATAAGGTGCAGCCTGATATTCTAGATGATGAGCTTGAATTGTTCGAACTCTATGGTTACCGTGATTTTAATACCGAGGCAACTATCATTGAACCGCGTTTTCGGGCAGCTGGTGAATTTAGTGAAGGCCTGGCACCCGTGAAGGTGTTTTCAAAATATGGTTACATTGACAAAATGGGAGAATTTGCCATTATTCCTGAGTTTGATAAAGCGGATGTTTTTAGTGAAGGCATGGCCAAAGTAGGGCTTCGGGATGATGAACTGGATATGCATTACGGATTTATCGACATAACAGGGACCTGGATTGTGCAACCCGTTTATGATCAGGCAGAACCTTTTAGTGATGGTATGGCGGCGGTTTGTTTAGACGACAAATGGGGTTTTATTGATGAAAATGGAGAAGTGAAGGTGGAAATTAACTATTTGGCGGCCAGTAACTTTCAAAATGGTCAGGCATACTTAACCCGTGCTACACCAGATGATGAAGAAACTTTATTAATAGATACCGATGGCAACATTTTGGACCGCTGGATGAGCTGGGAAGAGGAGTGAGCAATCCCGAAGGGTGAATGTCCAGTGGACATTCAAGCGAACGACCGCGCAGCGAAGGGCGGCCAGCGATTTTTATCCTAGAATATCCCAAAAAATAACGCTTATCATTAACTTCGCACAAAAAAAAATGAGTGCATCCGCAGAAATGCCCTATTTCATCCGGCCTTCTTTACAATTGAGTGCCGAAGACAAAAAAGAAGCCTACAAGGAAGCCCTGGCGGCAATAGACGCCAATTTGCAGGGCGAAAGCAATATGATTCTTAAAATGGTAACGATCAATTGCCTGCTCAAAACTTTCCTGTCCTATTATTATTGGGTTGGATTTTATATGGTTGACAAAGGGAAATTGATTGTTGGACCCTACCAAGGTACGCTAGGATGTTTGTCCATCGATTTTGGCCGTGGTGTTTGTGGCAATGCCGCTTCCGAGGGCCAGACCCAGTTGGTATCTGATGTGCATGCTTTGGCACAGGGTACTCAACATATTGCTTGTGATCCAAATAGCCAGTCGGAAATTGTGGTGCCAGTATTTAATTCACAAAAACAATTGATTGCTGTTTTTGATGTGGATAGTACGGAAAAACATTCTTTTGATGAGGTGGATCAAGCGTTTTTGGAGGAATTGATGGACAAACATTTTGGGGTGGAGGACTTGGTTTATGGATATCAATTGTAATCTGGTAAGGAGACCAGTTGGTACAAAAAACACGTTCTATCCACTCAAACCCTCCCCAGCAATCCACCCACCAGTCCATGCTGCCTGAAAGTTGAAGCCGCCGGTAATGGCATCAATATTAAGTACCTCACCAGCAAAATAAAGTCCGGGCAAAATTTTACTGGCAAAGGTCTTAAAATCAACTTCTTTTAAGTCTACACCACCAGCAGTAACAAACTCCTCTTTGAAGGTACTTTTGCCATTGACCTCAAACTGCGCCTGTCCAATTTCATGAACCAGGGCGTTCAACTGTTTTTTACCCAGATTGGCCCATTGTAATCCGGGAGCGATACCAGCGCTTTCCACCATTCGTTGCCACAATCGGATGGGAAGACCCAGTTGGGCATTGGAGAAAATCTGCTTTTTAGGATGCCCGGATTTTTGGTCGTTGAGGCTTTCGCGAATATCATCTTCGTAGCAGTTGGTCCAGTTAACCTGAATGGTAAAACGGTAGTTGAATTCTGCTAATGCTCTGGCACCCCAGGCAGATAATTTAAGGATGGCTGGTCCGCTCATCCCCCAATGGGTAATCAGCAGGGGCCCGCGGGCCGTTAGTTTGGTATTAAGAATCTTTACTTCAGCATCAGGAACGGCAATACCAGGTAGGCCTTCAATGCGTTTATCTTTGATGTTGAAGGTAAACAGGGAAGGGACAGGTGGAATGATTTTATGCCCCAAATCAGCTAGCATTGCCCACATTTTGGGGTTACTGCCACTGGCCATCATTACCCGGTCAGCTGCCAGTATTTGACCATTGGTTTGTACCTGCCAGTGAGGAATGGATTCAGAAGGCGGAATAAGTCCATCGACCCGATGTTGGGTCTTGACGGCAATACCATATTGTTGAGTCGCCGTAACCAAACAATCGATGATAGACTGAGAACGGTCACTAATAGGAAACATGCGACCATCTTCCTCAATTTTGGTCGAGACACCCCGGGTTTCAAACCACTCTACCGTATCGCCACAACAAAACTTATGAAAGGGCCCCTTAAGTTCTTTGGCACCCCGAGGATAATTTTTGACTAATTCGGAAGGTACAAAACAAGCATGGGTAACATTGCAACGCCCACCACCAGAGATTTTTACTTTACCCAATACATCGCGCCCTCTTTCGAGGATGATAATTTTTGCTTCGGGGTTGAGCTCGGCAGCACGAATGGCGGCGAAAAAACCTGCTGCACCGCCACCGATAATGATTATTTTCAACTTCTCTTTCAAGATAATACGCTATTTTACTACCGGATGCTGGTCATCAAAGGGTGTTCTCTCTTGATAGGCATGAGCAACGGCAATGATCAGATCTTCCCGGAACAATTGGCCGGTAAAGGTAATACTTGTGGGCTTTTGATCTTTAAACCCATTTGGTAAACATATCGAAGGCTGTCCGGTCATGTTGAAAATACTCAATGCGCTGCTGGCCAAAGATGGGTGGACAATAACTTCCACCTCTTCAAAAATTTGCTGCACCTCATTAATGAGTTGACTGCGCAATCGGTTGGCCTGGATATATTCAACGGCAGGAATAAAGCGGGCCTGCCGGAAAACATTAGGCCAGGCGTTGCGGATCTGTCGCTTTAGCTGATCATCCTGCCCATTGCGGGTCAATTCGTCAAATGCAGCCGCGGCTTCAGCATCTAGGATAAAACCGATATTGGGCATTGCAGGTAATTCAATAGGGACCAATTCGTAGCCAATACTTTTTAGCATATCCAGGGTAGCCTTATCTTGTTCTTTAAAGGCATAATCTTTCTCGAAATCTTTGCGGATGTATCCGATTTTACCCCGGTTGTTTTTCTGAGTGGCATTATAACCAAAGGGCACTTCAATGGTGGAAGGGTCTTTAACATCCTTGCCATTGATTGCACTTAGTATCAGTGCACAATCTTCAGCTTGTCGACAAATGGGACCTATTTTGTCCATTGACCAGGAAAGTGCCATTGCTCCATATCGACTTACCCGACCGAAAGTAGGCCGCAATCCTGTCGTTCCACAAACGGTAGAGGGCGAAATAATTGATCCGAGCGTTTCGGTGCCTATAGCAAAGGGAACCAAACCTGCTGATACAGCGGATGCTGATCCGGCTGATGAACCACTTGATCCGGTTGTGGGGTCCCAGGGATTGCGGGTCATGCCATCATACCATACATCGCCCCAGGCGAGGGCGCCCATGGTTAATTTGGCCACCAATACGGCACCTGCTTCTTCCAGTTTTTGGATAACAGTAGCATCATAATCAAAAGATTGCTCTTTGAAGGGCGTGGCTCCCCAGGTCGTTTTATATTTTTTAGTAGCTAACAGGTCCTTAGCACCGTATGGAATACCATGCAATACGCCGCGATATTTCCCGGATTTAATCTCCTGGTCGGCCTTTTTTGCTTGTTCCAACGCCAATTCTTCCGTCAGTGAGATTACACATTTGAGAGAAGGGTCCTGTTTTTTTAGACGGGCCAGATAAAATTTGGTTAATTCTTCTGAGCTAATCTGCTGGCTTTTAATCAGGTGCGCCAGTTGCCTGACGGTGAAAAAGGCCAGATCTTCTTTGTTCTCTGGCATTATTAGCTGATCTGCATTGGTATATCCGCTAGGCCGATTGGTTTGATCGATGTCAAAACCAATGGGGATGGGATTAAAAACCAAGACAGGAGCCGTAGCATTGGGAATAGACCTTTCGCGATTGCTAGCGTAATCCTGCTGAAATTCTTCTAGCCCTGGAATGAGGGAATCAATTTCTGTAGTTGTAAACTCGAGACCAATGATTTTTCCAGCGGCCTGGACATCGGCACGGGTGATGTTTTGAAGTATTCCGGCCGTTGTAAAGGCCCCTAAAATAAAAGAAAGTATAACTACTCCGAGAATCGTGTATTTGTTTTTCATGCCAGTTTTCGGCTAAAATACGGCGCTGTTAGCAGGTGTACTAAATTTTTGGCTTATTCCTGCCATATAATTTCCTAGCCCAAGAACGAAATCAAAACTCCCGCCGCAACGGCCGAACCAATTACCCCAGAAATATTGCTGGACATTGCATATTGGAGGATATGGTTCTGAGGATCGTATTTCAAGGCAATCTCATTAGCTACCCGTGAAGCCATAGGTACCGCACTAAGGCCAGTGGCGCCAATCAGTGGATTAATTTTCTTTTTGGTAAACAGGTTGGCAACTTTGACCGCCATGATTCCACCAAAAATAGAGATGGCGAAAGCCAGAAAGCCACCGACGATAATCATCAGGGTTACTGAATTGAGAAAAGTGACAGAGGTCATCGTTGCACCTATGGTCAATCCAAGGAAAATGGTGGCTGTATTCATGATGGTCTCGGATGCAGCTATATAAAGTCGATTGGTATCCTGTCCGATCTCTTTAAGCAAATTGCCAAACAACAATAGACCAATCAATGGAACTGACGAAGGAACCAATATTGCAATAATCGTACACAGGACAATGGGAAAAAGGATTTTCACCAATCGCATATTTTTGATCTCTATTTTATTGGGGTACAATCGATCCTGCTCCTTCATGTTGATTTTCAGGTCCTTCTCCGAAACAGTAAGACGGACCACCAATGGAATAATAACAGGCACCAGAGCCATATAGGAATAAGCAGCAATGGCAATAGGTCCCAGCAATTCAGGCGCAAGAATAATGGCGGTGTAAATAGCGGTAGGCCCATCAGCGCCGCCGATGATACCTAATGCCCCGGCCTCCTGTGGGGTAAATCCAATAAGAATGGCAGAAATCAACACCGTAAAAATACCGATTTGTGCAGCAGCACCAAAAAATGCTAATCGGAGATTGCGTAGCATTGGCCCAAAGTCAGTCATTGCTCCAACTCCCATAAAGATGAGTGGTGGTAAAAGCCCCGTTTTGATTAGTGCATAATACAGCATATTCATAACGCCATAATCCTTACCAATGGTCACCAGCGACAATTTGGTTAAATCCAGCTCTCCAGGACCAGGTGCTGCAGTAAGTACGCTCATGTGCCCGCCTGGGAAATTTGCCAGCAGGATGCCAAAGGCGATAGGCACTAGGAGCAATGGCTCATATCGTTTTTTGATGCCCAAATATAGGAGCCCAAATCCTAGCGCTAACATTAACAAGGCCCCTGGATCTTGTTGAAGCTCGCCAAAGGCGGTCATGTCGTATAATTTCTGTAGCATAGTCGAATCCGGAGCTTAGCCTAATTTTAAAATAATGTCGTCTTCTTCGATTTCCTCCCCATGACGGGCCATGATGGCGATTACCTTTCCTGATTTGTCGGCAGTAACGGCGTTGATGACTTTCATCGATTCGATATAGGCAATTACTTGGCCTATCTGAATCTGGTCGCCTTCTTTTACAGGCTTTTCCGAAGCATCTTTTGTAAGGAAAAATTTACCTTCCAATGGTGCAGTAATAGCCTGATACTGACCGTTAGCCTTATCAGGCAAAGGTGGTGGAGGTGAAGCAAGTGGAACTTCCTGCTCATCATAGGAGACAGCCACTTTGAATTTTTCACCATTAACCTCAACATACATTACTCTAGGCTTTACATCTGTTGCTTGAGGGGCCGCTGGTTTTACCGTAGGCAATTCCGGGGCTCCGCTCGTTCCTTTGCGTTGGGCCAGGTCAGCTAAAAACTGTTCTTTTGCCTTGCCTGACTTATAATCTTCATATTGGGCAGGATGCATGGCATATTCCAGCAATTCTTCATCATCTTCGCCATAGGACCAGCCTTTTTCATCCATTTTTCCAGCGTAAATTTCTAATTCATCTGGATACAACTCATTGGGATCACCATTAAAGAAGATTCGCTTTTCTGAGGTGGCTTTGGCCAAAATTTCACCTCCGAGTGGGCCCGGTAACGAACCTGCCTTGCCGAGGATCATATTCCAGGTGCTTTCATCAACTCTTTGCCAGCGGGGCTTGCCTTTTAGCAAAGAAATGGCATTCATCAAGGAGACATTTTTAACATATTGGCTATAGGGCGTTACTAGTGGTGGATAACCCAGCCGTGGCCACACATATTCAACTTCCTCAAAAAGTTTCAGCAATAGGTCCTGTTGTGTAAGCGTTGGTTGATCATTTTTTGTCATCCATTTATTGAGACTGCCCAGGCTTTTTTCCAGGTCGGCCATTAAACTACCCATCATGCCTCCTGGGAGTCCGGGGCCAATGAGTAGGGAATTCATAAATCGGTTTTGCGGATTGATATAATACCCCAGAAAATCGTCTATAAATTCCTGCGTCAGTCGGCGGACCTCCATATAAGCTTTAGGTTTTATATCTGGAACGGTGAAGCCTGCATCTTTGAGCATCGCTTGTATCGTCAAGAGATCGGCATGACCAGTACCCCAGGACAAAGGTTCCATACCAACATCTATAATATCGGCACCGTTGCGGGCGGCTTCCAAAGAAGAAGCCACAGAAAAACCCGGTGTAGAGTGGGCATGATATTGCACCAGAATTTTAGGATGACGATCCTTTATTCCCTTGATCATTTTGCCAATAGAAGCTGGCCGACCAACTCCTGCCATATCCTTGATGCAGATTTCCTGAGCACCCAGTTCAATAATTTTATCCGCCAAATGGATATAATATTCAACAGTATGAATCGGAGAATAAGTAATGGAGAGGGCTCCTTGAGCAATCATACCTGCTTCCCGGGCATATTGAAAAGAAAGGGCCAGGTTGTCGGCATAATTTAAGCCGTCAAATGATCGCGAAATATCCGTACCCTGCTTTTTCTTTACTTTGAACAATAGTCGGCGAACATCAGAGGGAACCGGGCTCATACGCAAACCATTTAGCCCGCGTTCCAGCATTTGCGTCTGGATACCCGCTTTGTTAAATGGAGTGGTCCATTTCCTTACAGCAGTATTTGGGTTTTCACCAAATAATAGATTAATCTGCTCAAATCCTCCACCATTGGTTTCAACCCGTGCAAAACAATCCATATCTACAATGGCTGGGGCTACACGGACTAGTTGATCTACCCGAGGCATATATTTCCCGGATGATTGCCACATGTCCCGATAGACCAGGCAAAATTTTATTTCTTTTCCCATAATTCGGTTTTATCGTATCCTTGGTTACTAGGTTTAAACTTTAGTCGTTTTTGGGAAGACATTTTTGAACATGGCTGGAGACCATATTTATCGCTAAAAAGCGGCACTAAACAAAATTGGTTATTGGGGATTTATAGTGTCAATTTTGCCTTGACCATTTGTGAAGATTTCAACAGCTGCAACAATGGCTGCTACTTTTTTCGGGGCAATTTCAGTACCTGATATAGCATTAATGGTCTCCTCTGGCACGTAATATCGATTGACTATCCAGATGATCGATCGTCCTGTAAATACAACCAGGCTCAATACCACAAAAACGGTGACCATGCCAACCACCAAAAGTAAAAATGCTGTTTGTAGACTTTCAGGCATAATAATTTTTTAAAAAAGGACAGAGCACAAAATTAAAAAAATGCAGGAAGTAAAGAAAAAAGAATATATGATCATCTATTTGATGTCAGATTTTGCCAGATTGATGCCTCTATCCCTTGCACTTTTGCCAAAGGCGAATATCGTGGAGAGTAGTAGATATGGCCAAACATTCCTTCCTTCGGACGACGAAGCTTTGCCGTCTTACTTGGCCAAAGCTCTGCAAAGGCTGAATAGTCGACCACTTCATCCATTCGTCCAATTTCACCATTCCTTCCACACAGGAAATGTAAAAATTTTATCTTTGCCTCATTCTCAATAAATAGAGTTGTAAAAAATGAAAAAGGCCATTAAAGTATTCAAATTTGGAGGTGCTTCTCTCAAAGATGCTAATGCGATCATGAATGTAGCCAATATCCTGAAAACATTCCGTGACCAAAGACTAGTGATTGTCGTTTCTGCAATGGGTAAGACCACTAATGCATTTGAGGAGGTCGTAAATGCGCATCATAAGGGTACAGGCGAAGCTAGCAAATTGCTCGATGCGATAAAAAAGCACCACTATCAGATTTGTGAAGCCCTTTTTGGTTCGGAAGATGAGGTATATGCATCGGTCAATGATGCTTTTGTAGAAGTTGAATGGGTGTTGGATGAGCCACCTCATGAAAACTACGACTATATGTATGACCAAATCGTTTCGATAGGGGAGCTGGTTTCTTCTAAAATTGCACAGGCCTACTTCAGCAAAATTGGATTGCCCACACAATGGCTAGATGCCCGGGATATTATCCTGACTGACGATATTTTTCGGGAAGGTTGGGTACAATGGGAAGAAACTCAGGAGCGCTGCGATCGACTGGCGAAACCTATGACGGAGAAGCCCGGATTTGTCTTAACTCAAGGCTTTATTGGTAGTACTACAGAGAATTTTACCACCACACTAGGTCGGGAAGGGTCAGATTATACTGCTGCCATCTTCTCTTATTGTCTGGATGCTGAAAGTATGACTATTTGGAAAGATGTGCCTGGTGTATTGACGGCTGATCCCAGGTTATTTAATCATGTAACCAAAATCGATCGGCTTTCTTATAGAGAGGCTATTGAGATGACCTATTACGGGGCTAAAGTCATCCACCCTAAAACAATCAAACCCTTACAAAACAAGAGTATTCCTCTGTTTGTAAAGTCCTTTGTGGAGCCCGAAGCAGAGGGGACTTTTATTTCCTCAGAAGTGGAAGATACTTATCCGCCTATGGTTGCAGTAGAACAACACCAGGCCCTACTTCAAATAGCTACCCGTGACTTTTCTTTTGTGGCCGAGCACCACATGAGTTATCTTTTTACACTGATTGCCGATTTGCGAATGCAGGTGAATATGATGCAAAATACGGCTATTAGCTTTGTCGTTTGTGTGAACGATATAGACAACAAGGTAGACCAGTTTATTGAAAAAGTACAGGATCAATTCAAGGTGATTTTAGACCGGGATCTGGAGTTGATAACCGTCAGGCACTTTCAACAAGACGTATTGGACAATCTGAGACGCGGAAAAATTATTCTGTTGGAAGAAAGACTACGAAATACAGTTCAAATGGTTGCCCGCGATGTTCCGGTGATGCAAAGAAAACCTAAGATAAAATAATGCAAATGTTAGGTCGGCTACAATCATTTATTGAAACCAATCATTTATTGACAAGCAATGACAAGGTACTATTGGCGGTCAGTGGTGGGGTAGATTCTGTGGCCATGGTATATTTGTTTGCACAACTCGGATATACTTTTGGGTTGGCTCATTGTAACTTTCAGTTGCGTGGTACCGATTCAGATGGCGATGAGGTATTTGTCAAAGCCTTGGCGGATCGTTTTAGCCAGCCATTTTACCATATTCGCTTTGATACCCATGAAGCCATGAGCCATACGGGACAATCCCTGCAATTGACGGCCCGCCATCTACGGTACGATTGGCTTGAAAAGATTCGGAAGGAGGTTGGCTATACTTGTATTGCTACGGCACACCATTTAAATGATAGCATAGAAACAGCATTGTATAATTTCACCAAAGGTTGTGGCATCAGGGGCCTTCATGGTATTCCAGTCCAAAATGATCGCATCATTCGCCCGCTTTTATTTGCTTCACGGAAAGAGATTGAAAATTTTGTTCACCAGGAAAATATCGCATACCGTGAAGATGTTTCCAATGCGGAGCGCAAATATTCCCGTAACCGGATTCGGTTGGATGTCGTACCAGTTTTGAAATCTATTAATTTGAGTTTGGAAACGACCATGAGTGAGAATTTCCAACGGATGCGGGAAACCGAGTGGCTCTATACTTTTGCTGTCGACCACTTTCGAAAGCAGTGGGTGCGGGAATTGGAAAATGGGTTTGAAATTGACCTTAAAAACCTGCGGGAGCATCCTGCTGCACCGAGTTTATTGTATGAATGGCTGAAGGAGTATGGTTTTCTGGGAGATCAGCTTGTCAATGCGTTATCCGTGACAACCCAAACGGGAGCAGTATTTTATACTCCAACCCATCGCATGCTGGTGGATCGGGAAAGATTAGTGGTTCAAAAGGATGAGGGGGAACAAAGAGAGGTACAATTTGAGATTTATCCTACTACAAAAGTGCTTGATCTGGATACTTTTACACTGGAAATAAGACATAGGGATGGCTCACCTACAACATTGCCCAAAGATAAAGAGGGGTTGGTTTTGGATGCTGATCAATTGATTTACCCATTGAAAGTTCGGCATTGGTTTACCGGAGATCACTTTCAACCTTTGGGAATGACCGGCCATCAAAAAGTCCAGGATTATTTTTCCAACCAAAAACTCTCTCTCTTTGAAAAGGAAAAAGCTTGGTTATTACTCAATGGTGATGAGAGGATCATTGGCATTGTCGGTTATCGGCTGGATGATCGGTTTAAAATAACAAAGGAAACCAAAAGTTACCTGCAAGTAGAGATTCACCGAAACAAATCTAAAAAGTAGCAGCATAAGTCCGAAGACGCACCTTTTTCCCACGGGCAGTCAAGCAAAAATCTTCAAAATCTAGGTCTACTCTTGACAATTTACTCAATTCAGGGCGTTTATGAGGAGTGATAATTACAAGGCGTGAGGTGTGTTGAAATAGCTGAAAAACCAGCGGGAATAAATCTTTTGGAGGACAAAGATGCATGGCAAAGCTGCAAATGATGGCTGAAAACTGCCCTTCTAATTGGCCTTTGATCACATCTTGAAAGGAATAATCCAGACAACGTTGTTTAAATTTTTCATGGTAAGCAGCTGAAGTAAAAGGATCGCTGGCCGTTGGTAATGCATAACCGAGTTCCTGGATCACCTGACTAACTTCACCGCTACCGCAACTAAAGTCCAGAATTGACTGGTAATCAATTCGTTGTCTGTTTTGAATCAATAACTGCCGAACTTGGTCAAAATGTGGATTTGTGTAATCAGAACCATGCTCCCGGTAATAGCCTTCAACCCCTTGATTGGCGTATTGATTGCGGATGGCATTTTCCGGGTTTTTAAGAGACATGGTTTATACAGTGATGGTGAGTGAGTGATGAGGTGATGTAGGGCTCATCTTTCTATTCCTTCCAATCAAAAGTAAAAAATGAAAGGCAAAAAGTGAGCACAATAATTAGCAGTTGTGCATTGCATTGCTTCTCCTTTCACCCAATCAATTAATTCTTTTCATCCAGACGATCGTAGCGTTGTACTTTTTTTCTCCCCTTTAACGGCATATAGCGATATGGTCGATCCTGAATATCCGTGATGAGTGAATCGGCACGTCTGCTTAGGGAATTGAGGTTGTTGTACAACTCTTCGTCTTGTAATAATTTCCCTAATGAACCTTCTCCATTTTTGATTTTACCGACAACATCTGAAACACCTGAGAGGGCCCCATCAGCAGTCTTGATGGCAGTTTTTAACTCCACAATCGCTGCCTGAGCTTCCAGCATTGTTTCTTTCAATTTGGCATCAGCCAAATCCTGAGACAAAGTTTTAGCATTGTCAATGATACCAGCTATCTCATCTTGTTTATCTGCCAGCCCACCGGTAAAGGTGTTTAAGTTGGCCAAAGAACCGTTGATATTTTTAGAAGATGTTCTCAGAAGGTCATCTACCCGCCCGGTGGCTGTGTTTAAATTAGCCAGGGTTCCCTGTAAGTCTTTGACACTTTTGGCAAGTGGGGAGTTGCTATCGGGATCAAGGAGTCGTTGGTCAAGGCTATCTAAAACCTCAATCAAACCGGTTTTAAGTATATCCATATATATTTTGAGATCGTCAACCCCCATCATTGAAGCCAGCAATCCCCGGGTTTCTCCTTTGATAAAACTACCACTTTCTGCACAGTCATTCCCCTTGCAGGGTTTGTCATATTCCAACACAATGACTTGTCCTCCCATAAAACCTACGGAAGTAATGGCCGCAACCGTAGATTTTGGTATTGCTATCGATTTTTGCAAATCAAGTAGTACAAGCACTTGTTCTTTCTCATCGGGCAGCAGGGTAATACTAGCTACAGTACCTACCGCTACACCATTAATGCGAACCGTAGTACCAATTTGCAGGCCGCCAACATTTTCATATAGGACTTTATAGTTATTGGACTTGGTCAACACATTTTTGCCCAAAATAAATTTGTATCCCCAAAAGGAAAGGGCAATAGTGACGATGGCCAATAGACCAATCTTTACTTCGTTTGACATATTATAGGGTTTAAACGAGTCGCAAATGTAAGATTTTGTTAGAGAAAATAAGTGTACATACGAAAAATCGTTTTTGCCATTAGCAAAACGATATTTCTACAACAACCGTAATGTAAAAGGGTTTTGTTTACTTCAGAAGATACAGCCCCAATAAACAAGACTATTGAATGCCAAGTTCTAGCTTAGCTTGCTCCAGGGAGATCTTTCGGCCATCTTTATAAACCACAATAAAGGCATCAGCAAAACCGCGATTTTGCAGGTGGAGTTTGGCATCTAATGCCTGGTAGTAATTATCGAAGTTTCGGGCTTGGTACTTAAACAAATTGCCTTCCGGAACAATTTCAATTTGATATTCCAGACTTCTCCACTTTGGCTGATTGGTGTCTATTGGGCTGGGAGAAGCCGCTAGTTGCACATTAAAGCGGATATTTTGGTTGTCCTGTAGGATAGTTGCTGGTCGATTTTGAGGCTTGACAGTTGTCGAAGAGGGGGGCGGTGATTTAACGGTAATTTGCATCGATGATTCTGGTACATTACTGCCTTGCATCGGGATGATTTTTCGTTCCTTATAAATTTGAGGATTGTTATAATCGTTTGGATATGTTGTAGCAGGTACTGGGCTTGAAACAGGTGTTGGTGGAGGAGGTGTTGGTCTTGTGGCCACAGCTACCCGATTGGCTTTATCTTCTATCAAAGCTCTTTCCCAATCTTTGATTGGTTCTGAAGGGCTATCGGCCCTGGTTTTTGCTGGTATACTGGTTGATTGGACCGGGATTTCCTCTGTTTTAACGGCGACAGTTTTGATAGACCTATCTGGCGTAGGGGCTGGTTGGGTTGTTTTATTTTCCTTGGAAGCTACTGGAATGGTTTTTACCCCAGGAGGAATGTCATAACTACCGGTTTCTACCATGATTTTATATTCTGCGAAAGCAGCAATAATCGCATCAGCCATGACTTGTTGACCTTCTTCCGTTTTTAAGAATTTTTCTTCTTTATAACTACTTAAAAAGCCGGCTTCGACTAGAACGCTCGGCATGGCTGTTTCTTTTAACACCACAAAGCCTGCTTGTTTGACCCCTCGGCTTTTACGGGCTGCATCCGAACCAATCCGGGCTTCTACCCGGTCGGCAAAAAGAATGCTTTGTTCCAGATAAGCATTCTGAAACATACTAAGCAGGATATGACCTTCGGAAGAATTTGGATCAAAATCGTAATTTTTTTCGTAATTATCTTCAAGAAGAATGGCTGAATTCTCTCGCTTGGCAACTTCTAGATTGTGTTGTGCTGTATGCAATCCCATGACGTAGGTTTCAGAGCCATTTGTTCCGGAATGCCCTGGCATATAGTTGCAGTGAATGGAAATAAATAAATCGGCATTGTTTCTGTTGGCAATGGCTGCCCTTTCATGAAGCGGGATAAAAACGTCGGTATCCCGGGTCATAATGACATTGATTTCCGGGAAATTCAATTTCAAGCCTTCGGCAACTTTTAAGGCAATACCCAATGCTAAATGTTTTTCCCGCGAGCTATGACCAAGGCAACCTGGATCATGTCCTCCATGGCCCGGATCAATTACTACAGTTTTTATCCGGTATTCTTTTTCGTCTATATTACTTTCTTTGATAACTTTGCCCACCATTTCGATTGCAGAAGCGGAATCGGAGCCTTCAAAAAAGCTTGCTCCTGAGTTCAGGTATGGGGAAGTTGTGGGATGGCCAAAGGATAACGAAATGTTAAACCCGTTAACAGGTATCGTCAGTGAGGCCAGCCAGATCGTTTGTAAAACAATTAATGCTTTCATCATAGGTTGCTGTATTGCTAAGTTTGGGGAAAGTAGCTTTATTAAAAATAACCGGCAGAACTTATATAAGGATGATTTTGAATGTTTTAGCCATAATCAATCACTGCCGAAATCAAATGCAAATAAAGAGAAATAATCGTTTGAAAGCAAAACTAGTTTATATTATTTTGTGTTTTTTAGGACTTTCGTCCGGTATTGATGCTCAAATTCAACCACCAGTCGATTCTATTGGTAGTCAACTAGATTCAATCGTGCCGACCTTGCCAGTAGGAGATACTGTTTTTATCGGCGTAGATAGTCTACAGATTCTGTCGGATTCTTTAGGGGATAATACCTCGAAAATTCAGTTGTCAAAGGATTCCCTTGATGCTCCCGTCCAGTATACTGCTACCGATTCTATGATATACGATATTGCAGATAAAAAGATTCACTTGTATGGCGAGGGGGTTGTAAATTATACCACCATTTCAGTAAAAGCGGATCATATCATCTTTGATTGGGAAACTAATATTGTAACGGCTGAGGGCATGCCCGATTCTCTGGGAAGGCTATCTGGTTTTCCTGAGTTTAAAGACGGAGACCAGGAGTTTAAGGCAGAACGTATGCGCTACAACTTCAAAACCCGTAAAGGTATCGTATACGATGTCACCACCCAGCAGGGCGACATGATTGTACAGGGAACCAAATCTAAATTTGTCAGTGGTGATCCGGGAGATACTACCTCCAATGATATTGTTTATAGCAATGATGCCATTTTTACCACCTGCACACATCCTGAACCACATTTTGGCATCCGCAGTGGCAAACAAAAAGTAATTCCTAATAAACTAGTCGTCGTGGGCCCCTCTAATCTAGAGATAATGGGGGTGCCAACGCCACTTTGGCTGCCTTTTGGTTTTTTCCCTATTTCAAAAACGCGTAGCACTGGTCTGCTTTTTCCCCGGGACTACGAATATTCAGATCAGTGGGGGTTTGGATTGCGAGATATCGGCTGGTTTTTTCCATTGGGAGAACATTTCAATTTATCGCTTAAAGCCAATATATATGTCAAGGGAACCTGGGGCCTTACTGCGGAATCACAATACAGAAAACGCTATAAATATAATGGCAGGTTTTCTATTGGCTATGATGTAAGGAGAAGTGAAGCTTTGGATGGGATGATTAACAGAGAGAAGTCCTTTAAGCTTCAATTGTCTCACAATCAGGATCCTTCGGCACATCCGCTCAATTCATTTGGCGGGACCATCAATTTTCAATTAAACGGATACCAGGCCAGGGTATACAATGATGCTCAAAGTGTTTTAAACAACCAGTTGAGCTCCAATTTCAGCTTTAGCCGCAATTGGAGGGACAAACCCATTTCTATGAGTTTGAGTTTTAATCACAGTCAAAATACCAATACGAATAACATTACGGTCAATTTTCCTAATTTTCAATTTCAAACCCAAACCCTCTATCCTTTCCGTAGAAAAGAGCGGGTCGGGAAAGAAAAATGGTACGAAAATATTACCATGCGTTATACTGGTGAGGCCAAAAGTACCTTTACAGGACCTGACTCCACCTTCTTTTCTCAAAGAACATTGGATGAAGCCCGGTATGGGGCCCGACACAAAGCCAATGCAGGCACTTCTATAAAATTATTAAAATATTTTAATGTCAACCCGAATGTCAACTATGAAGAAGTCTGGTACTTTAAAACTATCCGGCGTGATTTTATTGATGACCCAAAAATCGAGATTGACACAGTGAATGGTATTGTGACCAGGGATACTCTGACCTTGGGACAAATTAATAATCAACTTATCCAAGGCTTTCAGTCCTTTCGAACCTTTTCGGCTGGTGTGTCCATGAATACGCAGATATTTGGTACGATGTTATTCAAAAAGGGGTGGCTACGAGGGGTTCGGCATGTCATCAAACCATCTGTTTCTTTGGGGTATACGCCTAGTTATTTAAGCGAAGACTTGGGATGGTATCGAACAGTACAGGATACTCTAGATCCGACCCAATTTGATCGCTATTCTATTTTTGACGGTGGAATTTATGGTTCTCCAAGTTCATCTGGGAAACAAATGGCCCTCTCTTATTCCATCAATAACATTTTTGAAGCTAAGTATTTTTCTAAAAAAGATTCTTCTGAAAAAAACCTTAAACTTTTTGACAATATCGTTATCAGTGGCAACTATAATTTTGCAGCGGATTCTCTGAAATGGAGTCGGATCAATATTTCTGGTACAACCCGCTTTTTTAAAGGCATGACCACATTGTCCTTCAGAACAGTATTTGATCCCTATGTCAATGTTTTTAATAAAAATTCCAGCCGACGTACCAGCAAATTGCGGTGGAAGGAAGAGGGCAAATTGTTGCAATTTATTGAGACAAATGTTCGCCTGAATACCTCGGTTACGGTAAGTAAAATACGTGCTTTATTCCAGGGGAAAGAAGAAGAAATTATCGAAAACCTGGATGAAGAAGAGGAAAACCAGAGAACCCGAAAGCGCCCGGAAGAAACTGATTTTTTGAGCTTGTTTGAACAATTTCGTATTGCGCATACCTTTGTACTTGATTTTGAAAAAACCACTGGCGGCAGAGATACTTTTAAGTTGAGCACCCATTCTCTTAGCCTTAGCGGTAGTGTACAGTTAACCCCAAACTGGAATATTAATATGGGAAATATCGGGTACGATTTTGTCAGCAAGGCCATCACTTATCCCTATCTAGGCTTCAGTCGGGATCTCCACTGCTGGCAAATGGGGCTGAGCTGGGCACCAACCAGGGGCACCTATAGCTTCTATATTCAGGTGAAACCGGGAACGCTTGGCTTCTTAAGGGTTCCCTATGATCGAAATAATGCCGACGCAATCAGGGCGTTTCAATGACGCTTCTTTAAAAGTTCAGCATCCAGCATTACTTCTATGCGTTCCAGCATCACCTCTATCAGGTCATCAACTGCTTTTTTGGGGTTTTGACTAAAAGTCTTGTTGGCCCGATTTGCAATTAATGCACTACAAGAAAGGGCCTCGTGACCCATTAGTTCCGATAACCCATAAATGGCGGCAGTTTCCATTTCGAAATTACTGATTTTAGCCTGTTGAAAACTTAGCCCGGCCAATTTATCCAGGGTTTCAGGAGTCATCAATGATTTTAGCCTTAAGCTTCTTCCTTGAGGGGCATAAAAGCCGGGGCTGGTTAGCGTAATACCCTGATGGAAACCTTTTCCTAGGGTATCCAATAAATATTTATTGCCTTTCGAGAAGTAAGGCGTAACGGAGAGTTTTATGCCATTTTCTGTCATTAGTTTCAGTAATGCTTTTTCCTCCTCAATATTTTTCCTTTCGTAAAAGTGTAACAGATTATCTAAGCCAATGCTATGGCTAGATAGCAAGATACTATCGATTGGCAGGTCGGCTTGTAAGCCGCCAGAGGTGCCAAAGCGAATGATTTTGAGGGAAGTTTTTTGAGCTTTCTTCTGCCTGGTTGCAAAGTCGATATTGGCCAATGCATCCAGTTCATTAAGGGTAATGTCGATATTGTCAGGTCCGATGCCGGTTGAAATTACGGATATTCGATGACGCCCAAGCTGTCCGGTGTGGGTAATAAATTCCCGTTTGCTAACCTGCACTTCAATTTTGTCAAAACACTGCGATACCCTTTTTACCCTTTCTGGGTCACCAACAGTAATGATGGTTTGAGCAATTTGTTCCGGAAGTAGATTGAGGTGATAGATGCTGCCATCTGGATTAATAATTAATTCTGAGTCGGGAATATGATTCATGTCTTCTTTTTAAACAAGCTTAGTACTTTTTACGATAATATGAAACTAATGCCGAATTTATGCTATAATTTTGATGCTTCAAAATACAAATGTCATGAGAAAAATCTATCATTTATCAACTTGCAATACCTGCCAACGCATTATCGGTGAATTAAACGATGGCGAAGGCTTTGAGTTGCAGGACATTAAAATACAAAATATAAACCCCAAACAGTTGGACTTTTTGCACAGCAAGGTAGGGTCCTACGAAAATCTGTTCAACCGGCGTGCTATGAAATACCGGGCCATGGGGCTTCATGAGAAAGTGCTTTCAGAGCAGGAATACCGGGACTTGATTCTTGGAGAATATACTTTTCTCAAACGCCCGGCAATAATAATCGATGATGAAGTTTTTGTTGGCAACGCCAAAAAGACGGTGGCTGCTGCTAAAGGAAAAATGGGATTATAATAAATGAATATGCTAACTAGAGAAGTGATTTCCAACTACTTTAAAAGTTTGCAGGACGATATATGCAAACAATTGGAAGTAGCTGACGGCGAAGGTGAATTTAGAGAAGATGCCTGGCAAAGAGCAGGTGGCGGTGGCGGTCGATCCAGGGTGATAATGGGAAGACATCTGGAAAAAGGAGGCGTGAATTTTTCTGCAGTACATGGTGATTTGCCGGAAAAAATTGGCAAGGCATTAGGCATCCAGGCCAAGGAGTTTTTTGCTACCGGAGTCTCTATTGTATTGCACCCATCAAATCCATGGGTGCCTATCATACACATGAATGTTCGATATTTTGAGCTGGATCAGGAGCACTGGTGGTTTGGTGGTGGAATCGACCTGACACCTCATTACATTTTTCCGGAAGATGCCGTTTTTTTTCATAATACGTTAAAACGGGTTTGCGATAATCACCACCCTGATTATTACCCTCAATTTAAGACATGGGCGGATGATTATTTTTACCTGAAACATCGAAAAGAGACCCGGGGTGTCGGTGGTGTCTTTTTTGATAGAATGGGCCCCGAAAAGGGGAACAAACAAGATTTATTTTCCTTTGTTCAAGCGATTGGTGAAACTTTCTGCCCTGTTTATATTCCGCTATTACAAAAACACAAAGACGCTGCTTTTGATAAACAGGAAAAGAACTGGCAAGGGCTGCGAAGAGGGCGCTATGTAGAATTTAATCTGGTGTGGGACAAGGGGACAAAATTTGGGTTGGATACCGATGGTCGCACGGAATCGATATTAATGAGTTTGCCACCATTGGCCAATTGGGTTTATGACCATCAACCGGAGGCAGGTAGTCGGGAACAACAAACTTTGACACTCTTGAAAAAGGGCATTGACTGGGTCAATTACAAAGAACAGTAATGGTTTCTGTTTGTACCTTATTGCTGTAATTGTTTGCTTGATCACGGATTTGAATACCATAAGAAAAGGTATCTACCATTCCAGGAAGAGATTCGCAGGCGCTAAATCCTTCGAGGGCACAACAAATACCAAATGGTTTATTAGGAATGCGTACTGTAATTTCACCGGAAATACCGTTACCTGTTCCCTGATTGGAAATTAAGGGAATGCGGTAGGGAATCAAACTACCTCTTCGACTGTCAGTGAAAAAAATATCAATGGAGTCGGAATCTCCGCTAAGGTCTCCATCTCCATCTGTGAAGGCAAATTGTACAACCAGGGTATCATTTATACTGTTTAGGTTACCCTGCCCGATGCTTGTTTGATTGACGCCCAGATAGGTGATCTCCGGAGCATTCGGATAATCAGGCGGTTGTACACAGGAATAGGTTAAAAAACCAAACACCAAAAAGAAAACGGCGTAGTTGACTACCTTCATAGCTGTTATATTTGTATTCTATTTGAAACGTTAATATAGCATTTTTAGTTTATAATGACCAATAGTATTGCGGCAGAACGAGCACAATTAATGGACCTGATTAGTCAGCTGCCCGAAACGGATTTTGAGGCGCTGACATTGGCGGTATTTCGATATCAGGCCCGGTACAATCCCCTATATAGGGAATACCTCAAGTTGCTTCGAGTTTCACCAACTCAGGTGCTTTCTATCCCACAGATCCCCTTCCTACCCATAGCTTTTTTTAAAAACCACAGCATAAAAAGTGGTAATTGGTCCACTGAAACCGAATTTTCCAGCAGTGGAACCACCGGGGCTTCTACTAGCGTACATCACGTTCGAAATACGGATTGGTACCGGAAGATAGCCCGTAAGGCATTCCAAACTACCTATGGAAACCTCAACAGATATTGTGTCCTGGCTTTACTCCCTGCCTATTTGGAACGACAGGGTTCTTCCCTGGTTTTTATGGTAGATGACTTTATTCGTCATTCTGCTTACCATCAGAGTGGTTTTTTTTTGGACGACCTGGAAGAAATGCTGGCAATTATTGGGAGGTGCCGTTCCGAAGCTATTCCGGTTTTATTGATTGGGGTGAGTTTTGCGCTTTGGGAACTAGCAGAAAAATACCCACAAGACCTTTCCGGGGTAACAATCATGGAAACGGGAGGAATGAAAGGCCGACGACGTGAAATTACCCGGACCGAACTTCACGAAATCCTGAAAAAGGCGTTTGCTGTCCCCCATATTCATTCAGAATATGGGATGACGGAGTTATTCTCTCAAGCCTATGCACCCCGTGATGGAAAATTCATTCCGGCTCCAACCATGAAGGTGTTAACCCGAGAGATTACCGATCCCTTATCGATCTCACAACCTGGGAAGACCGGAGTAATCAACATGATTGACATGGCCAATCTGGATACAATCAGCTTTATCGCTACAGATGATTTGGGCAAAGTATATCCCGATGGTACCTTCGAAGTATTGGGGCGATTGGATGCCAGTGACATTAGGGGATGTAATTTGATGGTTGATTGAGAAAGAAAGTGGGTCGAGATCACCTTTTTACACTTCCATCCCTCCATCCACAGCATCCCGCCAGGCAAGAAGTCCGCCTTCAAGGTTAAATAGATTCTTCATATTGTATTGCTCCTGCAACTGTCGGATGGCTTTAGCGCTTCGCCTGCCGCTTCGGCAAATGAGGACAACTTTTTGATTATTGGGAATCTTTTCTGCATTTTCGATAATCTGGCCTAGTGGAATCAGTTGGCCGCCCAAATTGCCAATGCCGAATTCATAAGGCTCCCGGACATCAATAATGGAAAAGGATTCGGTTGTATCCAACAATTGCTGCAATTCCAACGGGTCAATGGTTTTGATGTCCGTTGGTTTTGACGTATGAACCCCACAAAATTGATCGTAATCGATGAGCGTTTCGATTTTAGTATCTGGCCGTTTACCAAATTTTAAAATCCGGCTACTAAATGCGGCAGCATCAAATAAAAAGAGACGGCCGGCAAGCGGTTCCCCGATTCCGGTGATCACTTTAATCACTTCACTGGCCTGAAGACTACCGATGATTCCTGGAAGGACCCCTAAAACACCTCCTTCTGCACAATTTGGCACCAGATCAGGTGGCGGCGGTTCGGGGAAGATATCCCGATAATTAGGGCCTCGGCTACCATCCTTATGGGGATAATTGAATACAGATACCTGGCCTTCAAACCGAAAAATTGAGGCATAAACATTGATTTTTTCACACAATACACAGGCATCATTGACTAGATAACGGGTCTGGAAGTTATCCGTACCATCAGCAACTATATCGTATTTTGAGATCAGTTCGATGGCATTTTCCCGGGTTAGCGCTACATTGTAGGTTTCAACGGAGATATGAGGATTTAGCGCTAAAAGTTGAGTTTTGGCTATCTCAGATTTATTTTTGCCAATGTCTGAGACCCGGTACAAAACCTGCCTCTGTAAATTGCTGGCATCAACACGATCAAACTCTACAATACCCAGGTGGCCTACTCCGGCAGCTGCCAGGTAGAGTAGGAGAGGGCTTCCGAGTCCCCCTGCACCTATTACGAGTACACGCGCTGCTTTTAATTTGCCCTGACCTGCTATCCCAAATTCAGGAATGGCAAAATGTCGGGCATAACGAGCTAGCTCTTCCTGTGAGAAATTATCCAGTCCATTCATTAATCGAGCGTTTTGTCATAAAATAACTAAACCATGAAGTTTCTTAAAGAATACCATTTTTAGGGTAATTTTCACATATCTTTTTTGTGTATTTTTGCATCAGAATTATCCAAAACCGATTAAGAGTAGGATTAATGGTCGAATTTTTTTAGGACTATCAATCTTGCTCAAAACAAACTCATCCCATGAAAAACAATTACTCGTCTGCAAATGGACGGCCTAAATGGTGTCCGCATCGTACTAAATCCTTTCTTATCTTCTTTTCAATTTTTTTCTGGAACTTTTCTTACGCCTCCAATTGTGAAAACAATTTTGATGGAGTCCAGTTTGCTGTGCCAGGAAACTTTTCTCCACCTTTTGACAATCTCAATGATATTCCTCCTGGTGGCCTTGATCTGGATTTTGATGGAACTATTGATATTATCCCTCCCTGTTCTTGCCGCAATGGCGTAATAGTTGCCAATGGTAGCAATTCAAATACCGGTGTTTTTGATGATCAGCTGATTATTGCCACTGGTATATCCGGACAGCAATGGATTCTGGATGACCGGACTAACGTCCTTCGGCCAACAACTCTTTCTATCATGCCAGTGACTACACCTATTCCGGAAGTTGGCAATACCGGTGTATATGTGTTGCCCTTTGCTTACCGGGAAGGTGACGGCTATTTTGCCACAGCAAGAAATATGGCTAACCTTAGCCAGGTTTTTGGCCCGGTAACCAATAGCTGCCACTATCCGAATCCAATCATTTCCAATCTCGGCGATTTTTATTGTGATAGCGATCCAAATATCCTGATGTATGGTGAAGCGACCTCGGGATTTGATGGAAATGTAACTCCCCTGATTCCTGTCAATGAAATCTGGACCATCCAGCGGGTTGAAAACGGTCAGGTTTATACCGGAATAAACTTTTCTCCGGCCACCTTAGGCGAAGGGACCTATAAAGTCCGTTATACTTTTGATGCCGGTAGTGATGCTCATAATTCTCCCGATAAGACGGGTTGCTCCCGAACGGTAGAACAGCAAGTCATTGTCCGACATTCTATCAGTCTATCTTGTCGGAGTAATATCAATTTATTTCTAAACTCCACAACCTGTGAGGCGGAGATTATCCCTAATTTATTATTGACAGGTACTTATAATACTTTACAAGGCTTATCAATCAATGTATTAGGCGGGAACGGAGACTTGGGCGATATTATTCCTGCTGAATATGTAGGGCAAACCCTGACAGGAGTAGTGACTGATGAATGTAGCGGTAGCTTTTGTACTACGAATATTAACCTCTTTGATAACATTGCTCCAACACTAAACATTCCTGAAGATACGATCATTGCCTGTACAGGTAGCTGGGACCCGGAAGTGACTGGTTTTGCTATTGCTGATGACTGTACATTGCTCGATTTGACCTATGAAGATCAATGGATTGATAATTTTTGTTTCAACCCTTCTGTAGAGATTCTCCGGACCTGGCGGGCTGTTGACGGTTCCGGAAATGCAACTACACGAATACAATCCATCGCCATTGAGCGGGGATCAGATAGCGATTTTTACTTTCCTCCTGACTTGGAATTTTCTTGTGTAGCCTGGCAGGCCGATCCGACCATTACCGAGGCCGTGGATGATAAGGCAGGTATTCCGACACTAGTAAATGAAGCATTGTGTAAATTTATCTATACCCATTCTGATGACACCATTTTTCTATGTGGCAATTTGGGAAACAATTTTATCATCCTCAGAGAATGGTTAGTCATTAATGATTGTACCAATTTTATTTACCAAACAGATGCCGCAGGTAATGATAAAGTCCAGATGATTACCGTACGAGACAATACCCCTCCCATTATTACACATGAACCTGCCATCGTTGTTGCCACGGAATCTCCCCAGACAAATGGCTTGGCCGATTGTTCTTCTCTAGGATTGATTCCTCCTCCACAGGTGGAAGATCATTGTAGCGAATTTACCCTCAAAATATTTACGGAGATTGGTGAAGTCGAATATGTCAATGGGGTAGATGGTTTTGATGGAGGATATATTCCTGCTCCGGGATTGACGCTGGGTGACCATCAGGTAACCTATGAAGCTACCGATGTCTGTGGGGCTGTAAGTACTCAGCAAGGCATTGTTAGGGTTATTGATGAATTACCACCGGTGATGATTTGCAACAATCAATTGAGCCTTACCTTACAATCAAATGGTTATGGATTGATACGGACAACAGATATCGATGAAGGAAGCCGGGACGATTGTTGTCTGGATCGGGTACAGATTAAATTGGAAGTGGAACCCGATAGTTTGTTCAGAGATACCATTCAGATTTATTGTGATAATGGAATTCAAAATGTCGTCTTACGGGCAACGGACTGTTTTGGTAACTATAATGAATGTGTTGCCACTGTCTCGGTTAGAGATATCATCCCTCCGCAAATTGTACAGCAAGTTTCTGATGTAACACTGAGTTGTGAAGATGATTTCCAAAATTATTACGATCAAGCGTTTGATGCTCCGGTTTTTAGTGACAATTGTGTCTTGACAGTTGACTTTTTGTTGGAAGAATCCATTAATGACTGTAGTATAGGAACCATTACCCGTACCTGGACTGCCAGCGATAACCCCGACAACCCTCCGGCTGTTGTAACTCAGGTCATTTCCTTACAAGGCATTACCAATTATACCCTCACCCTGCCTGAAGATATGGATGTTTATTGTACCGAACAGAACTATGTCGAAATGGGCCTAGATTTTGAAGGCTGTGACATGTTGGTAACCTCTGTAACTCAAGATACATTGATAGAGCCTAGTGCAATTGATTGTAAAAGAATCATCCGTCACCACGAAGTGATCAATTGGTGTGAATACGATGGTGTTTCACCGGCTACGGTATTACAACGCAAGGACGGACCTGATTTTGATAGTGCCGTTGGGGATAGCTACCAGGTATATTCAGATGGCAGTTCTATTTATGAAGTTCTACTTGCTGGTCAACAGCTAATTGGTCCGTCCACCGGGTTCTACAAATATCGCCAAATAATTAGGGTAACAGATAATGTTCCACCGGTGGTAGCGTTTTCCCCTTTGGCCTCAATTTGTCTGGATAACACCAATCAGGATTGTGAAGCGGCTATCTCCTATGCGTTTTCCACTTCTGATGATTGTACACCCGTTGGCCAACTTTCAGTAGATTACGCATTGGTGCTGAATGGCAGTGAGGTGCAGGTGGATACTTATGGTAGCCTTACTGCTCTCGGTAATGGAAATTTTGTTATTGAAGGCAATTATCCTGCCGGCCATCATCATTTTCGGATCCTTGTTTCAGACGATTGTGCCAATATGCTGCCCGTTAATCTAATCTTTGATATTGAAGATTGTCAGGCACCAACCTTGGACTGTGCTACAATGATGAGTTTGCAAATAGAAGATACCGGGCAACTTATACTGACCCCTGATTTATTTGCCAACATGGCTACTGATAATTGCTCGGAGGTTCAACTGTCTTTTTCCGAGAGTATGAACCTGGATACATTGGTGTTGGGTTGTAATGATCGTGGCACCAATATCATCAATATTTGGGCTACAGATAATACTGGCAACCAGTCGACTTGTAGTTTGACGCTGGAAGTATTAGATGATGCCAGTAATTGTCTCAGTTTTTGGAGTTTGACGGGCAATATAGCCAATGAATCCGGGGAAGGTATTGAAAATAGTACCGTAAATATGACAGGAGGACAGAATGAGCAGGCGGTAACCGATGTATTCGGTGAATATATATTTCAACCAATGCCATCTGGTAATACGTACCAGCTCACTCCGTTAAAAGATGATGGCCACAGTAATGGACTGACGACCTTTGATCTAATTAAAATAACCCAGCATATCCTTACCACTCAGTTATTGGATAGTCCTTATAAGATCATTGCTGCTGATGCCAACCGATCTGGAGGTATTTCCACTTTTGATATTTTGCAAATTCGGAAATTGATTCTGGGCACAGTGCCCGTATTTAGCCAAAATACCTCCTGGCGATTTGTTCCTGTAGATTACGTGTTTTCGGATCCCACCAACCCTTTTGCAGAAGTATTTCCTGAATACGTGGAGATCAGTGATTTAAATGCAGATTCAACCATTAATTTTGTAGGGATTAAGGTAGGAGATGTAAATGGTAGTGCTTTACCCGGATTTATGGCCGACCCAGAGGAACGCTCTCAGGGCAAAAATTTATTGTTTAAAGTCGACGATCTAAATCTTGTAGCAGGTGAGGAATATGAGATAACCTTCTCTCCTGAAGAGGATCAGGTTCTTGGGTATCAGTTTAGCATGGCGTTTGATCCAAATGCGTTGACCTTTTTGTCAGTAGTTCAAGGTATGGATGTTAAGGAAGCGCACTTTGGGCTGAATCGGGTAGGGGAAGGACTGGTGAATTTATCCTGGAATCGCACTGCCCCCACACAGGCACCTGCTTTTACCCTTCGGTTCCTGGCCGAAGAATCGGGACACCTTAGTGATTTTGTTCACATTTCTCCACAAGGCCTAAGGGCTGAGGCTTATTGGTCCACTTTATCAGATATTTCTGTTGGAAGTGTAGAAATGGAATTTAAAATGGAACATTTTGATAATATCACCGTAGAACAAAATTATCCAAACCCATTCAGTGGTTCCACAACGATTTCATTTTACCTTCCTTTTGCGGAAACTGTGAGATTTGAAATCAGGGATTTGAATGGTCAATCGGTTTATCAAATGCAAAAAGATTACCCAAAGGGGAGAAATAATATTGTTCTTGAGGCCCAATTGTTCCAAAAAACAGGCATTTATCTATATTATTTAACAATAGATCACTTTTCAGATACGAAAAAACTGTTATTTTTGGACAAATAGAAAAAAATATAAGATATTTGAACTTTAATCGGTTTTTGGGATAGCCTCTCTCCGTAATTCGGAGGGGGGTTTTTTTTGTGCCATAATGAAAACACCTGCCATTTAAACCTCAATGGTTTCCCATAAACTTGTGTTCTCATCTGTTCTAAGGAAATAGGGGTAATTATTATTGCCAAAAATTAATGTACCCTTCAGTAAACAAGATAACCAGGAGTTCTTTACTTTTGCGGCTTAAGAGATGACTGGAGGCTTGAATTCTTATTGGGCAGATTATGAAACAATTCATCGGAATAGTTTGGAATTTTGGGGTTATTGCTGGAGTTTCCCTTTTGTTTACTGCTTGTAAACAGGATGCCCGTAAAATGCCAGAATCTTTATTGACATCACCTCCACTAGAGCTAAAGTGGGAATCCAAAAACTGGGTGTCTTCAACCTGTGCAAACGATTCTTTGCAATGTTTAAAGCTCCAAGTGGAATTTCCAATAATTACAGAAGATAATCAGATCAGCCGCCAGATCAATGATACGTTGTTGGCAAATCTTCATCAACTTTTGATTCCTACCTTACCACAGGTCAATACTTCATTTCCAATAGAATTGGGTAAATGGGCCCAGCAATTATTACACGAATATGAAGAATTGGTAGCAGAAGATCCGGAATACCGAATTCCCTGGGAAATCAAGTTGATTACTGACTCCTTATATCAAAACCCTTTTCTGTTGTCCATCCGGATGAAATTTTACGCATTTACAGGAGGAGCCCATCCTAACGTTCAACAGAGATTGATGAATTTTGATCTTTTAAACGGCCATAAAGTTGAACTTCGAAGCATTTTTAAAGATGAACGAGCTTTAATTAAAATGGTGGAAATGAAATTCCTGGAAGAACAACGGCAATCCTCTAGTGATCAATCCATTGATGGGGCGATAACAGAAACCATTGCATTGCCTGACAACTTTGCCATCATGGAAGAGGGGTTGTATTTTCTGTACAATCCTTTGGAGGAGGTGGTCTATGGGCTGACACTTACGGAGTTCTTTTTACCCTATAAGGAGATTGAGGACCTGTTAAACCAGAAAGGAAAAACTTTATTCAATAAAAATTAGACAGCAAAATGAAAAAACAGCCTTTTCTTATTGTACTTCAGTTATTGGCCCTTGTATTGTTGATTCAGGCATGTGGACAAGATAAAAAAAACGTCGGGGACAATACGGATTCTACCAATATCACTGAGGTGAGTGACACCAGCCAGCAAAATGAAGCTTACGTACCACCTACGCCATTGGAGCAGAAAAAATGGAAATTGGAAACGATGCGTTTTAAGGATACTCAGATTAAGCTTCTAGAGGGTACTGAATCCTTTGTTGCCTTCAGCAATGCACGCATAAGTGTGACAGGAGCCTGTAACCATTTTATGGGTAGTTATAAGGAATCTGGATTTGACCTGACTATTGAACAGATGGCTGGCACAAAAAAAGCTTGCCCTGAAACGATGGCTCAGGATTCTAAATTGATTAGGTCACTGGAGGCTGCCAAACAATTTGAAGTGTCTGAGAGTGGAGTCCACCTTGTGATCAAAGGGACTGAAGGAGTCTTGACCTTTTTGGCCAATTAAAAAAGATCCTCAACCATTTGAAGGATTCAAAAACATATTTATTTGCGGGAATGGCCATTTGGCTGGTGATCAACTTATTTCAGGCGGGTTTAACTCCGCTTGACCCCGATGAAGCCTACTACTGGATGTATGCCAGTTCTTTGGATTGGGGATATTTTGATCATCCGCCAATGGTTGCCGTTCTTATCAAACTGGGAACAAGCCTGTTTGATGGCATATTTGGGGTACGTCTATTTACGGTATTATTACAACTTGGATTTCTTTATATTCTATGGTTGCTATGTGACAAACCAACAGACAAATGGAGTATCTCCATCTTTTTCGCCCTTTTATTGTCGATGCCTCTGTTGCAGGTGTATGGATTTATTGCAACTCCCGATGCTCCGTTATTGTTTTTTTCAGCCTTATTCTTATGGATTTATGGCCAATTTCTAAAAACGGAAAGTTGGGTAAATACCTTATTTTTAGGTGCTGTAATGGCAGCCTTATTATATAGCAAATACCACGGGGTGCTGCTGATTTTTTTTACCGTTTTGTCAAATTTAAAGTTATTGACGCGCCCTCGATTTTACCTGGCAGGAATATTTGGAATTTTCTTGTTTTTTCCCCACCTGTATTGGCAGTACCAACATGATTTCCCTTCCTTTCGCTATCATCTTAAGGGCCGGGATGATCCTTATCAATTGAAACATACCACAAATTACCTGATCAATCAGTTTGTAGTATTTGGCCCATTGGTATTCCCATTGTTGCTTCGTGCTATGTGGAAAAAATTTCCGCCAAGAGAACAAATTGAAAAAACTTACTTTTTTATACTCATTGGTTTTTGGGTCTTTTTTTTCTGGACGACCTTTAAAGGACATGTCGAACCACAATGGACCATAATTTTGTGTATCCCACTGGTAGTTTTTGCAGTTAAGCAATATCGTGCTGATCAAAAGCTATTTAGATGGTATCTGTCTTTAGGGGGCATTTCTTTAGTATTGATCCTTATTTTAAGAATCGCATTGACCATTCCGGGACTGAATTTGGGGAACCTCAATCGACAGTTTCGCCACCAGGAATGGGTGACTGCATTGGAAGACCGGGCTGCTGGTAATCCTGTGGTATTTCAAAATTCTTACCGCGATGCCTCGATCTACACTTTCTATACTGGCCAGCAGGCCTTTACCTTTACCGATATCGACTACCGAAAGAATCAATTTGACCTATGGAATTTAGAAACGGTATTGAATAATAAGCGGGTCCTATTGGCAGGGAAAGAAGATTGGGAATGTCGGAACTGTGAATGGTTAACCACGGACAACAAAAAGATTCTGGTTCGTGAAATAGCAGCCTTTCAACCGGTTTGGAAGTTAGAGGCCAAGGTTGTTTTTCCGGAAGGACAGACACTAAAAAAAGGAGAAATACCCTTAGAGTTGGCCTTTTCACATCCATATCCTTACGCCGTTCAATTACAAAATCCGGAAATGCCTGTCGGGTTTCAAGGATTATTTTACCAAAATGCTGAAATTCAGGATTCCATGCCCCTTAATTTATTGGATACACTGCTGACTATTCCTGTAAAGGATACGGTCAAAGTAAAGGCAATGTTGCAAGTTCCTGAACAATTGGAAGGGTCATTTGATTTTTATATTGGACTACAGTTTTTAGAATTTCCACCAGTGTTTTGCAGCAAAGCAACAAAAGTGGACATTGAATAGAAATTCCTTCTTTTGATTGGCCTCGGACTACGTTGTCCATCAAAGGACTAAAATTTTAAAAAAGCATGTTAAACCGGCAAAACCCAACCCAGACAGCTGCCTGGAAAAAATTGACAGCTCATTACGCGGACATAAAAGATGTTCATCTTCGGGATATGTTTGCTGAAGATCCCAAACGATTTATTAAATTTTCCAAGCAGTTTGAGGATGTTTTAGTGGATTACTCCAAAAACAGGATTACAACAGAAAGCCTGCAATTACTGTTAGCGTTGGCGGCTGAAACCCAAGTGAAAGAGAGTATTTCCCAGATGTTTAACGGGAAAAAAATCAATGAAACTGAAGACCGTGCGGTTTTACATGTCGCATTACGCAATCGGGCCAATACGCCGATTATGGTAGATGGAGAGGATGTCATGCCAGCAGTAAATGCTGTGCTGGATAAAATGGAACGATTTTCAAACCGTATTATCAGTGGAGACTGGAAAGGTTATACCGGAAAGCGGATCAAAGATATCGTGAATATAGGAATTGGAGGGTCGGATCTTGGGCCAGTTATGGTGACAGAGGCCTTAAAGGCCTATAGTCAGAAAGGGATTCAGACCCATTTTGTGTCCAATATAGATGGAACCCATATCATGGAAGTTTTGAAAAAAGTGGAACCAGAAAGTACCCTTTTTATCATTGCTTCTAAGACATTTACGACTCAGGAAACCATGACCAATGCCCATACGGCAAGGGACTGGTTTTTGAAAACAGCCAAGGAGGAATCAGAAGTTAAAAAACACTTTGTGGCCTTATCTACCAACCAGGAAGGCGTAGAGCACTTTGGCATTGATACTCAGAATATGTTTGAATTCTGGGATTGGGTTGGCGGTCGTTATTCTTTGAGTTCCGCCATTGGATTGCCGATTGCCTGTGCAATTGGTTTTGACAATTTCCGGAAATTACTCGACGGTATGTATGCCATGGATCGCCACTTTGCTGAAACACCGCTTGAGGAGAACCTTCCCGTTATTCTGGCATTAATTGGCATTTGGTACAATAATTTCTTTGGTGCAGAAACAGAAGCCATTCTTCCTTATGATCAATATCTACACCGATTTGCCGCCTATTTCCAACAAGGAAATATGGAGAGTAATGGAAAATCTGTAGGTAGGGATGGTAAAATGGTGGATTATGAAACAGGCTCTGTCATTTGGGGGGAACCCGGCACCAATGGCCAGCATGCCTTTTATCAACTCATTCATCAAGGCACCAAATTGATCCCTTGTGATTTTATTGCACCGGCTATTAGCCATAACCCGGTGGGAGAACACCATGCTATATTGTTGTCCAACTTTTTTGCACAAACAGAAGCGCTAATGATGGGTAAAACAGAAGCTATGGTTCGTGAAGAATTAAAAGCTGCTGGTAAAACAGAGGCAGAAATCAAATCTTTGCTTCCTTTCAAGGTCTTCCATGGTAATCGACCTACCAACTCCATTCTGGTAAAAAAACTGACGCCATATACCCTGGGCAATTTAATCGCTCTTTACGAACACAAAATCTTTGTGCAAGGCGTTATCTGGAATATCTTCAGTTTTGATCAGTGGGGAGTAGAATTGGGTAAACAGTTGGCTAAAAATATTTTACCGGAATTGAGCGGCGATAGCCCTGTCAGCACCCATGATACATCAACTAATGGCTTAATCAATGCTTATAAAAAGATGAGAATGGAGGATTAGGAGACAAGGAGAAGGGGAGTCACACAACGCACTCCCGCTCTCCTTGGTTCACTGTCACTCAAACGCTACTTCTTAGGGTGTACCAACTTCATTTCCTTAATCAGTCGTGTAGCACCGGCATATTTGTCGATAATAAATAATACGTAGCGGATATCCACCATAATATTGCGGCAAATGGAAGCATCATAATTGATATCACTCATAGTACCTTCCCAAACCCGGTCGAAGTTGAGACCTACCAGGTTGCCGGAACCATCAATGGCGGGGCTGCCTGAATTTCCACCCGAGGTATGGTTAGAGCCGATAAAACATACCGGCATTTTTCCATCCTGCCCATAAGCGCCGTAATCTTTTGCTTCATAAAGGCTACGCAATTTTTCCGGCACATCAAATTCGTAATCACCAGGCACATATTTCTCAATAACGCCTTTCAGATAGGTTACGGGTTGATACTGTATGGCATCTCGTGGTTCAAACCCTTTAACTTGTCCATAAGACACACGAAGGGTGCTGTTAGCATCCGGATAAAAGCGCTTTTCCGGGAAAACTTCCATCAAAGCCTGCATGTATTTCCTTTGTAACAATTCGATCTCTTCATCAATCTTTTGATATGGCTGGCTGACCTCCTCTGCACTTTTGTTGTTGATTTCAGTGGTTGTTTTATAGGCAGGGTCATCATTTAGCGTTTTGAAAAAAGCAATGGGATCTTCATTCAATTGGGCTAAAACTTTTTCACCTTTGGCTAACAAACTACCATTGTAAACCATTTCAGCCATTTGCTGATAATTGCTACCGGATTTTTCAAACAATTCCTGAACATAAGCAGCCTGATGGGGCTTCGGAACGTCCTTGAGGTACACCTCCATGAGTCGACCAAAGATTTCCTGATCTACATCTGGAATATAATCTTTATAAAAACCTTCCAGGTATGCAATTAGTCTGGGTAATCTGGATTTGAAAGTTTCTTCCCCATTATTGTCCAGAATGACCATATAACGATTGATGATTCCGGCAACACGAAGCAATTCGATATTCCGAAAGGAAATTTCGTTAATATAATCTTGACTGATCGCATAGGGTTTTAAGTCGCCGTACAGCTTATTGAGTTGTGGCAATAGCAGGCCATAATCCTTTTTCCAGGCTTTTTTCTTATTGACTCTTTTGGTAAATTCGGCCTCCAAAGCTCGTTTTTTCTCCAAACCTCCGGTTGCTTTAACGCCCTGGGTTTCGCCAATCCATTTTTTCCAGGAATTGGCAATACCCGACTGTTTAGAAGCATACTGAATCCGGGCTTCCGGGCGAGAACGCATCGCTTTGCCGATTATTTCCAGGGATTTGTCGCGAATGCCAATACGGATAGGATTCAAGGTGTTGACCCTGAGGTCCATTGCAGAGGCAGGGATGTATTCATCGGTTCTTCCCGGAAATCCGAACACCAGGGTAAAGTCATTTTCGGCAACGCCATCCAGGGAAATGGGTAAATAATGTTTGGGGGTATAGGGAACATTATCCTCCGCATATTCAGCAGGTTTGTTGTCCTTGTTGGCATAAATACGGAAAAGAGAAAAATCACCGGTATGGCGGGGCCAAATCCAGTTGTCCGTATCGGCGCCAAATTTTCCGATAGAAGAGGGTGGGGCACCTACCAAGCGGATGTCATTATAGGTTTCAGTAACAAAAAGAAAATACTGATTGCCTTTATAAAATGGACGAACCAGAACATCCTGATATTCTTCCCGCAGGATGCTACCTTTGACTGCATTGATGTTCCGGTCAATAACCGATTGCCGGTCTGATTCACTTAAATCATCCGTAACGCCCTCCAAAATGGCTGCAGTAATGTCTTCAATTCGTACAATGAAAGTGACAAATAATCCTGGATTGGTCAATTCTTCTTTTTGGTCCATAGCCCAAAATCCATCTTCAAGATAGTTGTTTTCAAGGCTGGAATGACGCTGGATTTGTCCAAAACCACAGTGGTGATTGGTAAGGATTAATCCCTCCCTTGAAATGATTTCTCCGGTACAAAATCCTCCAAAATGTACAATTGCATCTTTTAGACTCCCTTTATTGACACTGTAGATATCCTCTGCTGTCATTTTCATGCCCATCGATTGCATCTCTTTTTCGTTGAGTTGTTGTAGCAAAAGAGGTATCCACATGCCTTCGCCGGCAAAAGTTGTTGATAATGGCAAACAAACCACTAGCAACAAGAAAATAAATTGCTTCATAATTCTGTATTGGTTTTATTAGAAAGGAAATTTGGACAAATATAAGCAGGTAGGATTATAGGTAGGTCCTTTATCAACAAAAAAGCCATTCCCTCCAAAGGAAGAAATGGCATTCGTATAGGTAAAATCTGTTGATATACATTTTGAGTTATACTATAGAGGCTCTATTTTTGAGTTTCGTTGCCTCGGCGTTTGTTTGGATGTCAATCTTTTGACTCCAAATCATCCCTTTTTCGATGATATTCCGTTACTTTTCTTGTTTGTACAACTTCAAAAAAAGCCTTAACTCACCAGAAAATGTACATTTTTCGATACTAAAGCCGACTTCCAGACATGCTAAAGGAAAAAATGATCGGATTTAGGGAGAAATTTGGGCTTTGTTCAGATGAGGAAAAAACTCAAATAGTAAAATTTATCATCCGTAGATAGCGGTATAAGGCGGGGTTTCACTTCAAAAAAAAGGATTATTTGTTAAAATACTAATATCAATTAGGCAGTTTTGAGAAGTTTATGTATCTTTCGCTTATTAAATGATAATATCAACTATTAAAGATATAATCATAGGGATGACTTTTGGGCCCGCCGGGATTTATTTTCTGGTTGGGCTTTTTTTATTCAGGGCATATTTGTCGTTCTAACCGTAGTGTGTTTCGCTACCAAATAAATCCAAAGGAATAATCCTATACCAATGCGTCTTGATCGATTTTCTTCCATTTTATCCTCCGGATTTTGGATTTTCCCTTTATGGCTGCTTTTAATCTTATTAATTGATCCTTTTCGGGAATTTCCCCTTAATGATGATTGGGCGTATGCTCAGTCGGTACAACATTTTCTGAATACTGGCGTGTTTGACCCTGGGGATTGGCCGGGAATGACGCTTTGGTTGCAGGTGATGTGGGGGGCGTTTTGGTGCAAAATATTTGGCTTTTCTTTTACAGTTTTGAGGTGTTCCACCCTGATTGTCGCTATTATGGGCAGTTGGTGCTTTTTTCTTCTTAGTAGAAAATTGGTGGAGGATTTATTTTGGAATGTGCTGCTCACCCTCACCTTGATTTTTAACCCATTATACTTTTCACTTTCTTTCACCTTCATGACAGATGTTCCCTTTATGGTGCTGGGTATTGTTATGATCTACCTCTATAATAAGGCCTTTGATGGCGGAGGTGAAAAATATTGGTGGTTGGCTACTATTCTGGCAGCAGTGACCGTCTTGTTACGACAATTTGCCTTGTTATGGCCTCTGGCTTTTGGTGTCGCCTGGGTGCTTCGACATCGCAACTGGCGGGCTGTTCTTTCAGCCGGTGTAGGCATTCTGCTTTGTTGGATTACTTTGAAGGCGTTTAGTCAATACCTGGAGCTCAACAACCTACTTTCTCCCACCTTTGGCAGTTTGAGCGATTTATTGAGAAGCCTCACCTTGAATTTTTTTCAATATAGATTAAAAGAAGACGGAGGCATGATTTTGTTTAATTGTGCTGTATTTATACTTCCAGCCCTTGTTATTGTGTTCCGAATGAGGAGGAAACGGCACCTTGTTTTATTGTTTTTGAGTAGTCTGATTGTTTTTTATGCAGGTCAAAAAGGTTGGAATAATCTACTTGTCGGCAATGTCTTTTTCAACACAGGACTCGGGCCGCTTACCCTGCCTTCTGATAATGAAAAATGGTTTCATGAGGCATTGATACCAGACGGGATTATCAAGGTTTTCGGTTTGTTTGGCGCTACAATTTTAATCCAGTATTTAGCCATCAAAGCCTTGGACAATTTTCATCTATGGCGACAATGGCCTACAAAAAAATGGTGGAAAATTGGGCTGTTCTTTTTGAGCCTGGGCATTTGTTTTTTCATTTTGTTTGACAACTATCAATTTGATCGTTATTTTTTGCCGATTGCTGTCATCTTATTGCTTTTGTTCAATCCTGATCCTGAACCGCGGAGGATCAAAAAAATAGTGGCTATAGCCCTTCTGGGAATCATGGCTATATTTTCCATCACAGCGACCCATGATTATATGCAATGGAACGAGACCCGCTGGAAGGTGTTGCGCCAACTGATGGAAACTGAAGGAATACCACCAGAGAACATTGATGGAGGATTTGAATTTAACGCCTGGTACAAAACAGGTCCGCGCAATCCTTTTATCAAAGGCAACAAAAGTTGGTGGTTTGTTCGGGAGGACGAATACGCCGTTAGTTTCGGACCTTATGGGTGTTACCAAATTGAGGAAAACTATATTTATCACAGCTTGCTCAAACCCTGGGGAGATACCCTTTATTTATTACATCGGCCGACCTTAATCCAGACGGATACGATTTTGTGTGATTTGGAGCAAATGAGTACGGACAGTGCTTTCTTTCTTAGCAAAGATAGGTCGCATTTCTTTGAAATAAATACCCCACCTGTAACCGGTACGACCCATTCCGGTCAAAATGCCCTTCGGCTTACGCCCGAACAACCTTATGCTTTATCAACCTACATCAGCCCGGTTCAGCCGTGCGAACAGCTGACTTTTACCCTCTGGAATTACGGAAAACCCAAAGTCAATATCATTGCCACTACCCCTGATCAACAATCTTTTTCTAGCACCAGCACCGCATTTACCGATAGGAATGAACAGGCCTGGGAACGCATTCGCTTTGAAGTGACCCTTCCGCCCGACTATCCATCCGATTCTTTAAAAGTTTTTTTGTGGAATAGGACAGGTAAAGAGGTTTTAGTGGATGATTTTGAGGTGGTTTGGAAACACTTACCAAATTAAGAATTCCACGCTGTACTGTTGCTAAAGACAGGAGAGAGAGGGAAGATATTCAGGCTACTTTACGAAAAAAACAGTATATTGGGATAGTTCCAAAAAAGCGCAAAGATTCTAAATCCAAATTATAAATGCACCGATCTGAGGACAAGACAAATATCCGGAACTTGTTATTGTTATTTTTGCTTGCCCTATTTTCTACACTTTTTGTTTGGGGTCAGGAAAAAGCTCCTTTTTCTCTTTTAACAAAAGACCTTCAATTCGAACATCTGACTCGAGAAGATGACCTACCATCAGTTGAAATAACTTCCATTTTTGCAGACAGCCGTGGTTTCTTATGGTTTGGAACCAATGACGGCCTGGTCAGGTATGATGGGGATGAGTTGAAAGTGTATAATAATGATCCCAATAGTTTGAGTAGCAATTCCATCAATACTATCCTGGAAGACAAGGGGGCACCATACCAGGCTATTTTTCTGATGCCTTCTTGGGGAATTTGGGTATTAGACGCTCAGATTTTATAAAATAATGTAAATTGTTGAAAGAATTAAAGATTAAAATGCACCTATATAAGCACACCTTAAAAACCCGTATTATGCTTTGTCCGACTTGCATTTTAGCAAAGTTAAAAAACGCGATCCTTGCCTTTATTCTGCTATGGTGCTTACTTCCCGCTCTTCCCGCTCAATCTATAAATACTGAATCCGGAGTAAAAAAAACAATAGGCAACCCATATATTCGAAACTACCTCCCAGGCGAATACCAGGCCGACGCTCAAATTTGGGACATTGTCCAGGACCAGCGTGGCCTTCTATATTTCGGTAATAGTAATGGAATATTGGAATATGACGGAGTTTCGTGGCGGCTGATCAAAACAGACAACAAAACGGTTATTCGCTCGCTTGCAATTGATGAAAACAACCGGATTTTTGTTGGGGCATATGGTGAAATCGGTTATTTGGCACCAGATACTCTTGGTCAGCTTCAGTATGTCTCCCTGCTCCCTTATCTAGAGGAAAAATACTACGATTTTTCAGATGTTTGGCAAACCATAATAACCAGTGATGGTGTCTATTTCAGCACTCAAAAGTACATTTTCCGCTGGGCCAACCAGCAAATGCACGTTTGGGAAAGTCCGACCTATATTCTCCATACCGCCTTAGTGAACGATCAACTTTATATTCGACAGTGGAAGACCGGATTAATGCAGATGGTATCTGATTCTCTGATCTTGGTACCGGAGGGAGAAAAATTTCTGACCAACCGTATATCAATGATGCTGCCTTATTCCGGCACTGATAATAAGGGGCAAAAGAAAGAATTTATCCTTATTTGCTCTCAAACGGAGGGATTGTTTTTGTATGACGGTATTTCTGTAGTGCCCTTCCGTACTTCATTTGATGAGCTACTTATGAACGCGCGGATTTATAAAGCCATCAGATTGACTAATGGGGATTATGCCATCGCTACCATGCAGGATGGAGTGATTATCATGGATGAAAAAGGAAACCTGCTGCATCATTTGAATAAGGCATCAGGATTGCAGAATAATACCGTTTGGACCCTTTGCCAGGATAAACAGGGCGGATTATGGATCGGAATGAATATCGGTATCAGCCGGGCAGAAATCAACGTTCCGCTGACCTATTTTTCCGACCGAGAAGGTGTTGAAGGTGGAGTATTTAGTATCACACGCCATCAGGGTACATTATATATTGCTACGAGTTCAGGAATCTATTACCTGGATGAAAACCCCAAAGAAACTGGCCAGAACTCCAGACAATTCAAACGCGTATCCGATATCCCTCCCCAGGTCTGGGCACAACTATCCATGGGAAAAACCCTACTTGGAGGCACTTTCCAGGGACTTTATGAAATAAAAAAGGATCAGGCGTATTTGATCAATCGAGGGTATATATTTTCTATATGCCGTTCCCAAAAAGACACCAACCGTATCTTTACTGGTTTACAGGGGGGATTAGGTTCCTATTATTATGATGAAGGTCAGTGGCGAAATGATGGAATTGTTGATGGCATAACACAGGAAATCCGCGACGTCGTCGAAGCACCCGATGGGAAACTTTGGTTAACGACCCGTTATCAGGGGCTACTACAAGTGGATTTCTCTAACGGATTCACTTTGCAGCCGAAGATCACTCACTTTGATACACTACAGGGGCTGCCGCCCGGAGACAGAAATGTGGCTTTCCCATTAGAAAATGGGATGGGTTTTGCCACGCCTCAGGGGCTTTATCGTTTTGAGGAAATACAGCAGCGATTTCTTCCTGATACATCTTTAATAAGGGGGTTCGAAAACCGACGTGATGCTATATTCTCTGTCACTGCAGATCACGATGAAAATCTCTGGCTCTTGATACCTGAAGGATCAAAATCTGGTGTTGCACTTCGCCAAGAGGACGGTACTTATTCTTGGAATGACATCCCCTTGATCAGGACTAATAATGGAGATTTTAATGTCGCTTATCCAGACCCCATGAATAAGGAGATAACGTGGTTTGGCGGCAATGAAAGGCTGATCCAATATGACGCTTCTAGTCCCCATGATTATGCCCTTGATTTTAATGTAATTATCCGAAAAGTGATCGTTAATGAAGATTCCCTGATTTATGACGGTGGCCTTGGAAGTGAAGATAATTTTGAAAGTATTTCTGAATTTACCTTTGCCAATAATTCTCTGAAATTTTTATTTGCAGCACCCAGTTTTGATGATGAATCTAAAAATGAATATCAATATTTTCTGGAAGGGTATGATCAAAACTGGTCAAAATGGAGTTCGGCATCCCGGAAAGATTATACCAATCTACCGGAAGGAAATTACAGATTCCAAGTAAGGGCAAAAAATATTTACCAGCATATCAGCTCGACAGCAGTGTTCGAATTCGAGATCCTTCCTCCATTTTATCGTACTTGGTGGGCTTATTTACTTTATTTACTATTCTTTGTCGGGCTATTTTATGCTTTCCGACAGTATGAGACAAATAGATTGAGCAAAAAACACCTCCGGGAAATAGAACTCTTGGAATACGATAAATTAAAAGAATTAGATCAATTGAAATCCCGCTTCTTTGCCGATATTTCTCATGAATTCCGCACGCCACTCACTTTGATCCTCGGGCCTTTAGAAAACTTTATTTCCAAATCCACAAAGAAAGAAGATATCCGGGAATACGCTTTGATGAAACGCAATGCCCAAAGCCTACTCCGGTTGATTAACCAGCTGTTGGATCTTTCTAGGTTGGAGGCCAGAAAAATGAAGCTGGAGACGCATTATGATGATATTATTCCCTTTATCAAAGGTGTTTTTTACGCTTTTGAATCTTTGGCTGAAACCAAAAAAATCAGCATGCATTTTACAACGGATAGTGATAATATCTCGCTGTATTATGATCCGGATAAAATGGCGCAGGTGATCACAAATGTTTTGTCCAATGCATTCAAGTTTACGCCGGAAGGTGGAATGGTAAGTGTAAAAATAAAAAGAGTTGATACAGAGGATTTAGGTGAAAGTTTGGAAATCGGGATTGTTGATACCGGTATCGGTATACCTGCAAATCATTTGCCCCATGTGTTTGAACGCTTTTATCAGAGTAAGGATGTTTATCGTCATGATGGACAAGGTACCGGCATTGGCCTTGCCTTGGCTAAAGAATTGGTAGAATTGCACAAAGGACGGATTGGGGTAGAAAGCAGGGTAGGGGAAGGAACTCAATTCACCATTTTATTGCCTATAGGAAAGGCGCCCTCCCAGACTGGATCGATAACTGAGGACTTTACTCCCAAGTCATTGGCTGAATTACGCCCAGATCTCATTGAGACCGATGTGATCTCTGATTCACTAATTACAGCCGAAAATTCACAACCTGTCTTTGCCGACAGCGAAGAAGTAGCCGATAAGCAAATTATTCTTTTGGTGGAAGATAATGCAGATATGCTTTCATTCATCCGTGACCAATTACCTGATTATTATCAAATAATAGAAGCTATTGACGGGCAAGAGGGCATTGAAAAAGCTCTTGAAACCATTCCTGAGCTGATTATTAGTGATGTTATGATGCCCAGAATGGACGGCCTTCAGCTATGCGATTTCCTTAAAAACGATGAGCGCACCAGTCACATCCCTATTATTTTACTTACAGCTAAAGCAGACGTTGAATCCCGGATCGCTGGCTTGGAACGGGGTGCCGATGTCTATTTGGCTAAGCCGTTTAACCGACAAGAACTACTCGCTCATTTGCGTAATCTGCTGGATCTACGCATGCGACTAAGAGAGCGGTATAGCTCCTTACAGGCTCCTGCCCCTACCGTAGAAAAAGACCTACAGATAGAAGATGCTTTTTTGCAAAAGGCCCGCTTGATTGTAGAAAAACACCTTTCTGATCTTGATTTTGATATGGATCGGTTTTCCCGTTCATTGAGTATGAGCCGTAGCCAGTTATTCCGTAAGATCAAAGCCTTAACCGGCAAATCCCCTTCCTTATTTATCCGTTCTATTCGGCTAAAACGGGCTAAAGAACTTCTGCAAACCACGGATAGGAATGTAACAGAGGTGGCTTATGATGTGGGGTTTTCCACACCTGCCTTTTTTTCCGACGCTTTCCTTGAAGAATTCGGCATTCGTCCCAGTGAGGTCCGCAAGTGATTTCAAGAAAAAAGGTATTGGTGAGCTAAACCCATGGACTAACCACATTTCATCTCGCCAGAAATTAACCAGCACATGTTATGGCTTTGACCTGGAAAAGCCTCCTACACCAATGTACTGGTCCAAAATGACGTATCTGCTCCAAAGATCAAGGAGGCACTAGGTCAATCCTCGCTCGATGTGACTCAGCACTATATTGCTAAGTTCAAGAATGAGGAGATTGATGCGTTGGATGGGTTGTTGTAGTAAAGAATCGAATAATTTGTTCTTTGTTTTTAGAACGGGTATTTGGCATTTCAATACCTTAATTTGCTTTTAATCTTCTGGAATTGATTAGTTTTAGAGACTGGTAGGTTTGTGAAATAAGAGATAAACTATTCATTGATAAGAAATTTGAGAATGTAGTTGTATGTCGGCAACTTTATGGCGGATAGGAAATATTGCGTGCAACCAATGCCCCAATTAGTTAATTTATGAATACGTAAGTATCTAAATTAGAATAATAAAAATCCAATAAAAATTGAACGAATTAGCAATAAATATTATACCAATAATCATATCTACTTTTGCAATTATATTGTCCTTATTATCTTTAATTATTTCTTACCGTAGATTAAAAACAGATAAAAAAAGACTTGAGAACACAAGTAAATCAAGTCAGGAAGCATTAAATATGGCTAAAGAAGCAAATTTTCTTGCAGTTAAAGCAACTGATAATATCATGGCTAGCAGTGAAAAAAAATTAAGAGCAATGCTTAATAATGCTATTAGTGAAATTACGAATGCTGCTATCGACCTAGAGGATTTTAAAAAGAGTAGACCTAATGAAGATAGTTCTTTAAGGAAGAAAGTTTTAAATGCAAAAATTGAGGCTTGGTTGAATATTTATGAAAATGCATGTAACTTATATTTAACAGGAAACGTGAATAGAGAAAGATTTAAGAAAAACTACAAAAGCGAAATTGAAAACTTAATAAAAAACTCAAAGATCAGGAAAAATTATTTTGACCCCTTTAGTAGTAAATATGAAAATATTCTTTCAGTATTTAAGGAATGGAATCCACCAAATTAAAAATAATATAGAATGGCAAATTTTGGTAAATTACTTGTTGAACTTAAGAGAGATCTAAAAGTTTTCAGCATTGAAACAGAAGATGTTGTTCTTCAAAATGAAAAATATCGAAAAGACCTAGAAAAATTTAAGTTTTCTACAGATGAATTTAGGGAACTAGTAAAACATCTGTCCGGAAATGTAGGGAATATTAGTTTAATGGAGGCTTTTTATAAACGAAAATCTTTATATCGACGTGAGTTATATAAATTTAGAGAATTAGTTTTAATACCGGGATTGGTTTCAAAAAAGGATGGCAGTAATAGTGGTATAATTGATATAATTGATAAAATAATAAAAGTAATAGAAAATGTCTAGGGCTGCTTTCTAAAGGCGAAATATAAACGATAGAATATATTTGAATCATTTATGAGGCCAATTCAGTTAGTTCACAAATGTGTCCATTTCTATGTTAAATGATACTAGAGTTTACCTCAACAAATTTTTGAAGTATTCCATATTCACAATAGTAATATATCAAAATAAATTTGGTAAGGCTGCACGCAATTCAATCAAGTCTTGGTTATTACAGTTTATGAACTTATCGTCGCCTTGATAAGAGCCGCAGCAAATACCCCCAAAGCAATACGCCCAATCCATTTTCCAACATCCTCGGAGGTGCGCTGATTGCTACAAGCATCATTAACCGTTACTTGGCAGTTGTTGGTCAACCAGTGGTATTTTTCTCGTCTGATTGCTTGGTTTAACCCTTTTTGAAGTACCTGTATTTTATTGTTTACACAGATGCGATTATCCCAATGAACTTTCTCGCCAGCAGAATACTCCCAAAATGGGGAGACACCGGCAGTTTTAAATATTCGGTAATGATTGTGGAGAATAAATTCCTCGCTTGAATGGACATCAACTCCAACATAAATACCAGGGTGGTTAACGTTGGAAACGGTATCCATCTTTTTCCTTGTAACTATTCGCCCTGAGTCTTCGGTGAGTTGGATAAGTTTCCTCACTCCGTTACTGAACGACAGCTCCAATAAACCATTGGAGTATGATTGATAATTTATTAAAAACACCATGTTTTAATGTTTGAACCAATAAAATAAATGCACAACATAGTCTCAATGTGAATAAGTTCCCGTTTAGTGGCACTTTTTCAATGCTCAGCTTCCTCTCCATGCCAAATGCCTGTTTCCAGCCATTTTTCATAGTGATAAATCCATGTGCAGATTGACGGAAACAGGTCATTTTTGATACTCATGCCTTTTTCCCACTGAAATTTTGTGCCTTTCCAAAGGCACAAACTCCCATCTTCCCACAAGTGTTTTCTTTTAGTCAAAGCAGGTTTATCAATGAAGACTTTAACTTTCTTGTTTCCTTTCTTATTGGGTCTGTAAATCACCCTCACCTTGTACTTTGAAAAATCCAGAGGAGTTGAATTTTCATCATGGTGAAATACAATCTCCCCAAAAGAAAACATCCATTCAAGTTTAGCAAAAGGATTATCGTAACTGACCACATCGCTTATGAATCCTTGTCCTTCAAGCTTCCTGATGGACATACGTTGTCTGTTACTATCAGAGATTTTTTGCCCCATAAACACCGCCTTTACTTCTGGCACGCAAGCCTTCTTCTTTGGGTCTTCCTTGCACACCAATAATTAAACTTCCAGTTTTCTCCGCAGAACCTATTGATTTGGCCTCCTCTGATTCACATTTTTCACCAAGAGGGAACCTATCTCCCAAATGATTTTTCCATTTCTTGCTTGCCTTTTCTTGGCATTCTTCATCTAGTGCAGCATCAGCATCGGCAATAAAGCCATCGAGGGCAGAAAAGAAATTTTTCTTAAAGGTTTCGTCATAATTACTGAAGAGGTCATCTTTAGGTGTAGTGGGCATTATACATTCCCATTTCACCTCTAAAGAATCCTTAATTGCTTTTAATGTATCTCTTAAAGAAATGTCATCTCGGTCGTTTGCAACAAGGTTTTTCTCAGTCAAAACCGCCATCGCTAGACCTGAAGGCATATTATTTCGCTTATGGTCACCCCAACCTTTAAGGTATCGAGATACCCGAACCATTTGCTCCGTTTTGACACCTTTAAACCATTCTAAAAACTCTTTTGGGTCACTTTCTTCCCAATCCCCATTCTTTACCGCCAAAAACGGATGGCCTCCATCTTCTTCAAATTTGTAATACACAGGGAGGTCTACATGATAGTCTCCTGAATAGACTACCCTAATACACTTTTTTCGGTGTTGCTGTCCTCCTATTGTATGACCTTCAACCGCCTCGTAAACCCACTTTTGTAAGGTAGTACAGGTTACATCTGGCTTACGAAGGAAGTACACCCCATCATCCAAGTCACACTCATTATCTTTTGTGTGAATCATGGTTTTCATTTTGTACGACCCTTGTATAAAGAACTGAGGGACATACTCAGGATGGTTTTCTTTGAAGTACTTTCTAATTCGTTTCCTCAGAGCTTCTTTGGAATCTTTTAAGCTATTCTTCTTGGATTTCGTGATGTTCAAGTCATCATTGTACTGTAAAAATAAGTTGTGACAATCTGCCATGTGTGTAGTTCTATTTAGTTGTTTGGTAAATTATTTGATCTTCAAAAAAGGTATCTAACACCTTTTTATACTCAGGCTTCGTTGTGTAATCGACTCCTTGCTGGTGTCCTAACCCTTCTATTAGTTTTATCGACGTTTCTCCTGCCTTATCCATATCAATATCTTCCTGGTGATCCTTAGATAATACACTCGGCGAAGGAATTCTAAAGTACTGCCCAGAAGGTGTTGTATTTTCTACCAGCTTTTTCATAAAATGATCTGCAAAGAAATTTTGACCATCCAAAGGCGTTTCAAATAGCCGATGCTTCCACCCCCAAAATGACTTCCGCTTTTGATCGCTCATTTTCCACCCATTACAACTACTGATGCCCGCAATAGATAAGACACTATATGAGTCAAACTCTTTTCCTTCTCCAACAAAGTGGTCTAGTGCTTCAAGCACTCCGCATAAGGTTGGATTATTAGCCCATACGCCTCCGTCTACGAACAATCCTTTTATTGTGGGATAATTGAGTTCTGCTATCGGAAAGTATGTAGGGGCAGCACTAGTGGCTAGAGCCACATCAACCATCTTTATCTTTCGATCCCTATAAAAACTACCATGAGGCGTTTTGAATACTATTGGTTCACCCCTTGTCAGGTTATAGCTTGGTATACATAAAGACACTTGGGCATCTTCCATTCTGGTATCAGCACCAAGAAACTCCTCTAGGCATTTCTTTAAGGCTTTATCTCCATACTTTCCATACCATAAAGTCTGTCTAATAAAAGCGAACTGTCTTGACAGCCAACTTGAGTATGGAAAGATTTTGTCTCCTTTTTGCACATAAAAGTCAGCGACTTCCCTTGCCTTCTTTCTAAGAGAAAGAGCCAATGCTATTAACCCCCCCGTTGAGGTTCCACATATCAAATCAAAGTGGTCAGCCAAGAAACAATCGCCATAGCGTTGCTCTATTTCTTGAAGTACTCTGGTGGAATACAATCCTTTAATACCACCTCCATCAATTGCTAATACTTTAAATTTTCTTTTCATTCATATTGTGTTTATTCTCTCATTGCTATATATTGTGTTCTGAACCCCCTGTTACTACTATATATAGTAAACCGTGACAAAGGTTTCAATAGTAAAAATGTCACGATTTGGCGTATAGATAATCACAAGGATTATGGCGACAACGAAGACCAATGAGACAAGTACAGAGCTTTTAGCTTACATGGCTTTATATCAAGAGGATGAGCCACAAGAAGCAGAAGAAGCCTTTAATGAGTTCTATTCAAGATACTCTCGTTTTATAACCGCAGTAGTTTTTAAAAACTGCCCAAAAGGCTCTGCATACTATGACCAATCGCTTATCAAAGCAACGGTTCATAACACATTTTACAAAGCTTACTTTAGGGCAGAAACGTTTAAAACAGAAGGGGAAACCGACGAGGTTAAGTTAGAGCGTAGAATAAAGGCATGGCTATCTCAAATTGCCAAAAACGAAATGATGCAGTTGTTAAGAGTGACAATCCCTTATCTCAACAATCACAAATTCACAGAAAATGATACCACTACAGAACCAGCAGAATTACCCTCCTATCTACGTGATGACGAACCCACGAGTATTGAGCGAGATTTAATCGACAAGGCATTAGCCGCATTGCCCGAAAGGGAGAGAGACGTTCTTCTTACATACACAAGATTCCAAGAAGGGAAGAAAAAACTCCCGACAGAAGAGTTAGAACGTCTTGCCATCCTTTACGATACCACTTCTGAAAACTTACGCCAGATAAGATCGAGGGCATTGAAAAGAGTCAAAGACTTTATCAGAAGCAATTCCAGCTTTGACCTTGAGTAATTTCACCACCGCCAACACAACAATCATGGATAAGTCAGATAAAATAAATTTTGAGGAGGAATTTGAAAAAGCACTAAGGTCATACGGATATGGCTTTCCTGAAACAGAAGATGAAGTAGCGAAATTTGAAGAGGAAGCAGATAAGATCGAAATTCCCAACCTCCCCCCGATGGAAAATCCCTCTGAAATACTAAAAAAGGGGAAAATTAAAAAGTTTGGTCTTACTCATTCCCTAAGAGTTGACCATTCTGCTGTACAGAACATGGCCAGGGCTGCCCGTGAAGGTAAGTCCATATCAGAGGCTACCAAAAGAAAGATGATCGAAGACAGAAAGAGAGCCGAAGAAAACCAAGAAGATTAAAATGCTATGTTGTCAAAAGGGAAGAAAAAACACTTATCGGAATTAGCTGAATTTGTTGCAAATGAGTATTGTCCAGAGGGTGTAGTTCAACCTGAGTCCATTGCAAAGTCAAAAGGAATACAATACTCTTATGGAGAATACGCTGATGATTTTGATGGGATGCTCGAACATAGTAACGGACAATTTCATATTTTTATAAATACCGACAGATTAGAACACGCTTACAAACCAAGAGCAAGATTCACTTTTGCCCATGAGTTGGGACACTACTTTATAGACGAGCATAGAAACGCTTTGCAGAGTGGTCAAGCTCCTGCTCATTCTTCCTTTACGAATTTTGCTTCTGAAAATGTCGTGGAAAGAGAAGCAGACTTTTTTGCAGCTTGTTTATTACTCCCAGAAGAAAGGCTGAGGAAGGATTGTTTTAGAAGAAAATTTAGTTTCAGACTTGCCGACGAAATGGCACACAAATATCAAACGAGTATAACCGCTACCCTCTTACGGTTCATCACCATTGACCTTTACCCATTAATGGTCGTTTGTTCTCAGGATAATAAGGTAAAGTGGCAATGGAATACTCAAGACTTTCCTTACTACAATCTCAAGTACAAAAAGGAGAAAGTTCCCGAAGATACTGCTGCTGGTGAGTATTTTGCTGAAGGCATCAAATACAGTGAAACGGAGATCGTTTTTGCCGCTGATTGGTTCCAGGTGAGGGACAAGCAGTTTGATCGTCAATTTTATGAGCATTGTGTTTACTCGGATGCTCGTAAAACAGTTATAAGTGTTCTTTGGGAAGATTGATGGTGAAAAGAAGCTGGGATAAAAATAAAAGTTAGTTTCAATCAAAAGAGTAACCTGTTGATTCTGCTTGATTTTTTCACTTGATCGAATATACTTGTAGCGTACGAAACAAAACCGTTACGCTATGGCAAAGACAACGCAAAAGTCTCTTCCCACGCCAACGGAGGAGCAATTCAACGCCTTAAACAAGGTGTACCAGTACTTCAATCGAAAGTTGTTTGGAAATCAGCTTCCCGGTTGTATACTCAACTTTTCCCGTCTCCTGGGTACGCATGGATTTCTTGCGCCGGAACGCTGGAAAAGGGTAGGAGAGAAGGAGTTTGGAGTCCATGAGATTAGCCTTACTCCAACCCCGCTTTTCTACACTCCTCTCGAAATTTTTTCCACCCTGGTGTACGAAATGTGTCATCTTTGGCAAAGGAGATTTGGAAAGCCGTCGCGGAATGGCTACCACAACAAAGAATGGGCCGATTCACAGTGCCACGCTCCAGCGAGCGCGAGTGAAATGGCGTGTTTTTTTCTTTTTGAAAATACTTATTTCGACACCAGCGGAAAAAGAAAAAGGGTTTACGAACTATTGAAAGCTCACAAACCCTTGATTATTAAGGAGTGCCGAAAGGGGGACTCGAACCCCCACGCGCGCAAGCGCACACGCCTCTGAAACGTGCGTGTCTACCAATTTCACCACTTCGGCAAATGAAAAAAATGAGGAAAGAGCTTTGTGCTTCTCATTCCCCATTTTTATAAGCGGTACCGACGGGGGGAATCGAACCCCCACTCAGTTGCCTGAACTGGATTTTGAATCCAGCGCGTCTACCAATTCCGCCACGTCGGCTTATTTTGTCGAAAAACGGATATATTGCATCCAGTGCAATAGAGAAATAACTAAAAATTCCGTCAAGTCGGCAAAAAAATAGGCTAAAATCCTTTGTTTTTAACCTTTGCGCCTTTGTTTTTTTCTAGCGCGTGGCAAATGTAGCCAAATTTTCATGAATACGCAATAAGTAGCGTTTTTTTAGATAAAAATCTTTGAGCAAAGAAAGTTCCCCGAGATCGGCATTTTCATCATCATAGTTTTCAATAATAGAAGCCACACCCTGGTATAAGGTAGATTCAAGCTTTGCGAGTTCTTTTTTGATTGTTTGGTATTTTTCTTTGTCAAAGTCGAATTCAAGCTCCATCAGGTTTTCGTTGATGTCCATCATGTCCATTAAGAAATCCTGTGGAATTTGATTCTGACCTTCTTCATCCAGCACTCCTTTCAAATCCAGGATATATTTCATACGCCGGTCAAAATCCGTGAGCAACTGATAAGCTTCATTATTCTTACTGGATAATTCCAGGATTTCAGCCTGCTTTTCATCAGATTCGAGGGTGAAAAAATCCGGATGGTATTTTTTGCTATTCTCGTAAAATATGCGTTTGAGCTTCTCCTGATCTACTTTAAAAGTGATAGGTAACCCATAAAATTCAAAATAATTCATGATTTAGCTGTTGTAGGAGTTGATTTTGTCGCCCCATCCTTCATTCTTTAAGGCGACAAAGAGATGCCGGTCTCATTCCTAGAAAAACTCCCTAAACAAATCCAATCCATTGGCAAAAAGAATCAATCCCAATACCAGGATAAATCCGACAATGTTGGCATTTTCGATGAATTTATCGCTGGGCTTAATACCGGTTACCACTTCAAACAGCAGAAACACAACATATCCGCCGTCTAAGGCCGGAATGGGTAGTAAATTCATGAAGGCAAGGATCAGCGATAGGATGGCTGTCATAAACCAGAAATGTCGCCAGTCCCAGGTTGATCCAAACATCTTACCAATGGAAGCAAAGCCACCAAGGCTATCTGAGGCCTTGATTTTCCCCCGGAACATTTGACTAAATGCCTTGAGTTGAATACCCAGAAAATTAAGCCCTTTTATCGTTCCTGCAGGAATGGCCTGTGCCAGCGTATAATCTTTGGTAGCTGACTCGAAGAAATAGTTTTCCCCATAAGGTACTACGCCAATGGTACCATCTTCGGTGGTGGTCATCTTGTAATCGATCGTGTCGCTTTCATTTCGGATGACGGTCACCTCTACCTCCTGTTTTTTCAAGGGTTTGATATTGGTCAGGAAATCATTAAAAAATGGCATGTATTCGCCATTTAGCTTAATAATTTTGTCCTCCTTTTTGATGCCTGCATTTTCAGCAGGGTCACCTTTTCTCAATTCACCGGCCACGAAAGGCACCCGTGCAAGAAAAAGTCGTTTGTCCTTATTTTTGTAACTGGCCAGGATTGCGGAATATTTTCCATCTACCGGCAATTGAATCTCTTGACCGTCGCGCTCAACCGTAATGGTTTTAGCATTATTGATGGCAATCTCCTGGACGAGAATCCGGTCGTTAAAAATATCAAAAGGCCGATCACCCACAGCTAGCACATGATCCCCATCTTGTAGCCCCAGATCCATGCCAAGTGTGTCCGCATAAATTCCGTAAGCTACATTTTTTGCTGGCATATATTGTTCACCCCAAATCCAAAGTACCATGCCATACAACAGGAATCCAAGGATAAAATTAACGGTGACCCCTCCGAGCATAATGATGAGGCGCTGCCAGGCCGGCTTTGATCGGAATTCATAATCCTGTGGTTCCTGGTCCAATTGATCACGGTCAAAACTCTCGTCAATCATCCCAGCGATTTTGACATAACCACCTAGGGGGAGCCAGCCAATACCATATTCCGTTTCCCCAATTTGCTTTTTATAAGGCGTAAACCAGGGATTAAAAAAAAGATAAAATTTTTCTACACGTGTACCAAATAGTCTGGCTGGAAGGAAGTGTCCCATTTCGTGCAAAACAATCAGAATGGACAAACTCAACATTAGTTGCCCCGCCATGATCAAAATACCCATATTATTATTGTAGTTGTTCTATTTAATAATTGAAAAAACAGCAATTCTCTTGCTAATGTTGTGAGAGTGGACGCAAAGGTAGTAGTTTTAAGCAAATTTTAGCTTTTGTAGCCTATGATCTTGTTTTATTCCAAAGAAATTAGCGGGGACGAAGCTATCCTTGATGAAGAAGAATCCCGCCATTGTGCCCAGGTATTGCGAAAGCGCCCGGGCGATAACATTCACCTGATCGACGGAGTCGGCGGTTTTTATCGGGCAGTACTTGATGAGGTGCATCGGAAAAAGTGTACCGCCAGGATTTTGGAGCAACTACCTAATAATCAAGCCCGCGATTTTAAGGTGCATCTGGCTATTGCGCCTACTAAGAATATGGCCAGAATAGAATGGTTACTTGAAAAGATTACAGAAATTGGGATAGACGAAATAAGCCTGGTAATTTGCCGGCATTCCGAAAGGACAAAAGTGCGCCTGGATCGACTGGAAAAAATCTTGCTTTCAGCTACTAAACAGTCACTTAAGGCCCGCCTGCCAGTAATACATCCCTTGTTTTCCTTTAAGGACTTTTTTGAAAAGCTGGACATTGGAAAAGATGGTAAAAAATATATCGGATATATCGATGAAAATGTAAATGAAGGGATTAAAGACAACTACCTTCCGGGTAAAGACGTTTGTATTTTGATTGGCCCGGAAGGTGGCTTTTCTAGGGAAGAAGTCGACCTGGCCATGAAACACGGCTTCCAGGCAGTGAGTTTAGGGAAAAGTCGGTTGCGTACCGAGACTGCCGGATTGGTGGCTTGTCATACCATACACTTGTTAAATGCATAAATGTTTTGAAGATGCTTAAATTTTTGATGGGTATTTTGGCCCTGAGTTTTTTGATGAGTACAACATTGCCAGATCCCACCTTAAAGCTGGGACTACTCAAGTACAATGGGGGAGGAGATTGGTATGCCAATCCTACCGCTTTGCCAAACCTGGCGCGATTTTGCAACCAAAATCTGGGTACTAATTTTGATTCCGACTATTCAGTGGTTGAAGTAGGAAGTGCCGAATTGTTTAACTATGCCTTTGTACACATGACCGGGCATGGCAATGTGGTTTTCTCAGATACCGAAGCTGAAAATTTGCGTAATTATCTGATTGGCGGCGGTTTTTTACATATTGATGATAATTATGGAATGGACCCCTATGTTCGAGCAGCTATGAAAAAGGTATTTCCGGAACAGGAATTTCTGGAATTGCCCTGGCAACATCCGGTTTATCAACAAAAGTTTGAGTTTAAAAATGGCTTGCCCAAAATTCACAAACACGATGATAAACCTGCACAGGGGTTTGGCTTATTCTGGGAAGGACGGCTGGTCTGTTTTTACTCCTATGAATCTGATCTGGGTGATGGATGGGAGGATCCCGAAGTTCATAAAGACCCTGAAGCATTGCGCCAACAAGCACTAAAAATGGGGGCCAATCTTATTCAGTTTTCTTTTAGCCAATGATTTAACGCCAGATTAGATTCCGTCGATTTTTGATATATTTCCTCAGATTTAGCCAGAAGGCGGCAAATAGATAAAGGATAAGTGGCGAACCTAGGGTGATAAAGGAAATGTATATAAAATACAAACGCACTCTAGCAGAAGCAATGCCCATTTTTTGACCCAAATAATTGCAAACTCCAAAGGCTGAGCGTTCAAGGAGAAATTTTAGTTGTTTCATATTCCTTTGCTTGTGGGTAACTTCAAAGCATGTCTGGAGGCGGCAATGCAAAGGACCACCTGCAAACATGCGCTCAACAACAAAATAACTAAAAATTTAAATTAAAAAAAAGTGACTTTGTGTATAACAAAGTCACTTTTTATAAAAAATCGTCGAAATAAACATTCTCTTATCTTCCTGCCACTGGATTCCCTACCTGAATTTCTATCGTTTCCCGGTCGGATTGTTCTCCGGTTTCTTCAATCACCTGGCTAAGGTTATTCGTTTTCCCCATTTGCCCCCAAATAATTTCATTCTTGGGAGAGGAAGAATAATTATAGGTGTATAAAAAGCCACAAATACCAATGCAGAGAAGCAGAATTAATAAAATGTTTTCGACCTTAAATGAACTGGTTGTTTGATGATTTGATGTATTATGGTGTAGCATGATGATTTATTTTGTGTATTGAACAGCTTATTTTACAAATTCCATTGTTACAGATCGTGCCGGACATACCTCTGCCAGGGCAATGGTGTGCCAATTGCCAATAAGTACAGAACATAGTTTTCTCAGCCCGACCTTGAATGAGATCAGGAAAAGAAAGACATACGAGTGACTGCAAGCTTAAGGCTTAGCTTAAGCTTCGGTAAAAGCATAACTTAAAACATGGAATACCCAGCCGTAAACAGGTATCTGCTACGGAATGCGGGTTAGCGCATGTTGATGCTCGTTAGGCAAAGAAAGACCAGGAGAGGGACCTTCCGCTCTCCCATATTTTGCCTCATCGTTTAGCTGGGTGAAAGCCGGCAGAATAGCCAGCTCTTCAGTGAATTTTTTAATAGTTGTTTCATGTGTGTAAGATTGGTTAATAAAATACTGGTTATCAGTAGTAAACAAATGTCAGCGTTGCAAATATGATAAATATATTAATAAAATAATAATATTTAAACACTTTTCTTCGATCCGGTTATATTTTATCGTTATTTACAGTTGATGATAAAACAAAATGCGTGCCAAACTTTTAATCAGAGTAATATATATAGTTAAAAAAATACATGTTTTTATTTTTTAATGTTTGATCTTGACTTGAAATACCAAGTTAGGCCCATATTTGCACTTTATTCCTTGACTCCTGAAACCTGTCTGCTCCTCTAAAACCTTTATTATATTTTCTTTTTTCTGACTTATGGTGAGAAATGGGCTACTTACGCCATGGAAAATATGTCGGAAGAACAAAAAGCTCAGTTTGAAGGAAATGAAGCCCTATTTTTGGATCCATTTTTTCAGGCGGGGGTTATGTTTTTGACGGTTTTAGTCATTGGGTTGTTAATTTCGCTCATCTCTGCCTGGATATTAAAAAGAAACGAGGTCGCTTAATCTTTGCTGTTAAGAATCCTTCAAATAGCCAACCATCAACTTTGCAGCACGGGTTGATGCGCCGCTTTGGCCTAATAACTGTTTGAGTTCTTGATAACCGGCTTTGAGTTGAGCTGCTCCTTCGGTGGAAAGCACTTCCTGAAGGGAAACTTTCAGCCGTTTGGTGTTGAAGTCCTCCTGAATCAATTCGGTTACTAAAGGCCGGTCGAGAACTAGATTGACAAGAGAAATATATTTGACATTCACCAGTCGGCGAGCGATAAAATAAGACAACCAATTGCCGGAATAACAAACGACCTGAGGGACTTCAAAAAGTGCCGTTTCAAGGGTAGCCGTTCCCGATGTTACCAATGCTGCTGTGGCGTGTTGCAACAAGGCGTATGTTTGTCCACGCACAATTTTCACGGTTGCAGCTTGATCAAGACCGGATAAAGTAGAGGTATAAAATTTCTCATCGATCCCAGGGGCGCCAGCCAGAACAAACTGGTAACCGGGAAATTGGCTTTGCAGGCTGCACATCGTTGGTAACATGCGGCTGATTTCCTGTTTCCGACTCCCGGGAAGGAGCGCAATAATGGGTTTTGGTGAAAGCCCATTTTGGGTTAAAAAATCAGGATCTTTGGGTTTGGTTTCTGCAACATCTAATAACGGGTGGCCCACAAAATCTACGTGATAAGCATATTTTTCGTAGAAATCGGACTCAAAGGGAAGAATCACAAACATGCGATCTACCGAGGCCTTAATGCCATGTACTCGGCTACTATGCCAGGCCCAAATTTGGGGAGAGATGTAATAAAAAACCTTGATACCCACTTTTTTGGCCCATTTGGCGATGCGTAAATTAAAACCCGGATAATCTACCAGGATTAGGACATCAGGCTGCCAAGTTAAAATATCGGTTTTACAAAATTTGATATTGCCAAGGATCGTTCGCAAATTTTTGACCACTTCCAGGAAACCCATAAAAGCCAAATCGCGATAGTGTTTGACCAAATGCCCACCAGCTTCTTCCATCAGATCACCTCCCCAAACGCGAAAGTTTGCTTGCGGGTCTTCTAATTTGATCGCTTTCATTAGATTTGAGGCATGCAAATCCCCGGAGGCTTCACCGGCAATAATGTAGTACTTCATAACATCGATTTACAGTACGTATCGACCAAAGTAGATTAGCCAGGCTATGACATAGACACCGGTCATAACCACCAAACCGCGAGTCGTTTCATTGTATTTCCGGCGCTGGTAAAAGTTTAAAGGCAATAAATTCAAACTAATAGCCAGTATACTGGATGTTCTTTCCCTAAAATAGGGCGTCATGCCTATTTTACTCATTAATCCTAATGCTTCCAATTGTTCAAAAATGGTGAGTACTAAAGCATAACCCACAAATGGAATGAGGAGACCGAGGATCAGTCCCATCCAAATAGCATCGCGGTTCAACATAGATTACTGTTTTAATAATGAAGATGAGCTAAGTGCCACTAAATGTGGAATTGCCTTATAATTTGTGAGGTCATGCATAGACGGTACTACAGAAATATAACCGTTTTCCAATGCCCATACATCTGTATCCTCGCCATTATCTTCATTCTCAAACTTACCGGTCAGCCAGTAAATTTTCTGACCACGAGGATCTTCGTTTTCCATAAATTCTTCAACCCAACGAGCTTCAGCCTGTCGGCAAACACGGATACCCTTAATTTCTTCAGCTGTTAATTTGGGAATGTTGACATTGAGCAAACTGCCTTCCATCATACCTTTTTCCAAGACATACTTCATAATCTTTTTGAGGTAGGGTTTGCATGGATTAAAATCAGCATTATAAGCATAATCGAGAAGGGAAAAACCGATAGAAGGAATCCCTTCGAGGGAAGCTTCCATTGCCGCAGAAAGTGTACCCGAATAAATGATATTGATGGACGCATTGGATCCATGGTTGATTCCAGAAACACACAGATCAGGTACGCGACCTTTAAGGATCACATTTTTGGCCAATTTAACACAATCAACCGGAGTGCCAGAACATTCAAACGCTTCGATGCCCTTAAATACCTTTGCTTTGTGTAGCCTGATAGGATCATGAATAGTGATGGCGTGTCCCATACCGCTCTGGGGAGAATTTGGGGCTACAATAACTACTTCGCCCAGGGATTTTGCTACATCAACTAATGCATTGATGCCTGGGGCAGTAATTCCATCATCATTAGTGACTAAAATTAGCGGTTTTTTCATTGAATTATTTTTTAGGCTGGCAAAAATACCAGCTTTTAGGGATTATGACACTTATTTTACCTTTATTTAAACCATCACATGTACATGATGTTTTAGTTTCAGTTTTGAAAAAATGTGAACATGGAGCATAAAAAAGGTATATTATTAGTCAATCTGGGCACTCCAGATGCACCTACAAGAGGAGCGGTCTATCGTTACCTCAAACAATTTTTATTAGATCCCCGGGTCATAGATATTTCCTGGTTGGGTAGAAACCTTTTGGTACGTGGCATTATTGCGCCATTTCGGTCCAAAGATTCCGCCAAACTATACGAGCAGCTCTGGACGCCGGAAGGGTCACCGCTCAAAATTTATGGAGAGCGGTTGGCAGAAGGCGTTCAGAAGGTGTTGGGCGAAAACTATATCGTAGAACTTGGGATGCGATACCAAAGCCCATCCATCGAATCGGCGCTGGATCGGCTGATAGCTCGTCAAGTTAACGAAATAATTGTATTGCCTTTATTTCCGCAGTATGCTTCGGCCTCAACCGGTTCGGTGCATGAGGAAGTGATGCGCCTTTTGGCAAAAAAACTTGCCATTCCGAATGTCAGGATGATCAATTCTTTTCATGATTATGCGCCGATGATTGAACTTTTTGCAGACAATGCACGGGCACTAGATCCTGATTCCTACGACCACATCATATTTAGCTATCACGGTTTACCACAAAGGCAACTTGTAAAAACGGACACCTGCAACCACTGTCTGCAATCGGCAGATTGTTGCCAAAATATCAGTGCCGTTAATCAGTTTTGTTATTCAGCGCAGTGTCATGATACAACCAAAGCCCTGGCTAAGGCTTTAAATTTAAAGCCCGATCAATATACAACTAGCTTTCAGAGCCGACTGGGGTCAGCAATTTGGGCACAACCATATACGACAGATATTTTGAAAAAAAGAGCCCAATTGGGAAACAAAAAATTGTTGATGTTTAGTCCCGCATTTGTGGCAGATTGTCTGGAAACTATTGTAGAGATAAAGGTAGAATACCATGAAGAGTTTGTGGAAATGGGTGGTGAAAAGGTCACCTTGGTGCCTAGTCTTAATGACGATCCTCGATGGATAAAGGCTGTTGCTGATCTGGTTCGTTAGTCGAGATGATTTGGCCAATAAATTTTTGTACTTTGCAACTCTTAAAACCATAGCATTTTGACTTTTGAGCAGATTCTCTCCGACCTCAATAAAAAGCAATTCAAGCCAATCTATTTCCTACATGGAAAGGAATCCTATTTTATTGATGCCATCAGTGACAAAATTGAGAACAGTGTGCTGACGGAAGGGGAAAGGTCATTTAATCAAACCATAATTTACGGAAAGGATTCGGACCACCTGATGGTCGTTGACAATGCCCGTAGATACCCAATGATGTCTTCCCTTCAGGTTGTGATTTTGAAGGAAGCCCAGGAAATGCGTAGCCTGAAAGACCTGAAAACTTACATCGAAAAGCCGATGCAGACAACGGTGCTGGTTATTTGCCATAAGCATAAAAAGTTGAATCTAAATTCAGGGTTTGGCAAGGCCCTGAAAGCCAATGCAGTAATTTTTGAATCTAAACCCCTGTATGACAATCAGGTCGGTGCCTGGATTGCGAAATATTTGCAAAGTAAAAAGCTGAAAATCCAACCGAATGCCGCTGAATTGGTCGCTGAATACTTGGGTACCGATTTATCAAAAGTGGTGAATGAACTGGAAAAACTAGCCATTAACTTGCCTGTCGGTACTGAGGTGACCGATAAACACATTGAGGAACATATTGGCATCAGTAAAGATTATAATGTCTTTGAATTGCAAAAAGCCCTGGCCCAACGCAACGTGGTAAAAGCCAACCGCATCGTTAATTATTTTACGGCCAACGCGCGCAAACATCCCTTGCCCGTATTAATTGGCTCCCTCTACAATTATTTTAGCAAAATATATATGTTACAGTTTTTGCGCAATGCTTCTGAACGCGATCAACTGTCTGCCTTGAAATTGAATTCTCCTTTTTTCCTAAAAGAATACCGCCTTGCTTTGAAGAACTACAATCGGGTACATACAGAAAAGGCATTGAATGTGCTCAAAGAATTCGATCTAAAATCTAAAGGTGTCGACTACATTAGTACGGGCAAACCAGAAGGTGAATTGTTGAAAGAAATGGTTTGGCTTATTTTACACTAGCTATTTTTTACTTATCTTTACAGAAGTACATTTAATACGATCAACACACCCTTTTTCTTCCCCCCATTTTTTCGAGGAACGCTACTAGCTGCATGCTACCACTTGCCCGGATTACATTTCAATAATCTGTATCAAAAGCTGTATTATGCTAAGAATGGTATTTTTTTATCTGGCCCTGGCTTTTCCTGGTTTCCTAACTGCTCAACTTGTCATTGCACCTGGTTCTGCTAGTGGAGAAGATCCTGTAGAACTGGTCCGGGAAAGCTGTTTTGGCCCCGGCATTGAAGTGGTTGACTTTGAATTTGAAGGTGTTCCGGCATCCATTGGTCTGTTCTCTGGCGGGGAGGAGATTATCGGGCTGGACCAGGGATTTATTATGACCACCGGTAATGCTGCCACACAAGGTGACAATTTTGGTGCCGATGCGCCTACCTTTGAAATGGCTATGGTCAACAACCTGAGCCTGGTAGAATATCCTGGGCTGGCCCCCTTGATTAGCAACCAACCCACGCGTGATGTGGCCATAATTCGCTTTAAATTTATTCCCCTTGGAAATAATGTTGTGTTCCGATATGTATTTGCTTCTGAGGAATATCCTGAATACGTATGTAGTAATTTTAATGATGTTTTTGGGTTTTTTCTCACGGGGCCAGAAACAGCAGATGGTCCCATTTCGACCATCAACATTGCCAAGGTTCCGGGTACTGATCTGCCCGTTTCCATCAATAGCATCAATTCTGGCATTCCAGGCACCCAACCGGTAGTCGATCCTGCTTTTTGTGATGGCCCATTGGGTTCATTGGATCATGCGAATCTTTTTAATTTTACCCAGGGAGGAGCTGTTTATGATGGACACACTGATGTTTTTACCGCAACTGCTCAGGTCGTTCCCTGCCAGGAATATGTGATGGAATTGGTGTTGGCAGATGTGGGGGATCCTTTTTGGGATTCAGGCTTATTTTTTGAAGCCAAAAGCTTTTGTTCTCCTTTAACTGGTGTTGTGGCCGGAGTGGAAGCCCAAAGCCCCGTATTGATAGAAGGCTGTGGCCAAAACCCAATAGGCTTTACTTTTAACGGGTATGATTCGACAGATTTTCCAATGTCGTTTCGTATCGAAGGAGATGCTATACAAGGTCTCGATTATTTAGCCCAAACGAATGGCACAGTAGAAGGGCCCCAATTTGAGTTGCCCATAGATGTGTTGTCCGATCAGGAAATCGAGAACCCTGAAGCCATTCGCATTATTTTTGACGTCACTGATTGCCTACAGGATACGGTTACCTTTTATATCGTTGATGCGCTGGAAATTACAGGTGTTGATCAAATAATCTGTGATCAAGGACCCCTTGACCTCAATCTGGTTACACCACCCGATAGCCCGGATTTGTCTTCAGATTGGGTTAATAATTTGAGTTTGTTATGGTCAACGGGAGATAGCACTGCCGCAATCACCGTAACTCCTGAAGAAACAACGACTTATACCCTGGCTTATGCCAATGATGTAAACAATTGCGCTACAGAATTTACGATAGCAGTTGGCGATCCAATTGTAGAAGTCGGTGGCCCGCTTTGTCATAATGAAGATGGAATCGTGGTCAATGGCACCTTATATGATCTGAATAACCCAAGCGGCATTGAGGTATTTCCCGGACCAAGTGGGTGTGATTCGGTGGTTATTGTCAATTTTGAACCGGTGGCTTCTTCCGATCTGAACCTCTTATTATGTGCTGGCGAAAGTGCGGATGTGAATGGAACAACTTATCATGAAAATCATCCAACCGGCCTCGAGATTATCAGCGGTGCTACAGCAGAGGGTTGTGATTCAGTCGTATTTGTAAACCTCAGCTTTTTGCCCTTGGATACGCTTTTTTTTGAGGGGCTTTTGTGTGCGGAAGAAAGCGTAGAAATCAATGGCACCATTTACGACATAAATCATCCTTCCGGAGAAGAATTTGTTTCGGGCGGCTCCGATAATGGTTGTAATGCCGTCTACCGGATCTTTTATGATTTTTATCCGGTTTCAGAATCGAATATTGAGCTAACCATTGAAGAGGGCGAAACCATTACCATTGGAGGAACGGAATATGCGACCGCAGGCACCTTCCAGCAATCTTTTACCAATCAAAATGGTTGCGATAGTTTGGTCAAATTAACCTTAGGAATTGCTACTACAACCAGTATTGTAACAGACTCTATCCTGGTAGATGAATCCGGCGAATTTTGTTTGGATATCGGCTTTTTGAATAGCCCCATTACCATCGTCAATGGGTGTGAAAATGAAGGGGATGTGGTCGATTTTTCCATTGAAGAAAACCAGGCTTGTATTACTTATACTGGTAATAGTCCGGGGGGGGCGCAGGCTTGTATAGTAGCTTGTGACGACCTGACCTGCGATACGACCTATATTGAAATTTCAGTATTTACCAATTTCCTGGATGCTGTGGACGATCTTGATTCGACCGTATACGGACAACCCGTCGATGTCGATGTGTTAGCCAATGATTGGACCAGCGAAACCACCATTATCAATCAATATTTGGTGCAATTGCCCACCTTTGGTACGGCAGAAATAGACGGTGATGGTAGCATCGGCTATTTCCCTGGAATTGGCGGGTGTGATCGGGAGATTAGTTTTTCTTATGCTATATGTAATGAAATGGGTTGTGATACGGCTCAGGTGGTGGTTATTCTGCGGGATACCATTGATCTTTGTTCGGCAGTATGGCCAGGAGATGTGAGGCCAGATGGACTTGTCAATATTGTGGATTTTTGGGCGGTTGGACTAGGTTTTTATAAAACCGGCCCCGTGCGACCCAATGCCAGCATTGTCTGGGAACCACAACCTGCCTCAGATTGGAGTCAAAGCATTACCTTCATTGAAGCCATTAATTTAAAACATGCTGATTGTAATGGTGATGGCATTGTCAATCCTGATGATTATGAAGCCATAGAAGCCAACATGGGGCAAACTCATGATTTTGCAGGCGAGGAAGAGGCTTTCGCCAAATTGGCGATTCCATTGAGTTATCAGCTCAATCCGAAAGCTTATGGCGAAATAGTTGTAGACCTATACTTGGGAGATTTTTATCAGCCGATTGAGCGTATCAGTGGATTGGCCTTTTCTGCTACCACTCATGCGGCCATGCAGGCCATCAATCTTGATTTGGACAATGGCTGGCTGAAGCCAACAGGGTCTGAAATTTACAGCATCAAACAGCAGGACTTAGACGCTGGCAGTGCCTATTTCGGTCTTAGTCGTCAAGCTAATGAGCCAGTCAGTGGATGGGGATATATCGGCAGCCTTAGATTACGTTCCGTTAATGATTTAGGAATTTTACAATTGAGTGATATCAAGATTTTACTCAATGGAACGGAAATTTATCGAATCGATCCCATTTTAATTGATCTTTCTCCACTGAGTACCGGAATTGATCCCATCTTGTTATCCGACGCCTGGTCCATTTTTCCCAATCCTGTAGAAAATATTTTGTTTGTTGAGACCGAAGTGCCAGTAGGTACTTATACCTTAACACTGCAAAATATGCAGGGCGTCAATCTGCGGCAACTACAGATTGATGAGGTTCGTTACGCGTTGAATGTTAGTGATTTACCTGCGGGAGTGTATATCGTGAAAATTCAATCTGGTAAGCAAATGTGTACAAAAAAGGTTCTGGTCCGATAGCGTTGTTACACAAGGGCAGGGCGATGGGAAACCATCCATTTTAACCACGTCATGTATGGCCCTTTTGAAGCAACGCTGATGATCAATTTGAAAAAAAACAAGCAATCATTTGTTTTTATGAAGCCTTTCCATATATCTTTGAGCCATCCTTTTAAAAAGGAATTATTATGAAAAATCAATTGGCAAAATATTGGTGGTGGCACGCACATTCGGAATCTCGAGTGGGGTGACACGCTTTTATTTGCCATAAATATAAAACAAAAGCGGCTTGTCGAATCACTCGACAAGCCGCTTTTTGTTTTTACTAAAAAGAAGAATCTTGACGACATTCAAATTGAACACCCGGGTAAAACGACTGCTGGCAGATACCATGACTCCGGTTAGCCTCTACCTCAAAGTCCGGGATCATTATATCGATCCGGTATTGTTGGAAAGTAACGACTTTCGGAGCCTGATAGATTGCCAGTCCTTTATTGGGCTGGATGCCATATCTGTCTTCCAGGTGCAACACGGTAAAATAGAACAACATTATCCCGATGGAACACAAAGTGAGGAGCAGGTTAACGGGATAGATAGTGTTCCCAATGCCTTGTTTAATTTTACAAAAAGTTTTGAAGTAAATTACGACAAACCCTTTACGGGGTTTAATGGTTTATTTGGACATACGGGTTTTGATGCTGTTCAATATTTTGATACATTGGATTTTCCGGAAGAAAAACGCAAGCTGGATATCCCCGATATTCGATATACCCTTTATCGTTTTGTCATAGCGATCAACCATTTTAAGGACGAATTGTATATCCTGGAAAATATTCCGGAAGGGGGAACTTCTCAAATGGAAAAACTGGAGACATTGTTGCATGGGCAAAAGTTTTCCACCCACCAATTTCGGCTGGATGGGAAAGAAACTAGCAATTTGACCGATCAAGAATTTAAGGAATTAGTACGGCTTGGGAAACACCATTGCCAGATTGGTGATGTATTCCAGATTGTTTTCGCCCGTCAGTTTGCCCAAAAATTTAAGGGAGACGATTTTAATGTTTACCGCGTGTTACGTACTATCAATCCCTCGCCCTACCTTTTTTATTTTGACTATGGCAATTACCGTATATTTGGCTCCAGCCCGGAAACCCAAATGCGGATACACGGTAATATTGCAAGGCTCAATCCCATTGCCGGAACCTATCGTCGTACTGGCAACATAGAAGAAGATGCACAAAAAGCCATAGAACTGACTAAAGACCCTAAGGAAAATGCTGAACACATTATGCTGGTAGACCTTGCCAGAAATGATCTTGGCAGACATGCTGAAAATATTCAAGTCAAGGAATTAAAGGACATACAATATTTTAGTCACGTGATACATTTAGTCTCCAAAGTTGAAGGGGAATTGCCTCCGGGTACCAATCCTATTCGTGTATTTGGGGATACTTTTCCAGCGGGAACACTTTCCGGAGCACCAAAATTCAAAGCTATTGAACTGATTAATCGCTATGAGAATCAAAATCGTAGTTTCTATGGAGGAGCTTTGGGCTTCATTGATTTTAATGGTGACATGAATCAGGCCATTGTCATTCGCTCCCTACTCAGCAAGGATAACACCCTTTTTTCACAGGCTGGAGCCGGCATTGTGGTGAGTAGCGATGAAGAAAGTGAATTGCAGGAAGTGAATAATAAATTAGGAGCTATTAAGAAGGCTTTATTGGAGGCAGAAGAACTTTGACAGTCTCTGCTCAGTAGAGACGATCTGACCTCTGATAGCGAAGCGGTCTAGTTTTATAAACAATTGAATATGAAAGCATTAGTTTTAGATAATTACGATTCGTTTACTTTTAATCTGGTGCAGTATATCCAGGAGATCCTCAATCAAAAGGTGGATGTTTTTCGGAATGATGCCATCAGTTTGGAGGCCGTTGCAGCTTACGATGCCATTATTTTATCGCCAGGACCTGGTTTGCCGGCACAGGCAGGCATTATGCCTGAGTTGATTAAAAAATATGCCGAATCTAAAGCCATTTTGGGGGTTTGTTTGGGCCATCAGGCGATTGGTGAAGCATTTGGCGGAAGCCTTGAAAATCTGACCAAAGTATACCATGGGCTGGAAACTCCGGTGGAAATAACAGATCAGGAAGAGCCGATGTTTAAGGGTTTACCTCAGGTGTTTCAGGCAGGACGTTATCATTCCTGGGTGGTTCGTAAGGAGAATTTACCAGCTTGTTTTAAGGTAACAGCTATCGCAGAACAGGGGGTGGTGATGGCTATGAAACACAAAGATTATAACATTCGCGGGGTTCAGTTTCATCCGGAATCTATCATGACGGAACATGGACATAAGATGCTGGAAAACTTTTTTACTTATTGCGTAAGTGAAGTGGCTATATGAAAAAGACATTAAGCAAACTTTTTGATCATCAATTGCTGAATCGGGAAGAAGCCCGAGAAATTCTCTTGCGTATTTCCCGGGGAGAATTCAATCCTATTCAGATTGCAGGGTTTGTCACGGTTTATAATATGCGTTCCGTGAGCATTGCCGAACTACAAGGGTTTCGGGATGCGCTACTAGAGTTGTGTGTGCCTTTTGATGCCGATGGACAACCTACCCTGGATATTGTTGGCACGGGGGGAGATGGAAAAAACACTTTCAATATATCCACCCTTTCGGCCGTTGTTGTGGCTGGTGCCGGGTATAAAGTGACCAAACATGGTAGTTATGGCGTTTCTTCCTCGGTAGGTTCTTCGGATGTATTGATTGCATTGGGGTATGAATTTACCAATGACCGCGATCATCTTTTGAAACAACTTGATCAAGCAAATTTGTGTTTTCTTCACGCTCCTTTGTTTCATCCGGCGCTGAAAGAGGTTGTGCCGGTTAGAAAACAATTGGGCATGAAGACCTTTTTTAATATGTTGGGACCATTGGTCAACCCCGTTCAGCCTGCTTATCAATTATTTGGCACTTTTAACCTTGAATTGTCAAGGTTGTATCAATATATTATGCAAGAGACAGGTCGTCGTTTTGCCATTGTTTATGGTATGGATGGATATGATGAAATATCGCTGACCGGGCCTTGCAAATTGCGTACAAATGAAATGGAAAGACTGATGTTGCCACGAGACTTCGGAATGGCTGAGTTGCAAGCCATAGACCTGGACGGAGGGCATACTGCTGCTGAAGCTGCCCGTATCTTTACTAATGTATTGGCCAACCAAAGTACTGAGGCTCAGTTTAACGTGGTAGTTGCCAATGCCAGTACTGCGATCCATTGCATTCATCCTGATAAAGATCTTGAAGATTGTATTGTGGAGGCTAAAGAAAGTTTGCTAAGTGGGCGAGCGAAGGCTACCTTTAAAAATTTGCTTAATTAAAAACTTACTTTTGGCTAACTTCGATTAATGAAGCTTGGTTAAAACGATTAAAAATACAACATGAATATCCTCGAAAAGATTGTAGCGCATAAGCGAAAAGAGGTTGCCGAAAAAAAGGCCTTATATCCCGTAGCACTGCTGGAAAAAAGTATTTATTTTAAAACACCGACCGTTTCGTTGACCAAATACCTGCAACGCCCTGATAAATCGGGGATCATTGCTGAGTTTAAACGGAAATCTCCATCAAAGGGAGACATCAATCCCTACGCTGAGGTGGAAAAGGTTTCCATAGGATACATGCAAGCGGGTGCTTCCGCTCTATCTATCCTTACGGATGAACACTTTTTTGGTGGGCATAATAAGGATCTGATTGTGGCTCGGAAGTTTAACTTTTGCCCCATTCTACGCAAAGATTTCACCATTGATGAATACCAAATTATTGAAGCCCGCTCCATTGGAGCCGATTGCATTTTATTGATTGCCGAATGTTTAGAAAAGGACCAATTAAAACAGCTGGCTAAGACAGCCAAAAACCTGGGATTGGAAGTTTTGCTGGAAATTCATAGTGCTGATCAACTAGATAAATTGAACGAATTTGTGGACATCGTTGGTGTTAATAATCGCAACCTCACCGATTTTACCGTTAACATTGGGGCATCATTGGAGTTGAGTACTCAAATTCCAACAGGAGTATTAAAAATTTCAGAAAGTGGACTGGATGATCCCAATGCCGTAGTAAAGTTACGAAGAGCAGGATTTCAAGGATTTTTGATAGGTGAACATTTTATGAATAGTGCTGATCCGGCTGCTGCCTGCGGGGAGTTCATCCATAGAGTTCAGCACATTACTCAAATTTTAGACAAAGCCATTGCCTGATTATGAAAGTAAAAGTATGTGGAATGCGGGAGCCAGAAAACATTACCGCTTTATTGGACCTCCCAATTGACTTTATTGGATTTGTATTTTATCCAAAATCACCGCGCTATGTTGTAGAAAAAAAGCTACAAGCGTGGCTGAAAGAAAATACGGAGCAATTTGCAGGCATTAAGCGGGTAGGAGTTTTTGTAAATGCCGAAATCGAATTTATCCTTAATCGTGTGCATGATTTTCAACTTGATTTTGTTCAGTTGCATGGTGACGAGAGCCCGGAATATTGCCGCGAGATAAAATCTTACTGGGATATCAGTTCAATTAGAAAGGCCAGACTGATCAAAGCTTTTCGCATAGATGACCGCTTTGATTTTGAGCAAGTATTGGAATACGAAACACTCTGTGGCTATTACATCTTTGATACCAAAGTCGAGCAAGAATATGGGGGCACCGGAAAGTCTTTTGACTGGTCTCTTTTGGAACAATATCGTGGATTGACGCCTTATCTGCTCAGCGGAGGAATTGGCCCGGATTCAGCAGATAAAGTTCGGAAATTGCCCTACAAACAACTAGCTGGCGTGGATATCAATAGCAAGTTTGAAGATAGTCCTGGAAAAAAAGATATTGAGAAAATCAGAAAATTTGTAGAAGCATTAAATACCTAATTTTTTTGATTCTTTGACAAATCTCGTGATTTTTAGTCAAGCTAAAATGTAAATCACCGCTTCCTTGCACCTCCGCTTTAGCCAACTATGGCGCACGCGGATGGGCGCTTATAATCCACATTTTAGCTTGACCACGGGATTTGTCAAAGAAGGAATTTTTTTAATAAGGTGATTTTCTGAAGCCTGACTCTTGAAACCTGACCCCTTTTTAAAATAATAATTATGAACCATATTGCCGTCGATGAACGAGGATATTATGGGGAATTCGGGGGTGCTTTTATTCCCGAAATGTTATATCCTAATGTAGAAGAATTGAAAAACTGCTATCTGGACATCATGCATGATCCGGATTTTGAGCGAGAATTTAGATCTTTATTGAAAGACTATGTTGGCCGTCCTTCTCCATTGTATCTGGCCGAGCGCCTTTCCGAGCATTTTAAGACCAATATTTACCTCAAAAGAGAAGATTTAAACCATACTGGTGCCCATAAAATCAACAACACGATTGGTCAAATCTTGCTGGCTAAACGATTGGGAAAACAACGCATCATTGCCGAAACCGGTGCCGGTCAGCACGGGGTTGCTACAGCCACGGTTTGTGCACTTATGGGCATTGAATGTATTGTCTATATGGGCGTAGTAGACATTAAAAGACAAGCTCCTAATGTAGCTAGAATGAAAATGCTGGGAGCTGAAGTACGCCCAGCTACCAGTGGCAGCCAAACCCTCAAAGATGCTACCAATGAAGCCATCCGGGATTGGATCAACAACCCGGAAGATACGCATTACATTATCGGTTCTGTAGTAGGCCCACATCCATATCCGGATATGGTGGCCAGGTTTCAATCGGTGATTAGTGAAGAAATGAAGTGGCAACTGGAAGAGCATACCGGAAAACAATCGCCTGATCTGATCATCGCCTGTGTCGGCGGAGGCAGCAATGCAGCGGGCGCTTATTACCATTACCTCAATGAAAAAAATGTGCGCTTGATTGCTGTGGAAGCCGCCGGACTTGGTGTGCATTCCGGTGAATCTGCTGCCACTAGTGTATTAGGTACCAAAGGCATTATTCACGGTAGCCGAACTTTGTTGATGCAAACCCCCGATGGGCAAATTATTGAGCCTTACTCTATTTCTGCCGGACTGGATTATCCAGGCATTGGTCCGTTACATGCGCATCTAATCTCTTCAGGCAGAGCAGAAGCGGTTTCCGTTACTGATGAAGAAGCATTAAAGGCCGGTTTTTTCCTGGCAAAAAAAGAAGGCATCATTCCCGCACTGGAAAGCGCACACGCCTTTTCGGCTTTGCATAAGATTGACTATCGCCGGGAAGACGTGATTGTAGTCTGTTTGTCGGGACGAGGAGATAAAGATTTGGAGACTTATATCCGGTATTTGGAAGGCGGTGTACCAGCTGACAGTTTAGGCTCAGCCGAAACTATCTGATACATAAAAAATAAAAAATGAATAGATTAACCCATTTATTTTCCAAAAAGCAGGAAGACTTGCTAAATATCTATTTCACAGCGGGTTACCCAAATCTGGAAGATACTGGAACCTTGGTCTTGGCATTGGAAAAAGCGGGTGTGGATCTAATTGAAGTAGGTATTCCATATTCCGACCCGCTAGCGGATGGCCCGACGATACAGGAGAGTGGACAAATAGCCTTAAAAAATGGCATGAACCTGGCCTTGTTGTTGAAGCAGATCAGTATCGTACGGCAAAACACGGAAATTCCCCTCATTTTGATGGGCTATTTCAATCAGGTAATGCAATATGGTGTAGAACGTTTTGTACAAGATAGCGTCAAGGCCGGAGTGGATGGCGTGATCTTACCGGATCTGCCACTTTATGAATACGAGCAATTCTACCGATCCATCTTTGAAGAGGCAGGATTACAGATCAGTTTTTTAATGACGCCGCAGACCAGCCCCGAGCGCATTCGAAAAATTGATCAATTGACGAGTGGGTTTATTTATATGGTTTCTAGCTCAGCGATTACCGGTGGGAAAAAAGATATTTCCGAACAGCAATTGGCTTATTTTGACCGCATTAGCAATATGCAACTCAGCCATCCCCGGCTGATAGGTTTTGGTATTTCCAACCACGAGACATTTGCCACGGCTTGCAAATACGCAAACGGAGCCATTATCGGGAGTGCGTTTATCAGAGCCCTGGCCGGTTCAGAAAATATAGAACAAACCTGTTTGCAATTTGTGAAAATGATAAAAGAGGAAGAACAATGTCTTAATTTCAAAGAAAATAAATCAGGACTTATATGATTATCCAACTAGAAAAGAACTTAACCGCTGAACAAAAAGCAGTTTTAAAAGATAAACTTAAGGACATTAAATACACCATCAATGAGGTCAAGACTCAAAATGGCCATTACTTAATTGGTATTGGCAAACAGGAATTTGATATCCGATCTATTGGTACGTTACCAGGTATTCGAGATATTCACCGGGTGAGTGATGCCTTTAAGCTGGTTTCTAAAAAATGGAAGGTAGAGGACACCAGTATAGACCTGGGAGATGGCATCAAAATTGGAAGTGGCCAATTTACCGTGATGGCTGGTCCTTGTTCCATTGAAACGGAAGAGCAAATTGACAAAACCATTAACCACCTGTTGCAAAATGGTGTACGCATCATGCGGGGAGGCGTTTACAAACCTCGTAGTTCGCCCTATTCTTTTCGTGGACTGGGTATTGAAGGCCTGAAACTATGGCATCAAAAAGCCAGAACTGCCGGCATCAAAATCATTACAGAAGTGATGATGACGGAACAGATTGACGCCATGGCCGACTATGTAGATATCTTTCAGGTAGGCGCGCGTAATTCTCAGAATTTCAATCTATTAGACGCTTTAGGTAAAGTGGATAAGCCGGTCTTGCTGAAACGCGGGATCTCCGGCACACTGGAAGAATTATTGCAGGCTGCAGAATACATTTTTTCCAATGGCAATGAAAAGATCATGTTATGTGAGCGGGGTGTTCGTTCTTATGAAAATGCTTACCGCAATATGATGGATATCAATGGCATCGCTTTGTTGAAAGACAAGACTCACCTTCCCGTTATTGCCGATCCAAGTCACGGAATCGGGCTACGTCGTTATGTTGACAAAGTCGCTTTGGCCAGCATCATGGCCGGTGCCGATGGCATCATCATGGAAGTGCATGAAAAGCCGGAAAAAGCCTTTTCCGATGGTCAACAAACGCTCAGCTTCCCTGAAGCCAAACGTTTGTATAGCCGCATGAATCAAAGCTACCGTTTACGGGAAAGCTTCGAGATGGATTTAGTTCAAGGCCTGTTCTAGATCACGGATGATGTCTCTTACATCTTCAATCCCGACGGAAATCCTTACCAGACCATCGGTGATGCCATAGGCTTCCCGAATATCCTTTGGGACACTGATGTGTGACATTGATGCCGGGTGCAAGATCAGCGTATCCACATCGCCAAGGGTAGGAGCCAGGGTACAAAATTGTAGTTTATTCATAAATGTTTTTCCCGCTTCCAGCCCTCCTGTCATTTCAAAACTCAGCATGCCACCATGCCGTCGCATTTGGCGGTTTGCCAGATGGTGATCGGGGTGGGAGGGCAGTCCCGTATAATTGACCCGTTCCACATTGGTATGTTTATCCAGAAACTGTGCTATTTGCAGTGCATTCTCACTATGTCTTTCCATCCTTAGTGCCAGGGTTTTGATCCCATTGTTGATCAACCAGGCATCCCAGGCATTACTATTGGTGCCGTTCAGCTTCATCCCGGGGTACACCTTGGTTTGCATCAATTCCACATCTTTGCCAATGATTATGCCTGATATCGAATTGCCATGCCCATTGAGGTATTTGGTGGTTGAATGTACAATAAAGTCAACTCCAAACTGGAAGGGTTGTTGCAGATAAGGCGTACAAAAAGTATTGTCGATGGCAGCATAACAATTGTATTGACGCGCCAGACCAGTAATCATCTGAATATCAAGGCAGGCTAGGGTAGGGTTGGCCGGTGTTTCAAAATAGATCATGCGGATGGAAGCATCCTTTTTTAGCATAGCCTCCAGTTGTTCCGGATTTTTCAAATCTCCGTTGATGGTCTCAATGCCGAATTTGGCTATAAAACCCTTAAATAATGCCGAAGTCCCTCCATAAATATTGCCCTGTGTCAGTATTTTATCTCCCGATTTTAAAACACTTAATACCAAGGTTGAAATAGCCCCCATGCCGGAGCTAACCAGGATGCCTTTGGCGGGAATATGTAATCCGTGTGTTTCCAATGAGGTAATCTTCTCAGCAACCGAGTCGATAGTCGGATTGCCAAAACGCCCATAGATATGCCCTTCTTCCTGACCTGAAAATACCGCCATTCCTTGCTGTATGCTGTCAAATTCGAAGGAAGAAGTGGCGTAGATAGGCAATTGATGGGGCTTGGTGGTCCGCTTTTCAGGCGCATCGTGCACACAACGGGAGTTGATTTCTATCATGTGGGTTTGGATTTTTTGATTTCAAACCCAAATTTACTTTGTTAATTGTTTTTTATGGGAAACCTAATGGGGAATTTTCCTACTTACTCTGGATTATGCGCTCGAAGTAGGGTCCAAGGTGCCTATGTTGGTTGAAGCTAGATGTTTCAATCCTACTTACTCTGGATTATGCGCTCGAAGATAATACACCTCTGCGGCCCAACAATTACATGAGTTGTTTCAATCCTACTTACTCTGGATTATGCGCTCGAAGAAGCCCTTCTTTTTTTCTAGCCTCAAACATTCTATCGTTTCAATCCTACTTACTCTGGATTATGCGCTCGAAGACATACTAAAGGTTTACGGGGATGTTGCTTATGTAGGTTTCAATCCTACTTACTCTGGATTATGCGCTCGAAGCGGGGATGTTGCTTATGTAGCAAATGATAGTATAGAGTTTCAATCCTACTTACTCTGGATTATGCGCTCGAAGACGCTTAGTCCTGTACTCTGGCTTGAACTTTACATAGTTTCAATCCTACTTACTCTGGATTATGCGCTCGAAGTGGGTGCTATAAATGGGTTGTGGGAAAAGTTGCTGGTTTCAATCCTACTTACTCTGGATTATGCGCTCGAAGCAAAACCGGGGGTTTAGTTTCCCGAACCATTGGCACGTTTCAATCCTACTTACTCTGGATTATGCGCTCGAAGCCCTCATTCAGGGATTGAAAGGTGATACCTTTCTCAGTTTCAATCCTACTTACTCTGGATTATGCGCTCGAAGCGCAAAGAGAAGCGCGATTAAGTGAACGAACTGGATGTTTCAATCCTACTTACTCTGGATTATGCGCTCGAAGTCAAAAAACTAAAGTGATGGATTTATTTGAAATCGGTTTCAATCCTACTTACTCTGGATTATGCGCTCGAAGTGAACACGTTTTATTTGTTCAAATTATCCTGAAATGGTTTCAATCCTACTTACTCTGGATTATGCGCTCGAAGTAAGCTCCGGTCAAAATCTAGGTCAGTTTGTGTTTCGTTTCAATCCTACTTACTCTGGATTATGCGTTCGAAGAAATAACAGACATAGCAAAAAGTAATTGAGTCATTGTTTCAATCCTACTTACTCTGGATTATGCGCTCGAAGTGAATTGAGATCGAAGGAATATTATTTGACCATCAAAGTTTCAATCCTACTTACTCTGGATTATGCGCTCGAAGTAGGCTGTTTCTCTCTGGATTGCCGCATCATATAGAGTTTCAATCCTACTTACTCTGGATTATGCGCTCGAAGAATTTGGAAATGTGCTGACCGGCGCGGAAGGGGTAGTTTCAATCCTACTTACTCTGGATTATGCGCTCGAAGCTTAATATTTTGCCCAACTAAGCTGAAACCAATCAGGTTTCAATCCTACTTACTCTGGATTATGCGCTCGAAGCGACCGCCAGCACTGGACCGATTGGCCCCAATCCAGGTTTCAATCCTACTTACTCTGGATTATGCGCTCGAAGACACAGGCGCTACTGTGACGGTGACGGGCATTTCTAGTTTCAATCCTACTTACTCTGGATTATGCGCTCGAAGACAACGACAGAAGACAGCTAAGACAACAACAAGCATGTTTCAATCCTACTTACTCTGGATTATGCGCTCGAAGGTATTTAGTGCTGCTCCATTGGTACAGCCTGTCACTAGTTTCAATCCTACTTACTCTGGATTATGCGCTCGAAGTCCAAGTACCAATCTGCCGTGCAACTAGTGGCTTTTGTTTCAATCCTACTTACTCTGGATTATGCGCTCGAAGCTTCTGACCTATTGCCGCCGTGATTGAGAATTGAAGTTTCAATCCTACTTACTCTGGATTATGCGCTCGAAGTGTGCCGGGTAAGGAAGGTTTATTCCTGGCTTTCGGCAGTTTCAATCCTACTTACTCTGGATTATGCGCTCGAAGTATATTGTAAGAATATTTCATTAACTTTCATTGTACGTTTCAATCCTACTTACTCTGGATTATGCGCTCGAAGAAGACGTTGGTCGATGGTTTGGACATCATGACCGTGTGTTTCAATCCTACTTACTCTGGATTATGCGCTCGAAGCTGGCGGCTCCTACTAGTTTTGCTCTATCGTCTGGTTTGTTTCAATCCTACTTACTCTGGATTATGCGCTCGAAGTGAACGTATTTTGGAAACCATCGTATAACTTCCATGGTTTCAATCCTACTTACTCTGGATTATGCGCTCGAAGTTGTATTCCCTCTCTTTATAGTTACATAAGCGTTCAGTTTCAATCCTACTTACTCTGGATTATGCGCTCGAAGGATATGTGGTGTGGTATTTGGACTGATTACTATTTAGTTTCAATCCTACTTACTCTGGATTATGCGCTCGAAGTGATCCGACATTGATGATGTCGTTGTCGTTCATATCGTTTCAATCCTACTTACTCTGGATTATGCGCTCGAAGTGATCCGACATTGATGATGTCGTTGTCGTTCATATCGTTTCAATCCTACTTACTCTGGATTATGCGCTCGAAGATTAATTACGCGCTGAAGGATACGGGAATCAAGGTGGGTTTCAATCCTACTTACTCTGGATTATGCGCTCGAAGGAAATAAGTGCTTCACGATTATGAAAATTTTGGTGTG
>BQJU01000016.1 GCA_021604865.1 Saprospiraceae bacterium | reverse complement strand
CCCAAAACGCCTCTTTTTTGCTGATACTTTGTTGCTTTTTTTGACCGTATCTTCCAGATATGCTCCGCAAAAAGCGCCTCGTTTCACCAAAAAATTGACACTTTTTGCCTCCAAAAGCGACCTCCAAACAAGCACTTAAAGGCAAGATCAAAAAACAGGCATCCTTTCTTAATTCAGACTTCCGTTTATATGGAATTTTAATAAACTGATTACAAGTTTTGTTCATATTCCTTCAACAACTTTTTAACCAACTGCTTCATCTGTGAAGAAAATTCTTTATTGAGAATCCAGTTGTAATAGTGCCGATCTTTATACAGGGTTTCGCCTACCGGTTTGCCGTTGTATTTCCCGAATGAAAACACTGCTACACCGTTTGTATCAATTTTCATTTTCTGGGTGGCATCCAGGAAACGGGTATCATTGGTAAATTCGTGTAGTGCCTGCACATCCTTTTTGATTGGAGCTTCCGTCACTACCCCATCACCATCAACGTAATCTACGTTTTCATATTTTTTCAATTGCCCCTTAAATACATCGATGGTCGCCCTGACGTCAGCCATAGCATCATGAGCATCAACCAGGTCTTTGCCACAATAATAGCGAAGAGCCGCTTTTAGGGTACGGGGTTCCATTTTGTAAAAAACACGTTGAACATCAATCAGTCTGCGCCGGTCCATCTCCAGTTCCATGCCAACCCTGGCAAATTCCTCCATCAATAGCGGGACATCAAAACGATTGGAGTTGTAGCCAGCCAAATCCGAATTGCCAATAAAATCGTAAATCTTCTGTGCTACCTGTTGAAATGTCGGTTTATTGGCTACATCTTTTGGCAAAATCCCATGCACATTCATGGCCTCTTCTGAAATGGGAATGCCCGGGTTGATTAGCATGGACAATTCTTCAGGTTCTTCTGCCTTTGGCAGATATTTAATAATGGCTATTTGAATGATGCGGTCCCGTACCACACTGAGACCAGTCGCTTCTATATCAAAAAAACAAAGAGACCGATCAAGTTGAAAATCCATATTTACTCGGTTTTAAGGCTAGTGTTATTGTTGAAATAAGGGTTTCAATCCTTTTGTATAATCCGTCTGCAAAGAACCATCCTGCTGACTAAAAATAAAATAAGCTTCCAATTCCGGTAATCTTGTAGCCATTTCTTTGGCTTTTTCATACCCCATGACCATAAATGCGGTGGCAAAAGCATCAGCAGTAATACAGTCTTTAGCAAAAACTGAAGCACTCAGTAGGGTGCTACGCTCCGGAAATCCGGTCTTGGGGTTAATGGTATGGCTGTATTTTACACCATTGACTTCATAAAAATTGCGATAATTTCCGGAAGTAGCAACAGCCTGATTAACCAGTGGTATCGCTACCTGGATATCGTCTGTAGCGGCATCCTCCTGGGGTACATTGATCCCTATCTTCCAATGATCGCCTCGTGGGCTTTGACCTTTGGCACGAGCTTCACCACCAATATCTACCAGATAATTTACAATTCCTTTTGACTCCAATAGGCGAGCTACATCGTCTACGCCATAACCTTTGGCGCAAGCACTAAAATCGAGTTGAACACCAGGAGCTTCTTTCCTTAAATAAAAACGGTTATTTTTCTGAGAAACCACTACCTTATCAAATCCTACGTAAGTAATCAAGGAATCGATCATTTTACGGTCCACTTCAGTAACCGGCTTTTTTTCAGTATAACCAAAGCCCCAATAATTAACCAACGGCATCACCGTAGGATCAAAATTCCCTTGCGAAAGCTTAAAAATTTTCTTAGCTACTTCAAAATTATGCATAAAGTGTACCAACCCGCTACTGTCTACCTCCTCGGGCCATGTGTAGCTGGTATCCGCTTGGTTAATCCGAGAAATGGTGGAACTTTCAATATAAGTGGAAACCTCCTGGTTAATATCCTCAAGCAATTGGTCAATATCAGTCTGAAAATCCCTGCCTTGCAAATCTAAATAGGTGACTTGGTAATAAGTACCCATCGTTTTCCCTTCCAGCTTTACGGTAGGATCAGTGGCCGAAGCTGACTTTGGGGTTGACTCACAACCCATCAGGGCCAAAAGCAGAAGCAAAAGAATAAACCTATTTATCATAAAGCTTGTCCGATAAGAATAAAGTTATGCTGCTTTACGCAACTGAGCATCTACAGAATACCATCCCGGGCCCATCAATAAAAGTGTAAAATAGCCCGCCATATACATTATTATTTTTTCAACTTTTGGCAAGGGATCTCCAAGGTGCACGAAAAAAAAGGCGACTAACATGGTGAATATTAGGGGAATGGTTGCATAGCGGGTAAATAATCCGATAATGACCAACAGAGCACACCCTGCTTCAGCCAAAGTGGCCAGTATAAGGGAAAGGTCTACTCCCAACCCAATAGGATCACTAAATTTATAAGGTGGTCCAGCCAATAACTTTGTCAATTTGCCCCAACCATGACCGAGTAACATTAGTCCGCCAAAAACAAGCCGAAGTATGAGGAGCGCCATGTCTTTTTTTCTTGAAATCATCTTTTGTATTTTTATTTTTCTAACAGAACAAGGGCTGAGGTCAGAGAATCTAAAGACCTGACTCCTGATACTTACTTTTCAAGTAGTCCTTCGCGCATTGCTTCTTCCTTAACCCCGTGTAATTGAACGGTTTTGCTTGGTTTTTTGTTCTTGCGCAACCGCATATTGAGGAATTCCACAAAAAGTGAAAAGCTGATGGCAAAATATAAGTAACCCTTAGGTACAGTACCTATGGTAGACCCGGCAATAGTCAAATGAGCCAGGTGCCCACCCTCAATAATAAGCATAAAACCAATGAGGATCAAAAAAGATAAGCCTAACATTTGAATCGACGGGTGTTTGTTGACAAAGTTGCCTACCGGTACCGCAAAAAGCATCATAATCAGCACTGAAATGACAACGGCCACGATCATAATGATTAATGCACCGGAAAGACCATTGGTCATCCCCACAGCCGTAAGAATAGAATCAAAAGAAAACACGATATTAATTAGCGTAATCTGGACAATGGCATTGCTGATAGACTCCTTAACTTTACTCTTCTTCGATTTTTCACCACCGTGGTCCTCCCCTTCCAGCTTGTGGTGTATTTCATTGGTACTCTTGTACAAAAGAAATATGCCGCCGACAATCAAAATCAGGCTTTGCCCGGAAAATCCTGCTTGAATAAAGCTATTTTCAAATTCGATCCACGGTTCTTCCATTGCCACAAGAATGGATACTCCAAACAACAAAACAATTCTCATTACCATAGCCAATATCAACCCAATATTGGTAGCTCTTGGCCGGTCTTCGGGATCCAGTTTATTGGCAGCAATTGAAATAAAGATGATATTATCTATCCCCAGCACAATCTCAAGGAATGTGAGGGTCAGCAGACTCATCCACACTTCGGCACTTGCCAGATCGGGAATAATAAATTCCATACCGCTTAGTTTTTTGATTCGGGTGCAATTTTACGAAAAAAAAGCCTTTCAAGGTGGGAAACCATTTACAAGCTTTAACTTTGCCGCAAAAAGAATTCAAAATTATAATTTGTCATGAAATATCGCCGACTGCACCTCAATGAGTTACAGGAACTTGAACAGGATTTTGTAAAATACCTCGCTACCAATACCATCCCGGGCAGCGATTGGGAAAAAATGAAAAAGGAAAAACCTGAACAAGCAGAAGCCCACATAGAGGTATTCAGTGACCTTATCTTTGAAAGAACCCTTCAAGCTGTCGAATATCTGGAACTTAAAACACCTAAGGATATCCGAACATTCTATTGTGAAAAAGACAAAATCAGCATGTTAGGCCTATTAGTAGAAGGAGAGACCCCGCTCGACCTGACGCGCAATGAAAGTCCGGAGCAAATGATGCAAATCGTAAAGCGCTCAGGAGCAAAACTAAAGATGTATCGGGCAGAGAGAACCTACCGGGAGGAGCGAGAAATGGAGTTGTTTAAATTGTTGGAACAGGGCGCTTTGATTTCTAAGGATGGGGGGATGTATAAGCTGCTTGCAGGAATGAAAAAACAGGAATGAGGCCAACTTCGTTGAGTGCTTGTTTCGAGTTATAATAAATCATGTAGTTTTAACCAAAAAATATGTCTTTAGGAAAAACCTTCTTCGCGCTTGTTTTTGTACTGCTTTTTGCTGGCTTCTCAACTGCTCAGGATGCTTTAAATGTGGCGCTTTATGCCCAGTTTAACCGGGGTGATGTTCGCTATTCGGGTAGTTGGGTATATGTGGATGGTGAAGGACAGGAGTATGCGCTATTGGGTGCCCAAACTGGAACGGCTATTTACCAAATCAATGACAATGAAAGTGTTACCGAAGTGGGCTTCATTGCCGGCCCACAAACCAATTGGCGAGAAATCACGGTGGTAGGAGACCATGCTTATGTGGCTACTGATGTTCAGGGGAATAATCACGGCATGCAGGTCATTAGTCTGACCAATCTACCTAACTCCGCTTCTTTGGTAACTACTTATACCGAAACATTCACCAAAGGTCATATCATACAGAGGGATATTTTTTCAGAGGCACCCTACGTATATGTCTGTGGTACAGGGCCTAACGATGGCGTTCGTATTATGGACGTCTCCATTCCTGCCAGTCCGCAGGAAATTGGGTACTACGATCCCGGATACTACATCCACGATTGCCATGTGCGGGGAGATATACTCTTTGGGGCGGCATTTTACGAAAGTACCATTGATATTGTTGATATTTCCGACAAGTCAACCCCTGTTTTGCTTTCGCAAATTTTGGTGCCCGGAGGGAGCGTACACAGTTCCTCAATGACTGAAGATGGGCATTACCTCTTTGTTGCGCCCGAACAGGATGGTTTGCCCGCACGGGTTTTTAATATCGAAGACCTGGAAAATCCTTATGAAGTAGCTCAATACACCGCCAATTTGGCCAGTTTGGTACACAATCCATATATCGTTGGTGATTTTGCCTTTATATCCCACAATACAGAAGGATTAAGGGTTGTCGACATTAGCGATCCGGAGGTACCTGTTGAGGTAGGCTATTATGATACCTGGGCTGATGCAAGTGGCGGGTTTCATGGGTTATGGTCGGCCTGTCCGTATCTGCCTTCCGGCAAAATTGTGGGTGGTAACCGGGAAGATGGGCTCTATGTGTGGACCTTCAATGGCGAACGTGCTGGGCGCTTTTATGGAGAGGTGACGGATGCTGTTACAGAATTGCCCATTCTCAGTGCTAACATAGCAGTAAATCCAATTGGCCAAAATCTCATTCCCGATTTGGAAGGCAAGTTTAGCTCCGGAGCATTGCCCGGTGATTTTAATCTGACAATTTCCGCAATGGGTTATATTTCTCAGGAAATCTCATTTAGTTTGCATGCTGGTGATCAGTTACAATTTCAAATAGCATTGGTGCCGATTAGTAGCAGCACGACTAGCCTTTCCAACCATGATGTTCATTTGTTTCCCAATCCATTTGGCGAAAGCCTCCAGCTCCATGGCGAACTATCCGGATTGCTGACTTTATCCCTTTTTGATGAAAGTGGAAGGCTGGTTTATCAAAAAAACCACTTAACACTACCGGAAGAAATCCCTTTTGGTGAGCAGCTTCCTGCTGGCATTTACACCTATACGTTGGTTGATCAAGAAGGTAGGGTGGCAAGTGGAAAAGTAGTCAAGGGCCGCTAGGTCGTCTGTTGATTTTGAATAGGCAAGCAACAGCATCATTCCTCTTCCAATAGATCGGGACGACGCTTGCGGGTTCGGTCCAGGGCTTGTTTGTAACGCCAGGCTTCAATAGCAGGAAAATTTCCAGAAAGGAGAATATCAGGAACTTTCCACCCGCGAAATTCGGCAGGGCGGGTATAGACAGGTGGAGCTAGTAGATTGTCCTGAAAAGAATCAAAAAGGGCAGAAGTTTCATCATTGAGCACGCCGGGTAATAAACGACCAATGGCGTCCACTAATACCGCAGCAGGTAGTTCACCGCCAGAAAGTACAAAATCGCCGATTGAGATTTCGCGAGTGATAAAATGCTCGCGGATACGCTCATCTATGCCTTTATAGTGACCGCAAAGGATCATCAGGTTTTCTTTCATCGAGAGCTGGTTGCAGGTTCCCTGGTTGAGTGTCGCTCCGTCGGGCGTCATATAGATGATTTCATCATACTGCCGTATTGCCTGTAGGGCTTCTATACATGCTGTTAGGGGTTCGATCATCATTACCATGCCAGCGCCTCCACCAAACTGATAATCATCTACCTGATTGTGTTTGCCCAACCCATATTCCTTCAGGTTATGCACTTGTACTTCCAACAGGCCTTTATCCTGAGCCCGCTTCATTATGGAATGCTGCAATGGGCTATGTAATAACTCAGGTTGGACGGAAAGAATGTCGATACGCATAGCTGGTAATTTGTCAAAAATTAATGACTTGTTAAACCTAAATTAAAATCTGTTGCAAAATTGCCTTTTTAGATGGGAAGATTTAAATTGAAGGTCATTAATTTTCCAAAAACCATACCCATGAAAAATTTCAAAATTGCCTTGATTGCTATTGGCTCGCTAAGCTTTTTATTGGGAATAAGTATTGGTCATATTCAACACCAACAGAGCGTTATTGAACAAGCTGGATTAATGGAAATGAACACCATTCCTCGTTTGGCCTTGCCAACGCTACAGTTACAGGACCATCCCTGCCATAGAGAGAGGAAGAAAAAAACAGATCAGATAAAAATTACTATAAATTGAGCGCTTCCCAGGAGTTTGGTCAAAGAGAAGCAACAGACGGCAGTGAAAATGTCCAGCAACCGTCCGTTGCCTGAGAAGCTAGAGCCTATTGGGAATTCCATTACTGGTCTGCAAATGGCAGATTTTCGACTTCAGCATGAAAATCCAAACACGCTTTTAGTTAATCTTCAACAATTCCACTTCAAAGATTAAGGTAGAAAATGGACCTATCTTTTGACCGGCACCACGCTCTCCGTATGCCAGATCAGAAGGAATAAACAATTTCCATTTTGATCCAAGAGGCATTAACTGCAAAGCCTCTACCCAACCCTGAATAACCTGTGTTACGCCAAAGGTAGCAGGTTCTCCACGCTCTACTGAGCTATCAAAAACGGTTCCATCTAGCAGACTACCATGATAATGAACGGTAACTTTATCTGTTGCCTGTGGCAATGGGCCGTCACCGGCAACCATAACTTCATATTGCAAGCCACTTTCAGTTGTTGTAACTTCTGGTCTTTTAGCATTTTCAGCAAGAAAAGCCTTACCTTCTGCAACATTGGCAGCAAATTCCTTTTCACGTTGCCCTTGCATGTGATGTTGCACTTGCTGGTTTGCCTGGGGGAGATCAATTGTCAACGGATTGCCGTTCAACACGTCCTCAATGCCCTTTGCCAAAGCGGATGCATCCACCTTTTCCAGGCCCTGTTGTTTCAAACTCTGGGCCATCAGGACGCCCACACTGTAACTTAATGAATCCATTTCTTGAGCTTTTAAAGAATTAAAAAGGGCTGCCACAATAAGGGCTAGCCAAGCTAATTTCATTTTCATAACTTAACGGGTAAATAAAAAATGACCGCAAAGGTCTGATATTTTGGTCGGTTAACCAAATCTAACCAATTGTAGAATCATATATAATTAGGACTCCCCCTCTTCCGTTTCATTCCATCTATAGGTTGAAAGTTCAAAGCCAGCCAGGTCGAGTATTCGGTCAACAACCGTAGCTGCAAGTGACTCGAAATCAGTGGGTTTGCTATAAAACGAAGGACAAGCAGGACAGATAATTCCTCCTGCCTCCGTGATCACTTTCATATTATTAATGTGGATCAAACTATAGGGTGTATCTCTAGGCACCAGGATTAAACGGCGACGTTCTTTTAGGATAACATCAGCGGCCCGGGTGGTCAAGTCGCTGGATAAACCGTGGGCTATGCGTCCCAACAACCCCATAGAACAAGGACAGACAATCATACATCCATAACGGGCCGACCCGGAGGCAAAGGGGGCCATGAAGTCCGACTTTCCATAAAAATCAAAGGGATAATCCAGGTAATTTTCCTGCCCTAGCTCATATTTCCAGTTGAACCGTGCATTATCACTCATCACCACCCCTACTTTTTCCCATTGGTCACGCAACTCAACCAAGCGGTCAAATAATACTTTTGCATAAATGGAGCCACTTGATCCGCCTAGTGCGAGTATTAATTTTTTCATAGATATTCGTTAAAAATAACTTAATCAATTCAAGTACTTTATTTTTAAGAAGGATTAGGATTATCTTTGCGTAAGCGCATGGGTAAATTAAACAATAACATTTAAATGATGTTTTTCCCTAGTGCCTTTGGGCATAAGAGCTTGTTTGGAGTAACGATGTATCATCAAAAAAAATCCTTTGTAGCCAAAGGGTTCGCCTCTAAACATGCTCTAAATCCTTTATCTCAAAAACTAAAAAGAAGAAATGATGAGAAAAGTTGTAATAAGTAGCCTATTATTATTGTTGGCTATTGGATTTTTTTCGTTTGATTTTCCCCATGAAAAAGCCCCTGAAAAGGAAACAATCAAGTGGATGAGTTTTGAAGAAGCGGTTTTGCTCAGCAAAAAGAATCCCAAAAAGATGTTCATCGACATTTATACGGAATGGTGTGGTTGGTGTAAGAAAATGGACAAAATGACCTTCACTAACCCCGAAGTTGTGGCTTATGTAAATGAACATTTTTATCCTGTCAAACTGGATGCCGAACAAAAAGGAGAAATCAAGTATAAAGGACATAAACTCAAATATGTTGCAGAAGAAGGCCGTCGTGGTGTGCATGAGTTGGCTTATTCTTTATTAGAAGGTAAACTGGGTTATCCCTCCTTTGTATATCTCGACGAAAATCAAGACCGGATTACCATCTCTCCCGGCTACAAAGATGCCGAAGTAATTATCAAAGAATTAAAATTTGTCGGGGAAGAACACTACAAGCGGTTTACTTACAAGGATTATGTGAAGAATTATCGGTAACGCTTCGTACCAACCAAATTCATTTGGTTGTCCTAAAAGCGCTGAAAGCCAGCTTTTTTTCATCGTAACCTTCGCGCCTGTCTCACCTACTAAAAGAAGCGGGCAAAAAATTTTGGCCGGTACGAGTGCTTCGTACCAACCAAATTCATTTGGTTGACCCAAAAGCGCTGTAAGCCAGCTTTTCTTCATGGCAATCGTAGGCCAGCAATACCGTTTTGGCACCTACGACTGAGCAACCAATCGGGCGACTTCCCGGGCACAGCCCCAGGAAACAGTATATCCACCGCCACCATGTCCATAATTGTGAATCAAGTTCAGATTCAGTTCCTTTTCCAATCGGATACAATCTCTACCGGGTCGTAGACCTACTACGGATTCTATTACGGGTAAATGGCTCACCTCAGGGACCAAGTCGGCACACCTTTCCAGGATGGACTGGGTCTGAACGGGGTCTGCAATCATGTTTTCATCTAAGCGATAAGCCGTACCACCCAATACGATACAATCACGGCGAGGCAAAATATAGGCGATATCTCCTGGTACTGGTCCGATGGTAAATTCTACTACCAAGGCCCGCGTTTGTGGTCTTGGAGCCACTTTGACCACCTGTCCCCGGATAGCGTACATGCCGGTATCCCCCACCAGTTCACGAGCACCAAGACCGGCACAATTGACCACAAAATCGCTCTTCCGTAATAAAGAAGCCGGATGCTTCACTTTCTCTTCAACAATTTTTCCACCCTGCTCCCAAAACCGCTGTAACAAATAATCCAGATAAACCGGACTTTCCACCAAAGGAACATGGGTCATAAAACCAAGGCCGGCCTGTAGTGGCATTTCCTCCGGGCGTGCCGGTCGGATTGTTCCCGGAGCAAAAGCAGGTTGCCACCACGCATCTGCTTCATTTTCCACTACTACCAAGAAATCAATCATGGAAACACCAGCGCTGGGTTCATGGCGCACCATTTCCTGAAACACCAAAAAGCTTTCGTAGCTCCATTGGTTGGCTTTTTCTCTGGGCTGTACTGAAAAGGGAAACCAGATGGCTGCCGCAACGGCTGAAGTGGTGGCCTGAGGCATTTTTTCAGCATAAATACAAACAGTATGGCCTTCTTCTTGCAAAACCAGGGCCGTTGTCAGCCCCGAAACACCGCAGCCGATCAGGTTAATGTGCATGTTTTTAGGTTTTGTCAAAAATGAAAGTGAAAAGTAAGGTAAAATTTTTCACTTTTATTCTTTTTCTAATCTACGGGGTCAGCTAAGAATAACTTACCTATTTGATATGGTTCTTTTTCCATCAGCCGTTGTTGCTAAAATCCTTGCTTAGTAGTGGCCAAGCGCGGTTTTCGCTTACATGACATAGCACTTCAGCGCGCAGCGCACGCCTAGGTTGGTGACAAAATAGCTCGCCTGAAACAGACAACTTATTCTTCGCTGGCCCCTAAACTATCCAAAAATACAAACTCCCAGGATAATTTTCGCGCATCCGGTTGGTGATGTAATATTAAAACCTGATCCGGATCAAAATTAGTGACATAGTCCGGTGGATTTGAGGCGTCCAGGCTATTGTTGATTCCAGTACCTAACAGGGTAATACCTTCAGGTGTAGTGTATTCAAAGCTTTTGGCGCGCATGCCCAAATCTCCACCGATAAGAACAACCTGTACCCCTCGTTTTTGTATAGCTTCTAGTCGAGGATACAGCCATTCTGTCAAAGAGGAAGTAGAATCGCAACTCATCTGAACACTTGCGGGGTTGACATTAAATACCTTAATCAATTGGCCCGCCGAGTCGAGTTTCAGCTCATTTAATAAGGCATGGTGATGAAAAATGACCAAATGAGAAGCCTGCTGAATGGTATCGGTTACCTGACGCATTAAATCGACCTGGGCTTGTTTTTCGGTACAATTTTCCAGAGGAGCATCCCAGGGATTCAGCCAAAATAGATTGGTATTGAGTACCAGCAGGCAGATGCCATCTTCCCAGCTTGTGTAAAAGGTGGGGTGTCCTGTTTTATTGGTGATGTATTGGGTATTGCCGTATTTGACATCGTGATTGCCCAGGGTCCAATGCACCTTTCCCGAGCCCAGATCCAGCAGGCTATCCAAATAGTCGAGCGTAGCAGGAGATTGGGTCAATTGGCCACAAACATCCCCACCTAGCCAGACCTGATCAAATTGTTTATAATCCAGTTTTTCCAGGCGTGGGTCCAGGCGATTGCCGACCTTCCAATTGTAAGGGTGTCCTAAAACCAGATAGGTGCGCTGGTCTGGTGGTGTCGACTGGCAGGATGCCAATAAAAAGATGGCAGATAACAGAAGCAGAAAAAAAATTGGCTTTGATGTGGAAGGGTTCACAAGCAGGATTTGAAACATTTGAAAGTCATAAAATCACAATTCATCCAACTCTTGGGTCATTTTTTCCAACTCCCGTCGCAGGTGGTCGGCATCATCAAAGCTTGTGGTAGCCTCCATACGCCGGGAAAGCTGTTCTATGGTATCGAGGTATAAAACGTCCATTTCTACCTCACTGCGCAATTCCTCCATTTGGGCTAATTCTTCGTAATTATTTTCCCGTAAGGCTTTTAATTCTTTTTGTTTTTCAGCCAATTGACGCGACCATTCGTGATTTTTTAAAAGTCGGTTGAGTTTACGGATACAGGTTTGAAAAAACGCTGTACGGGTATAACGCAGTTTTAGCTCCGATCGAAACCCGGCAACTATCCTTTCACTTTCTGCCTGATTTTTGGGAATAAGGTCTCGATCATTGGCCAGTTTTTCTTCCAGGTCTTTTAAATTGACTTCTATTTCCTTAATAGCTTCCTGGTTGCGCTGTAGCTGTATTTGGCTATATTTCAGTCGTTTGCGAATTTGCCCTTCTGTAGTTTTATCAAACAACTGGCGGGCCTTACGCAGTTGCCAATACCGATATACCCACCATACCAGGAATAAAAAAACGACAATAGTAATGGGCAACCAAAGAAACTTCATCAGTGGAAGTAACCGCAACAGCAGGAACAAACTCAGCAATCCGATGACAATTCCGAGTAGTTTTGATGAATCTCTAATTTCACTCATGGTCCAAATTTACATTTCCTGACGAATGCATGGCAAGAATTTATGAGAAATGTATTCAAAATCCTTAATACAAGCTAATATTTTAAGTACTTGACGGCCGAAATTGTTCTGATTTTTAACAAGCAAAACATAAAAAACTGATTTGATTCTAAGCATAAGCCGTTACATTTCAAGGAAAGCACTATTTTTGCCCAAACAATTGAGGGCTGAATGAATCTACTTCAAAAACTACAGGAGAAATACATCCAGGAATTTAACAATAATGTACCGATTGACGAATTCTTGCTGAACATCCTAGTGATTACACTTCTGGTCGCTTTGCTGCGGCTTTTTTACATCCATTTTGGCAATGCCATCTCTGACCGAAGGAGATTTTCCAGTAACTTTCTGCCCCTGGCATTGGGTACGATGCTGATTATCATGATCGTCAAATCTTCTATTGCCCTCTCATTGGGATTGGTAGGTGCTTTATCTATTGTGCGTTTTAGGGCGGCCATCAAAGACCCGGAGGAGCTGACCTATTTGTTCATTGCCATTGGCTTGGGGCTTGCCGGTGGGGCCAATCAACCCATACTGGCTATTGTGTCCTTTACTTTTATTCTCGGTTTATTGTTTATTGGCAAAAGATGGAGTGGTAAGCTGGCCTTTCAACGGGAACACCAGTTATTTGTCAATATCAGCACCGACTTGGAAGACCTCGAAACCATTGCCAAGATACTTACCGATACCCTACCCTATGTCAAACTAAAAAGACTGGATACGCTGGAAAAAGGCCTGGATATTTCCTTTATTTGTCGGGCCGAATCGCTTGAACAAATCAGCCAGGTCAAAGAAAAGCTACATAACCTTTCGGAGGCCACACGGCTTTCCATCCTTGATCAACCGGAACTATTGATATGATGCTTTCCAATAATTCTCCCAAGACTTTTGTCTCCATCGAGCGCTATTTGATGCTCGGCATGGGTCTGGTCCTGGTGGTGGTATTGGGCTGGGTTTTATTCAGGCAATTTCCGGAAAACATTGATCCTCCCACCAATGCCATTTATTGTGATGCCGAAAACGTTGAAGAGGATTCTTTTTTCAACGGCGAAAACGAATTTTCGGGAGGAGCCTTGCAAAGCAATGATCGCGCCCGATCGGGCAGGTATTCCTGTCGCATCGGGCTAGGGCCTAATTTGCCACGTGGCTTTGGTTATGTATTGACAAATGTCAAAGCCGGAGAAGTATACAAAGCCAGCGTTTGGCGGTACAAATTCCCGGCAAGGGATGGCCGACTGGCGGTAAAAGGAAGTGGCAATAGTAGCCTCGACATCCAGGAAAGCTATCCTAAACAAACCGACATCAATGGCTGGGAGTTATTGGAAATTCAATTTACTGTTCCGCTGGATGAGGTACCAGATGCCATTCATATCTACGTCTATGCCAGCGGTTTACGTGAGGTCTATTTTGACGATCTGAGTATTGAAAAAGTTAGTGATTGGTTGGCCGCAGATTTCAAACTTCAAGTACTTAAGCTGGAAATAGATTATAAAAACCTCGAGCAGTTAAAGAAAAAGCGAGAGGAAGCTTTCCGAACCGGACTTTTGGAAATAGAAGACGAAGATTGGGTAAATGGCAGCATCACGGATTCTACCGGCCAGTCTCTGCCGGTTAAATTACGGCTCAAAGGCGACTGGCTGGATCACCTGCTGGGCGACAAATGGTCGTTTCGCATTAAAGTAAAAGATCCCTATTCCTGGAATCGCATGATTACCTTTTCGCTACATACGCCATCGGCCCGGTATCACCTGCACGAGTGGTTGCTACATCAATGGCTGGACAAGGAAGATGTATTAAATACGCGTTATGACTTCGTTGAGTTGCAAATCAACGGTCAATCACGGGGTATATACGCCTACGAAGAGCACTTCGAAAAGCAGCTGGTGGAATCCCGGCAACGGCGCGAGGGGCCAATCCTGAAATTTTCAGAAGCAGGCTTTTGGTCTGGCATCAAACGCCAGTTGGAACATCATGGTTATCAGCGTTTTGGCGCTACTCATTCGGCTATGGACTGGCAAAATGCCTCTATCGAAGCATTCAAACAACAACAGATAGAAGCTTCTCCACTGCTAGAAAAACAATACCTACAGGCGCAAAACCTGATGTACCAATACCTGAACGGCCTACAAACAACCGAGGCCGTATTCGATCTGGAGCGTATGGCTAAATATTTCGCGATTGCCGATGTTTTACATGCTTACCATGGCATCATCTGGCACAATCAGCGTTTTTATTACAATCCCGTCACCAATTTATTGGAACCCATCGGTTTTGATGGTTATGGGGAATTGCCGCCAAGGCGCTACAGCATTCTTGGTGAAGGAGCCCTCAATCCGGAATCAATAGTTTCCGGCTCTATCTTTGCCCCATTATTTCAGGACACGGCCTTTGTGCGGCAATACCAGCATTATTTGTACCGTTTTTCGGACCGGGCTTATATCAATGCTTTTTTTGATGACCTACAAAAAGACTGGATTCCACGTAAAAACCTGATTACCAATGAATTTCCTGAATACACCTCCACATTAACAGATTTTTTACAGGAAAGCCAATATGTGCATTCCCTTATTCTACCCTATCAGGAGGAAAGTCTGAAAAGTTATACTGAATCCAGAACTGGCGGCCGCAAACAGCTGAAAGTCAGGAATACCCACACTTTGCCCATTGAGGTGATCGGTTATGGTCCATCCATTGACGGGCCAACTACTTTATTGGATAGCCTTTTCTATCTGCCAGGACGCACGCCACGTAGGGTGATTGCCCGCCAGCGAAGAGATAGTCTGGTGCAAAATCCAGGAATGCTGCGGTACGTTGCTGCGGAGGTATTAGAGATGCAGGAAACTGCTCAATTTCGCGAGATGGAAGTCAGTAATGGAGCCAACTATTTATTTTTCCGCACACTGGGTGTTGATAGTGTATTTCGAAGCAAAATATCGAATTGGCCCAAGCCGGAAAACAATTCCGCCAGACAGGACCTGCAACACCTGGCTAAAATTCCTGACAGTGATTACTTTTTGGTAAATGGCAAGTCCATAATTATTCAGTGTGGTAAACATCAGATACGTCAGCCTTTAATTTTGCCGAAAGGCTATGAAATAACCATTGCTGAGGGCACCCAACTCGACTTTATCCAAGGCGCTTTTTTGCTTTCCTACTCTCCCATTCAGGCATTTGGCAATGAGGATGCACCGATTGTCATTACCTCCAGCGACAAAAGCAGTCAAGGCTTTATTTTGATGAATACCGGGCAGCAATCTGTATTTAAACACGTTATTTTTGAAAAATCTGGTAATTTAAACTATAAAAATTGGATATTGACTGGTGCAGTAAGTGTACATGAATCCCCAGTTCATTTTTACCGCTGTATTTTTCGCGACAACCATTGCGAAGATGCACTCAATACCATTCGTACCCATTTCACCTTGGAGCATTGTCTGTTTTCCAATATTTCCGGCGATGCTTTTGATAGTGATTTTAGTAAGGGGGAAGTGCAATATTGTCAATTTCGGAATGTCGGCAATGATGGTGTTGATTTTTCGGGAAGTATTGTAAATATTAGCCATTGCCAAATGCAAAATTGTGGCGATAAAGGTATCAGTGTTGGGGAGGAAAGTGACGTCAGTGTTTGGGATACCCAGATCCAGGGTTCGCCGATTGCCGTGGCTTCCAAAGATTTATCCACCTTATTTATGCAAAATATAGTGCTCAAGGATTGTGAACAAGGCTTTACGGCCTTCCAAAAGAAACCGGAATATGGATGTAGCAGCATCATCGTAGACGGATTTCGGGCGGAGAATGTGAAACGAGTACATGCTATTTCTGAGGGTTGCAGCTTACAGCTGAATGATCAGTTGCTGCAGTAAGGATGCTATTCTGGGGTATTCGCTTTTGCCCTTTCAGGGCTTTATTTTACAGGCATTCCGGCTTTGATCGGAGTACAAAAAATCTATTCATATAACATGCTTCATTTTAAATTGGTCTTTGGACTCCTGTTCTTGTCAATTCTTTCGCTTTCCGCGCAATTACCTGATGAATTTCATGTACAAAAATTGGATGAATCTTTCAATTTCCCGGTCGGTATGACCTTCGATAAGTCCGGACGGATGTTTGTTTGGGAAAAAGAAGGCAAAGTGCACATTATTGATACCAGTGGACAGCGTTTATCAGAACCCCTAATTGACCTGAGCGAGGAGGTAACCAACTGGAAAGATCATGGATTGATGGGTTTTGCCCTCGATCCCAGCTTTTTGCAAAATGGCTATTTTTACCTTTTATACGCTGTTGATTTGCATCATTATTGGCATTATGGCACTGCTGAATACAGCCCCGATTCCACCTTTACTGATAGTCATCCTACTTTTGGGCGAGTGACTCGCTACCAGGCTAATCCGGCGACACAATATACCAGCGCCATGCCAGAGAGTCGGAAAGTATTGCTGGGAGAAACCATTACCAATGCTATTCCTTTGGTTTACAGTTTTCACGGCCTGGGTAGTATCCGGGCTGCTACAGATGGCACCCTGCTCATTTCTTGTGGTGACGCAACCAGTAATCAGGGGACCGGCATTGGCGGCAACCCGGAAGATTCTCTGGTCAATAAAGCCCTCGAAATTGGTTTGATGACGCCTGATCAGGATATTGGTTCCTACAAAGCTCAATATTTAGGGGCTTATAGCGGCAAGGTATTGCGCATTGACGCCCAAAGTGGAGATGGACTGAGCAGCAACCCCTATTTTGATCCAGAAAATCCACGCTCGCCGCAGTCGCGGACCTGGGCATTGGGACTGAGGAATCCCTACCGTATTGCGATCAAGCCGGAAACGGGCAGTCACTATGCCGAAGAAGGCAATCCCGGGGTGATCTATGCAGGCGATGTCGGTAATGGTGGTTGGGAAGAGATTAATATTATTAAACAGGGTGGGCAAAATTTTGGATGGCCAATCTATGAAGGTTTTCATATTCAATGGGGGTTTCATTTGGCGGAAACGCCGCTTAATACTATGGCAGTCAACCCATTATTTGGCACCGGCAATTGTGACCGGGAGTTTTTTGACTTTAAGGAGCTGTTTGTTCGACGGACAGCAAATGGGCCGGATTTTGTGCCCAACCCCTGCAATCCAGCTGAGCCAATCCCTGATTCTTCCTTTCCAATGATTGAGAGTCTGCCGATTATTACCTGGAGCAATGCTGAGTGGAATCCGCCTACTCGAGCCGAAGTGATACATTTCAATGAAGAAGACAGGCTGGCTCCACTAACTATCGATGATCCCGGTTCGGGTGTAATCGGAGAAGCCTTTGATGGCTATTCCAGCATGGCGGGTGTATTTTATCAAGGTACCCAGTTTCCTGAAGAATACCATAATGCCTATTTTGCGATCGACTTCAGTGGCTGGATTAAAGTATTTGATTTTGATGACAATCACGAGTTGAAAGCCGTTCGACCTTTTTTCAATTTTGCCAATCAAATCATCTATCTGGCCCAGGATCCCGGGGGCAACTTGTATTATATCAATTTGGAAGGCGAAATCCACAAAATCACCTATGGCGGTAACCCCCCACCCGTAGCCATCATAGAAGCCGATCAATATTATGGCACTAGCCCATTACCTGTGCACTTTGAGGGTGATGCTTCTTTCGACTCTAATCTTGACATTGCCTCTTATCTCTGGGATTTTGGCGATGGCACGACCAGCACGGAAGCCAATCCCAGTTATACCTTTTCCAGCGACGACAACAGCCCTCAAAGTTTCGTCGTATCCTTGACGGTAACCGATACAGAAGGTGCTTCCAATACTACTGAAGAAATTATCTCTGTCAATAATACCCCTCCACTGGTCAATATTACCAGTTTTCAGGATGGAGATCGCTACCCTTTGTCCGCAACCACCTCTCTGGAGTTAATAGCCGAAGTTTCAGATGCTGAGCATGATGATGAACTACTGAATTATGAATGGAATACCTATGTGCACCACAATGCCCATTTTCATCCGGAGCCGACCGATTACAACCATCGGAGTCACGTATTGATCAGCCCGTTGGGTTGTGTTGATGAAAATTACTGGTTTCGCATTGAATTGACGGTCACTGACCCGAGTGGGCTTTCTACCACCGATAGCCGGCAAGTCTTCCCAAATTGTGACAATGCATTCATAAGTCCCATCCAGTTAAGTGCTTCGGCCCAGCCAGAAAAAGTGAAGCTGGACTGGACCATTGATTTTGCCAGTCAGGCCGGAACATTTGAGATTCAACGGAGCAATAACCTGTTTGACTTTGCACCTATTGGCACCCTCAGTTTGCCAATTACCGCTACACGAAAATCCTTCCAGTTTATCGACCCAGCACCATTGCTCGGTTCGAATATTTACCGGATCAAAGTCATCGGTAATGACCGAGCCTATAATTATTCCAATATCGCCAGTGCTTCATACCCAATGGTTTCGGATATCCGGATCTATCCCAATCCAGCTGACACTTATTTCAATATAGAAGTTAAAGAGGCACAAACGGGTACCATGCATTTTGAATTATTCCAGGTAAATGGGGCGCGTTTATTGACTACGTCTTGGAATGCAGCACCTGGAAAACCTTTTGAACAAACCATCTTGAGCAACTTCCTGAATAATGGCACTTATTTGTATCGCATCAAAAATGGGGAAGCTGTGGGAACGGGTAAATTATTGATTTTTAGGTAGGATTATTACTTCCGCCAAAGTTCCACCTTAAAATCATCGATATAAAGGGTATAATTGGTATTCACCACATAGGCTTTGAAAATATCTTCTGGTTTGGCCTTGCGGGGTACTTTGACAAAAAGGGCGACTTCATCCCAGGTACCGCCTTCACCGCCCCAAAGGCTTGGAGGTTGGTAATTATGGATTTTATTACCGATGCGGGTGTGGCGATATTTAATTTGTTTATCACCGGAATGGAAAGTGGTGATCATCAGGGCCATACTTAACCAGGTGGGTTCTTTTGCTTCCTTGTAGCACCATACCTTAAAACGAAGGTAATCACCGGGTTGCGCTCCTATTTCCGACAAGGGGGCGGCATAATCGGGCGCAAATTTCCACTCGGCATCAATCCGATAAGCATATTGGCCGCCTTTGACGATATCTCGTTGAAAGTGCACATCCGTGGAGTCCTCAAAGTTGTTAAAAAATACTTCTTTCACGAAAGTGAGGTCAGCCGTATCAGGCTGTGGCTCACCGGAGTCAAATTCGGCCACTTCGGCCATATTGAGTTCCGTCTTTCCAAAGGTTGACCAGTAATAGGTGGGGTTGACGTCCTGCGACCACATGATGCCGATTTTGTGCTGGTAAGTCTGAAATAAATTGAGCCCACAGAAAAGGGTAATCAATCCATACATCAACCACCTCGACCACTGCTTTTGAATCATCCAGGTGAAGGCATAACCCAATGGAAAGGCTAATAAAGCATAAGCTTCCACCATTGGCCGGGAGCCAAATCCATTAATATAATTCCAGCACCACCAACTGTAGGTAATATAAATGTGAATGGGTAGGAATACCAGAACTGGCAACAACCAATCCCTGTGCTTAAATAAGCGAATAATGCCCAACAGAGCCAGCCACATAATAGGCGTATAAATCAGCCAGCCATTTTGAAAGCTGGTCAGTCCTTTCCAAATTTCTGGGTTGGTGAAATCAAATCCTTCCTCGCCATAACTATAAAATAGCCAGTCGCCTGAAACGTATTTCCAATAAATCAATTGTGGCGTACCTGCAAGAATATAAAGGCCAATGGCGAGTAGAAAATAGCGGTAGTTGTTTCGAATAAAGGTGATTCGGTCATTGAATTTATGCTGAGAGCCTAGACCATAAAACAATGGAATCGCCAGACAAATAATTTCCACCGGGCGGATCAGAGTGATCAAACCGGCACTTAACCCGATCAGCACGGCGTATAGCCAACCCGGTTTTTGGTAAAAGTGATAGGTTCCGTAGATAAGAACGCCATAACACGCAAACAAATAAGCATGCGCCATGGGGCCACTGAAGATGGAAAAATAGTACAGATTAGTCGCCAAGGTCAGGCTAATCAGTAATAATAGGCTAACAGTTTCAGAAAAATAGACTTTCAATACCAGAAATAATAACCATAGTCCAATCAGCAAATAGAAAAAACTGGCCAGGTGTACCGAAATGATATAGGGAAAGGAATACCCATCCTGCGGATAATCAGTCAGTCCGGCAACCAAATGTCCCACCAGGAAAAAAGGCGTTTGCAAAATAGCCACACCACTGGTGTATTTGATTACCTGTTTGTCGTTGCCGATATGGATGGCGCAATCGGTACCCAGGGGGTTTCGGCCACTATGTCCGAAGCCAACGTGGTAGCTGGTACGGGTAGCAAAGGTGGTTTTAAGGTTGTCGAGATCGTGGTGGATAAAAATAGCTGGCAAATAGGCGTTGTAGCCCCAGGAATCTCCTCCTCCTAATATGTTGGTTTCCCAACGTTGGTAATAGATAAAAGACAGGCTATAGATCAACCCGAGGGCAAAGAACACCAGAAAGTATTTCGTGTTGCTTTTCATAAGCGCTACCAGGGATGTTCAAGGTCTTTAGGCGTAAAGGTGTGATTTCTCTCTTTGAAGTAGGAATCCGTTCTTTTTTTCAACATCAAAGGATCTTTTTTGAATAACCGGGAAAGCAGGGCAAGCGGCAGCAATACCACAAAAAATACCAGGCTAAGCAGTATCCGGGAATTGATCCACCCCAAAATACGTACAAATTTCATCCAAGCCCAGTCAATGTATTGGGCTAGAAATGTTGAAAACAAACCCGCCAGGCCAACGATTAGAGAGACAAAAATCATCCACCTCTGATCAAAAATCAAAAAGAGGATCAGAAATCCGATGACTATTCCCAGAATGGATTCGGTTTTGCTATTGTGTATGTTATTGTTTTGTTCAGACATTTTTTTGTTCCCCTTTTCAGGTTTTCAAGCTAATATGCTGGCAGAATTTGAAGGAATGAAAAAATTGTTGCAGCTTCGTTCCACCATTTTCGCTGTTAGTTCCTGTTTGAACGCTTCAAAATATATTCCACAAAGTTAGTCCTTGGCAAGAAAATCCCGAAGTTTATTCCCGATTAATTAAAAATAGTATTTTTGCGACCCTTAACCACAGCGTGATATTATGAGTACAATGTTATCCATCGTCATTCCAGCTTATAACGAGGCCCCTACTATCCATTTTATTTTGGACAAAGTAAAGGATACTGTTTTGATTGATGGGATACAAAAAGAGGTTATCATCGTGAATGATTGCTCCAAGGACGATACCAAAGGAGCCATTCAGCGTTATATGGAAGCCAATCCGGAATTGAATATTCAATATTTTGAACACGAAGTCAACCAGGGAAAGGGAGCTGCTTTGCACACCGGCATTTCCAAAGCAACCGGCAAATACCTGATCATTCAGGATGCTGACCTGGAATACGATCCTGAAGAATACAACATCTTATTGCGCCCCCTTCTGGAGGGTCATGCTGATGTGGTGTATGGTTCCCGGTTTATGGGTGGAAAGCCCCACCGCATTCTCTTTTTCTGGCATAGCATTGGCAATAAATTCCTTACTTCGTTATCGAATGTTTTTACCAACCTGAATCTGACGGATATGGAAACCTGTTATAAGTTATTCCGTACCGAAACCATTCAAAGTCTTCAATTAAAAGAAAATCGTTTTGGTTTTGAACCTGAAGTGACTGCCAAAATTTCCCGTATTCCCAAGATCCGCATATACGAAGTGGGCATCTCCTATTACGGTCGCACCTATGCTGAGGGCAAAAAGATCAACTGGAAAGACGGTTTCCGGGCGATTTATTGCATTTTGAAGTATAATTTGTTCTCGAAGCATTAAGTGCATGTTTGGAGGTCAAACTTTGGGCTAACGCTTTGTTCACCAAATCCTAGGGGGTTTTCCTAATAAAGGAATTTACTTTTTTCAAAATATTGTCATCACAAAGCACTACAAAAAGTGGAAGTAATACCAACCACATAACCCTACATTGGTAACGGAATAACACACCCGATAATGATCCGCAAATGGCAGCATTGGCCAACAGACAAATCATTAAAAATCCAATCATTATTTTTTTCTCATTGGCAATCAAGTTTGTACTTAAAAGCAGTATAGATAACAAAAGTCCAATGCCTAAAAGATAACGCTGGTGAACATTAGCTAAGTCAAAATTTAGCTGATTGTTGTATTGCATGGATACTTCGTAATTGCGCGTTTGATCAGGAAGGAACCGTTCAAAATGTTTATAGGGTGATGATTCTTTGTGTTGCTTTATTGTAGTATCACCAAGGTCGAAGTGAAAAAACTGTTGAAAGGTAGCCTCCAAACTACGCAGTATAAAGAGGCTCAAATAACGGGGAGTAGTCAGAATATCCTTAATGATTGCGTCGTATTCTTCCTCGTTTGCCTCCCAACCTCCTGTTTTGTAAAGTGGGCTATTGGTCGTATCCCAAAGAAAATTAACTGGAATGTTTTCCAGGTGGTCACAAAATTTGTAGCCTTTTTCCGGACAAACATCCTGTAGGTATTTGGTGGCAATTCCCAATTGTAACAACCGCCCCATCATAAAAATTTGGCTGCCCTTGGAAAGCATAAATCCTCCCCCATAGAAATAATGTACGCTGGGAATGGAAACAATGGAAAACAGTAGCAGTCCAAATGCTAAAAGTGTTCTTTTTAGTCGAACTTTATACGATAAAAGATAGGGCCGCAATGACTTAAAAAGCAGTAGCCCACAATAGCCTAAAATACATAACAATACAATATAGATATGTGAATTATGAACAACAATACTTAGCACCAACAGCAAAGAGATGATGCTCCCATCCCGCCAACTTAATCCCGGGGCGAAAAGTATTAAAATAAGGCTCATGATCATAGTGGCAGCAAAAATATCCGGGATTAACTGACTAACATTGAGCGATGCTCCGGTGAGGAAGGTGATCAAAAAAATAAACGAAAGGTATATCAATAATTTCCGCTTGCTGGAGTTAAAATATTTGAACCAAAAATAACTAAGCAATGCTACAATAAGCCCCTGGACAAAAATAGCCAGAAAAAGACTATCCCCTAAACTGGCATGTCTTAAAAAAAGGCCATAAAAAATGGGGCGATCATTTGGGACATAACCTGTCCAACCTGAACCAATATACGTTCCTGAGTCGGGATAAAGGAGCGGGAAACGATTGTAAAACCCCATAAAACAAAGCACAACTCCGGCTATAAAAACAAAAAACACCTTTGTCAGACGAGTATAATTCAACATTAGATCGTGAAATTATTTCGTTTAAAAATTACTTTTTACAAATGGCACTAAATGCTTTGCAGTGAAGTCATGACCAGCCTTATTAAAATGGTATTCCCAACTCATAAAGATCCGTAAAGGGTCCTCTTCAGCAGCATTGATATTGTAAAGATTTAAAAAGGGAATCTGATTTTCTCGCGTAATAGAATCTAGAAAAACGGCTACAGTTCCAGGCTGGCATTCCTCCAGTTTTTCATAAGTACCATCAAACTCAGCTTTGGTGGGTATGATCCCTAGCATTAATTTTGCACCCATTGCCTTACAATCTTTATCGATGGTTTTTAGTAGTTTTTCACACATTTGGTAAGAGGCCTGTACTTCTGGAAACGGGTCCTTCAAAAAGATGGGTAGGTCCCAATCTGCTGAGTCTTTTATACCATAATTAACTGGATAATAATGGAAGACTTTCAAGAAATCTCCGTAGTTGGTGTGGAACACCTTTTTCTGTAAAAACTGGTAAAAAGAAGAACGGGTAGCCAGCCACCATCCCAATCTTTCCTTTTTAGGCAGTGTGGCTTTCTTCCGCGTAATATTTCCCTGCTCATCAATGCTCACCAGCTTTTTATTATACATTTCTCGTATATCGTTGGGAGCTACCATAACAAGCACATAATCAGGCTGATACTCATGGCCTTCCGTTTCCCAATAAGCGTATTGCTGATCCGTCCCCCAAGCCGGGCAACTGGCATTCAGGACTTCATAGCGAGTGTCTGCGGATTCATTCAAAGCAGATTCAAGCTGACCGGTAAAAACTTCATTGTCGGGATAATCAAGTCCAGCAGTATAGGAATCACCAATAACCAAAATACGCTTTGCATTGGCAGGTTTCTTTTTTCGAAATTTTTCACCTCGGAATCCTTTATTATTAAACTTTAGGACAAAAGGTTCTTTTCCTGCCTGCCCCATAGCATAGGCTTTTGTGGCCACTAGCCCCTTATTAAGTCTCCATACTAGCTGAGTGTCAAAAGCAAAACCTGCTCTACCGTATTCCGGGTTGAATCGAAAAACAACCTCTAAAACTAACAAGAGGGCAAGTAAGATTAGGAATGCAAAAATCCCAAAAGCGGTATACCTGATTTTTTTACTGTATTTGGTCATAATTTAGAAGTCTAGTCGAGTTTAAATTCCTTCTGCCATTCCTGTTTTTCCGTATGTTGTGGTTGTGCCTTTTTATCAAATACAAAATTGCCTATGACCAAATAGTCCATTTCCGTGCGCATAAAACAACGATAAGCATCCTCCGGAGTACAGACGATAGGTTCGCCCCGCACATTAAAGCTGGTATTGACCAATAGACCATAACCCGTTTGTTTTTTAAAGGCCTCAATTAATTGATAATATTGAGGATTGGTATCCATGTGAACAGTTTGTATACGAGCAGAAAAATCAATGTGGGTAATAGCTGGCACATCCGTTCGTTGGTGATACAGCTTCTCTCTGATGGGCAATTGATGGTAATTTTCCGGCAGTGGATTTCTGCGGGACTCTAATACATCACGCACCAGCAACATATAAGGAGAATCTCCGGGCAGGTCAAAAAAATCGGTCGCATCTTCGGCCAATACGGAGGGTGCAAAAGGGCGAAAACTCTCGCGGTATTTTATTTTCAGGTTTAATTTGCGTTGCATTTCCGGATTGCGGGCATCACCAAGAATGCTTCGGTTGCCCAATGCTCTTGGACCAAATTCCATTCTACCCTGAAACCAACCAATGGCATGTCCCTGGTCTATATAGCTCGCTACCTCCTTACACAAGCCGGTAAAATCGTCGTAATGGCGAAATGGAGCACGGTGTTTTTTTGCCGTTTTTCGGATATCTGACTCCGAATAATCAGGCCCGAGATAACTGCCTGACATCTGATCGGCAGCGGTGGTCACTTTGCGTTCCTGTGCAAAGTGGATGTAATGCGCTGCCAAAGCTGCACCAAGCGCGCCACCGGCATCTCCGGCGGCAGGCTGAATATAAATTTCTTTAAAAATACCGGCTTCCTGCAATTTGCCATTGGCTACACAATTAAGCGCCACACCACCGGCCATACAGAGGTAATCAGAGCCGGTCAGGCGTTTTGCTTCCTTTGCCATGAGGATCACCACTTCTTCCGTCACTTGCTGGATTGCCAGTCCCAGATTACAATGGTGTTGTTCGAGTTCCGATTCTCCTTCCCGACGCGGAAAACCAAACAGTTTTTTCCATTTTCGGTCCAAAGCCATGCGCAGGCCGGTGGCATAATTGAAGTAGGATTGATTTAACCAGATGGAGCCATCCGGACGGATATCGATCAGCTCTTTTTTGATCAAATCGACGTAGCGGACCACTTCTTCTGAGTTGGGGTTGCCATAAGGAGCCAGGCCCATCAGTTTATATTCTCCACTATTGACCCGGAAGCCCAGATAATAGGTGAATGCCGAATACAGTAAACCCAATGAGTGGGGAAAATGTAACTCTTTGAGCAGTTTGATGTCTTTGCCATTGCCATGACATATAGAAGCGGTAGCCCACTCCCCTACTCCATCCAAAGTAAGGATAGCCGCCTCAGCGTAAGGAGATGGATAAAATGCGCTGGCTGCATGTGATAAATGGTGTTCCGGAAAAAGCAGTTTCAATTTTTTGCGATCGTAATCCCCTATTTTCTTTAGTTCCTTGCGGATGAGGTCTTTTAAAAACATCTTCTCCTTGACCCATATCGGAATGGCAGCAATGAAAGACCTTACCCCTTTGGGGGCAAACCCATAATAAGTCTCCAGCAGTCGCTCAAACTTCAACAATGGCTTGTCGTAAAATACGACTGCATCTAATTCTTCCAGGCGGATGCCACTGTGTTCTAGACAATACTGTAAGGCGTTGGAGGGAAAAGATGGGTCTTGTTTTTTGCGGGTAAACCGCTCTTCTTGTGCTGCGGCGATGATTTCTCCATCATCGATAATAGCAGCGGCTGAGTCATGATAAAAGGCAGATATACCGAGTATTTTCATGCGATTGTTTTCCTGAGAGCTTGTTCTTAACGAATCTAGTCCAAAAAAGCACTGAATTTGAGCAAAGATACATTGGAAATTGAAAGATGAAGGGTGTGGGAGGAGAAAATTGAATTTTGGGGGTTGGAATGTGGGGCGGCAGCTACGTGCAGGCAGAGCAGAAGTATGGCGAAGGCGGCCGGTGAAAACTCCATCGACTCTATAGGAGTGATAAAAATCACCAGATTGGTTTGATAATTATCAGTTTGGGCATGGGCTGCTTGGGGTACTTTTATGTGATTAAATGATTGAATATGCCCATAGCTTTAGGGAATCAAGTGCCTAACGATACTTCGGAAAATAAACTGCAAAACACCTGCTGCCATTGTGGAGAGGATATTGGTGGGGTACAAATTTTCATAGACAAAAAGGCATTTTGTTGCCAAGGTTGTAAGATGGTCTATGAAATATTAAATGCCAATGACCTAGCTAATTATTATCAAATTGAGCAGCAGGCGGGCATTAGTTTGAAGGGATTAAAACGAGAGCGGTACACCTGGTTGGAAGATGAAGAAATTGTGTCCAAGCTTATAGATTTCCAGGACGATAAAATCACAAAAGTTACCTTTCTTCTGCCTCAGATACATTGTGCATCCTGCATTTGGTTATTGGAAAACCTGTATAAGCTAAACGATGGCATTTTACATTCCAAGGTCAATTTTCTAAAAAAGGAGGCCTATCTTACATTTGACAACCAAAAGGTCAATCTTCGAAAAACCGTAGAACTACTTGCCCTGATTGGTTATCCACCATCGATCAATCTGAATAACCTTGAGGAATCGCAAAAAGCGAAAGCTACTGACCGGACCTTCCAGTACCAATTAGGTATCGCAGGTTTTGCATTTGGCAATATCATGTTATTGAGTTTTCCGGAATACTTGGGTTTGGCAGATGTGGTTTTTCAGAAATGGTTCGGCTATCTCAATCTATTAATCGCCTTACCTGTATTGCTCTACAGTGGGCGGGACTACTTGCAATCAGCCTGGTATGGTTTGCGCCAGAGTGACCTCAATATTGACGTCCCCATCTCTTTGGGGATACTGACCCTTTTTGGGCGTAGTGCTTTTGAAGTTTTAACCCATACTGGAGCGGGTTATTTTGATAGTTTGGCTGGGTTGATCTTCTTTTTGCTGATTGGCAAATGGTTTCAGCAACAAACCTACCACCGGCTGTCATTTGAGCGGGATTATAAATCATATTTCCCTATTGCCGCTGCTGTTAAACGAAATGGCATAGAACAATCCGTGACGCTCAACAACCTGAATATTGGGGATACGGTCATCATTCGACACAAAGAACTCATTCCCGCCGACGGTATCCTGCTTCGGGGTAATGCCAGGATCGATTACAGCTTTGTGACCGGTGAGTCGGACCCGGTACGTAAAACGATTGGGGATAAAATCTTTGCCGGAGGGCGGCAGGTTGCCAATGTTATTGAAGTAACCCTCACCAAAAAGGTCTCTCAAAGCTATCTGACTCAATTATGGAACGAGGATGCCTTTCAAAAAGAAGATAGCCCCAATGCCAGTCGACTAGCCAATAAGGTGGGCAAGCGTTTTACTTATTTCATCCTCTTTATTGCTTTTGCGACGCTTTTTTATTGGTTGCCACATGATACCGGGCTTGCCGTCAATGCATTTACTGCAGTGCTCATCATTGCATGTCCATGTGCAGTTGCCCTGAGTATACCTTTCACTTTTGGTAATGCTATCCGGTTGTTGGCAAAACAAAATTTTTATTTAAAAAATACACAGGTCATTGAAAACCTGTCGAAAGTAGATACCATCATATTTGATAAGACAGGCACCATTACAGATGCCTCCAAGACCGACATTCATTACCAGGGCGAAGCACTAAGTGATGCTGAAAAGGTAGCCATTCGTTCATTGGTGCAACAATCTGCCCATCCGGTCAGCAGACAAATTGATGCTTATTTTGGGAAATACGACATCGTAGAAGTCGTTGATTTTGAAGAAATTACAGGTCAAGGCATTCGCGGTTTCGCAAAGGGGTTTTTCATTCAAATTGAGCGACACAAAACCGGTACTTCTCTCCAGATTAATGGAAACCAAAAAGGTGTTTTCACGCTACAAAATAGTTACCGTACGGGCCTTAGTGAACTAATTTCAAGTTGGCGGGACCATTATCAATTGTATCTTTTATCCGGAGACAATGATCGGGAGCGAGCTCATCTTGAAAGTGATTTTGAGGCCAGTAACCTACACTTCCAACAAAGCCCGAAGGACAAACTAGAATTTATTCAACAACTTCAAGCGCAAGGAAAAAACGTGCTGATGCTTGGTGATGGCTTGAATGACGCCGGAGCATTACGGCAAAGTGACGTTGGTATTGTCATTGCTGAAAATACCAACAACTTCACACCTGCCTGCGATGCAGTAGTCGATGCCAAACAATTTGCTCAACTAAACAAATTCATCGCTTTCGCCAAGGGAAATGTAAAGCTGGTATACTTCGCTTATCTGTTGGCCTTTATATACAACATTATCGGATTGAGTTTTGCCGTTCAGGGGTTGCTTTCACCAGTGATTGCGGCCATCCTAATGCCTTTGAGTTCGGTGACGATTGTTGCTTTTGGGGTTTTGGGTAGTGGGTGGTTGGGGGTGCGAGGGAATAAAAAGTGAAAACTGTAAAGGGAGGAATGGAGTCGACTTCGCCAGAGGCTTTGTCGCCTGAAAGCGTTTGGGTATGGGTGAAGTTTCAGGACATGGATAGGTGATAAAAATCATCTTTTCCCTTTGATAATTGTCATCTGGAGACTTTTACACATCGGGTACCTTGCATTCAAATTAGCGCACTATGAAAATCATATTTCTATTGATTATTGTCAGTTTATTTATCGCTTTAGGCTTTTTAGCAGCCTTTTTTTGGGCCGTAAAATCCGGGCAATACGATGATGAATATACACCTTCAGTGAGGATGCTTTTTGATGATAAACCAATGGAAACTCCAGAGAAAAAAAAATAGTTATGCTGCTCCTACAAACTTTGTTTTACACAGGATTTGCCCTGTTAACTTTTTTCATATTTAAAATAGGTTTCGGTTTAATAAAACCACTCTCAGACATAAATCTTTAGAGAAATTTTGAGGCCAACCTAACGCTTAATCGAACAATACGAAAATTCTACAAGATGTCGCAAGTTGAACAATTCTATTACGACAACGCCATTGTTAAAAAGTTTGCTTATGCAACAACATTATGGGGCGTTGTTGGCATGCTGGTCGGGCTTCTGGCCGCATTCCAATTATTTCTTCCCGAGGCCAATTTTGGCATAGCGGAAACGACATTTGGCCGAATCCGGCCTTTACACACCAATGCTGTCATTTTCGCCTTTGTCGGTAATGGCATTTTTACTGGTGTGTATTATTCGTTGCAACGCCTGTTGAAATCCCGGATGTATAGTGATTTCTTAAGTGCATTCCACTTTTGGGGTTGGCAGGCCATTATCGTTGCGGCGGCCATTACGTTACCTTTAGGGTATACCAGTTCCCATGAATACGCCGAATTAGAATGGCCCATTGATATCGCCATTGCCTTGGTATGGGTGGTATTCGGGATCAATATGTTTGGTACTATCCTCAAGAGAAGGGAGCAACACCTCTATGTAGCCATCTGGTTTTACATTGCCACCTGGGTAACGGTAACCGTTTTGCACCTTGGCAATAACCTTGAAGTGCCAGTAGATTTATGGAAAAGTTATCCTGTCTTTTCGGGTGTCCAGGATGCACTGGTGCAGTGGTGGTATGGCCATAATGCCGTGGCTTTTTTCCTGACAACGCCTTATCTGGGGTTGATGTATTATTTTATTCCCAAAGCGGCCAATCGTCCGGTGTATTCCTACCGGCTTTCTATTATTCACTTTTGGGCCTTGATTTTTATTTATATCTGGGCCGGGCCACACCATTTATTATACACCTCCTTACCTGATTGGGCACAATCTCTGGGTATGGTGTTCTCTATCATGCTCATTGCGCCAAGCTGGGGAGGCATGCTAAACGGCTTACTTACCTTGCGGGGTGCCTGGGATAGGGTACGGACCGATCCGGTTTTGAAATTCATGGTGGTTGCGGTAACCGCTTACGGTATGTCAACATTGGAAGGGCCCATTCTCTCTATTAAAAGTGTGAATGCTATTAGCCACTACACGGATTGGACCGTTGCACACGTACACATTGGTACGTTGGGCTGGAATGGTTTCCTCACTTTTGGCATGCTCTATTGGTTATTCCCAAAAATGTTTAATACCAAACTTTACTCCACTCGTTTAGCAGATGCGCATTTCTGGATAGGCACTATGGGTATTCTATTTTACGCAATACCCTTGTATTGGGCGGGATGGACACAAAGTTTGATGTGGCAGGAATTTTTGCCGGAAGGCATTCTAAAATACAGCAACTTCCTGGAAACAGTTACACAAATCCTTCCGATGTATGCCCTACGGGCGGTAGGTGGAAGCATTTACCTGATCGGTGTTTTTGTGATGATTTACAACCTGGCAAAAACGGTGAAGAGTGGTCAGTTTGTGGCCAATGAAGCCGCAGAAGCACCGGCCAAAACTACCTGGACTTCCCACAAAGATACCTATTGGCACCGTTGGATTGAGCGTCGGCCGGTACAGTTGTTGGTTGCCTCCCTTATTGCCGTTTTAATTGGTGGACTAGTTGAGATTTTCCCCATGGTACTCGTCGATGAAAATGTGCCAAGGATCGAATCAGTGAAACCTTATACACCACTGGAATTACAAGGGCGTGACCTCTACATCCGGGAAGGTTGTGTGGGCTGCCACTCACAAATGATTCGTCCATTCCGCTCAGAAACAGAACGTTATGGTGAATATTCCAAATCTGGTGAATTTATCTATGATCGCCCTTTCCTTTGGGGTAGCAAACGCACCGGGCCGGATCTTCACCGGGTAGGTGGCAAATATCCTGACAGCTGGCACTACAACCACATGGATGACCCAACAAGTACTTCACCGGGCTCGATTATGCCGCCTTATCCCTGGTTGTTAACCGACGATTTGGATACGACAAGTACCGTGGCCAAAATCAATGTCTTGCGAAAATTGGGTACCCCTTACGAGGCCGGTTATGAAACGATTGCCAATGATGATCTGCAGTATCAAGCCAACCAGATTGCTAAACGATTGAAGGGAGATGGTATTGAACAAGAAGGCCTGGAACGCAAGGAAATTATTGCCATCATTGCTTATCTGCAACGATTGGGAACGGATATTCGGCCAAAAGCGGAGATCCTAAAGTAGGAGCAACCCTTGTGGTTGCCCGAAAAGAAGTGGTGAGAAAGTGAAAGTGATGAGAGAGCGTTAAACAAATTAAAATTCAAGTTATGTTCAAGTATATTTTAACGAATGCGGGGGATATCAATTGGATGGCAATATTCGCGTTGCTGACCTTCTTCCTGCTTTTTATCATCAGTGCCATTGCCATCCTTGGCAGGAGTAAAAGTTATATTGAAAAAATGGCCAATCTTCCTTTGGAGGATGATTATTCAACAGATGAAATCTAAAACCATGACCAGTAAATATTATAAATATACCCTTAGTCTAATTCCGTTGTTGTTTTTGACCTTCAATCTTTTAGCAAACGAATCGGAAACAGTAGCTAAAACAAGTGAAGCAGGTATTTTGGATTGGGCTATGCATAATATCATAGCGCTATTGGTAGCAGCCGTTATTGTAATGGCAATCGGCACGTTATTTTACTTCAATAATATGTTGTTGCAGCTGCAAAAGATACGTCTACTTCAGGAACATGGCATAGAAGTAATAGAAGAAGTAAAATTGATGTCCAAAGAACCTTGGTGGAAGGGCTTCTATAAGAAACTTACCAATGCCGTACCCATTGAAAAAGAGGAAGAGGTAATGACCGACCACTCCTATGATGGCATTCGGGAATTGGATAATGTACTACCTCCCTGGTGGGTGGCTATGTTTTATGGTTGTATTGTTTATGCGGTGTTTTATTTTGGCTATTACCATGTGTTTGATTATGGTTTGAGTTCAAGGGAAGAATATGAAGTGGCCATGAAGGATGCCGAAGTAGCCATAAAAGCCCATCTTGCCAGCCAAACTGATTTGGTGGATGAAACCAATGTAGAAATGCTGGCCGACGAAACTGAAATTGCCATTGGTCAAAGTATCTTCCAGACACAATGCACCCCTTGTCATGGTCAAGTCGGTGAAGGCAACAGTATCGGCCCGAATTTAACAGATGAATATTGGCTGCATGGCGGCGATATCAAAGATGTATTCAGGACCATCAAATACGGCGTTCCAGAAAAGGGTATGATTTCCTGGAAAGCACAGCTCCGGGCTTCAGATATGCAGCGCGTAGCCAGCTACATCCTCTCTTTGCAAGGGACTAACCCGCCAAATGCAAAAGCACCACAGGGTGACCGGTGGGAAGCAACCATGCAAAAAGACAGTAGCGCAACGATTGGCATGAATCAGCAATAAAAGACGTATAATGAGCACAATACCTTCCCCAGAAGATACGGAAACGTACCGGGATAAAATTGCCACGGTTGATGAAAAGGGTAAACGAATCTGGGTTTATCCCAAACGGCCAAAGGGTAGATTCTACAATGCACGAACCTATGTAAGTTGGGGGTTGTTGGCTATTTTGTTTGGTCTACCATTCATCAAGGTGAATGGGGAGCCTCTGATTTTGTTCAATATACTGGAGCGTAATTTCATCATTTTTGGCATACATTTTACTCCCCAGGATTTTCATTTGTTTGTATTTGCCATGTTAACGTTCCTCGTTTTTATTGTCTTATTCACCGTGATTTACGGCCGTATATTTTGTGGCTGGGTATGCCCACAGACCATTTTCATGGAAATGGTTTTTCGCAAGATCGAATATTGGATTGAAGGAGATGCTACTGCCCAACGTCGATTGGATAAAGCGCCCTGGACCATGGAAAAAATCAGGAAAAAAGCCGCAAAACAAGCCATCTTTATCGTTATTTCCATACTCATTGCACATACCTTTTTAAGTTACATAGTCGGCTTGGAGAGGGTGACGGAAATCGTGACCCAATCTCCAATGCAAAATCCGGGCGGTTTTTTTGCTATGATTGGTTTTACCGGTGCATTTTACTACGTTTTTTCAAGTCTTCGTGAACAGGTGTGTACCTCGATTTGTCCCTACGGCAGATTGCAGGGTGTGATGACCGACAGGAATACCATTTTAGTGTCCTACGATTTTGTACGTGGAGAACCCAGAGGAAAAATTCGCAAAAACAAGAAAACCAACCCGCTGGAAACTATTCAAAGTGAGGTGACATCTGCTACCTTAACTACACCTGAAAATAGCCTGGTAAGTGAGGCTGGGCCTCTTCAAATTACCGGAGATTGTATTGACTGTCACCTATGTGTAAAGGTATGCCCTACCGGTATTGACATTCGGGATGGGGTGCAGATGGAGTGTGTTCACTGTACGGCTTGCATGGATGTCTGCGATGAGGTGATGGATAAAGTAGGCCGCGATAGAGGGTTAATCCGCTACGATAGCTACAATGGTATTGAAACTAAACAGCAAAAAATATTTAACACCCGAGTCATCGCCTACACGGTCGTATTAGGGCTTTTGATTTTAGCAAATATCTTCTTTTTGAGCAATCGGTCCGATATTGAAGCTGTGATTTTACGCACACCGGGTATGTTGTATCAAAAGGTGGATGAAACCCACATCAGCAACCTCTACAGCTATCAGGTTTTTAATAAAACAAACAAGGAATTCCCACTGGAATTCAGACTAAAAAGTGATTTTGGGAATATAAAGTTCGTGGGTGATGAGCCAACTGCAAAAAGCAGAGAAATGGCGGAAGGTGCCTTTTTTATTGAAATGGAAAAAGACAAACTGGCTTCGAGGAAAAATAAAATTTATATCGAGGTTTATTCTAACGGGGAATTGCTGGACAAGGTGAAAACGACATTTTTTGGACCGGTGAGGTAAGTGTGGGTATGCTTTGCCGTTGCTCTTAAATCTCTTAATTCCAGGCTATGCATCACCGTGATACGGCTGTTAAAGCATAAGTGCATGTTTGTAGTTCAAACTTTGAACTACAAACATGCACTAATAAAAAACAATCATTATGAAATTCAATTGGGGTACTGGAATCTTTCTGTTTTACAGCATTTTTGCTGCATCTTTATTTTACCAGGTATATAAGTCTACCCTGTATGACAACTCTTTGGTGGTGGACAATTATTATGAAAAAGATCTGGCCTACCAATCTATGTTTGAAAAAAAGGAAAACAGCATGAGACTGGAGGATGGTTTAAAAATCAGCTACCATCCAGATATTCAAACTGTAAGCTTGAATTTTCCAAAAAACCAGCATGGCGTTATGGGTAAAGTACTTTTCTATCGGGCCAATGATAAATCACAAGATATCACGCTGGATATTCAAACCAATACAATCAATGAAATGATCCTTCCTGTTGAGGCTTTAACCTACGGGCAATGGAAAATAGAAGTAGATTGGCAGTCAGGTGGCAAACCTTATTTTGATGAAAAGGTCATCACGATAATTGCTCAAAACACCAAAACGAACAACTCATAAATTAGCTTATGCTCTGGACAGCCTTCACTATCGGTTTATTTGGAAGTTTGCACTGCGTTGGCATGTGTGGGCCGATTGCATTGGCACTACCCTATCAAAAACAAAGCAGGTTGTATGGCGTTTGGAAGGTCCTTTTATACAACCTTGGGCGAACCACTACTTATGTTTTTCTGGGCGTTTTGATTGGCCTGTTGGGCGAAGGTTTGTTTTTGGCAGGCATGCAGCGCTGGCTTAGCATAGGCATAGGTATTACCTTGTTGGTGATAGCTCTTTTTTCTATTCCGGTTGAATCCCGGTTATTACAATCACCGATGATAGGTCGATTTTTTTTATCCTTAAAAACTAGTCTCGGCAAGCTTTTAAATAAGGACGCCAGTAGTAATTTTTTCAAAATAGGTTTGCTCAATGGATTTCTGCCCTGCGGGCTGGTCTATATGGCCATTGTTGGCGCATTGACCATGGGCAGTATACAAGGAGGAGCTACTTATATGTTGCTATTTGGATTGGGAACAATTCCCCTAATGCTGGGCACCGCCCTTGCCGGTCAGATGGCCGGTTTTCGCATTCGGAATCAGTTGAAGCGACTCTACCCCATTTTTTTAATTGCACTCGCAATATTGTTCATTTTCCGTGGGGCACAATTTGATTTACCCGCTGATTTTAGCTTTTGGAATGCTATGCAAAACATACCGATGTGCTATTAAGATCATGTTTGGAGGGCAATCTTTTGGTTGCAAAAGATCACTTTTACTACAAAAACCGACCTCCCAACAAGCCCTAACCTGGCATATTTTCCAGCTTATTTCTATCCAAAACCACAATGCCCCCTTCCTGAATTTCTATATAACCATCTTCCTTAAACTCGGTGAGCATCCGGATCACACTTTCCTTTGCGGTACCAACTATACGAGCTAAGTCGTCGCGAAGAATATGAATTTCCGCCCTTCCTTCATTTTGAAAACGGTCGTGTAACAACAAGATGGCACTAGCTACCCGTTTGCGCACAGAATGGTAGGCCAGGTGGAGCAGTTGTTCTTCTTTTTCTGTCACATTATCTGCCAGCATTTTGATGAGGCGGGAAGCTACATCCTTGTTGGCAAATATCAACTTCTGGAAATCTTCTTTGGGAATGAGGCTGACTTCCGTTTCTTCCATGGCTACGGCGGCAAAATTGTAAGGTTCTTCTTTTAACAAAGCCGTATAGCCTACAAAATCCCCTTCTTTTCGGATATTTATAATGTACTCCTTACCGAAATCACTCGTTTTGTAAATCTTCACCTTCCCACGATTGATAAAATAAAGGTATCGCAGGTTTCCACCTTCTTCAAACAGGGTCGTCTTTTTAGGAAATACCTGAGTCTGATGACGATCCGATAGTTTTTTCAATTCTTCATATCCCTTTGCTTCGTTGATAAAGGCACTCCAACCAGCTTCTGTTTTGTCAAACTTTTGTTTCATGCGTTCATCCTTAGCCAAGCGGGTTTCGATGACCTGTAATAATTCGTCCTTGTAAAACGGCTTGGTAACATAATCATCTGCGCCCAGGTTCATTCCTCTTCTAAAGTCGGCCTTTTCGCTCTTAGCTGTCAGAAAAACAAAGGGAATATCTGCCGTAGCAGGCTTTTTACTCAAAATATTCAAGACTCCAAAACCATCCAATTTGGGCATCATCACATCACAAAGGATTAAATCAGGTGTGTTTTTTAAGGCTAGTTCTACCCCAATATTGCCATCTTCGGCCGTATCGACATCATAGCCGGAAAGTTCCAGCGTTTCTTCAAGATTTTCGCGTACATCAATATTGTCTTCAATAACGAGGATTCTCTTTTTCATGTCCTTTTTTGTCTAATTTAGAGGGATACTTACCTTAAACGTTGTGCCAACGCCCAATTTACTTTCAAAATCTATCGTGCCATGCATTAAATCTACATATTCCTGCACGATGTTTAACCCCAAGCCTGTGCCCTGAATATTTTCCACATTGGAAGCACGAAAAAATCGGGAAAAGATATGTTTTTGATCTTCTTCACTCATGCCTATGCCCTGATCAGCCACTTCAATAACTAAATGATTATCAATTATCTTTATCAAACATCTAATCTCCTTTCCCGCTTTAGAATATTTTATGGCATTAGATAAAAGATTAAACAATACATTTTTCAGAAACCTTTTATCCAAAAAAACGATCCTGTCCTCTTCAATGTAATGAGTGATATTTTGATCTGGTTTGAGCAGCCCCTGGATTTCATCCTGAACTTCAACACAAAAATCCTTGAGCAAAAACTCCACCGGTTGTTGCTTTACTTTACCTTCCTCAAACTTACTCAAAGAGAGAAAGTCGTTCAGAATTTCAGTCATGGTTTTCACAGAAGACTTAATGCGATTGATGTGTTTTTCCCGTTTAGGCTGTTGTTCCTCCGTTTTGTATTCGTTTATTATTTCAGCAGAGGAAAGAATCGAGCTCAGAGGGGTGCGAAATTCATGAGATGCCGTGGAGACAAAGCGGGATTTTAGTTCATTCAACTCCTTCTCTCTTTCCAATGATTTACGTAGGGCCATTTCAGCAGATTTCCGCTCTTTCACTTCATGTTCAAGTTGCTGATTTGTGGTCAGGAGTTTATTGACAGTTTCTGCCAGTTCATCGGTACGTTCAGTCACCTTTCTTTCCAACTCCTGATTGAGTTTTCGGATTTTGGCTTCTGCTTTTTTTACATCACTAAGGTTGTGAATAATACCGGTGAAAATCCTTCTGTTTTTGAATTGCACCTCGCTCACGGCAAGTCGAAAAGGAAAAACATTGCCCTCTTTTGTTTTGCCTTCCACTTCCCGGCCAATGCCAATTATTCTCGGTTCGCCAGTTCGCCGATAGCGTTCCAGATAACCATCGTGCTGCTCTCTATCGGGAGAGGGCATGAGCATCTTGATATTGTGGCCAATGACTTCTTTTGGCTCATATCCAAATAAATTGGCTGCAGCTGGATTAATGCTCTCGACTATACCTCGTTCGTTAATTGTCATAATCCCGTCTATCGCCGTATCAATAACTGATTGTAGGCGTAGGACCAAGTCTTCATTATCTTCGTTCTGCAGTTGTTTTTTCAATGCCCTAAATGATTAGCTAAAGTTGTTTAGTAATGGCCATGACAAAGTTCTAATGGATCTTTTTCATCCAATGCCCTTCCCAATGTAACAACTCTATAGTAAACAATGATTAGCAAATGTACCTCAAAATAAATAAATGTTGATCAACAATATATTGACAATAATCACCTACTCCTATTGAGAGAAATCATCTTGTCAGTTAGGGAATTAAATGATCTTGCAAGCTGAATAGTCTAAATAGTTATACCACATTACCAAACAACAAAACAACAAGGCAATGAATTCAGTAGAGATCCTCAGTATAGGCGGTTATGAAAAAGCGAGTATGCTGAAAGCAAATGTGGAGAAAGCACTACAATCATTGGAGGTTGAATTACCAGTAATAGAAGTCACTGGTCTTGATGCGCTGATTGAAGCAGACATTAGTGCTATTCCCGCCTTGAGGGTCAATGGTAAGATAGTTACTCAGAAGAATGTGCCAAGTGTAGAAGATTTGATTGTCCTATTTCGGACAATTTTTCCCCATCCGGATTTTTTCAATCCCAAAATACTCGTTCCTACAGATTTCTCCCAAACGGCAAAAGGGGCCTATCTTTTTGCACTTGAGTTTGCAAACAACAAACAGGTATCGGTCAATTTGATCCATCTATTCCATCCGGAAGTTGACCCGGCTTACCCTTATTTAAGTGCAAATTCCAAATCCTTTCTGGAGACCAAAAAAAAGCTATTACGACATTTCAAAACTCGTGACTTGCCCCCGGATCTAGGTGGGGAGACTGCTGCCAAAAATGTAAACACCGTACTCCAGATCGGTATTCCTGCGCAGGAAATCGTGCGTTTATCAGCAAACCCCGACATTCAACTAATTATTATGGGTACTACTGGTGAGAGTGGCCTACTAAACAAACTGTTTGGCAGCGTATCCACCACGGTCGCCCAGCAGGCACATTGTCCGGTATTATTGATCCCGGATGGCGTAAAATTCAAGGGTTTTCGCAATGTTTTATTTGCTAGCAACCATGCCGCAGCCGATGAAGTACTGCTTAAAAAAGCCATAGATTTTGCAGGTTTGTCTGAAGCTAACATTCATTTTGTCCATGTAGATAAGGGTGGCTCCCCAGGAGGTAATAAAAAGGAGCCTGAAGTGGAGAAAAAAGTCAAAGAAAAAATGCCAAACTTAGTTTTCAAAATGGAAAATATCACCCAAAATTCCTTCCTGCCAGCCATAAATGAATACATCAAAAAAAATGACATTGACCTGGTGATAATGGCAACTTTACGGCGAGGATTTATTGAAAATATTTTACACAAAAGCATGACAAAACGTATGGCGCTCAATACCGATATACCACTTATGGTGATGCACTTTGATGATTAAAGCACATGTTTGAAGCGCAAAATCGACCTCCAAACATGTGCTCAAAAAGGAATTACTTACTTAAAATGATTTTTTCCGTTCCGGAGAATGAATTACCCAGAAAGTTTAGAAAATAGATGCCATTCGAGAAATTAGAGAGATCCAATTCCTGGCTATTGTTTACATTTTCCAGTGTTAAAAGGGTTTTTCCAGTAACATCGCTTAAACGGATAATGCCATTGACATCGGCATTCAATTCAGGAATATTGATGGTTGCCATCCCGTTGGTCGGATTAGGCACAACATCAATGCGCACCTGTTTTTTGATGGTGTTGATGCCTGTGGTTTCTCCGGGTTCAACCACCTTCACTGAATTTTCCAGGCGGTTGGTGTACCATATATTTCCGTCAGGCCCAATTTTGATGCCGGTCAACCCGGTTTCAAGCGTAGGAATGCGGCCGAGTTCTTCAAAACCATTATCCATATCAAAAACAATGATATCACCATTGGCATAATCTCCGACCAATAAGCGGTTTTCCATGATTTCGATACCACAAGGCCTTTCCAATCCGGCGTCAATGATCACTTCAGTTGTAAAATTGCCCATTCTTGAATGCTCTGCTAAAGGCTCGTTAATAAGGGGTAAAGTACTGGTTACACCTCCCGAATTAATATCAAGCCGCATCACTCTATCATTGCCATTATCAACAAAATACAGCCATCCTGTTGTTTTATCCAAAATCATGTGATTGGGAATATCCGCATCGGCCATGATGCCTATGTTTTTATATCTGCGAACAATTCCATCAGAATGATCATCATTACCCGGTCCGTGATCGTTAACAAAGTCATAGCGAACGATGTCGTTATTCCAGTCATCATAAATCCAAAATACATTGTCTACTTCATGCGCAATGCCCATACTATAGGGGCTACCATGAAGCATATCCAAATGGCTGCCGTTACCTCCTGAAGGCTGAGCATAAATGGCTGGGTCGCTTGACCATAAAGCAGGTCCGGTAAATGTACCGCCATTGTGGTTGGCATCCTGTACGCCTGGAGAGTTGGCAAAATTGTAGTTATCATCACTAAAAGCAATGCCGGTTGGTAACGACATAAAATGCCAGGAGTTACCGTCCACCTTATGCTGAAAACCAGAAGGGCCTGTTGTTGCATCAGCAATAGTCAGGGTACTTCCTCCTGCATTTTCCGTTCTCTGATTAATGACCCAAAGTTCATCTTTACCAAGTATTGGAAAAAAGTCCAAATCGGTGGGGCGGTTTAAGTTGCCGGAAGGAACCGGAACTTCTGTGATCACAGGCAGGGCAGCTAAAAAATCATCCATTTTATTTGGAACGATGACCTGTTCAAATATTTCAGTATCAAAGGCACCTGAATTGTTGTCCTGGTTTTCATCCGTTACCCCATTTACGCTTGTAATATTTATATCAACCGTAAAAACACCAACTTCCGCTGGCGTCCAGGGAGAAGTTGTTTCAAAATAGTAATAGGTAAAGGCCGGGATGTCTACATTTTCAATCAGTTCTGACACTTCATTACCTCCATCTATGGTGTAACTTACTTCAAAAGAATTAATTGTTGTGGCACCATTATTCTGAATCGTGCCTTTTATAGGTATAGCATTATTCACTTCCCCATAGATTTGATTGTTTACCTCCACCAATGCTACATCGAGCGGGACAGGTACTTCTACCGTTACATTATCAATGGCAAAACCATAAAGCCAACCACCATCGTCATCATATCGGAAGGCAATATATAGGGAATCCTCTCCAGCATAATTACTTAAATTAACGGAGTGTGTATCCCACGAACCATGACCATGCAAATCTTCTAAAACTACCCAGTTTACGCCATCCGTTGATGCCTCAATAGTGGCATCTTCCTGGGCTCCCTGATAATGGTTATCCGTATAAAATATATCAGCCTTTAGCACGGCAAACGTTTGATCACTTAAGTCTATTGGAGGGGTAATAAAGTATTCATTACTTTTATTACAATTGCAGGCATCATCATTTGTACCTGCGATACGAGTGGAGCCGTTGGGCGTAATTCCAAAAGCATCACTTGACAAAGAGGCCGCTGTACCAATCCGCCAACCACCATCGGTGGCATTGGTTTCTATAGTCCATCCAGCGGGCATGACCCCGTCTTCAAAATCTTCTTGAAAAATAATTTGTGCCTGCAAAAAAGCGACGCTCATTACAGAAAAGCAGAATAGTGTAATAATTTTTTTCATCATGAAAATTGATTCTTTAACTTTAAATTGTTGAGTCAAAGAGGGTGAATATTAATGGTTTAATTAAACTATATCAATAAAAAAGATATATACAACTCTACGAACATGTTTGGAGGCCAACCTTAGGGGTTAGCGAAGAATAACTTACCCATTTGATGCGGCTCTTTTGCCACCAGCCGTCGTTACTCAAATCCTTGCGTAGTAGTGGCTATGCGCGGTTTTCGCGCCTAGGCTGGCGGCAAAATAGCTCACCTGAAACAGACAACTTATTTTTCGCTTACCCCTTAGGCTTTCTCCGAATATCTGCGCCAAAGGCTTCGACGGCGGCGATGCAAAGCCGACCTCCAAACACGAAACGCTAATGGGTATGCCCATTTGAATTGTGGTCTTCATTTTTCACGTAGTCCATACCACAATCAGGGCATTGGCCTGCTTCATCACTGCCACTGCCCTCGCAATGCATTGGGCAAATGTAGGCTGAAGTATATTCTTTACCTTGTTGCTCTGTTTTGGTAGCCTCTGTGCTGTTTCCGCCACATGAAGTAAAAGCAATACCGGAAGCCATAAATGCGACAAATAAGAAAACGATTTTGAAGTTTTTCATTGTATAAGATTTAAAAATGTAAAAATTTGGAAAAGCAATCAAAAAAAAAGAGGATAGAAGTCAGGAAAAAGTCGAAATTAATTAAATCCAAAGGTTTCCTGGCTCCAACAACCTTCTGATCACCTACTCCACCACCAAGCGTTTAACTACTAGGTATTCTCCTTTTTGAATTTTTAGAAAATAGACTCCTTTTCCCAGATCCGAGCCTTCAATTTCTAGGGTATTTCCACTCGTTTGGAAAATCTCCATTTGCTGACCATTTGTATTAAACAGGGTGCAGGTAGTTATTTCAAATCCTTCATTTTCAAAAGAAACAACTGTTTTCTCTGAAAAAGGATTAGGACTAACGTTAGCCAATAATTCAGAATGCCCGGCTTCCAAAGTGCCCACGATCTCCTCAAAACTGGCAATTCGATAATTCACTCGGCTCGTTTTTTGATCTTCATAAACGATGTGAAACTGTCCTTCCTGATAGGCCATGTCTACTTGTTTTTGCGAAAGCAGGTCATCGTCAATCACCATGTAATTATTCAAAAGATCACCCGAACCATTTGCCGACCAGGCCATCATTATATCCCAACTACCTGTGACAGCTTCCTGCCAGATAATACCAAGAGTATCTCCATTACCAGCTATGGCCGGGAAGTTTTGATTTTGATTCCCACCATTAAAAGGAGGGATTTGGAATTGATTTCCGGCTGCCATCGTTTCTTTATTCAGAGAACTGAAATAGACATTCGAACCTTCGGCACCACTAAATAATACAAGGAAAATGCTGTCTCCACTAACTAGCATATCGGGTCCACTTTGAGGACAAACCTGGGTCAGCCAATCTGTATCATCAACATCCGTTGCTTGAGAGAAATTAGCCCCACCATCGGTAGTTTTAGCAACCCAAATGTCCCGGATATTTTCATCATTATTGCGAAATCCCAAATACATTTCGTCTTCTGTAACGATCCCAATTGAGGCCGGGCAACATTCGCAAACTTCCGCGCCAGCTGCCGCCGTATTGGCTACTGTTGTAGGTTCAAAGGTAATCCCGCCATCTAACGATCTGGTCATTTCATATTGGGCATTTTGTTCACTAAAATCAGTGGTAATAAAACTGACTATAGGATTACCGGAAGGACTGATTGCTACCGATGGAAGGGTAGCGACTCTCCCTTGTGGTGCATCATAAACGGAGACAGGATCTTCAAAGGTTTGCCCACCATCTGCAGATTTCATGCAGTAGATACCCTCTCCATAACTTTCAAAAACAACATAAATAATACTGCCCTGCGCCACTATTTGTGGCCCTAGACCACCACCCCACAAATCAAGTGGAATGCCATTCGTATTTATGGCAATTGGTGCCCCAAAATTGCCACCTTCCCAAATAGCCAGGTAAAGCACAGGGTTGGAACCTGTTTTTCCCCAGTACACAACCGGGCGATTGCCTTCCAAAAGGGCAATGCGTGGTGCGCGATACCCCGTTCCGGCTTCAGAAACAGGTATTGGATCAGTGAGAAATAAGGAAGGTTGTCCAAAAAGCAAACAGGGAAAAAAAGAAAGATAAAGTAATATTTTTTTCATCGAATTTGGTTTATCATAAAGAGGATATTTTGGGAGAGGAATTGCTTCCACCTCCCAAAATCCTGAATTGGCTATATCTTTGCCCGTTCATATTGGCAACAACCGTGCAGCTGATTATAAACGCTATCTTCAGCACGATACTCGCCTGCATCATGCCCTATGGCTGCAATCTTCTTTTGAATATCCTCAACATTAATGATGCTCGCATCGTAATTTACCGTCATCATTTTAGTATCCGCATTCCAATCAGCAACCTGAATGCCTTTCACTTCTTTCAGTGCTCCTTCGATTCTGGTTTTGCACATACCACAATTGCCATAAACCTTAAAAGTCTTACTTTCTATTCCCGCTTCATTGGCCACCAGAATAGCAGTGGTTTCAGCATCTGTAGCACTAGCTGTTTTGGTCTCAGCTGCTCCCGGTTTGGCACAACAGGCGGCTTTATCACTTTTTTTACTACAGCAACTTTGAGCATTAGCTGAAAATGCCATAAATACAAGTGCAAAAGCACTCATTACAATTTTAAAACGCTTCATTTTTAATGTTTTTGATTAATAAATATTCTATTTCAATTATTTCCGTTCCATTTTACTAATGGTTTCCCTAACCGAACCACATTTGAGCATTTTATCGCCAAAATAAGGATTACGGATCTGGTTGTCTAAACTGAGCCAATCTGCTCCCGCATTATCATCCGCCATCGGGCAGTGCTGTACATATATCGCTTCTTCAAAGGGGCCAAATGTCTGCGCCAAAACCACCATCTGCCCCGATAGGGTTTTGAAATTCATTCTTGCTTCCTCCACATCTTTGGCAACGATAAGCCCGCTAAGCGCTTGCACCGCAACACCGCTGTATTTCATCCAATGGTCATGAGCCTGACCAGTGAACAAACGCATACTGGTTTTTTCAAAAGCATCCTTTAAAGCTCCCGCCTGCTTGGTGGCTGTGGTCAAATCATCCTTCACCAAGGCATCCTTTAGGGGAAAATAGCTATCGAACAACTGTTTTACGGCTGCCTTAGCCTGCTCACTTACAGCCATTGATTTTCCTGTGGCCGCAATCTCCCCATGATGGTGGCTCGTCTTTACGGCTCCACCTTGCGGACTCATCATACTTGGTTTCCCCGCTAGCTGAGCCGCTGCATCAATGGAGAAGGTACCATGTACCACTATCTCTGTTCCAGGTTCCAGCCCTTCTTCAATGACGTAATTATCGCCTACCAAAGGGCCCAAAGTCACTTCCTGCATTAAAAAGCTGATGCCTTGATCCGTTTCCCTTTTCAAATAGACCACCGAACGTTTGCCTGTCCACATCACGGCAGTTTTCGGAACCATCAAACTTTCTTTTTGGGTATTTAATTGTGTTTTAATAAGCCCATTGACAAACATTTCCGGTTTGAGCTTACCGCCGGGGTTCGCCACTTCCACCCGTGCGGTCGCTACCCTTGTCGCCGGATTGATGGCGGGATCAATAAAGCTAATCTTCCCGGTAAAATTTTCACCAGGAAGCGATTGTACCGTAAAGGCCACCTTACTACCGACCTTCGCCCAGGCCATGTCGCTTTCGTAGATATCAAACAATACCCAAACCCGGGACAAATCTACGATATCATACAAGGGCATGCCCCGCATCACATAGTCTCCCAGGTTGACCTTTTTTTCCATAACAATGCCGCTTACATCTGCCAGGATGGGGAAATTCTCCTGTGGCTTACCTGCTGCTAGGATGTTTTCAATCTGTTGATCACTCAATTTCCAGTTTTTGAGCTTTTCTTTGGCTGCGGTATACAGCCCTGGTTGCATGTCCTTGATTTTTTGAGCAGAAAAAAGCTCGCTCTGAGCAGTAACCAGTTCAGGGGAATAGATATTCGCCAATTTTTGGCCTTTTCGCACCGGTTCGCCGGTATAATTGATTGCGAGCTGCTCTACCCTACCTTCAAGATGGGTAGCCTGTGAAAAAATCAGCCGTTCATCAGGCTGAACCTTGCCATTTACGCGCACTTCTTTCGTTGCCGTGCCCGCCCCCACTACAGCGGTCTGCACATTTGCAAGCTGCATCGCATTGTTTGACATCCTGATTTCCATTGGTGCATCTTCCGACACATTATCATCCAAAGGGATCAGGTCCATGCCACAAATCGGGCACTGACCAGGTTCCGACTGCCTGATCTGTGGGTGCATGGAGCAGGTCCATGTCGTTGGGTTGGCTGGGTCCTCAATCTCCATCTGATGTCCTTCATGGATATTTTCGGGTGAAGAAGCAGGTTTAATGATCCAGCCAATAAACAATCCCATTGCCAACATAACGATGGCAGAAATTAGATTGGAACGATTAAAATTTATCTTTTTCATGTTAATTCATGTTTTTTTGACCGGTCAAATAATCCAGTTTTACGAGTGCCAGTTGGTATTCCGTTTGCACAGCAACCTTTTTCAACCGGTACTGAAACAACTGTTGTTGCAATCGCAAAACTTCTTCAAAATCCTGACCAGCATTACTATAAGCAGCTAAAAGTAAATCAATGGCCTGCTGGGTCTTCACAATCTGGCTATTTAATAGGGTATTCATTTGTCCCGCTTTTTCCAATTCGTACCAGGTCATTTCATAATTGACAGCAAGTTCATTTTTCATGTCGCGTTTCATCTCGTCGTACATCTGCTGCATCAGGCGGCGTTCTTCAACCGCTGCGTCGTACTTTTTCCGCCATATAGGAATCGTAACTGACACCATTGGCATGAACATATCCCGGCCTGTATTGGGTGGAATATGGTGTTCGCTTCCCTTTCGTTTGACCAGGGGCATGTACTGCAGCCCCACTCCGATCATCGGTTTTCTTTGGTATTCTGCTGCGTTCACTGCCGCTACAGCAGCCTGGATTTGTTTATCAAAAACCGCCAAAGAAGGATTCTCACTCAGGAGACTATCTCTACGAAAAACAGCATCAATAGCAGGATCAGGCAAGGTGCCGGAGACAACAACCGGTGTATTGTCGTCCCGGGCAAGCAAGCGGTTGAAGGCAACTTGCAGGGGTTTGCGTTTTTGTTGGAGTAGGACAATTTCTGTCTTCACTTCGTCTATCATTATATCCGCCCGGACTGCATCGACCATAGGTGCCTGACCATATTGAAATTTCGTAGTAGCCAGTTCCTTGTCCGTCTCCAGAATGCGTAATTTTTCCTCCTGAATCTGGATTTGTGCCTCCAATTCAAAAAGTGGAAACCAGGCATTTTTTATGTTGAAAAACAATTCGTTACGGGCTACTGAAACGGCCTGTGATTTTACATCTGCCATTCGAGCCGCTTCGTTTTCCTTTGCCTTTAGGCTACCAAACCAGGGGAACATCTGCATCACTGAGATGCTGCCCAGTTGGTTGCCCATCGGAAGCATCATGGGCTTCGGAAAAAAGGAGGCGTTCACCGTAGGGTCCGGCAGTGCCTTTGCCTGGGGCAACCTTTGTAGTGCAGCTTTGAATTCGGTTTCTTTTGCCCGAATACCGGGATTATTTTCCAAGGCAATTTTAAGGTAGTCGTCCAGCGTTTGAGCCGACAGTATACCTGATGCCAAGATCGCAAATATGATGATGATTATGCGCATGATTTTTGTTTTTAAGACGGTTCACTAATACCCCTTGCTACCAATTGTCTTTTGACCACTCCTTCTCTCCAATAAGCCTGTAAAACGGGCACGACAAACATGGTCATCAACTGGATGGTCATGCCTCCAAAAGTGGGGATTGCCATCGGGACCATAATATCGGCCCCTTTTCCGGTAGAAGTCAGTACAGGCAGCAAGGCAATGATCGCTACAGCGGCGGTCATCATAGCGGGCCTTACCCGCTTTTTACCAGCGATCAAAACCGCCTCCCGCACCTCCGCGACGGTGCCAGGCTGCCGCTCTTCAAAAACCTGGTGGATGTAGGTACCCATAATTACACCATCGTCGGTAGCAATGCCAAACAGTGCTATAAATCCAACCCAGACGGCCACACTGAGGTTGATGGGATGTAGTTGAAACAATTCCCGCATACTCACCTCAGCTACAGAAAAGTTCAGAAACCAATCCTGTCCATAAAGCCAAAGCAGGATAAACCCACCGGCAAAAGCGACAAATACGCCAGAGAAGTGAATAGACGAAGCAATGACCGTTTTAAACTGAAAATACAGCAGCAAAAAGATGAGGATAAGACTGATTGGGATAACGATGGTCAACCGTTTCATCGCTCGTAACTGATTTTCGTAAGTACCTGAAAATTTATAACTTATTCCCGCCGGTACGACCAGGTCGCCTTGGTCAATACTTTGCTGGATAAAACGCTGTGCCTCTTCTACAACATCTACCTCTGCATAGCCTTCCTTTTTGTCAAATAACACATAGCCGGTAAGAAAAGTATCTTCACTTTTGATCATCTGAGGGCCACGTACGTACTCGATATTCACAAGTTCTCCAAGGGGAATTTGAGCGCCAACCGGCGTAGAGACCAGCATTTTTTTGATGCTCTCCGGATTGTCTCGCAATTCACGAGGGTAGCGCACCCGCACCGGATAACGTTCACGTCCCTCCACCGTAGTTGTCACACTCATGCCTCCAATAGCCGTTTCAATAAAATTCTGTAGATCATCAATATTGAGGCCGTAACGGGCCGCAGCCTGCCGGTCAATGTTCAGTTGGAGATAGGGTTTCCCCACAATACGATCGGCAAAAACAGCCTCAGTTTTTACGGATGGAACTTCTTGCAAGATCCCTTCCAATTGCAGGCCAAAATCCTCGATGGCTCTCAAATCCGGTCCATAAACTTTAATACCCATTGGTGCCCTCATGCCGGTTTGCAGCATGACGAGCCGGGTTTCAATAGGTTGCAATTTTGGAGCAGAGGTAACCCCCGGTAGTTTGGTAACCCGGACGATCTCATCCCAGATATCATTGGGGCTTTTGATTGCTGGTCGCCAGTTACGGAAAAACTGTCCATGCTTATCGGGAATAAGATCAGCGGGTTTTATCCGCTGTATTAGCGCTTCCTCGTTGGTAACCGTATCTCCCGAAACCAGAATAAAGCGGTCCTGATCATCTGTTTTAAACGTTTCCCGCTTTCCATTGGCATTGATCAGAAATTCTGGTCTATAATTGATGATGTTCTCATACATGGAAATGGGTGCTGGATCCAGTGCCGTTTCTGCACGGCCGGCCTTACCAACCGCCAATTCCACTTCGGGAATATTGGCAACCAACAGGTCTAGCTGAGCCACTACCCTGCGGTTTTCGGCTACTCCGGAATGCGGCATGGAAGTGGGCATAAGCAGGAAACTGCCTTCGTCAAGGGAGGGCATAAACTCCTTGCCCAGGCCGGGAAACTTATGCACCATTGTACTCCACCCCCCGGTGGTTCGAATATTCCAACCTACCTGGTCAAAACCATTGGCCACAAAACCAACCGTCTTATTCCAACCCAACCAAATGACGACTCCAAAACAAATCGTAAACAAAGGAAGCAGCATAAATTTGCCTTTGTTTTCCAAACACCACTTCAAAACCGGTTCGTAAAAATGGACAATAGACAACAGAACCCCCAGGATAGTACCCAATAGAGAAAGTACAAATAAGTAATTAACAAACAAGGAGTTGTGATGCCCAAGAGGCGACCATTCCTCGGTTAGAAAAAAGGTAGCGACCAGTACAACAACGGCGATGTTGATCAAATTTGGCATCTTCTGCCAGCGTTGGGGCCATTTATTCTCAAACAGGTTATTCAAGCCGATGACTACCAGCCATAGCGGCAGCCAGGTTTGATAAACGATAGCAAACAAGATGCCTGCTGATATCAAAGCAATATTCCAGACGAGCCGCACTCTCTTTTTATCAAAATTCAAGGATAAAACGAGGTGTGCTAATGCAGGAAGCACCACAATACCCAAAACAAAGGAAGCGCCCAGGGCAAAGGTCTTGGTAAATGCCAGTGGTTTAAACAATTTGCCCTCCGCAGATTCCATCGCAAAAACGGGCAGGAAACTCACCACTGTAGTTGCCAGGGCCGTAGTAATAGCAGAAGACACCTCAACCGTAGCCTCATAGATCACTTCGAGCAAACGTTTTCCACGTACCCCGTGATTTTCCGGCAATTCCAGGTGACGGATGATATTTTCCACAAAAACAATGCCCACATCCACCATTACCCCAATGGCAATGGCGATACCTGACAAGGCCACAATATTGGCGTCCACTCCTGCATAACGCATCACGATGAAGGTCATCAATACGGCTACCGGTAGCATGCTGGAGATCAGCAGTGAAGCCCGCAAATTGAGCACGAGGACGATAACCACAATGATGCTGATGATGATTTCATGGGAAAGTGCCCGTTCCAGGGTTCCAAGCGTTTCCTGGATCAGTTGAGTACGGTCATAAAAGGGTATAATGGTCAGTTGACTCACGGTACCATCTGCCAGGGTCTTTTTGGGTAAACCCGGAGCAATTTCTCTGATTTTATCTTTGACACCATTGATCACGGCCAGCGGATTGGAGCCATAACGAGCAACCACCACCCCACCGGCAACTTCAGCACCTCCCTTGTCAAGCAACCCGCGACGGGTAGCAGGCCCTAAGCTGACCACTCCAATGTCCTTGATCCTGATGGGAACATTATCATTGACAGCCACAACTGCCAGTTCTAGGTCTTCCACTTTTTTGATATACCCCAGCCCCCGCACCAAGTATTCGGCATTGTTGATTTCAATAGTCTGAGCTCCTGCATCCCGGTTGGATTTTTTCACGGCTCCCATTACGTCCATCAGGGGTATATTGTAGGCTTTCAGAGCATCCGGATTTACATCTACCTGATACTCCTTCACATGACCACCAATGGAAGCTACTTCCGAGACACCTTCTACTGCATTAAGGGCATATTTTACATAAAAATCCTGTGTTGTCCGTATCTCGTTTAAATCCCAACCACCGGTGACATTACCATCCGGATCACGGCCTTCCAAAGTATACCAATATACCTGCCCAAGGGCAGTGGCGTCAGGGCCTAGCGCTGGCTGTACTCCTGGTGGCAACAGCCCCGAAGGCAAAGAGTTTAGTTTCTCTAAAATCCGGCTTCGGGACCAGTAGAATTCCGTGTTTTCATCAAAAATAACGTAGATACTGGCAAAACCGAACATGGAAGTACTGCGGATAGATTTCACGCCCGGAATACCCAGAAGGAATGTAGTCAATGGATAGGTAATCTGATCCTCGACATCCTGTGGAGAACGGCCCATCCAATCGGTAAAGACAATCTGCTGGTTTTCACCCAAGTCAGGAATGGCATCTACCGGTACAGGATCAGCGGGTAAAAAAGTTTTCCAGCCAAAAGGCGCTGTGATTACTCCCCAACCGATAAATAGTCCCAGCAAAAGCAAGGTGACCACTTTGTTTTCTAGGAAGAACCGAATGAAGTTATTTAACATATAGGTTGTACTTTCCTGTTAGAAAATGCTTAAGCCATAAGCAAAAGCGCATACAGCAATACCCGGATACTGACTAATTCAGCATACCTGAGCTTGCAATAACAAGGAAAGTAATCGCTATAAAAGGAAAGATTGGAAAAGGACAGGCACGTCCCGCTGTATCAGTGGTGGTTTATAAAGTGCAAAAGAGAGTGATTTCTTTTGGATTACGTTATCCAGAAAGAAAACATGCACATAAGCAATGATGAATTGCTGAAGATGATTTTTTAAAACAAACCCGGAAGTTTGAACCTGTTGATCCTGATCTGATTGAACCCAATGGGTTTTATTTTCACAACAGCCTTTTTTCTCCATTGAGCTCTCCGTATGCTGTTCCGACATTTCCTGATGGAACGGACAGTTTTTCATGGAAGTTACTTCATGGCAACTTTTGGCCTTGCCGAAAAAATTGAAAGACTTTAATTCCCCTTTACAATAGTGCATATCGACTGCATAACCCACTGATGTGACAAACATCATAAAGGCCATAAACAAGGCAAAAAAGCGATATGTATTATTAATTGATTTCATCTTCGTTTTCTAAACAACTGCAAATATACATCTTTTGGAGAATCTGTTTTTAGCTATTCAAGGCAAAGTATCAATTTTAAGACTTATTTAATACCATTGAAGGGTGGCATAAGTAAGGTACATTTTGTATTTATTCACCGCAGCGCTAAGCACGCAGAGGAGTTATATTTATCCCTGCTAACGCTGCCTCTCTGCGTCTAATGCTTCAATTTACTCCATGCTATTTCCCAATCTTCTGCCTCAGCAACTGAGCATTTATCGCCACAATAATTGTACTCAAACTCATCAATACGGCGCCTACTGCCGGGCTCAAAACAAAACCCCAGGGATATAGAATTCCCGCCGCTAATGGGATGGCAATAATATTGTACCCTGATGCCCATATTAGATTCTGGATCATTTTGTTATAGGTTGCCTTACCAAAAAGGATGAGGTTGGCAATATCTTTGGGGTTGCTGTTGACCAAAACGATATCTGCTGTTTCTGCAGCTACATCTGTACCAGACCCTACGGCAATGCCTACATTCGCTTGTGCCAAGGCCGGTGCATCATTTACACCATCGCCAGTCATCGCTACAAACTCATTTCTACCTTGTAATTCCTTGACAATCTCTACTTTCTGATGCGGCAAGACCTCCGCATAATAACCATCCAGTCCTAATTCGTCGCTAACGGCCTTTCCGACCACCTCATTATCGCCCGTAGCCATAAAGACTTTAATATTATTTTCTTTGAAGATCTTGATAGCAGCCATCGATTCAGGACGAATTTCGTCTGCCAAAGCGATATACCCGGACAATTTTTCATCAATGATTACAAAAACAACGGTTTCGGCATCATTGCCATAGGCTCCTTTGGGAATTTCCATATTTTCATCCCTCAGATAACCAGGGCTAACCACTTTGACGGCTTTACCCTCCACGCTGGCCTTCACGCCTTTTCCTGTGATGGCCTCAAAGTTTTCTGCTTTTGGAATGTCGATATTAGCATCCTTTATTTTACGAATAATGCCTGTTGCGATGGGGTGTTCAGAACTTTGCTCCAGCGCTCCTGCCAACCGTAACATTTCCGTTTTATCCATTTTTGAAGATAGGCTTTCAAAGCGGGTTACCCCAAAGTCTCCTTTGGTCAATGTGCCCGTTTTATCAAAAACCAGGGCCGTAATCTTACGAGATTCTTCAAACGCGGTCCGGTTGCGAATGAGCAGGCCGTTTTGGGCAGAAATGGCCGTGGAAATAGCCACCACAAGTGGCACGGCTAAACCTAATGCATGCGGACAGGAGATGACCATTACGGTAACCATACGTTCTAACGCAAATACAAAATCATGTCCCATAGCCAGCCAAAAAATCAAGGTTCCAAAACCGGCAGATAAGGCGATGTAAGTCAGCCATTTTGCTGCACGGTTGGAAAGGTTTTGCATCCTGGACTTTGTCTTTTGGGCCTCCTGAACCATCGTGATGACCTTGTTGAGATAGCTGTCCTGACCGGTATGTTCCACTTTAACCTTCAATGATCCGTTGCCATTAATACTACCACCTATTACCTTTTCATCAACGCCTTTTTTTACAGGTTTTGATTCGCCGGTCAGCATGGATTCATTGACATAACTCTCCCCCTCTGTAACCACACCATCTGCAGGGGCTTTTTCTCCGGGTTTAATCTGGATAATATCGCCCTTCCGCAAGTCTTCCAACCTGACATCTACTATTTTATCTCCCTCTACTTTATGTGCTTCAGCCGGCATCATGCTCACCAGCAATTCTAATGCTTTGGAGGCCCCCAACACTGATTTCATTTCAATCCAATGTCCTACTAGCATAATGTCAATCAAAGTGGCCAATTCCCAGTAAAAACTTTCTCCCTGAAGGCCAAAAGTGGTCGCCCCTGAATAAAAATAAGCTACCGAAATGGCCATGGCAATCAGTGTCATCATGCCGGGGGTTTTATCTTTTATTTCTTCAAAGAGTCCACTCAAAAATGGCCAGCCACCATAAAAGTATACGATAGAGGAAAGTGTAAAAAGAATATAATTACTCCCTGGAAATTGCCAGGAAATGCCTATCCAGTGCTGGATCATCGGAGACAACAATAAAATGGGGATGGTGAGGATCAATGATATCCAGAACCGCTTTTTGAAATCTTCTATCATCATCCGGTGATGATCGTGTCCCATTTCGCCGTGGGCTGAGTGACCATGTCCGGAATGGTCCTGATGGTCCATTTTATGGGTTGTTTTTGATTCCATATGCTTAGGTTCATGCCCGGCATGGTGTTTTGGGTGCATTTCCCTGTGTCCACCATGAACAGTTTCTTTAAGCTGGTAATTCCCAACCTTTGCCAGAATCGCATTCAGCTTTTCGGTGCCAATATGATGATGCATGCTGATAGTCGCCTGCGGAGGGTCGAGGATGACTTCCGCAGATTGGATGCCCTGTACATTTTCTAATGCACTTTTAATTTTGGCAATAGCTTGATCTGTCTTCAAACCGGAGACTTGATAGGTATGTGTCATGATTTCGGATTTTTTAAAAAGGCTTTTACATAATGATCAACATCAGTCCTGCCATTGCAACCATGGCCAGATCTTCGACAATCGTAACAGTAGACATGGGCAAATTAAATACATCTCCCAAACAGGCGCACTTGATTTTTTGTTTGTTGAGGTTGCTTTTTATCACTCCGATACTACTGGCTCCCAGGACGATTAGGGTGACTATGTTGGTCAGGACCGGGGCTATATTAATCAGGTATAATACACCCAAACCCAGTTCTACAAAAGGATAGACATAACCCCATGCTTTCCATCGTCCCGCAACAATATCATACATCTGGTAACTATCGGCGAAGCCCTGTATATTCAGTAGTTTGAAAAATGCGAAGACGATAAAAAAGCCCGCCATAAAATGCCTCATCCAAAGCATGGCTGAAAAGTTGTCGAATGGAAATTGGCTCAATAAACTGACTCCGGTTATGAAGGATACGATCAGGATAAGCGGCTTGTAGGTTGTTATCGATTTTTCAGGCACTTCCTGGAATTTTTCAACCCTGACCTGCTTTGACTCTATCTCCTGAATTTCATACTTCCCAATTGCGTCCTGGAGTACTTGTATATTGATGGGGTTTTTTAACGTCAGTTTACCCTGTGGAGCTTCCAATTGGATAATGGCTTCTTCTACCCCCTGAACCCCTTCTAAAGACCTTTTGACTGTTGCAACACAACCGCTACAGGTCATACCTTTTATATTATATGTTTTCACCATTGTAATTTATTTTTTTACAAATTTACAGGTGAAAGCAGCAGTTTATGCTACACAATTTCGTCCCTTTTTTATAAAGTTTTGACTTGGAAAGTTGTTCGAATACATTTTTGGCATCCGTTGGCAGGATAGGCGCAGTTTTTCAAATTTCATCCAGTGATTTGCGTCCTTTGTCATGTAGTTTCTTAAAGGCAGAAGGGGTCATACCTGTGATTTTTTTGAACTGGGCAGAAAGGTGAGCAGAGCTGCTGTAGTTCATCTGAAAAGCGATCTCCGACAGGCTCAATTCATCATAGGTCAGCAATTCTTTTATGCGTTCTACTTTTTGAACCATGACAAATCGTTCAATGGTTTGACCTTCTACTGCTGAAAAAAGCCGACTTAGATAAGCATAGTCGTAATGTAGCTTTTCTTTTAAAATTGTAGAAAAATTCACTAGTGTTGCCTCTTTCTGATAATGCACTTGGTGAATGATGATAGACTTAATTTCATTGATCAGCCGGGTTTGTTTATCATCGAGCAGTTCGAAGCCTATTTCAGACAGCCGTTCTTTGAGCCATTCTTTTTGTTTGGAGGAAAGCTCCTTTTCAATGCTGACTTTCCCCAGCTGTAGATTCAATACCGAAACACCCAGTTCTTTCAAAATCTGATCAACAGATGTTATACAGCGTGGGCAGACCATATTTTTTATGATAATATCCTGTTTCATTTTATGCCGTTATGTTCTTCTCTCGTTAAACAACACAGGGAACAGAAAAGAGGTTGTCCTATCAAAGCACCTCTGCCACCACAAAGATACTGCCCCCCACAAAGATCAGGTCTTTTCCTCCGGCCTGTCGTTTGGCGGCACGCAAGGCATTTTTCACAGAAGTATAGGCTCGTCCATTGAGTCCAAAGGGGCTAGCTTTTTCTCTTAATACCTGAGCATCAAGGCCTCTGGGAATATCGGCTTTCGCAAAATAATACCTGGCGTCAGCAGGAAAGAGGGGAAATACTTTTTCTACCTCTTTATCATTTACAGTACCCAAGACAATATGCAGTTGCTGATAGCTCATTTCCTTCAGTCTTTGCATCACCACTTCCAATCCGCCCACATTGTGAGCACTATCACATAGAATCATGGGCTTATGCCCGATAACCTGCCATCGGCCAATAAACCGGGTTAAAGACCGTACCTGACTCAATCCTGTTTTAATATGCTCCGTTTTCAAATCCCAATTCAACTGGTTTTTTAAAACATCCAGGCAGGCTAAAACGGTTTGTACATTCCGGTATTGGTATGGGCCCTGTAAATCGACGGTCAGTTCCTCTTTCTGGATGATGCCTTCTTTTGTCACTTGAAAATGAGTAAAAGATTCATCAGACCTTATCTCATCAACTTGAAAATGCGCCTCTGCAAAATAGATGGGTGCTCCAAGGGATTTGGCTTTTGCTAAAAACACGGGCGATGTTGCCGCCTGGTTTTCGCCGATAACGACCGGTACGCCAGCCTTGATGATCCCGGCTTTTTCTCCGGCAATGGCTTCCAGGGTATCCCCTAAAAACTGCTGATGGTCATAACTGATATTGGTAATGGCGCTCAAAATCGGGTGTAGCACATTGGTAGAGTCCAGGCGCCCCCCCAGGCCGGTTTCAATAATGGCAATATCCACCTGCTGTTTGGCGAAATAATCAAAGGCCATAGCTACCGTGATTTCAAAAAAAGAAGGCCGAACCTCCTCCAGTAAAGCTTTATGTGCATCCACAAAATCGACGATGTATTGGCGACTGGTATACTGCCCATTGATACGAATGCGTTCCCGAAAATCCTTATAATGGGGAGAAATGTAAAGCCCGGTTTTGTAGCCATGCGCCTGAAAGATGGCCGCGAGCATAAAGGCGACCGAACCTTTGCCATTAGTACCAGCAAGATGAATGGATGGAAACTGCTGTTGAGGGTTGCCGAGATGATCCAGCAGGGCAATAATATTGGTGAGGTCTTTTTTAAAAGCAGCCGGTCCAATGCGTTGAAACATCGGCAATTGACTATATAAAAAATCGAGCGTTTCCCTGTACTGTTGGCGAATGTGCATCTACTATAGGTTTCATAACCTAAAAAGGTGGACCAATGACTTGGTCCACCTTTTTAGATTGAGGATATTGATTATTATTGCACCTTAAATTTATAGGTAATTGTACCACATTGTTTTTCCTGTGATCCTTTGGAGAAGGTCCATTGCCTAGCGTTACGGATAGCCGCATTTTTTAGCTGGCTATTACCCGTTGTAGATCCTCTCTGAGTATATTCTGCGCTGACCACATTTCCGTCTATATCTACACAAACAGAAACAACCACTGTACCGGCTTGCTGAGAGTTCTCACTAACGGCTGGTGCATTTCTTACCCCGCGATTACCCAAACCACCGCCGACATTACCAGAGCCTTTACTAATGCCTTCCAGGTTATCGGAATTGGGGTCACCATTGGGATCACCCTGATTGCCGGAGGTTCCAGTGTTGCCTTTGCCTTTACCATCGCCAAATAAGCCTCCGATTTGATCTTTCAAAGCATCGGCTTCGGCCTTTTTCTTAGCATCCGCTTCAGCTTTCTTGCGGGCTTCTTCCTGGGCCTTTCTTTTAGCTTCGTCTTCAGCTTTCTTTTTGGCTTCAGCATCCGCTTTCTTCCGAGCTTCTTCTTGAGCCTTTTTCTTCTTTAGGGCGATGACGTCCGGATCTTCCGTTTTGACAACCTCTTTTTCTTTTTCCTTTACCGGCTCAGGTTTGGTTTCGGGTATCGTTTCCTCTACTACCTCTTCCGGAGCTGTTTCCTCTTCTGGGGTCACTTCTTCGGCCTGTTCCGGTTCGGCAGGGCCTGCATTCTCATCACCTTGACCTTGATCGGGTAAACCCAGATTTACCAGGATACCTTCCTGGCCTGGAGGAGGGTCAGGGTAAGTCATTAAGGGAATCAATGCAAGAATGATAAGCAGGATGTGCACCAAAATGCTCAACCGCATGCCCTTTTTTCTATTTTGTTCTTTTCTATTTGCAGCTATTGCTTCCATAATAGTTGTTTCCTCAGTTATTTATTTCCATTTCTCTAACGCAAATATCTACCTCAGATCCTATTTCCTGGTTGCTGATTAGCATATTTTTAACCAAAAAAAAGGCTTTTTAACACTTCCCAGAGGTTATAACCCGTATCATTTACTCAATTCAGTAACAAGGATGCCATTGATATGGTAGCGAAGTGCAATATCCATTATGGCCACAACATATTCCGTAGGTGTTCCCGAATCGGGAGAAATCGTGATATTCAGCTTGCCGGATTTACCTTTGGCCATTCGTGCCAATTGTTGGTCCAAAGCGGCGAGTTCCACCCGTTTGTTATTCAGGTAGTACCTGCCATCTTTTCTGATGCTCACATCATCGGTTTTGGAGGTAGTAGTTACCTTGGTTTTGGAACTACCGGGTAGCTTCAAATTCAAGGCATTGGGAGCTACCAAAGAAGAAGTGAGCATGAAGAAAATCAATAAAAGGAATATGATATCCGTCAAAGAGGACATACTGAATTCGGCACTGACTTTACTTCTTTTCTTAATTCCCATTGGATAAATTATTTTAACCCGTTCAACTCTTTGGTTCCGTAGCAATAATGGCCTTGGCTTTCAGTTTGGCCGCCATATTCATCACCATGACAACATCATCAAAAGGAGTGCCTAGCTCGGCCACGATGGTCACGGTAACATTTTCCTTTTGTTCGGCAGCACGCACCTGTTGGCGCAAAGCCTTTTCGAGTACAGCGCTACTGATTTCTTTACTATTGAGGGTGAATTTTCCTCCTTTTTCAATAGTCACTACTACCGAGGTTGGCGCAACCGTCTTGGAGTCCGATTTCGGCAAAGGAAATGGCTGAATACGTACCAAGGTAGATGTAAGCATGAAAAAGATCAGCAACAGAAAGATAATGTCCGTTAGGGAAGACATACTAAACTCAGCACTGACTTTACTTCTCTTTTTTAATCCCATTACTTTTGTTTTACCCTGGTTTAGGAGGTTGGCTCCTGGAGCAAGTCCATAAATTCTACCGTTGTTCTTTCCATTTTGAAGACCACCTTATCAACATTGGCCACCAGAATGTTATATCCTACAAAGGCCAGGATACCGATAAACAACCCGGCGGCTGTAGTAATCAATGCCTGATAGATACCACCTGCCAATACGTCGGGGGTAACGTTTTGTTCTGTTGCCATCTTAAAAAATGCCAGGATCATACCTGTTACGGTTCCAAAGAATCCGATCATTGGAGCAGCACCGGCAATACTCGCCAGTGTGGACAGGTTTTTCTCCAATTTAAAGATTTCAAGGTTACCCACATTTTCAATGGCGGCATCGATATCACGTAAAGGCTTTCCAATTCGTTGCAAACCTTTTTCAACCATCCGTGCCGCAGGAGAATCCGTTGATTGACATAGCGCCTTGGCACCATGAATATTGCCGGACTGTACATTTGCGCGAATATTGTTCATAAAGCTTTCATCGATGCGAGCAGCTCGTTTGATGGTCAGGTAGCGCTCAATAAAAATATACAAACCAATAATAGAAAGGATAAAAAGGACCAATACAATCATTATCCCCATCATACCTCCCTGTACAATGATATCAACAAAGCTTTGGGAAGCCACTTCTCTTTCTATATCCGTAGACTGAAACAATAAAAAAGGTTGCTGGAACATGAATCCTGGTTTTAAGTTTTTGTTTAGATCTCGCTTAGCTCCTCAAAGGAGGGCTAACTTACGAGCCTATGACCTAATAATGATTGAAAACGCTATTTAAAGGCGTAAATTATTAAAAGCGGGACTAAAATTAACAATTTGTGAGAAATTTCATACATCCTTTCGGCCTTGTTCTCTGAAATTCATAACTTATTGAAAAAAAACAATAAATTTATCCACTGAATTGGGGCCCTTTTATACATCCCCTGATTTGTAAAAGAATGGGAATCCCCTACTGAAAGTGCTTATGAATAAACAAGAACTTATCCGCGAAGTAAGAAAATTAATTGGAGAAGCCAAACCTGGTGAAGCATTATTAATTCTCACCAACACCCTTTCCAACGAGTCTGCCTACAAAGCTTATTACCGGGTTGCCCTTCAGCTTAAATCCCAATATGAGAAAATCAAAAAAGAAGAACAATTAGGCATTGTTAGTTTCGACAATGCCCAATTGGCCTATAATCAGATTACCAATGCCATCCTGGAGCTGGCGGAACAGTTGGAAAATGGCACCCCTCCTCCACAAAAGAGAAAAAAAACCTGGTGGGTGGCCTCTTCTTTAGGTGTACTGGGCATTGTCGCCGCCGCTGCATTCTTTTTGTTAAGTGGCAATGAAAGTAACGACTGCCCGGTCTTTACCCCACAATCTGCTTTCAATATATTATTACTGCCCTTTGAACAACTTGCCGGTGAAAAAGCCTTTCCCCACCGGGCCATCAAAGACCGTTTGATTGATTTTAGTACAAAGTTCAAATTGAGCACTGAAATTGGGACGCTTGAGTTGGAGCCTAATGACGATAATCGGTATCCTTCTAATTATGGACAGGCAGAAAAGCTGGGTGATGGCTGTCGGGCGCAATTGATTATCTGGGGCACTTATGAAACGCAGATAGCAGGACGCAACCTCATCCGCACCAGATATAAATTTATCGATAGCGGAGAGAAATTTGCTTTCAGCCAGATTAATATGGAGGAAGACAGCAAACTCGATACCGTCAGTTCTATTTCCAGTATTTCAACAGAAGGAGTACTCACTCTGGATATTGAAGAACAGATATCCATGCTTCTGCTTGGCGTAGTAGCCCATCAAATTGGTGACTCAAAATCAAGTATTGACTTGCTGGAATCCATTAGCACTCCTGATTCTGCAACTTTATTGTTGTGGGGGATGACCCTTGCTGATAATTATATCGCCACGAACAATACGGACAAGGCTGCGGGGTATTATGATAAAATACTAAAAACCCATCCCAACTACGGTTTTGCCCTCAAAAACCGGGCAATGATCAATTTTTCCAAAGGCAATTACGGGGAGGCTGTTGAAGATTTGAATACCCGACTTGAGGAGGTTCCTCAGGATACGGTAGCCCTAAAGGCCCGAGCCAATATTTTCCTCAAAAACAAAAGGCCCGATAAGGCCGAAAAAGACATTAGTGCTTACGAGCAATTGAACCCAAAGGATCACTTAATTGACAAACTTAGGGACCAACTGAGTGCTCAAATAAAAGAACAGGAAACGCTCAAAACCAAAGCAGACAATACACTGAGTTACGATGGCAACAACCTCGAAGCGCTAAAAGCCAAAGCAAACGCCAGCCTTAGCCTTGGCGATTACCAGGCAGCGTCCAAAGCTGCAGAGCAATACCTGAAAAAGCGGCCCAAAGATGCTGAAGTCATTGGCACCTTGATTGAAGCCAAAAAAGCCGTAAACCCGGATGCCAACGTAGAGACCATCCTTGAAAAAGCTCAAAAAGATGGCGTCAGTAAAGAAGAAGTCATCCGTAAACGACCGATTCTTAGCCGGGTGATAAAGAGGCAGTAACTCAGTGCATGTATTGTGTAATGCAAAGTTTGGTTTTAAAACAGCTTTTCAGGCAACCCTTTTGTATAACTTGTCGTCTGGACAACAGATATGACAACCAACAGCAAACATACCTTTCATTTATTGCTGGATTCCTGCATTGCCAATAATCGGGCCAGTCAAAAAGAATTGTATAAGCAGTATTATGCCTATGCCATGAATATTTGTTTGCATTATTCATCTACCAGAGAGGAAGCCAGTGAAATTTTGAATGACAGCTTTTTGAAAGTATTTAAAAAGCTAGATCAATACAATCGAAAATCCGCTTTTAAAAGCTGGCTTCGTCGGATTTTAATAAATACTTCAATTGACTATTTCCGTCGTTACCATCGGGAAGAAGTTAGCCTGGAAGTGATCCATCTTCAGGAACCTACAACGGTAAATAGTGCACCGAGTCAGTTGGGTGTTGACGATATCCTACAGGCTATACAGCAGTTACCTCCCTCCTACCGATTGGTGTTTAATTTACATGCTGTTGAAGGTTACTCCCACCCGGAGATTGCCAAACAAATTGGTATTAGCGTGGGTACATCGAAGTCAAATTTGGCGAAAGCTCGAAAAAAATTGCAAAATATGCTGATGAAAATATATCCGGATCAGCAAAAAATCAAATGATATGGATCTGGAAAAATTAGTTAACCAAAGCTTCGAAGCCGAACGGGACCTTCCTTTTGAGGAGGATCACTGGGATGAGCTCAATCGACAACTCGATAAACAAAAAAACAAAAGCCAGTGGCCTATATGGTGGTTATGGTTGAGCCTCGTTTTATTATTGCTTTTACTGGTCAACTGGTATATGCAGAGCCAGACCATTGATCGGCTGGAGCACCAGATTTCTGAATTGTCGGTTGCTTCTGCTGCCGTAATACCTCAAGTGGATACCATTTGGAGGGTGGATACTGTAATTCGAACAGTAAGGGTCCCTGTCACGATTAGTTCTGTTAACGAAAAACCTATTGTCGCTGAAGCCATTGCACATAATTCAAAAAACAAAATCAATAAATATAAAACTCAACCAACTGATAATCAGAATAGTATTGCAAGTAATGAACAAAGTTTATTTTCACAAATTTCAAAAATCCAAAAATTAGTCTCTTCTCTTCCCAGGCTAGAAACATCCCGACTTTCTTTAGTTCCATTCACAATTGAAACGCCCCATATCGATCATTTGCCTCTAAATCGCATTGGCCTGACTTACCGGTTTGGGCAATTGAAGGCCCCGGCCAATTCTGTGGAAAGTGACATAGGCCAACAACAATTTCAACAAGTGGGTCTGCAATGGGGGCGGACTATTTGGAAAGGTCTTGGCTTTCATATTGAAATGGGACAGGAATGGCAAGACTATCAAGCCAGTGGCTCTCTACCTGCGTCTCTACCTGCGTATTATGGCCGAGAAGCTCCTGAAGAGTATTTCCCAATTACCTTTTCCATTCATCAGCAAAGTATCTATTATCGGTTGGGCTTGGATTGGCAATTATTAAAAAGTAAACGGATCAGTCCAATACTCGGTGTCGGGTTTTTGGGCCAATCCAACTTGCTGGCAGAAGTGAAGACTTCCTTTGCTACTGACAATCCTTACATTGATCCGGTATTGAACAATAAAGATTCCTATAGGCAAGATGCGCCCTCTCTAAATTATTGGTACGCAAAAATGGGTCTTCGTTGGCAGTTATTCCCTAGATGGAGTTTGCAAGTAATGGGAACTTCTTTTCAGCCTAATAAAACCTTGATGGAAAATCAGAAGCAGTACAGCTTTGAAACACAAATTAATTATCATTTTTAAAACAACGAATATGAAATTTAGCAGAAGAAATCTTTTGAAAGTCCTTTCCTTATCCGGGGCAGGCACCATGCTGAGTTTTCAACTACCTCCCGAATGTCTGACTACCAACGATATAGAAGGCCCGTTTTATCGTCCTGGTGCTCCGCTCCTACCTCAATTGGCACCTCAAGGTGCCCCTGGAACTGTGCTATTTATTACCGGTACGGTATATGCCAATGACTGTCAAACGCCAATTATCAATGCCTTGGTGGATGTATGGCATGCCAATGATGGTGGTGGATATGAAAACGACCATTACCGCGGCAAGGTGACCACCGATGAAAGTGGCCAGTACAGCTTTCAGACCGTCCTTCCTGGTAAATACCTCAATGGCAGCCAGTTTCGGCCCAGGCATTTGCATTATAAAATCAGCAGTGAAGATACGTTGCTAACTACGCAAATCTATTTTACTGGCGACACCTCTATTCCCATCGATCCCTGGGCTTCCTCTCCCGATGCAGCCGAAAGAATCATCACATTATCCCCTGATGATAATGATTACCTGCATGGCGTGGCCGATATCACTCTCGATATAGATCCAGTGATCATTGATGGCGTAAAAGATGGGCAGGGTTCCATCAATAAGCCACATATCCGGCACCTCTACCCAAACCCCATGCGGGAAAACGGCCAGGTAGAAATCGCGCTGCCTACCTCCGGGAAGGTAGATTTGGAGGTTTTTGACCTCAGAGGTAGGCTAATTAATTCTTGGGTGAAGGAAAAAATGAATGCCGGATTTCATCAGGTGCAGATTGATACCAATAATACTTTGGGCTTTAAAATACCTAGCGGCATTTACATTTTGAAACTTAACCTAGATGGGGCTGCGGTAGATGCTAAAAGATGGATGGTGGTGTAATTGGGTGGTTGGGGACTGGTGGGGGGTAGAAGGTTTAGGGTGGAAATGGTGGTTTACACCAGAGTAACTCTTTCCAATCCTTCCATTTTTTTCAGGGAAGTAGGTTTAGGAAAGTTTAGAAAGGTTTAGGACGGAAACGGTGGGAGTGTCGTCAAAATAAGAGAAATTGCAAGCCTGATTAACGCGCTTTTGCGGACGTTTTAACATTTGCCTGAAGGGCAAAAAGCAATTAGTGCTGGGCACTGCCCGGCATTAATTGGTGCATTTTTACTAGCCCTGAATGGGCGTAAGTAATTTTTGGCCTTTTTACCCGCCGCCAGAGGGGTTGCAAAGGCCATAGATAAAGATCGGCATTATGCAGACAAAGCTTTTGTTTGGTTTTGGGAGGTAGGTTTTAGATTTGGGGCTTTAAATAATCTTTCGTCCATTTTTTCCACGACGAAAAAACGGACCAAAAAAGTCGCTCGGCTGGAGGATTGGCCTAAAAAAAGCGGCCCAGTTGGGGGGAAGAAATAAACTCGCTTTGGTGTTTTGTGCTGGCTAAATTTCTTTTGATTGTAGGGCATGTTCTTCTTGATTTTACATAGGTTTTAGCTCTAACAGTATTTCTTCTTGAGCTGTACGGGTGCCGCTTTTTTCTTAACGGCCAATGCTCCTCTAGCCCTGAACCCACCTTCGCCTTCGCGTAGCCGCTATGGCAGAGCGAGGCCGCGCAGTGTGCTACTGTAGTAGTTGATCGTATTTTGATACCATTAAGGTGTCTGATACCGGAGAGAATCCAGTCCTCTAATCGCCAAAGGCGCATCTAATGCTTTCCGAAGCAGGTAAAAGGATGGGAAGAGATTCGTTATATTTGTTATCATAACTTTTATAATCATTACATTTGTAATCGTTATTTTTATAATCATTATTTTTGTAACGATTACTTTTATAACCATTTTTGCCGATCCCATCCCTCCTTCTTCATTTTCACCCCAATCGTCCACCTTCTTTAAAAAACATCCAAAATTTCCCGATCTCCACGAAATACTATAACTTTATCAGCGAAAGACTTTAACTTTTTTGTTGATAAAACCCTGTTTATGACCATTGACCTGCTTGTCATTGCCATCTTCCTGATCATTGGAATCTTATTAGGAGGCCTCATCGGTTGGTTTCTCGCCAAAAGCCGGGTACTAGCCAGAGCGATCCCATTAGATGAGTTGGAAAAGCGATATGTCATAAAAGAAGTATTTGACGCTTTGCAGAACCAGGCGGATATGTACCGGGAAGATCTGCAGGAGAAACTGGAAGAGGTGAAAATTCTGACCGGCAAGGTGTCGGCCAGTGAGCAGGCCATGATCGGACTGGAAGACCGCCTGACTCATCAGAAAAACGAAGTGGAGGCTTTACAAAAGCAATCCAAACTAGAGTTTGAACAACTGGCCAATCGGCTGTTGGAGGAAAAAAGTCAGAAGTTTACCGATCAAAACCAGCGCCAATTGCAAGATATCCTGATGCCCTTAAGGGAAAAAATAAAAACTTTTGAGGACGGCATCGAAAAGCGTTTTGTGGAGGAGACCCGAGACCGCATTTCCTTGAAAAAGGAGATCGAACACCTGCGCGAACTCAACCAGCAACTGAGTACCGATGCCAACAACCTGGTATCAGCACTAAAAGGAGAAAACAAAACCCAGGGCGACTGGGGCGAAATTCAACTGGAATTAATCCTGGAAAAAGCCGGCCTAAACAAAGACATCCACTACCAGGTACAAAACAGCTTCCGCGATGAAAACGGACAGCAAAAACGCCCCGATTTTATCATTAACCTTCCGGAAGAAAAACACCTGGTCATCGACTGCAAGGTATCCCTGGTGGCCTACGAAAAATACTTCAACGCCACCAAAAAAGAAAGTCAGAAAAAACACCTCAAGGCCCACGTCAACAGCCTGCGTGCCCATGTCAAAGACCTGAGTTCCAAAAATTACCAGCACCTATACGATATTAACTCTCCGGATTATCTGCTGCTTTTTGTACCCATAGAACCCGCTTTCGGGCTTGCGCTACAAGAGGATTCCAAACTATTCCTCGATGCCCTGGACCAAAATATTGTAATGGTGACCACCTCTACCCTACTGGCCACCATGCGTACCGTTTCCTACATCTGGAAACAGGAAAAGCAGAAAAAAAGTGTCCTGGAAATCGCCCGACAAAGTGGATTGCTCTATGATAAATTTTGCGGCTTCGTAGAAGACCTCAGCCAAATTGGGCAACGGCTGGGTCAGGCTCAGGGTGCTTATCACGATGCCATGAATAAGTTGAAGGACTCCAAAAAATATGGCGATACACTGGTGGGTCGCGCTGAAAAAATCAAAGAGCTAGGGGCCAGGACGAGCAAGAGCCTGCCAAAGGATCTATTGGAATCAGCTAATGAGGAAACTATTGATGAGTCAATTTAGGAAGCCAAAAAATCAAGACAACCATAACGACCCCAGCGGAGAGCAAAAGGCCAAGCAATAGAAGTACGACGGTCGCTATCTTTTTGATTTTCAGGCTGGGATGTGCCTTTGCAAAAAAGTATAATTCAAGGATCAACAAGGGAATCAGGGAATGTCCCAGGCCAAGAAAATTATCAAATGGTCCACTCATACTTTTATTGGTGCCCGGAGCAGTAAAACCAGTCAGCAGTATCCAAAGACAATATCCAATTCTAATAAACCAAACCCCGCTGACCATTAAAAAGGTGCGGATTGCCCATTTCTTGTGAGCCTTAAAATTTCGTTGCATAGCCGCACGCCAGGCAAACACCGCAAAAGTCATAATCAAAATAGCATTAAGTATATTACCCAGCATTCCGATGGTGCCCCCAACCGCACCCCTTGTCGCGATCATAAAAAGCCCGGCAGATGAGATCAAAAATGCCGTTACAAAATAAATACGTCCATTCCACCGGTGGAAAACCGGAAATCTATTTCTGATCGTGGAGAAAAATTGAATAGGGCCACCAAAGGTGATGATAGCAGCCAGGAAAATGTGGACCCCCAATACAAAGTTACCCATGTTATCGCCTTCAATCATGCCATGAACGAGCACCTTATTTATTTTTTCGTAGGCACCGCTCACCACCACACCGCCATAAAAGGCAACAATGTAATATACGAATAACCATTGACCAATGACCGCAATGGTAAATAAGATACGTGTAGCCAAATTAAAGGTTTTGATTGCTTTGCTGCTTTGAGCATTCGCTTTGTTTTCAATTTGCATTTCGGAAACCATTGCACTCACTTTTATAGATTTATAAAAGTCAAATTTAAATGATCCACATCCCGGATAAAAAGGCGATATGCAAAGTGAGGTGATCTATCTGCAAGATCATGGTTTTCATCTGTGAGATTGTAGCTGGTCGTTTGTCAAGCCACTAGATTTTACCCATAATCTTGTCGAAAAAGGAATCTTTGTACGTGGCAGAAATGGGAATTCTCTGGTCGGCAATTAGAATTTGTCCACGTTCAATGGCTTCAATTTTATGGAGGGCAACCATATATGACTTATGGACCCGACAGACCAGCTGGGCAGGAATCATTTGTTCCAACTCCGTAAAATTTTGCAGGGTCATGATCTTTTTGTGCGCAGTATGGATTCTCCGATAATCCCGCATTCCTTCAATATAAAGAATGTCAGCTACCATGATTTTTTCGAGCCGGTTTTCGGTTTTCACAAAGATGAAATCTACTTTTGGCTCGGATTTGGTGACGGACAGGTTTTCTTGTGCTTTATTAACTGCTTGTAGGAAACGCTGAAATGTGAATGGTTTCAAAAGATAGTCGGTCACATTCAGTTCGAATCCTTTTAAGGCATATTGCTGGTAGGCCGTCGTAATGATGACCTGACTGGAAATTTTTGAACTTTCGAGTAATTCTACACCTGAAAGTTCATCCATATTGATATCCAAAAAGAGCACATCAACAGGATGTGTTTTTAGATAAGCAAGCCCTTCAAGAGAATTTTCAAAAGTGCCAACCAGAATCAAAAAGGGTATTTTCTCGACGTAGTTTTTTGTTCGTTCCAGGGCCAATGGCTCGTCCTCGATAATAATGCATTTATACCTTTCCATTTAGAATTGTTAGTTCAACACTGTATTTGTCATCGTGACGATCCACCGTCAACACATGTTTTTTAGGATAAAGGAGGTTCAATCTTTTCTGAATCAGATCGTTACCCAATCCATTTTGTCCATTTGTTGAGGTTTTATAGGGATCAAATTTATTTTGACATTTAAAAATGATAGCATGGTCATCAATCCGAATATCGATGTCGACTGCATTATCGATTTTTTTATTGGTAGCATGTTTGAATGCATTTTCAATAAAGGGAATAAAAACCATTGGGGCCACCCTTTTTTTATTGGGGTTTCCAGACACATCATAGTGGACATAGTTTCTGTTGGCCGTTCTGATTTGTTGAAGCTGGATATATTTTTCAATGTACTGCAATTCATTAGCAAGAGGAATTTCATCAACTTTCGTTTCATAAAGCATAAAACGCATAATGTCTGATAACCTATTCAGATATTGCGAAGCTTCTTCTGGGTTTTTAGTAATGAGTACATCAATATTATTGATGGTATTAAAAAGGAAGTGGGGATCGAGTTGTGATTTCACCAATGCCAATTCCATATTGTGGTTTTTTTCCATTAATTCCTCTTTGAGTTTTAACTCTTCAAACCAGGTCAGAAATCCCTTCAATATTAATGAAATGACACCAAAGACAACAGCCAGAGAAAAGATTAACGTTGAAGCAGTTGGAAATCCGGTACGAATGCAATTGAAAGCTTCCGCAGATGTCAGTTTTATGAAAAAGAATCCTGCCAATGTCGATCCGGCAGCAATCAACAAGCCAAATACTACGGATAATACTATTTTTCTTTTCTGAAGGTATTTTGGAAATAAATAGTAATAGTGCGTATAAAATGAAATTACCGGAGGCACAATGGCGCCGCCAGTGATAAAAGAGAGATAATATCCCGTATCTTCAGCATTGATGTTTTGCCCCTGAGAAGCTGCAAACATAATGATCAACAGGAAAAATAAATATCCCAGCCAAAATCCAACATGCAATAAAATCTTAAATGGCCTTTTCATGATATCTGCTTCTTATTCCTCCGCTTTTACCAAAAGTAAGAACATCCAGGCGTAAATCTACATATTTTAGACTACCCTCCAGAATTAAGGCAGCAATGGTCAATAGCCCCAAAGGCGGGTGGACTGCTTTTTACCGACTACCTTTTAAAAATGTTTCATGGTATGGCAGGTGTCTGGTATTTGGGGGTAGATTAGGCGAATGTTCATATTTTTGATTTTTGGTGTGTGGAATGGCAAGTTAGGACTATTGATTTGGGCTCTTGATTTGGGTTGTGGTAAATCTTGCTATTGATGATTTGTAAAAGATTTAGGGATTGGGAGGAGTTTTTTTTGAAGGGCAATGACTAAATCAGGAGTCAATTCGCATTCCACCATATAGTAGTGAAACATCGGAGATTTATACTCATATTACACAAAAGCGAGTGAAAAACTTTGTAGCCCACTTGATTTTTTGGATATTGATGAAGAAACAAAAACCTAAAATTATAGCGGGTTATACAGATATTGGCATTCATTAAAAAAAAACAATTCATCCTTAATAATTGACATTTCGGATTAAAAAAACATGTAAAGTACAAGAATAGTCGGAATTTTGAATTTCAAACTCAATTCGTAGAAGAAATTAATAATTAGATGGAAAACTTAGTCGGAAATGAAATTGGATTAATTCATTTGATTTCATCTTGTTTAGCCTTGCTGTTTGGAACTTTTATTCTGATTTCAAAAAAGGGTACTAAGCAACACGTGAAAATTGGATATTTATATGTTATTAGTCTGGGAATTCTGATTTTGACAGCATTTATGATATATCGATTGTTCAATGGTTGGGGAATATTCCACTACACAACATTATTGAGTTTAGTTACAATAGCTCTTGGAATGATTCCTATTTGGACAAAAAAACCAGTAAATAAATGGAAATCCCTTCATTTTTCATTTATGTATTGGTCTGTTATCGGACTTTATGCGGCGTTTGCGGCTGAAATTTTGACAAGAATTCCGAAAACACCTTTTTTTGGAATGGTTGGAATAGCTACGGGAGGAATAATGCTTGTTGGAGGAATATTTTTTGGAATTAATAAAGCGAAGTGGCGAAAAGTATTTGAGACTGAAAAAAAATAACGAAATGCCAACACCGTGTATAATTAATGGCTAGTTCTTACCTACTTACGAACCCCGAAGCTTCGGGGCTTGCGGATTTTCTATTTGGTTTGTATTTGCTAAATTAGGTGTTTAAACACGCCACTAATCATACACAAAACCGTTAGCTTTCACCAAAAAATAAAATAAAAATGAACAAGTACATTCAATCAATACTACTATTTGGAATTGTGTTAATATTCGAAGCCATACCGTTTCTGTACAAGGAATCATATGATATTATTGACATGAAATGGGGGTGGATAATAGGATTACCTTTAATTTTATTAATTCGGAATATTTACGAAGAACGCAAAGCAAAAAACGAAGAAGGTACTCCATAAAACGAAACTTCCAAGAACAATTTCCAAGTATGGTAAGGCTTTTTATAGTCGCTTAAAAAGGAATTTATTAATTGAAATCTAACTTTCTGATTCTGCATTTATTGGGAAATTGATTTGAAAAGACCCTTTGAAAAGAAAATTAAAATGGTGGAGCCAACATAAATATCTCAACATTTTGAATAAAAAGAAGGCGAAAAGCTAATCGAGTAGACGGCCCCACCAGCGCTAACTGATGGGGTGCGCCTCTCACACCACCGTACGTCAGACTGTTCATTAATGTATTTTTGACCGATGTACCTCCAACTAGACATTCTGTGGGTCGCCATGTTGATGCGTAAGCAAACTGTAAACCACATATTGTCCAGGTCCTGGTCAGGGCCTAACTTTGAGTAAAAATACTCAAAACATGGTCAACCAATTTTAAGGATTCAAAACCGGGTGGAAGTTCAAAATTCCCTGGATTAGATTATTCTGAAAGAATTACCCTAACAGACCGGGGAGAGACTATACAAGAATTAGATTCGTTCGATTCTACCACACACACTTTGGCCTATCATATCTCCAAAGGCGCACCAGGTATTGCAAAACATGCAAGCGCTGTCTGGTCTTTAAATAGTGATACAGCCAATAAAACTACGGTTGTGTTAGCATTTAATATGGAGACGAAAGGGTTCTTAGGGTTTCTGATGACGCCTATAATAAAAAAGGGTATGGGGAAATCTGCAACAGAAATAGCAGAGGATTTGAAATACTACGTAGAAAAGGTCATCCACATCCCTGAAAAGTAAAAAGCAAGTAGAACTCCGAAATGGGAAAAACAAAACCTCTGCACTTAGAGTATCTAATTATCAGGAATTAGCATAATTTTACATTTAACTTTCTAAACGGAATTTAACTAGACTTGGAGGAATACAGGCTCCAATGGTCCGTTCAAATCTTAAAGGATACCACCCAGGATATACCGTTCAAGAAATTGCCTGGAACGAAGCCGAAGGTTTCCCCTATGCCGACCAGAATCCATATAAGGGCCCTAATGCCGTGTTGAACGGTGTCTTCGCCCGCATCGGTACGGAATGGGAATATTGGAACCTGACGGATATTCAACTGCACGAGATGTCGGGCAATATGGTTTTGTCCACGCTGCGGTATCAGGCGAAGCACAAGGCAAGCGGAAAGGTGATCGATTCGCAAACGGCGCATCTGTTCACCTTGAAGGAGGGCAAAATTGTGGCTTTCCAACAATATATGGACACTAAGCAAGCGGCGGAGGCTATCAGTAAGAAAATAACAGTATAGGGAGAAAACTTTCTTGAGGCTATTCAAAAACGCAAGGGATTGAAAAAGTGGTATTTATCGCATCTGCAGCCGCTTTTAACACCAATTTCCCACTGCTCCCTGGTGGGAAAAATGAAGGAGAGCAAATTAGTGAGCAAGACTCCCCTTTTATGAGTGAAGAAAGCCCCCCCTATGCACAAGCAAAATTTATAGCGAATCAAACCGTCGAAAAATTCCTTGCAGATCACTCCAATTTGAGTTTTGAAATTGTTACCATTTCTCTGGTCGGGGTCATGGGAAAAGCGCTGTCACCAAGGGAAGATTCGACTTCTATGGGCATACAATATCTTTTCAAAAACAAAATTGCCCCTAATCCTTTTATTCAAATGTTTTTTGACAACGATGTGGATTGGGGAATCATCGATCTTGCAGACGTAGCTGAAGGCGTTTATCAAGCTGGAATAACCAAGGGCATTCACGGGAGGAATTATTTATTATCCAGCGAAAGCTACCCAATCTCTGATGTTACCCTGATGTTAAACTTTCAGGAACCAGTTGGCGAGCCGAAGATAGTCTATCGTAATGACCTGGCTAAAAATGAACTAGGTATCCATTTCACACCTGCAAGAGTGCCATTAAGTGAATTCTCCAAGTAAACGAAGCGCCTCGCACCGAACGGATCGTCGTGCAGCAATCGTAAGAACAGTTGACAGTTGACACCTGCCTAGCGACGTAGTCAGGTAGGGTTGACACAAAGCTGTAGAATTTTACGAGCATCGTCCCGGGTTTTCCTGCATACCACTTTGCAAGAATGATTTTCTTCGTCCTTCTGTAACCTTTCCCAAAGTTTATCGTATCGTAATCTAACGGTGTAGATATCCCCCTCTATACTCCAAGTACGGAGTATTGACTATCTTAGGGGTCAGCGAAGAATAAGTTGTCTGTTTCAGGTGAGCTATTTTGCCGCCAGCCTAGGCGCGAAAACCGCGCATAGTCACTACTACGCAAGGATTTGAGTAACGACGGCGGGTGGCAAAAGAGCCGCATCAAATGGGTAAGTTATTCTTCGCTGCCCCCTTAGTGCTTTCCTAACCCAAAAAATTGCCTACTCTGGTTCATGTGCCCAAAGCATAATAGTCTGATAGATCTAGCCCGTCCAAAATAAGCCTGGCGATCTGGTTTTCACCAAGATAGACGGGCTAACTGTCTTCCGATTTGATCATAAAACAAGAATAAAAAATGCAAATTGAATTTAACGCTCTCTCATTCAGCAAACTCACCTTGCTGATGTTGGCCTGTTTACTCATTGCCGTAAAGGCTCCCGGGCAGACCATCAGTGAAACGGCAGGCACTACGACTACCGTAATGGTAAACGGTGGTGAAATTTTTGCCGACCCCAATGATGGGATTAATGGAGGTCTGGGTGGTGACTGCGCTGAAACGAATACTGACGTACCAGGAAATTACCCGAACTGCGATTGTATTACCGTGACCACACTTTGTGCTACGGCAGGGAATGAGGTCAGTGTAGACTTTACCTCTTTCCGTGTTTTTGGCGTCTTTGATTGGTTGGCCATTTATGACGGTAATAGCCCTGTAACGGGCTCGAGTAGCAGTGGAAATGCTTCCAATCCTACTTCTGATGATGACGAACTATGGAATAGTTCTGTCGATGGCGATAACTTATCCTCTATGTCTTCTGCCGGCATGACTACCTTTACATCGACGGGTGGGTGTTTGACTTTTGCCTCCAGGTTTAGCAGTGTAGTCAATACCTGTGGTTGGGAAGCTAACGTAACAACAGTTCCTGCACTTTGTAGCATCACCAACCTTGTCGTCGATAACCTGCGGTGCGGCGATGGGTTCAATTCCGATGATGCCTATGCCGATGTAAGCTTCGACGTGGTCGACGGATCGGGTGATTATAGTGTGCGGGTGCAGGAAGCGGGGACCACCATGAGTACGAATGGCAATTCTATCATAGGTGAAACTATGAATGGCACCATCAATTCGGGTGCACAGCTTACCGTAGGCAATGTAAGTTATGGCGAAATGGCCGAAATATTTGTTGTCGACGTGACAAACGGTAGCTGCGTGTCTAACGTCGTAACCGTCACTGTACCCACCTGTCCACCCTGCCCGCCCGTTGGCGGTCTGGTCATCAGCGAGGTCATGCAAAACCCGATGGCCGTGCTCGATTCGGAAGGCGAGTACATCGAAGTGTACAATACCACGACCGAACAGATCAATATGAAGAATATGGTCATCAGCGACGATGATGGCGAATCCCATACTATTGCCTTGGATGTGCTGGTCAATCCGGGCGGATACGTCGTATTGGCACGTAATGCAGATATGACAGCCAACGGTGGCTTTAGTGCCGACTACGAGTATACAGGTTTCCAATTGGCTAACACCTCGGATGAGGTAATCCTGTCTTGCCAGGGTACAGTCATCGACCGGGTCGCTTATGATAACGGAGCCACCTTCCCCGACCCGAACGGTGCTTCCATGCAATTGAATTCCGGCTCCATCGATGCGACCGCCAACGACGACGGTAGCAACTGGTGTGAAAGCACTACCCCTTACGGCGACGGCGACCTGGGTACGCCTGGTTCCGCCAATGTGGGCTGCAACGAGCCGCCGGTAGCGGTCTGCATGGATATAACCGTTGATGCCAATGCCGGTTGTCAGGCCACGGTAGTGGCTGCCGATTTTGACGAAGACTCATCCGATCCGGACGGTGACGTGCTGACCTTCTCGATCGACCCGGCCGGCCCGTTCGACCTGGGCACCACCACTGTGGCCCTGACCGTCAGCGATGGAGAGTTTTCCCATACCTGTCAGGCTATCATTACAGTAGTCGATAATACACCGCCATCGATTTCCTGTGTGGACGATATGGACTTATCCACCGATCCGGGAGAATGTGGTGCGGTGGTAACGTTTGAGTTGGATGCCGCAGACAATTGCCCGGAGAACTTGCATGTAACAACCGATCCCGTATCGGGTAGCTTCTTCCCGGTAGGCACCACTACCGTAACGGCGACGGCGACCGATGCAGCCGGTAACAACAACCAGTGTACATTTGATGTAACGGTCAATGATGCCGAAGCTCCGGTAATCAATTGCGTGGCAGAAATTTTCGTCAACAATGATCCCGGGGTATGTGAGTCCACCATCGATTTACCAGCACCCGAACCTACCGACAACTGTGGCGTGGTAACCTTCGAATACCGCTATGTAGAGGTAGACGAAAACAATAATGAACTGGGTGATTTTACGCTTTTCACAGATGTGACAGCCGGTGCGACGATTACCTTACCGATAGGCCGCTACCGTATTCGCTTCCGTGCCTTTGATGCTGCGAATAATATAGCGGGTTGCAATCAATTTGTGACGGTTACTGACAACGAAGCCCCCGTCATTACCGCCTGCGCGGGAAGTACGGTCAACTTCAACGGAGAAGAAAGCTTCAACTCGGAAGATGTCATCGATTTTGCTGTGACGGACAATTGTGAAATTGCTTCGATCGTATACGATCCGCCGCTGATCAACTGTGAAGACCTGGGTACGACGGTGACCGTAACCATAACGGTAGTTGACGCGGTAGGTAATAACAACTCCTGTACCGCCGATGTGCTAGTGGACGGTATCCCTTGTGGTTTCATGGATTTTGGTGAGGATGGAATCGGTTGTGAAGACAGTAACGAAGTCAACTATGACGTGCCTTCTGAATCTTTCACACTAGAAAGTGATGGTTGTTATACCACCAACTTTACCCAGGATAATGCGGCTTATGTCAAAACAGAAATGTGTGGTGACGGCGAAATCATCGCCCATATTACTTCTATCGACCCACTTGGACAAGGATGGGCCGGTATTACCATGCGGGAATCAGAAGCTCCGGGTGCTAAAAAGGTAGAATTGTTAGTCAACCTGAGCAGCCTAATTCGCCGGGCAGTGCGGACCACCACCAATGGTTATGCTTTTCCTGCACAGTTTTTCCGTCCAGGCGCAACCTGGTTGAAGCTAGTTCGTACCGGCAATCAGTTTCTAGGTTATGCCTCTACTAATGGGACTAACTGGCAATTGGTTCTTGGTGCCGCTGTTCCTATGAATAGCTGTATTCAGGCTGGTTTGATGGTGACCAACTATAGTGCCAACGGTATAGTTGCTGGTACCTTTGATAATGTTGAGGTTTCGGGTACAGGAAATATGAATCTGCAAATCCCGAATACCGATCATCATCTGCCAGAGGCTACACCATTGCAAGACTTCACCTTTTTCCCTAATCCAGCGACTAGTGAAGTACAGGTAGATCTGAGTGCTTTTTCCGGACAGGAAGCAGTCTTACGGATTTTCAATCAGGTAGGCCAGGTGATGGTGCAAAGTCGGATTGAAGAAGCCACCTATAACACTGAGAAAATCGACCTGAGTCACTTGCCATCTGGCGCCTACTTCCTTGAAGTGATCTCTGGAGAATATCGGCAAGTGAAGAAGTTGTTAAAAACAGGGCTTTTCACTACAGACGGCTCCTATTAATTCAAATTTTTAAAAACTTTTCAAGTATCCGTTCATAATTGTGTGGTAAAACGATCGAAATTACAAAATGAAAATTCATAACATACTCATGTATAGCCGTTTTTAAATATGAATATTCATAATGATTTGATATCGCCCCAACTTTATGAGCGGATACTTATATTTCAAAGATCTATTATGCTTCCGGCGAAAAAAAGGCAGCATTGATCAATAAGGCCTTGACCATCGATGCAGGTAATTTCAATAAGGCCGAGAACATCGTGCGCCAACAACTGCCAATCTGGGACAATGACCCAGAAGCTGCGATTGCCGAAAACATGAAGACACTGGTAGCTGCCTATCCCCAAACTCCACAAGCCTACCCCTAAACCTCCTAAACCAATTAACCCCTCCAAGTCCTCCTTTTACCTCAATATAAGCCTGCCCAAGTACTATCAATTCGTTTCTCGCTTTCGAGCATCTTTGTCTGGAAAAACTTAAATTGGGGTGTGGTTTGAGTTAGTAGTTGAAAAATGGCTTTGCCTATAGGAAGAGTTTGCTGGCTCTGGGTACTGGGGTTCCCGACGTAAAATCAGTACAGGCTGTTCAATGAAATGTTTGCGCGAAGCATGGAATCTAAGAAGCGTTGAAAATAATTCTGAGTTTATCTATAAACTTTACTGAATTGAAAAAAGACAAAAAAATGAAAAACAAACGCTACTATTTCACGCTATTATCTTTATCCATGCTTCTCCTACCTAGTTGTTCAAGGACTTTAGAAGGAGATGTGATTATTACAAAAACAAACATTATTGATATTAAAACAGGCGATATATCTAAAAATATGGATGTCGTAATCATTGGTGATTCTATTGCATCTATAGTTGCTCATTCCAATCAATCAAACTACCTGGCCGAGAAAGTTATAGATGCTTCTGATAAATTTCTAATTCCCGGACTATGGGATATGCACACCCATACCTGGTGGGCATACGAAGATTTTATTCCCTTGCTTATTGCGAACGGCATTACGGGCATAAGAGATATGTTTGGTGATATGGAAACGGTAAAGCAGATTAGAACTGAAATTGCGGATGGGACAATGACAGGCCCTATTATCATCAGTTCGGGAAACATTGTTGATGGAGATCCACCATCTTGGGATGGCTCTGATATTGCTGATACCCCTGAAAAAGGAAGGGAAATTGTACGGGAGCAAAAAGCGGAAGGAGTAGACTTTATCAAAGTTTATGATGATCTTAAAAAAGATGTTTATTTCGCTATCGCTGATGAATGTAAGAAACAAAATATTTCTTTTCAAGGACACGTGCCAGACAGAGTAACGCTCAAAGAGGCTGTGAATGCTGGCCAGGCAACTATTGAACATTTTTATGGGATTCTTGAGCAATGTTCGGATGTCCACCAGTCGACCGAATTTAGTGCTCTTGATGGAAAAGAGTTTACTGGGTTTGAATATGACAAAAGATTAGAATTTATACTAAACACTTTTGATGAATCCAAAGCTAAAGAGGTTATCGATTTATTATCAAAAAGCAACTCATGGGTTAGTCCCACTTTAATGGTACACAAAGGATTTCAAAGAAATATAGACATTCAGTACACAAAAGATGATAGAATACACTACATGCCAGATTATTTGGTAAGAAGGTGGAATATCGATAAAGATACTGTGATGTCAAAAGCTGCAAATAGCGCTTTAAATATAGAAAGGAAATTCTATCTTAAAATGACAAGTTTCATCAAAACCTTACATGATAACGGAACTAAATTTTTAGCTGGAACAGACTATGGCAACGACTTTGTGTTTCCTGGATTCAGTTTGCACGAAGAATTGGAAGCCTATGTAGTAGAAGCCGGACTATCTCCTTTAGCTGCCTTGCAAACAGCAACTATTAATCCAGCAATATTTTTAAAAAGGGAAAATGAATTAGGAACAGTAGAAGCTGGAAAGTTAGCCAGCCTTCTAATCCTGAATAAAAATCCGTTAGAAGATATTAGAAACACAAAATCTATCCATTCTGTAATTGTATCAGGACAACATTTCGACGGAGACACGTTAAGAGCTGGCATTGAAAAAATTGCAATACTAAACAGACTTCCAAAAATAGATGAAGTGCTATCACCAATAATACAAAATAAAGGTATAGCTCAAGCAATATCTGAATATCGCAAGCTAAAACTTGCTCAACCTGAGGCTTATAATTTTGGCGAAGGTCAACTCAATAGTCTTGGTTATCAGCTATTAGCAGAAAATAAAATAGTAGACGCTATTAAAATTTTCGAGCTAAACGTCAAGGAGTTTCCTAAATATGCAAATGGTTTTGATAGCTTGGGTGACGCCTATTTAAAAGTTGATGAAAAACAAAAAGCCATTGAAGCCTGGGAAAAAGCAGTTATACTTGGCAGTGAATTTACCAAAGAGAAATTGAATGAATTAAAGGGTAAAAAATAGAGTTGTGCACTATGAATTTAGGATCAATTTGGAGTAGGCAATTCAAAGGCTATGTCCATTTTGGGTGTAAAAGGGCTACTAGAGTTGCTGAAAAGCCATATTGGGTAATATTTTGTCATAGGAAGCACCGGAGCGTCTCTTGACAAACTTAGGAGCGGATAGAAAATCATCACCTAAGAAAAAATCCTGTAAATCTTGTAAATCCTGTCCAAAATTAACTCGCCATCAGAATATCCATCCCCCATAAATCATCCATTCCAGCTAGCCCCCCCTTTGTGTTACAACCAATACCACTAAAACCCTCGTTTTTCAGCCGACACAGCCATGTACGAAGTCGAACCCTCTAAAAAAAGTCCGCCACCCGCATCTCCCCTTCCGAGCCCAAAGTCATACACAACCCCAGCATAATAGAAATCTGATGCTGGCTACGTTGATTTTCCTTATTGGCATTACCGGCCGTAAGGTCCATAGCATCGTAAAAGGCAGAAGCACTTAGATAGGCACGCAGGTTTTTCAAAAGCTTTTTGGATAGGCGCCCCCCTACTACCGGCCCGATATGAAAAGCACGTCCGCCCACATTGTCGGGAAGCAATATTCTGCTTTGTTCCAGCATGTCCTCCAGTTTGATCAATTGGGAAGCTGTAAATTCTTGCTCATCCGCAATACGATCGATTTCATTACTTAGATGCGTAAAAAAGCCGGCCTGGCTTTCCGACCTACGGAAACTCCAGTCCATCCCAAGTCGGGCACCGACAAAAATTTCATAGTCAAAACTTCGGTCCATACTATTCACCCCGGCGCCGTAATTCGTCTTGGCAATATTATACAAATAATCCAAATGGAAATTCAGCCCCTTACCTCCCTTGAAATGGCCTGCCCCCAAACCCAGTTCCAGGAAGTGTTGTTGCAATCTGCTGTCGTTGGATTCCCCAAAACCGTAGCGCAAAAAGAAAGCAATAGTCGTTTTGTTGTAGCCATTATTGCCAAATTCTCTGTTTAGATCGATATCATTGAGCGGCTCGTCCATGCCTTGTAATAATGCCTCAAGGCTGGCTCCCAAGGTAATCAGGTTGAGCATCGCCTGGTAATGCGGATTGGCAGAAAGTGGAGCCCGGTCATCCATAGCAAAGATGCCATTCAGATGTAGCCCAAAATCAATCTGTGCGTCATCCAGAAACCGGAAATATCCAGCTTGGTTGCGTTGGCCAAATAAGGCCAGATTCAGCAATAAAATAGAAAAGATTAGTAGTAGTTTTTTCTCATTCATGTCTAATTTATTTTGTTCTTAGTATGTAAAATAGCTCTAAAAATTCCGTTTCCGGATCCGTTGCCTTTCGGTATGACCAAAACAAAAACATCTCTCCTCCACCCCTACCCACCTGACACCTGACCCCTCACACCTGACACCTGACACCTGAAACCTGACCCCTCACACCTAACACCTGACTCCTCAAATCTGACCCCTCACACCTCACACCTACTTCCCCAGCACCCGCCACCGCAGCCCCAAAAAACCATAAATCGAAGTCATCGGTTTAGTACCCTTAATGGCCACATGATTGTTGACACTAAACTCTGCGCCAGCCACCACCGAAAAGCCGCCACCAAAATTAACCGGCGCCTCGCCACGGATAAACCATCCCATGGAAGGGACCACTCGAGGGTCTCTGAATTTGCCAAATACCACATTTTGTACCGCTACAGCAATGCGGTCTGTCGTCGATTCTATAGGCGACAACAGGCCTCCTTCTAGCAGCTCATCAATAGCCTCGGAAATAAACAAAATACTGCCCAGATCCACTGCCGGTGAAGGATCGGCCGTAAATCGAATACCGGATGTCAATTCCGCATCAATGCTGGCATTTTTTTTGCTCCCCCAGACCAGCAAGGGTTCATTGCCAATAAATAGTTTCTTGAGGTGGATATAACCTTCAATGTCATATCGTTTTGAGAAAAAGGGTTTTACCCGGGTTTCATCCGCCAGGGCCATCAAGGCCAGATGTTCAACCAGCTCTTCGGCCTTGCCCCCCAGGGAAAGCCGAATGGCTTTAAATTGATTCTTAAACTTTTTCGACTCCTGCTGTTCCGTCAGCCGGGGATCAGAAATGGTCACACTGCCACCAATAAACCGATAGCGGGCAAAAAATCGAACACCAGAGATATTTCGAGCCAGCTTTTTATTTACTTCCTGATCTACCTCAATTCTGATCCCAGGAAAGAGGTTCTTCACCCATCCCGGAGCACTGAGGTCAAATTTTTGGAAGGCACTATCGATATCTGCATCCGTAATTTCCAACTCCGAAAAACCGACCATTTCCGCAAGATCACCTTTGAATGACGTCCTTGCCCGGCCAGTTACCGTCTCCATTCCAATTTCCAATTGTTGTGCAGCCATATTCCCCCATAAGCCTAGCATTAATAAAAAAATGGTAAACCTCAAACCACCATTCTCCGGGCGAAGCAACCTCAGAAATACGAACCTCTGCAATCCACTTTTTTTCTGTGCAACAACTCTATTTTTTCTGTTTCTCAACATACATTTCAGTTTTTACCGCAAAAGGGTGACATCCCCTTTTAATAACTTTGTAGCGCCATTTCCAAACCTGACACGTCCAAAATAAGTATACACACCAGGGTTGAGCATTCGTCCCATGAACCTACCGTCCCAACCTCTTGACACTTCATTCAACGGCAGCTCTTCTTCTTCAAAAACCAGTCCGCCATAACGGTCAAAAACTGCCAGGTATTCAATAATTTCTCCCGATTCTCCATCACTGAAAAAGGTAAATTGATCGTTGATACCGTCGTCATTGGGTGAAATAGCGTTGGGTACGTAAATGTCCCCCAGTACAATAGTGAGCGGAAAACCTGCCGAGACAAAACAGCCACGCTCATCTCTGACAATAATGCGGATGTCCATATCGCGCATGGCAATAAAGTCGGTCGTCGGTTCACCGGTATCAATTTCCCGGGGTACCCATTGGATGACTTCCGCATTGCCCACCACCTGAGCCTCCAGGCTGATCGGTGTGGTAGGCCGAACATTTATTTCCTCAACATCAATGGTGACCCCCAATGTATCCGGCGCAATGACTTCAAAGGTATAATCCTGGATGCAGCCCAAATCATCCTGTACAACCAGGGTATAAGTGTCGGGAACCATCTGATCAAATCGGGTAAATGGAAAATAATTTTGTCCGCCATCAATTGAAAAAATGGTAGGCCGGTTGGGGTTGAGTACATTAATGGTCAAGACCCCAAAATCACCTGGACAACGAGGATGCGTTACCTCAAATTCAATAGCCGGTCCATCGGGTGCCGGCACTTCGACACTGGCCACACTGGTACAGCCAATTTCATCGGTAATACTCAACGCAAAAACACCTCCGACAGCACTACTAAAAATGGCTCCCGTATCGCCTGTTTCCCAGGTATAATGGTATTCTGGAGGAAATAGATGAACCCGGTTGCTATCACAGCCTTCTTCGAGAAAGGTCTCAAATTCTGGTAGTTCATTACCCGTAACTTCCACTTCTACTTGCAAATCACAGCCCTCTAAATCCGTTACTTCAAGAAAGTAAGTGCCAATATCCTCCAATTGAAAATCCGGCACCTGATTACCCGGAATGGGCGCTGTTTGAGGGTCCATCCAGTTTATCTGGGTATATGCACTGTCATTAAGGACTTCCAGTGTCAGCGTTTCTCCCAGGCAGGGATTCGAAATCAAGACCTCCGGCATTGGGGGTACATTGACATCAAGCAATAAGGTATCCGTATCTTCACAGCCTTCTTCGTTGATGGCATGTAATACATATTGGCCACTCAGTCCGGCTTGAGCCTCTGGAAACTGCAGCATAGAATCGGCCGTAACCATACCATCGGCTTGTTCCCAAAAACGACTGACGCCTCCCTGACCGGCAAGGGTCACCAGATCTCCCTTACAAACGATTTGATCAGGACCTGCTTCCGCAAAGGGCGGAATATCTATCCAAAGGGAATCAAGCACCCGACAACATTCATCTTCAACCAGCAAATAATACCAGCCTAAGTTGCCCGGTATTGGCAGGCCACCTGTAGGCTGATCTACCTGCCATCCCTGATTGTTATACCACCGAATGCTGGCATCTGCTGAAAAACAACTGGTGGGAATGACCGCCTCCAAAAAGATACTATCACGTCCACAGTCCAGCGTAAAATCTTTGACAATGGTACAATCCGTTATAGGTTCGGGACAAAAGAGATAAGTCGAGAACTCCGTACTCGTACTGGCGGGATTGCTATACACGATATACTCTACTTGCAAGCCAATGGCACAACCCGGTGTTTGTCCACTTAGTCGGCCTACCCCACTCAGGGTTTGCAGGTTGCCACTGAGCGCAAAATCTGGCTGACCGAATGATTGAATCCACATATTCATGGTTGTCACATCATTGACAGATTCCACCTCCAGATTGCCATTGTTAATTAATGCAAATCCGGTCACACAATCCAGACAATTGCCAAAGGCAATACTACTCAGTAGCTTGAGTGAGTCATTGGGTAAAATGGCATAAACTTCCGTCCGGTCCACCTGCTGACCGCCAAAAGCATTGATGTCGATATAATATTGATGAACAAAATTGGGATTGTCAAAATAGGCCGACCATACCAGCGTATCCTGATTTTGACCGGAATTGGGATTGGCATCCTGAGGATCTATGTAAGCAAAGTCACATTCTTCCAATACAATCACAGATTGCGCGTCAACCCTTTTTATGAATAATATGGCTAGAACCACTCCAACAAGGATATATTGTAACCTCTTTTTTTCAATACTCATTCTGCTGGTATTCCACAAGATTTGGAAAGTAGAAGGGAGCCCTTTCTAAGACCATGTTTGGAGGCCAACCATTTGGCTGCAAAGGGTCCCTTTTTCGATGATGCTTCGTTACTTTTCTTGTCCGTCTCGGCTGAGCCGAGATGAACTTCAAAAAAAGCCTTACTTCATCAAAAAATGGACACTTCTCGCTACAAAAGCCGACCTCCAAACATGCTCTGAGCATGTTTCGTAAATCGACAACTCCTACAAATCTAAACCTTCATCACGTATTTATATAAAAAAAACAAATATTTATTTTTTTAATTTCCTAGCCTTTCTCCTTTGAAATTTACATTCCTACCTACCTAGGAACGCAAAGCGCAAAGACATTCTGATGCCAGTTCTAAAATACTTGCTGAATTTTTCGTTCTTTTTGAAGTCGTCTTAGTCAATAGGTCACCTGCTGACGTACAGGTACACAAGAGGCAGTTGGATGTAGTGTACCATTGGAGATTACGAGTAGATTATCCGCAAAAGTACTACTTTTTAAATTTTTCCTGCTTTAAGCTTCCTTTTTTTTAGAGTTCTTTAACAAATACATTGAATAATGGTCTCCCGATTACGCTAACCAATTTATGTAAATGTCGAGTGAGCCTAATTATGCCAGAGAGTAATTATTTAAGGTCAGGATTTTTTTTTTGTAGCTTTACCCCCCTTTTGTTTTGTAGAGAAATAATAATGAATTAGCTTTATAGCCTTGCGAAATGTGGCAATTTTAAGAACTACTACTCTACTACACATCAGACTACTCGAACAGGTGGGAGGGCAAAGAAGTTTCCTGTTCACAATCAAACCATTCTAATAGCAACACTGGATTCCCAACACACAGCATTATTGCCAAAAATTTCGTTTTCAGGCTGCACTACAGGCATACCGAGAGGTAGTTTTATTGGGGGCGTTGATTTGACAATCAAAACTTGTACAAAATACTCATCCCTGGAAACCGATTACAGTATTTTATGTTCATTAATGAATTCCGGAGATGATTCGCAACTTATTTAGTCTTGCAACCCAAGCAATGACCGGCTTCTTTACAGGGCTTTTCATGGTGGTGTCCGTGGTGGCAGGGCTATTTTTTTACCAAAATTACTGGGAGGAATGGAAAGACCTGCCTATCGTCGCTGGATTGACCGACACCTATTTAGAGGGATTAAATACCCTGGAATATTTAGGCGGGGAAGGTCTACAGCATTTTTACCAAATGAACATGGCCCAGGATACTCGTTTGGAAATCCGCTCCAATCAGACTTACCCTCCAGGAAAATACATCAACCAACTGCCCACTGATCATCCGATTGTCATACAGTCGAGTTGGGAGGCCGCCGATATTTTAAAAAAATTAAAAGACAAAGGTTTTTCAAAAGGAAAACTAAGGGCCGCCAAGAAATTCACGGATTATATTGAAGCCCACAAATCAATGGCGCTCTATGAGATGCTTGAATCCAAAATATTGGCCAGCACCAAACTGGCTCAGGCCATTCTTGAATCACAGGCAGGCAACTCCAAACTGGCCAGGGCCACAAAAAATCAATTTGGAATCAAGGCTTTGCCTTCCAAACGAGCACGGAAAAAGATCAAACGCAAAGCTTTTGACGAATTGAGCAATGACGAATTCATTCATCGGGCTCCAGCGGTCAGTTCTTACAATTTTCACGACGACCATCGTTATGACAGATTTGAAGTTTACCGCTCCGTATCAGATAGTTATTCCCGCCATACCCAATTACTTTCCCAACCTTGCAAAATGGGTAAAAAAGGATGTTACGAATGGATCTGGAAGGAATTTCCAGTAGGGACTTATTGTGACATCAGCAAGGCTGCAAAGCTTTACCAGCCAAGTTCTCATATCGCTCCTGAAGATTTTTTTGACGGCAATACCAAAATTCCGTATTACGCCGCTTGTGCCGCAGGCCTTAAAATGGCCGGTTATGCCACCAGCCCTACATATCACAAAAAAATTGCATACATCATCGACACCTACGAATTGTGGCGATTTGATGTAGACCTGATAAATTCAGTCATGAAATAATTTATTATAATTTGATAACCTAATTTAAAGCAATCAGAGAGATGAAAAACAATTACAATTCTAATCCCCGTGGGAGTGGCCTTAGCCTCTTCAACATACTCGGTTTTGCCTTTGCTGTGATCCTCATGGTAGGCTATTTAAACAACAATGGTTTCAATTTGCGCCCTGATGGAAGTGATGGAGAAAAGACGACTTTCCTATCAGCCTCAATAAATCCTGATGGCAGCGTTCGCGAAGGAAAAGACATCGTACTGGAACCGAGAAATGCCACTTATAAGGAAGACGATTACAGTATGCCCAGTGCATACAATCGTCGTGATTCCAAAGGCCTGGTTCGCAAAAATGCCAATATTCAGGACTGGATCGAAGCCTTTTCGCCATTTGCAGTTAAGGAAGCCGTCAACAATGGCATTCCTGCAGGTGTCGCCCTCGCTGTTGGCGTTACCAAAATTAAATCCGGTGCGGATATCACAGACATTTCCACATTTATAGGGACCATTATTGAGCCACTCCTTGATATCAAACATAATGCATCACGTAACAACCGCAACAATTATTTCAAATATTCAGCTAATAGTAAATTGTGGGCGGAAGGTCTTGGAAAGATTGGACAATATTCTGAAAAAGAAATAAAACAAAATATGTCACGTTATGGGCTAAGTGACTATGATAAAGCCGTTCGTCAAAAGCTAATAGGCGGTTATGCCGATGAATCCGAAACCGATCGCAGAGCAGAATATGTAGCGGACGAAGTAACCGTTACCAGTTATGAACGTAAATATGTGGAGGAAAGTCAACATGAAGAGATAGACAGGTCCTCAAAAAGAGAAGAATATGAAGCCCTTTATGAAGAGATGGTTGGTCGGGAAGTCGCCAAGGAAATTGCAAAAAAAGAATTGAAAACAAATAAATACCTGACCGATGAAGATATGGCCAGATTGGTAGAGGAAACCAATACTAAAACAGAGAAAGTGCTGGAAAATAATTTGGCATTTCCTGGTCGAAAAATCAACCCTGATCACCCTGAGGCCAAAGATTTAATGGATATTACGGATCCCAGTAACGCTCAGGCCAGGGAAGAACTCTATCAAAAGCGGCTAAAAGAGAGAAAACGCAGCAGATAGTCAAAATTTAACAGTTTCAAAACAATTTGATTAACTTTTTAATGTTAACGACTTATTTTTTAACAAAAATTGTTTCGTGTTTACCCAAACGATAACTAATCTTGCGGTTGGGTAAATGCAATCAATAAAAGTCATCCATTAGTCAATAAAATATATGATTATGAAACCAGTGTTGGCACGTACTATGATTTTTTGTATTGGCTTGTTAGCCAGTTTACAAATAAATGGCCAAGGCGATATTTTTAAAGGGTTGATTGATAAAGAAGACCCCGTTTTTCAATCAACTGTAATTTCCTCCCCGGAAAATGGCCAGGTAAAATTGGTCGTTTATTATACCCATAGTAAAATTGATGAACTGGAATATTCAGTCTGGCTCAAAGATTTGGGTACTAATTTTCAGAAAAATGGAAGTAAGAAGTTGGTTCGGGGGTTACAGGAAATTGGCAATCGTCAGCAGGATACCATCCTGATTACTGGACTTCAAGACTATCATGTTTATACTTTCGGAATTGACTATCGGAAAAGCAAAGGGCTTTCCCGAAAATTTACCGAAGAAGTTTTACAGGCGTCCTATCGCTATGATCAACCAGACCCCGTGGCGAATAAAACCACAACCAAACCGGCAGAACGCATTGCCGAAACAATCAGACCGGTTACTCAACCTTGTGTTAATCCAGAGATAGACTTTCGTATTGACCCTACAGGTTACTGCGGACCGGCGAATCGCCCCGCAGTTATGGTACAATGTCTGAATTGCCAGGGCGACAAATGGAGCTTCAGCGTAGAAACCCGTAATGAATTTGGCGACTGGCAACCTTTGCGTGCCGACGGCCTTCGCCAGGATGCCATTGGCATGTCTGTACGTACGGAACCTTTATGCTTGCTGACTCCTGGCGACTATCAGGTTCGGGTATTGGCCTGGGGAGAAAATTGTACGACCCCGGTGATCAATAAAATTGCGACCAATATTGTCATTTCAGCTGCTACCAGACCTAATGAATTTGCAGAAACTGAAGAATCAACCATTAAAACGCCAGCCACTCCTCATTTACCTGATGAGTGTGGTGCTTCCGGTCATGCAACCCTATCAGGGGATGTAATCAGTGGCATTCTCGAGTTTTCTCAATATTCTCCCTGTGCCGATTTTCATCCTTTTGCAGAAATTCGTTATGTGCATCCTGGATATCGGGACATTCCGCTACAATCACTGCGTCTGATTCCAGGTGGTAGAACGCCATTTACCGTTCAGCTGGATGAAAAAGACCTAACCCGGGGTATTCACACCCTTCAAGTGATCATTTTTGTAGCACCAGGCAATGGTTTGAAGGCTGTGGCCAATGAATCTTTCTGGATCAGGGTACAATCAACTGAACAACGCGCACTGGCATCCAACCCCAAGGAAAATCCCTATGGCGATTCGGAAGTTACACCGGTAAAACCACCGGAGTCTTTTAATTGGAATGAAGAAAGAGTTACCTCTCGGGGTAATTATGAAACCGATCAGGGTCAGGGTTGGGATAGTTATCCTGGTAGCTATGGAGATCCTGTTGTTCCGACTAACAACAACGAAACGGCCTCCCGTGGAGCAAGTTCAGACTTTGGTGACTATAGCATCGACGAAAGCTTGATGGAAGAAACCATTAGTGAAGTGCAAGTGACCGCTACGGACCCAAATTGCACCCAAATACAGGATCTACAACTAGGATTTGGGACCAATGATCCATCTAAGCCACTTTTTATTTCCTGGTTAAACCCAAGATGTTGTCAGGAAATAGGTTGTGAATATACCGTTTGGGCAGGCAAGACACCAGATCAGTTGCGCCTTTTGGTTTCAGGAAAGAAAACCGGAGCCATCATCAATGAATTGGTACGTGGCCAGGTAAGTGACGATCAGTATTTTGAAGTAGTGGTTAAGACCGGTAACGGTATACGTAAAGCTGCCTATGTAATGGGTGAGGGACCCAAATACGGCATTGAAGATATTCTGGCTTACCGCGACCGTTTGAATCCGCCAAAAGAGGGTAAAATTGTTGCTGTCAGAGGTGTGGGTATTGTCAATGGAGCTGATGCTGAAAATCCTGAATCATTGGATTATGCCGACGTATTAAATTACAAAGCCCCTACACTGGAAGTCGACGAATTTAAGCCTTGCAAATACAAGCGCGAAATTGAGGTCATTGGCGATAAGCCGATCCTTGAAGGTGATGAAATCAAAATCAACTACAACTTTTCCGACAAGGAATACAAATATACCCTTTACCAATACAATACAACGGCAGATGCCTGGGTATTGGCTCCCGGTACTGGAGAACTACAGGATAAACCGGAATTTGTCCTGGAGGCCGAAATGTATCATAGCGGGAAATACTTAATTCTTATCTACAATCCAAAGAAAGGCTGGGGATGTCTGTCGTCCACTCCTGACAAACCACTGGAGATTGATGTAAACAAGTAGAATAAGAAAGTATCGACTTATGAAATTGACTTATTTTTTCTCTTTCCTAGGAATGCTACTCCTGGCAATCCCTAATTTGCATGCTCAGACCTCAATGATAGGTGGTCGAGTAACTAGCGCGGATGGAACTCCGCTGGCAGGCGTAAATATTGTACTTCAAGAAACCGGAAACGGGACCGTCACCGATGAGGATGGCTATTATCAAATCGCCGTTCCTGGAGCCGACACCGGTGGAAATTTCTTTTTCCGCAAATCTCCGGAATATCCGACCTTAATCTTTAGCTATACCGGCTTCAATCCGGCAGAAGTAAAAGTCGGGAATGAAACCCAGGTAGATATTGTCATGCAATCTGAATTCACTGAACTGGAAGAAATCATCGTCACCGGTACTGCCGCAGGGCAATACAGCAAATTGATGAGTTTTGCAGTGGGTAATTTGGAGCAAAAGTTGATCTCAACCGTGCCCGGCGAAAATCCGGGGATTGGCTTACAAGGTAAAATATCCGGCCTTAGAGTCCATCAAACGGGTGGTCAACCCGGACAGGGCGTCTATTTTCAAATTCGGTCGGCAAATGCTATCGCCAATGGCCAACAACCGCTACTTATCGTGGATGGCCTATACCTAAATGGAACTTCACTAGCCGATTTTCATACGGAGGATATCGACCACATTGAAGTACTGAAAGGATCGGCCGGAGCGTCCCTCTATGGTTCTCAAGCAGCCAATGGGGTCATCCAGATTTTTACCAAAAGAGGCCAGGATCTCGAAACGGGCACCACCAGAGTGACTTATCGGAGTGAAGTCGGCTTTTCTCAAGAGATTAACCGTTATCCGTTGAATACCAAAACCAATCGCGAAATTATCGACCCAACGGGTCCACAGCCGGTCTTGGGCAATCCTTCTGAAAGCGGTTTACTCGATACAGAATTGCCCAACCTTCAGGACTATCAGGAGAATTACCTTTTTCAAAATGGCAGCATACAAAGCCATTATCTGGGTGTACAAGGCAAATCCAATAAAACCAATTTTCTCGCTTCCGCGCAACGCTTTCGGGATAAAGGCATCATACAACATTCGGAGGGATATACCCGCCATGCTTTTCGCCTGAATGTCGACCATGAAATCAGCCAGAAGTTTCAACTAAAATCGAGTGCTCATTATAGCAGTGCTCATCAGGATTTGCTGGCACCTAGCTCCAATGGCCCAGGCAGTTATCTGGCTTCCATGCTTTTCCTGACCCCCATTTTTGACCTTGATGCTGTAAATGAAGAAGACGGTACGGCCAACGACTGGGATATCGACAATACAGGAATGGGCATTTCCAATCCACTCTATGACCGGGCGCATACCCGGCAGACTGTAGATCGCAACCGGCTCTTGGGTAGTTTTCAGGTCAATTATTATCCAAACCTTTGGTTATCCCTCAGTTATCAGGCGGGCATTGACCGTTCCAATCATGCCTTTGAGCAATTTGTAGAAAAGGGATTTTTGAGTACCAATGTACCGGGTCTATTTGGTCCTCTGGCCACTGCCGGAGTACAGAATAGCGGTGGCGGCGGCATTCACCGCAGTGACCGGACCGACCAGTTTTTCACCTCCAGGGTAAGCGCAATCGCGGAGCGGCAATTTGGCAATATCGCTACTGCCTTTCAGGCCAGCTTTTTGTATGAGGATCTGACCCGGCAATTAAATGAAAGCCGCGGAGAAAACCTGGCAGTTGCCGGCATTCGGTCTTTGGATAATGCCCGTAGTAATATTTTCATCTCTTCGGAAATGCAGGAAATCGTAGCCTATAGTGGTTTCCTACTCACAGATATTGATTATAAAAAACGCTACATCTTTAGTGCCCTTTTTCGCCGGGAAAGCTCCTCTCTCTTTGGCCCGGAAGAGCGCAATGCCAATTATTATCGATTAAGTGCCGCCTACCGCCTGACCGAAACGACCAAGATCAAAGGTTTTCAGGAATTAAAGTTGCGCGCCTCCATAGGCACATCGGGTATTCGCCCGGCTTTTGAGCAACGCTTTGAAACAGTGGCGCTGATCAACGGCAATACCACCAAAAGAACATTGGGTAATAACTTTCTAAAACCGGCCTTATCCACCGAAACCGAAATCGGGATCGATGCTACCTTTTTAAAGGCTTTTGATTTGGAATTTAACTACGCACATATCCTTACCAAAGACCAGATTCTGCTGGTTCCACTTCCTGCTGCTGCCGGATTTTTGGGCCAGTGGCGCAATGCGGGCACCATTGATGCAACGGTTTACGAAGCCTTACTCAATACCGATTTGAAAAAGTTGTTCAAAATTCGTGGTAATAAGTTCAAATGGGAGGTGGCGACTACCTTTAATCGAGTGCAGCAAAAAATTTCCGAACTGGACGTGCCGGCCTACAATACCGGCCCAGGTTTCCAGCAATCTTCCCTGTTTTTGATTGAAGAAGGGGGATCTTTGGGTACCATGGTTGGTGAAGTATTTGCGACAAGCGTTGAACAATTAGGCGATCAGGAAGGAGTTAGTCCACTTGATTATTCGCTAAATGATGCTGGGTACCTCGTCCATAATGATTTGATCGGTACGGCTAATGAAGTTCCCTACAAACTCAAAGATGCCAGTGGCAATCCACTAGTGCAAAAAATTGGAGATATCAATCCCGATTTCCGTATGGGCTTTTTGCATACCATCAGTTATGGGGGACTGGAATTGTTTACTTTATTCGACTGGAAAAAAGGAGGCGATGTATACAACTTAACCAAGCAGTGGTTGTTCCGGGATTTAAGGCATGCTGAGGTCGGTGAACACGAAAATATTGCCGCCAACTTTTACGGCAGTGACGGCCTGTACAATTCTCTGGTTCCCAATAACCATTTTGTGGAGAAGGGCACCTTTTTTATGCTACGGGAAGCTTCACTTTCCTATACCATTAACAAAGCCTCGCTGCAAAAAATGTTTAAAGGCCAAATTGAATCCATTCGGCTGAGTTTGATCGGTAGAAACCTGTTTACCATTACCAAATACAGTGGTTTCCATCCTGATGTTACCAGTCCGGCCCGCGATGAATACACCCTGACCAACCGTGCACCGGACGCCCGTGGCAGCGATATCCGTACCCCCAATGGTGATCCGGCACTATTTCTGGTTGATGCCTTCAATTATCCATTGAGGAAGACCTATTCCTTTAGTCTCCAGGTGGTTTTTTAACCAATGAAACACTTGAACAAACCAAAAAGCATGAAAAAAGCCTTACCAATAATTCTTTTAATTTTAAGTTTAGCTGCCTGTAAAGACCTCGACACGGTCAATAACAACAATCCGGATCGCAATGCGGTATTAACTACGGGCAGTGATTTGCTGACCGTTTTGCAAGGCGGCTATATCGCCTGGTGGCAAGGCGTGCATGATGATCATCCCGTGATTGCCTTATCTGTAACCGGTGATGCCTATGGCATGGGGTGGGCCAATTTTGGTGCTGAGCGAATGGGTGAAGAACCAAGGATTCCCTACAACAACCGGGCTTCCGAAGAAAATGATTACCAACAAGTAGTCAAAGACCCCTGGTTTGGCTGCCTTTCCGCCGTTTCTTCTGCCAATGATGTGATTGCGGCTATCGACAAAGGCGTCACCATAGACAATGGTGGACCGCAAGACGAGGCCATCCTCGCAGCAGCACACTTCTTGCGGGCCGTGAGCTGGGGTTACCTCGGCCTACTATTCGATCAGACCTTCCTGGTGGACGAAAATACAGACCTGGGAAAGCCATTAACTTTAGTGCCTTATACCGAGGTCATTCCCGCTGCCATCACCGATCTGGAAATGGCCATCATGCTCGCCGAATCTTCCGATATCAGTTTTATACACGAATATTTTAACGGCTTAAGATTGGGCTCCGAAGATTTTGTGCAGCTCTGCCATTCCTATGCAGCCCGTTTTTTGACCCAATGGCCACGTACCGAGCAGGAAAAGGCATTGGTCGATTGGACGGCTGTGCTAGCCCATGCAGAACTGGGGTTGACCTTTGATTTTGCTCCGATAGCCGATGGAAAATTCTGGCAAAGCTACCAAAGTTACGTCTTCGCCGAAGCGGGTATCGGACCATTTTGGGCCAGAGTAGACCAGCGATTAGTGGCCGCCTTAGATCCCAGCCAACCTACTCGTTATCCCGAAGTGATTGCCAAGGGAGAACCTCCATTGTCGAACCCGGAAGCCAATTCTGCCGATAAACGGCTGGAAACGGATTTCCTGTATTTTCCTACTAATAACTTCCCTCCAGACCGGGGAGAATGGCACTACTCACATTACAAACACAACCGCAACATCACCGATCCGACTTTTGCCGGAGATGGCTCTTCTTCAGGCCCAATGCCGGTTTTTCTGGCTGCGGATAATGACTTATTAAGAGCGGAAGCCCTCCTGGCATTAAACCGCTCGCCGGAAGCCGTGGCCATCATCAATGCGGGTACACGCGTCACTCGCGGGGAGTTGCCGCCACTTGGCCCTGCAGCTGCTTTTGCGGAAGTAGATCGCGCCATTCGCTACGAGCGAGCCATTGAATTACTAAGTACCGCCCCGATGAGCCTTTGGCTGGATCGCCGCCGAAACGGGCCCCGTCTGAGTTATCTGGAAGTCGATGACTTAGGTGGTTTGCAAATAGGCACACCAGCCCAATTACCGGTACCGGCAGAGGAATTGCGCATTCAGGGATTGGCGCCTTATAATTTTGGTGGGCCTTTGGATCCGGAGGGGGTGGTGGCGGTGTTTTGATTTTTTCAAGATTTTGAGACCGCCGTTTAAAATGGCAGACAGGCTAGCTCCCAACTTTCCAGGAATTAGGAAACTTTGAAAGGCTAGAGCTGGCCTCAGAAGGTCTATTGCTACAAAAAAGCGGGGTCATTGTAACATTTCGCTGGAATCCACCCAGTTGATTCACAGAATAATTTCTTCTTTCATAAACAGTTGCTATTTTTACTAAAATCGTTTAGCAACAAGGTTTATGAAACTTATCAAAACAACCATTTTATGCTTTGTAGGTTGGATGCTCGCTTTAAGTAGCCTTGCGCAAGAGGCTCCCTTTAATTTTGATAAGTTCCCTTCAGACATTCCATTATCTCATAGTGCCATTACTACCGTTTTACAAGACCATCAGGGGTTCCTTTGGCTGGGCACCTGGTCGGGATTGCTGAAATACGATGGTTATAACGTTAAGCAGTACAAGCAGGAGCCCGGCAATGTAAATGGCCTGGAAAGTAATAAAATCACTACACTTTTTGAGGATAGCCAAAAACAGCTGTGGGTAGGCACCCGCAATTCCGGAATGTACCTCTACGATCGGGACCTGGACCAGTTTATCCAGTTCAAGCGCAAGTCCGATGACATGAATAGCCTAAGCAATAATAACGTCTGGGCTATTTTTGAAGATAAATATGGCTATTTTTGGGTAGGAACGGAAAATGGACTCAACCTTTTAAATCCGGAACAACAGCAGTTCGTACATTTCACCCACCAACAGACTGATATTCGCAGCCTGAGCCATAATTTTGTCTATTCTATCTGCCAGGCTTCGGATGAATCCTTGTGGATTGGAACAGAAGACGGTTTAAATAGATTGGTCAGAAAGGCGAATGGAGAGCCAGATTATTTTGTGCGTTATAACCTCAATCCGGCAAGTAACGCTGAACTACCGGCTCCCTTTTCCCCACACAATTACATTTACAAAGTCAAAGCGGTAGCGGATAGTCCACAATCGTTATGGATAGGCACAAAAGGCGGACTAAAGAAGTTGAAGTTTTCCAATGAGAATTTCCGAAAGATAGACCTACAATTTTTTCGCCATAACCTTGAAGATACCAATAGCCTGAGCCACAATTTTGTTGTTGATATGTGGGAAGGCAAACATAACAACTTATGGGTGGCCACTTTTAATGGATTAAATTTATTGGATAAAAGAACCGACCGTTTCCGACGATTTATTGCTGATAGCAATCAGTCTAAGCAATTGAGTAATAACAACATCAAAGCTTTGTTTTGTGATCGTTCGGAAAATCTCTGGATCGGTACCGAGGGAGGCTTGCACAAATTGAACCTTTCAGCCAAACCCTTTTTCACTATTCAGCCCGAGGGAATCGGATCATCTGGAAATCACGTCATCACCACTATTATTAACTCCACCGACAACAACGGCCTTTGGATGGGTACCCGAGGCGGTGGATTGCATTACCTAGCCATTCAAAAGCAAAACATTTCTTCTGGAAAACCGCGCCAGTTTACCCTCATGGTTCAAAATGAATCAGAAACGGCAGGTTTCATTTCCGATATTTTTCTGGATCAGGATGGCTGGTTGTGGATCACTACCCTTGGAGCAGGCTTGATAAAGATTAAAGAATCTGATGTTCTAAATGGAGATACTCAAATTAAGGATCTTTTCCAATACACCACCGGTAATGACTTGGAGAGTCTGAGCGAAGAACATCTAATGGCCGTTACCGGCTCCAGCTCCGGAGATATCTGGATAGGCTCCTGGGATATTGGGCTGGTACGTTACGATGCAAAGAGGCAGGAGTTTTTCAAATATACAGCCACCTCTGATTTTAGCGTCAATTTTGAAGCCTATCCAATGGTCCATCTATTAGAAGTTGTAGAAAATGGACAAACCATCCTCTGGGTAGGCACCCGTGGTGGTGGATTGCTGAAACTTAAATTTAATCGCGAAAAAAACCTTATTGAGCTGCTGGATCAATACTTATACCAGCCCGATCAAGCCGGCAGCATTAGTAATAATTTTATCAATTGCCTGTTTTTTGATTCTCATAATCGCTTTTGGGTTGGCACCGAAAATGGGCTCAATATTTTTCATCCGAAAACCAATACTTTTTCCCATTTTTTGGCCAAAGACGGGCTGGCCAATGATATTATTCAATCTATATTGGAAGACCGGCAAGGCCGACTTTGGGTGAGTACACAGCGAGGTATATCTTGCTTGCAAAGTGACCTGTCTTTGTCCAATCCGGAGATCAAAAACTTTGACGCCTCTGACGGTTTACAAGACAATTTCTTTTATGATGATGCCGTATGTGCTACTCCACTTGGGCAACTTGCTTTTGGTGGCGTCAATGGATTAAGTCTATTTTTTCCGGAAGATATCCATCCTGATACTATTCCTCCCAAAGTGGCCATTACCGATTTCCGGTTGTTCAATAATTCCATTCCTATTGGTGAGCTGGAGGATGGTCGCGTTATTTTAAAAAAACACATCGGTGAAACCGAATACCTGGAGCTAAGTCATCGAGATAATGTCATCTCCTTTGAGTTTGTCGGCATCCAGTTTGGCAAACCACAAAAAATCCAATATGCCCACAAACTCGATGGATTTGATGAAAAATGGGTACTTACAGACGCCAATCAGCGCATTGCCCATTACACCAACCTTCCTTATGCAAATTTCACTTTTCTGGTAAAGGCAGCCAATAGTGACGGCTATTGGAGTGAGCCGATTGCGCTTAAGTTAAGGGTACTACCACCTTTTTGGTTAACCGGCCGGGCCTACTTCCTTTATGCCATTCTGGGTTTGGCTTTATTGTATGGCATTTTGAAAATTGCCAAAATGCGTGCCGAGTTCAATCACAGCCTACAACTGGAACGGATTGAACGGGAAAAACTGGAAGAAGTCAATCAAATGAAACTGACCTTTTTCACCAATATTTCACATGAATTACGCACACCTTTAACCCTGATTATCAGCCCCCTGGAACAATTCATCAAAGAGCAAAAAACAGATAAAAAGCTCCATCAGGCGTACACCAGAATGCATTATAACGCCAATCGTTTGCTGACGATGATCAACCAGCTGCTCGATATCCGAAAAAGTGAGGCAGGTTTGATGAAATTGAAAGTTGCAGAGGGCAATTTCATCAAATTCACCAATGATATTGTGCTTTCGTTCAAGGGCTTGGCCAAACACCGACAGATCAAGCTGAAATTTTTTCAGGACCTCGATTTTATTGGCCTTTGGTATGATCGGGATCAAATGGAAAAAGTGTTGTTCAATTTATTATCCAATGCCCTTAAATTTACGAACGGCGGTGACGCTATTGAGGTTAGAATCCGTCTCGCAAAAACAGCAGATTATCCGGTATTAAAACCTAGCACAATACAACATCCCCACAATGATCAATTTTGTTTGATCACCATTTCCGATACAGGTTGTGGAATTCCGACTGATCAGCTGGCCTATATTTTTGATCGCTTCTATCAGGTTGAGAAAAGTCCTGAATCAGCTCGAAAGGGAGGCACTGGCATTGGCCTTGCCTTATGCAAAAGTATTATTGAAGCACATCATGGTCAAATTTGGGCCGAAAGCACCGAAGATCAAGGCGCCACTTTTCATTGTGCATTACTCTTAGGGGATAAACATTTTAAAGAAGAAGAAAAAATCGCCGGTTTTAAAAATAGTGAATATATCGGTAATTATGTATTGTCCGATCACCTGGAAAAGGGTTTACAAGTTTCTGATGCGCCCTTATCAATTACCAACAATGGTGCTTCCTCTGACCGCAAGCATGCGCTTTTGATTGTGGAAGACAATGCTGATATCCGCGCTTATCTCAGGGAAAACCTCGAAGAAAATTACCTCATCGAAGAAGCTGAAAATGGCGTCATTGGTTTGGAAAAGGCCCTGGCTAATCCACCGGATCTGATTCTCGCCGATATCGCCATGCCACACATGGATGGCATTGAAATGTGTACTAAAATTAAATCCGATATTACCACCAGTCATGTTCCCGTCATTTTGCTGACGGCTCGGACTTCCCTTATCTTCAAAATTGATGGCTTGGAAACCGGTGCTGATGATTACATTACCAAGCCATTTAACATGCGTTTGTTATCTGCCCGCATTAAAAACCTAATAGCATCTCGCCAAAAATTACGGGAAAAGTTCTCCAAAAATTTTGATTTCAGCCCTTCTGATTTGGTGATCAGTTCTCTTGATGAGCAATTTCTGTCCCAAATCAAACTAGTCGTAGAAAAACACATCGACGACTCCAATTTTTCAGTGGAACAACTTGCTGCAGCTCTTATCATGAGTCGTATGCAACTCTATCGAAAGTTAAAGGCCCTTACGGGAAAATCTCCCAATAAAATCATACGGAATATCCGACTAAAACGTGCGGCCCAATTACTCGATAGCAAACAATACAATGTATCGGAAGTGACCTATATGGTAGGTTACAATGATTTGAAATCTTTCCGGGAACAGTTTAAGAAAGAATATGGGGTGAGCCCTTCGGAATATGGGGTGTAGGTTTTAGGGGGGGGGATTGGTTTAGGAAGGTTTAGGGGGTTTAGGGGCAGCAGTGGGGAGTAGAACGGAGTAGCTCTTTCCAATTCTTACGGTTTTTCCAGTTCTTATGGGGGAATTGGTTTAGGAAGGTTTAGGAAGGTTTAGGGGGTTTAGGGGCAGCAGTGGTGGTTTGAAATGGAGTAGTTCTTTCCAGTTCTTATGGTTTTTCCAGTTCTTATGGGGGAATTGGTTTAGGAAGGTTTAGGAGGTTTAGGGGCAGCAGTGGTGGTTTGAAATGGAGTAGTAGTTCTTTCCTGTTTTCCAAGAGAAACAGGTGGTAGAAGAAAATGCACAGAATAATACATTAACGAAAAACATTCATAAACACCATGAAAACAAACGACAAAACATCCCTTGGCACCTATCAGGCAAGTGATCAACGTTATGAAAAAATGAAATATCGCCGTTGTGGAAAAAGTGGCATCATGCTGCCGGCTATTTCCTTGGGATTGTGGCATAATTTTGGGAATACCGACAATTTTGAAAATGGCCGTAAAATTCTTAGAACTGCCTTTGACTATGGGATCACTCATTTCGATTTAGCCAACAACTATGGTCCTCCCTATGGCGCCGCGGAAGAGAATTTCGGCCGTATGCTAAAAAAAGATTTTTCAGCCTATCGTGATGAGTTGATCATTTCCAGCAAGGCGGGCTGGGATATGTGGCCAGGGCCTTACGGTAATCTGGGATCCCGCAAATACCTCATAGCCAGCCTTGACCAAAGTCTGAAACGGATGGGGCTAGATTATGTAGACATCTTCTACCACCATCGCCCCGATCCGGATACACCACTAGAAGAAACCATGGGCGCGCTAGATCACATCGTTCGGCAAGGCAAAGCACTTTATATTGGCATTTCACAGTATCCAGCTGAGTTGACCGACCGGGCTACTGATATTTTAAACCGCTTGGGAACGCCGTGCCTGATTCATCAACCTCGGTATAGCATGTTTGACCGATGGGTAGAAAATGGTCTGCTGGACATGCTGGGCAAAGAAGGTGTGGGAGGCATTGCCTTTTCCCCTCTGGAACAAGGGATTTTGACTGATAAATACCTGAAGGGATTCCCTGAAGATTCCCGGGCGGTTAAAGATGGTCGTTACCTGACCAAGGAGAAAATCAGCCCCGAAGTGCTGGAAAAAGTCCGTAACCTTAATGAAATTGCTAAAAATCGCGGCCAAAGTCTGGCACAAATGGCTATCGCATGGTTGCTGAAAGACGAGCGCATCACCTCCGTCCTGGTAGGGGTAAGCCGTACTCAGCAATTAATAGACAATGTAAAAGCACTCGACAATCTGGAGTTTACCAAAAGAGAATTGGAGGATATTCAGCATATTTTGAGAGGAGGGAATGGAAGTGAATGAGCGGGCTCGTACCTACCAAATTCATTTGGTTGACCTAAAAGCGCTGAAAGCCAGCTTTTTTATGGGGGAATGGACGGCTTGGTAGCTTGACGAAAGCCGACTTTGAGGTCGGGCGGTAGCCAAAAATTTTGACTGGTACGTGAGACAAAACAATCTACTTTAAAATCAGTTGCTTATGCCTTTTTCAGGGAGACAAAAAATGGTTATCAAAAAGCTTAGTTTATTAATCTTTTCATCTCTCTTTCTAGCCACATCGATGGTTAGTCAACCCGAAGTTACCGCCTGGGGCAACTTAAATGGTATCCGTATCGATGGCCAATTGATGGCCTTTGAAAGCAGTATTCGGGTAGTGAGTGCCAACTGGGACAAAGTGCGTAAATCCGCCAAGGAAAGACAACGCTCTTATTACAGTCGAAAAGGCAATCTACAAGAGGTTGAAATTCGGCTGGACAGCTTGTTTTTCACCAAAACTATTGAAGGAGGAAAGGTAGGAACAGCCATTGTAAAGGTGGCTTTTGAGTGCCGGGAAGATACCAGTATTGTTGGTGCTTATTACTGCCTGGATCTTCCATCGGAAGATTACCTGGATGGCAAGGTGGAATTGATTGAACCCGAAGCTCCTGTGCTAAGTCCGGCCGCAGCGAGTGGCAAACACGAAATCTTACGTATTGTCGCAAAAGGTGCCCGTTTTATATCACCACGTCGACAACTGGAAATTTTGGCTAATGAGGCCACAGAAATAGTGATCAAAGCCGATACCAGTCGTGGAGATACCAGTCTACAAATTTATCTGGGTATTGTAGATGGTCCAGTTATCAAAGGACAAACCGAGCAAAAAACATTCACCTTAACCGCCAGTGGTGAGATCGATAGGGACCCGATATTGCTAACGCTCGATCCCACACAGCAAGGTGAAGTATTTCAGGGTATTGGTGGTAATTTTCGCATCCAGAATCCCCGCCTTGACCCACAGGTGATCGACTATTGCCTGGATAATCTACGTGTAGCCTGGGGACGGGTGGAAATGCCCTGGCAATACTGGCATCCTGTGGATAGTATTGATCCTAACAAGGCAGCCGAAACAAAGGGGCTACATCCCAGGGTGCAAGCCGCCATGGAAATGGCGCAAAGGTTACACAAAATGGGCATGCCCGTGATCCTCTCCAACTGGTTTGGACCGGATTGGGCGATTATTGGCAAACATAAAAGCGGCCGAGGTCCAGATGGGCAGTTTGGCAATCCCTTAAATCCCGACAGGATGCTGGAGATTTATGCCTCCATCACCGATTACATCCTTTACCTTAAAAAACATTATGGCGTTGAGGTCGTGATGTTTTCCTTCAATGAATCGGATCTGGGGATCGACATCAGGCAAACAGATCAGGAACATCTTGATTTAATCAAAGGATTGGGAGCGTATATGCAATCCAAAGGATTAAAGACCAAACTGGTATTGGGAGATACTGCTGATGCCAATGGTTATGCCTTTATTGATAAGGCTATGGACGATCCCGAAACCTACCCATACCTTGGCGCTGTTTCTTTTCATTCCTGGCGGGGCTGTAGCAATGAAACTTTGAAGAAATGGGCTGCTGCTGCCAAACGCCTGAATCTGCCACTACTGGTAGGAGAAGGTAGCATTGATGCTGCTGCCTGGCGCTATCCCCAAATATTTAAGGAAGAAATTTATGCCCGGGAGGAAATTGAACTCTATACCCGGATGATCGCAGTGTGTCAACCAGCCTCTATTTTGCAATGGCAACTCACTTCCGATTATTCTGCACTGGCCGGTGGTGGCATCTATGGCGAAGAGACTCCCCTCTACCCTACCCAGCGCTTCTGGAACCTCAAACAATTGGGTTCTACACCTGAAAATCTGGCCGTCATGCCGCTGAAATCTAACAAAAAAGACCTCACCTGTGCAGCTTTGGGCGATAATGATGAAAAAAGCTACGCCATCCATCTGGTAAACAATGGCCCTACCCGTGAAGTCACCATCACCGGCTTGCCAGATCAGGTAAAACGAATGGATGTCTTTGTTACCGACCAAAAACGGTCGATGGAAAAACAAAAACGCATTCGGGTAAAAGATGGAGAGGTGACATTTAGGCTGGAGACGTTGTGTTTTATGACCTTGATGAGTAAGGGTTAAATCTAATCCCCTATTTCTTCACCCCTTTTCCGGTAGCCGCCCAATAAATCCCACCAAAAATATGCTCCAAAAATAAAGGATCACTATAGGTACTGGGCATGTGTCCCATGCCAGTGTAAAAGGAGCGACCGCCATCATATTCATGGTACCAGGCTAAAGGATGGAAATCCCCCATGCCGTTGCCAACCTTTTTGTCCCATTTCACTTTGGGAGCAAAGGTCTTTTCGTCAACAGTTATCAGGTAGTTGAGGCTCTTGATTTTTTCTTCGCCGAATTCGTACCATTCGTCGGTCCACAAGCGGTTTTTGGGCATCCGTTCCAGTCCGGGAAAATTGCTGTCTTCTACTTGAATAATAGCTGTTTGAATGGCTGGATGAATATGGAACATCCTGCCTACTAATTTGGTATACCATTCCCATTCATACTCTGTATCTGACGCACTGTGTATACCCACATATCCTTTACCGGATTGTATGAATTTTTCAAAAGCTTTCTGCTGATCTTCATTAAAAATATCTCCCGTCGTATTGAGAAAAATGACGACGTCATAGTTTTTTAAGCTCTCCTCATTAAATTTAGCAGGGTCTTCATGCCAGTCCAGATTAAAAGCATGGCGGTCAGCAAGCTTGCGCATCGCGTCAACCCCTTCATTGATCGACACATGATGAAAACCAACCGTTCGGGAAACAATAAGGCATTAAATTGTTTTTGTGTGAAGCCCAAAACGGGGATTAACAAGGCGAAAATCAAGCCCTTTAAAGCGTGGGAATTTGTCATGGTATATGTGTTAAAATTTAGTTCTCAATTCTAAAAAAAGATGAAAGGATTGGAAAGCGTTGTCTCGGTTTAAACCACCTCTTCTACCTCTAAACCTGCTAAACTTTCCTAAACCACCTAAACCCTAAACCTCCCTAAACCACCTAAACCCCTCTAAACCAATTCCCCCCTACAGGTCCACTTTTCCACCCTCCAAAAACCTATCGCCAAAAACCTAACTGGTCTAAACGCAATATCGGTCGGTATGCCCTGAAATGAAGACCTGAAAAATCGGTAGCGCATGATTCGGCTTTGTCTATACTGCGACTACGCTGTAGTCGAAAATGCACGGCCCGTTTTGTGCTAACATAGTTTGACCACTTTGTGGTCATTTTGCCCAAGACCTGAAAATCAATGATCTAAAATTTTCCCATAGCTGGCTTTCGAGAAGACTTCCTGACGCATGGCATCTAACCTATTTGAACCTTTCAAACACCCACAGGCGCTATTCTCTAATTCCCCCCTAAAACCTGCTAAACCTGTTTCCCCGAAAGGGCTAAAAAAACCGAAAGAATTGGAAAGAGCTACTCCGTTCTACTCCCCTCTGCTACCCCTAAACCTCCTAAACTTTCCTAAACCAATTTCCCCATAAGAACTGGAAAAACCGAAAGAATTGGAAAGAGCTACTCCATTCTAAACCACCATTCCATCCTAAACCTGTTTCCCTTCTCACCGATATTCCAAAACCTGCATCAAAGCCCGGCCATTGTGATATGCACTTTTCCATTCATGAGCCTTTCGGGCGGTTTTATTTGCCGGATCAGTATCCAGGCCATTGTTGTACCAACCACCGTATTGGTAGTCGATCATTTCGGATTTTATATAACGCCACATACTTTGAAAAGCTTCCTGGTATTTCGCCTCTTTAGGGTAAATGGTCGACATTAGCGCTAAGGTATGCCAGGCTTCTGCTTGCCCCCACCAATTCTTTTCTTTGTTGACAATCTCAAGATCTAATTTTCCAGGGAACTGGTAAGCACGATCAAAAAGGCCGTAATAGTCCTGATCAAAGCCATTGGCAAGCGTTTGATGTACCAACTTTTTGGCAACCGCTAATGTAGTCAAATCATATTTTCCATACAATACTTTGGAAGCATCCAGCAATAAATAGGCTGTTTCGATATCGTGCCCAAAAGATCGATGGTCAAAATACAAATGCTCCAGAATATAGTCTCGCGTGGAATCCTGATGATTGATGGGCTGCCAGTTCTGAGTATAAAATAAGCGCAAATAACCATCGGCGTGTACCATCGTATCCCTCACCAGATGAAAGATTTCAGCCAGCCTTTTTTTGACCAATTCATCCGGCCAAACCTGATACACATTGGTCAATGCCTCCAAAATGTGGATGCTGGAGTTTTGATCTTTCCCCAAAGGGTCGCCCCAGTTTGCCCCCGTTTTAAGACTATCTGCTAATCCCTCCGGATAAATCAAATTGAAGTAGCCTAAATGTTCAGGATCATGAGCCACTTCTTCTAACCAAACAAAAGATTTCTCCAGCCAGGTCAGTACTGCCGGATCAGGATTGATTTTTGCGTATTCCGCCATAGCGTATAATGCAAAGGCATTGCCATAGGTCAGTTGATAGTCATTTTCTGAACCCGGATAATATTGACTGAATCCACCCTGCTTTTCATCCCACATTATTTTGGTGAGAAAAGTAAATCCATGGGCTGCAGCCTGGCGGAATATTTTTTCCTGAGGATAAACCTGCGCAGCCCGAGCAGCTGTCCACAAGCCACGTGCCTGCGTAACCAACATCTTTGATTGCGATTCCGAGGGTGTCCAATCGTATTCAAAATTTGTCCAGTAGCCACCGCTGATGGTATCTACAATTCTGGGGTACCAGGAATGCAATAAGTCATCCCTTTCCTTTTCGATCTCCTGGATGGAGACACCAAGGAAAAGGTTGCGTTGATCTTGGGTGCGATAACTCATGATGATCCACCCAACTAGCAATAGGGGGACCCATATCCATCTGATTAACCTAAACATATCGGGTTATTTGAAACTAAGGGTTTCTTTCAATCCGCCAATACTAATTTCAAAATCTCCAACTTCGGTCACCCATTTATTATCTACACCTACAAATGCCAGATTCTTCGATTTAATGCTAAAATTCACTTGTTTACTTTCTCCGGGTTTCAACGTGATTTTCTGGTAGCCACGCAGGCGTTTTACAGCGGGAGTTATGCTAGCCACTTTATCCGTGATATATAATTGCACCACTTCTCTACCAACACGATCACCAGTATTTTTTACTTGAACACTGATTTCAATAGCACCATCTTCAGTCAGTTCTTTCCGATCAAGCTTCAGCTCGCTATATTCAAAGGTGGTATAACTCAAGCCAAAACCAAATTCAAATTGAGGGTTGAACCCCAATGGACCAGCCAAATCAGTTCCACGATGATCATAATTAAGCAACGCATTAGCTTCCCTCGGATAGGTAAAAGGCAATTTCCCAGAAGGATTTGCATCGCCAAAAAGCAATTCTGCAATCGCCCTTCCTCCTTCATTGCCAGGCAGGTAGGCATCAAGGATGGCTGTAGCTTTGTCTTCAAACCGGCTGATGAGTCGCGGACGGCCTTCTACCAATACGACGATCACCGGTTTTCCGGATTTGGCTACAGCCTCAACCAATTGTTGTTGAGCCACGGGCAGATGCAGGTCTTCTATATCACCGGGCGTTTCCGTATACGGCATTTCTCCCAAGCAAACGATGACTGCATCAACATTGGCCGCAGCCGAAGTTACCGCATCTACCTTTGTCAATTTGTCATAAGTAGCCCCCTCGTGATAGGTCACCTGATCTTTACCAATTTTATCCTGGATAGCTTCCAGAATCGTTTTTTTGTTGTCTTCGGCATCCCACTTTGGACTGTTGCCTTGCCAGGTACGGCTCCAACCTCCGTTCAGGCACATCATGGCGTTTGCAGTTGGCCCGGTTACCAGCACTTTACTATTTTTTGCCAAGGGTAAAGCCTGCTCATTTTTTAAAAGGGTAATGCTTTCCAGGGCCGCTTCCAAACTTACAGCAGTATGCTCTTCTGATCCGAATTTTGAATAATCATAGTTTTCATGGTAGGGCGCTTCAAATAGTCCCAATTGATATTTCACCTTTAGGATGCGCTCTACGGATTCATCAATTCGAGACATTGGTACAGCGCCTTCCTCTACCAGTTCCTTGAGCAAAATCGGAAATTTCAAATCCATTGGAACCATTGCCATATCAATACCGGCATTAATGGCCAGTCTGATGGCATCTTTGTAGTCTTTGGCTACCCGGTGGCGGGTTTGTAAATAGCCAATATCCTCCCAATCGCTTACTGCCAATCCTTTGAATCCCAACTCAGTGCGCAACAGATCTGTCAAAATAGCTTTATTGCAATGTACTGGAATGCCATTCATCTCTCCTGAATTGATCATGACGGTAAGTGCCCCGGCCTGGATAGCCCGCTGGAAGGTAGGCAGGTAATATTCCCTTAATTGCCGTTCCGGAATCAGGGCCTGGGTACGATCTTTCCCGCTGACGGGACCACTATACCCTAAAAAATGTTTCATGCAGGCAGCCAGCTTGTCCGGCGCACTGGGATCATCCCCTTGGCTACCGCGGATAAAAGCTTCACCCATATCAGAAGCCAGGAGCACATCTTCTCCAAAGGTTTCCCAAAAACGAGGCCAGCGGGGGTCACGGCCTATGTCGAGCACTGGCGAAAAATTCCAGGGTATCCAGGACGCCCGCGTTTCGTAAGCCGTAATAGCAGCTATCTTTTCTGCCAGTTCCGGATTCCAACCTGCTGCCAGATTTATTTGCTGTGGAAACAAGGTAGAACCCAGGGTATAATTATTGCCGTGGATAGCATCGATACCATAAAGCACTGGAATACCAGTCGGTTTTTCTTTGGTAGCAACCTCCTGAATAGCCGTGATGATTTCATGCCAGTGTTCTTTGGTATAGGCATGATCCGCCACATTGAGGATGGAACCCACTCGTAAATCCAACAGTACTTTTTTAAGGTCAGCGGGATCCAATTGATGGGGTTCCTGCATACTGTAGCCTTCACCCATCGAGATGGTATTAATGGCTAGCTGAGTCATTTCCCCTACTTTATCTTCCAGCGTCATTTTAGCCATTAGGGCTTTGATCTTTCCTTGCATATTCTGATCCTGTTGTGCCTGTATAGTTTGACCAAGGCTCAACAAAATCAGGCACAAGGTCAAAAAAGGGGGCAGCGTGATGAAATTTTTGATGTTTCGATTCATTATGGGCAAATTTAATAGCGTTGTTTCCCAGGACGAAGTCACCAGGTTTTTGCTTTTTTGTGATTAACGACTACTAACCACTACAGGTTTGGTTCCAACTTTCCCAGACCCTTCAACCTTCAACCAATAGAAGCCGGCAGGTAAATTATTCGCCAGACTAAATTCCGAATGATTAAACCCTTCGTTTTGAGCAATTTGAACCTGTTTACCGGCCGCATCCAGGAGGGAAATTTTCAATCTATCAACTGATATTTCTTCCTGTTCAATCGTGAGGCGTTCTCCAGGTAGAGCGGGATTGGGATAGACCTTAAAGGGTAATGATTGTGCCAGTTCCGAGGTACTGACCTCTCCATCCCTTTGCACATGAAAGGCCAGATCCCAGAATAATTCAGGAACGGGCAGGAATAGCTGATTGCCAATAGCTGTATTGACGTTTTGACTATGAACTATGGCTCCTGTCAGGCAGTCATACCAGTTGACCAAATAGTTGCCACTTATTACATTATCTATGACAAGCTCTCCTCCAAATATCGGATCAGGGGCGCCATTATCGGCAAGATATTCGTGGTTATAACTATTGTTTAATACCCAGCCAGCCATTACCTCCTGGTTTTCTGATGACAAGACGTAGGTATCCATTTGGGAACCAATACCTTCAAAAGTATAAGCAGCAATGCTGATCCAGTCTGTCCCCGTATTGTCGACTTTGATAGTATGGCTTCCCTGCGGCACATTGATGGAATAACTTTGATTGACCAGTGCCATTTCTTCTAACATCAATACGCCATCCAGGTAGATGGCAATCTTCGGATCTGTGCCGGAATCCGAATTGGTTTTTACCGTAAATTGGCCACTACTCGGATAAGTCAATTCGAAAGTTGGCGGGCTGCGCAATTCGGTATTCCATTCCGATCCGTATAAAAAGATACCCAAGCCTGGATTTTCCGGCGTCAGCGAACCATTTTCATTGATGGTGATGATCGCATCGCCAATGCCAGCCCACCCGAGGGTTGGTGTGATGACCAGATTGCCAGGCGCACCAATAGCATAGGCATCGCCAGGCGACATGTTTTCCGCAAGGAAGGGGATATCAGCGGCCACCTGAGTCACCGGAGCAAAATGGTAATATAGATTTCGTGGATGTATATAGCTGTCCCACCACCAGGTCATGGCACTTCCCATACCCCCTCCAAATAGCGTTCCCCAAAGGGCATTATGAATGTGAATGCCATCCGGATCGGCATTGGTCAGGCTGCTAGATCCTCCAAGGCCAAATTCACCAGTCAGGGTTGGTTTTCCAAAATCTTCCAGATAGCTGCGCACGCCGCCGACCAGCGCCCGTTCCAGGTTTGAGAGATTGAGGTAATAATGGGTTTGGGTAAAATCGAAATCCGGATTGGCCCAAACGGCTGGATCCTGATCCTCTCCGGCATAACTGGTGGTCACCAAATGTCGGTAAGGATCATTTTCCTTCAGGAACACAGCCATTTCAGCATGCCAGTCGGCAATTTCGGATTGATGGCTCGAAAAATCATCGGTCCAACCTACTTCATTAAACAATTCCCACGACATAATACTACGGGAATACCCCCAGCGGGCTACGACATAACGCAATCGGTTTTTGGTATGTGCCTTTGCCGTTTCATTGGTGAAAAAATCCCAGGTATTATTGCAAGGTCCACCATTGGCTACATTATAAGGACTATCATTCCAATTGGGATTGACCTGTGAAGAAACCTGTCCATGATGTTGCAAGCAAAGCATCACATAAAGGCCATTCTCTGCACAAAAGTCAAATATCCAATCCTGATATCGAGAATTGGTTTCTTTGTAACGTCGCAGTCCTTCAAAACCATTCGAGCCATTTTCCCATTCAATACCCAGGCCCCAATGGGCATGCCAGAGTCGAAAAAAATTGCCCGCATTTTCACTAAGCCCGGTCAGCCAATTCCGGTAGTCCAGGAAGACATTGGTATTTTGCCAGGCAATATTTTCTCCTACTGGAATGTATTGTTCATCGTTATCAAATTGAAGATAATTGGTCAGATTTGACCGGACAAATCCCTTGTTTTCTGGATTGGATATCGGCACACAGCTAAAGGTTGTCAAGGAAGAAGTACCCGTCCCATTGACATCACTCACTGATACCTGAAATGACCAATTGCCCGTTTGGTCAGGAGAAAAACGCAGTTTGAATTTCCCCGTTGTACCCTCAGGTATCAAATTTCCTGTTGTCTCATTCAGCACATAATCCCGCATATAAAAACCATCTACAGATAGCTGCTGACCACTCGGCCCTGTAAAAAGTGCGGTGATGGCAATCTGATCATAATCATAAGGGTTGGTATAGGTGGCTGAAAGGTCAAGCACTACTTCCAGTTTGCCATATTGTTCTACATCGGCAGACTGTAATGTAACCGTATGGATGACAGGTGATTGACCTAAAGCTATCTGACTGGTAAGGAGCATTAACAAAGATAGTAGATAAATTCTCATTGGATGATTTGTAAAAAAAAGCTGGTGAAATCACCAGCCTGGAAATAGATGAAACTTGAAAGATTCTATTGGCTAAGGTATCCAGGATAAGCATGGTTTTGTGTCGGTCTAACATACAAAAAAAGGGGGATTTGTAACAGGGCACGGCAGGTAAGTTCCCAATTGCAACAAATACCCCCATCTTTTGCAAACTATCCCGTCTGGTATATCAGGAATGATCAGGGAACTTTAAGCTCAAAATTATCGACTTGTTATGAGGCATAAAAATCTGATTACCCTGCAAACCCTAACCATGAGTCTTTTGATGGTTTGTTTGTTTATTGTTCCCTACCCCATTCTTTATGCTCAGGATGGTCCGATTGATATCAATGCCACAAAGGCAACAAAAGCCCTATATAGCAATCTGAAAAATTTATCAAAAAAGCACATCTTATTTGGTCAACAGGATGCCCTGGCTTACGGGGTGATGTGGAAAGATTGGCATAAATCGCGGTCTGACGTTGCTGATGTATGTGGCAAACAACCTGCTGTTTACGGATGGGATCTGAGCAAATTGGGCAAGTCTCCTTTCAACATTGACACGGTAGCCTTTGATCAGATGCAAAACTGGATAAAGGAAGCTTTTAAAATGGGAGGCATCAATACCATCAGCTGGCATTTTGACAATTTCATCAATGGCAAAAGTGCCTGGGATATCGAAGGTAATGTTGTCGCCAGCATTTTACCGGGTGGAGAAAACCACGAAGCCTACAAAGCCAAACTTGATCTTTTTGTGGGATTTGTCAAAAAACTTAGAGTCGGTTTCATTTTCCAAAAAGAAATTCCCATCATTTTTCGACCATTCCATGAACATACAGGTGCCTGGTTTTGGTGGGGCCAGCCACATTGCACACCTGAAGAATACAAAGCGTTATGGCAATTTACGGTCAGCTATTTACGTGATGTCAAAGGACTGCACAATCTTCTATACTGCTATTCTCCTGATATTTTTGAAGATAAAGCCCATTACCTGGAGTGTTATCCTGGCGATGAATGGGTGGACATCCTGGGTCTTGACGACTACCACGACCTCTCAGAAAACGGAACCTCTGACGACCTGGTGAAAAGGCTGCGCCTGTTAGTAGAATTGGCTAATGAAAAAGGCAAAGTAGCGGCCCTTACCGAAACTGGTCAGGAGGGGATTACCGAAAATACCTGGTGGACCCAACGTCTGCTAAATCCTATTAAAAATGACCCAGTAGCTTCAGGAATTGCCTGGATATTGGTGTGGAGGAATTCCAGAGTCTCCCATCATTTTGGGCCCTATCCCGGTCATACTTGCGCACCAGATTTTATTGAATTCAGCAAGGACCCGATGATGTTATTTGAAAATCAACTGCCCAAAATGTATCGGATTAATAAGTAGAAAGGACTGGGGCAAGTGTTAGTAGAGAGTTGTCAAAGAACGATAAGTTAAAAAAGCCAAATATGAAATTATCATTACTGGATATTGGAATTATTCTTGCCTATTTGCTGGCGACCGTAGTCATTGGGTTAGTGTTGAGAAAACGAGCAGAACGCAGCAAAAAAGATTATCTACTGGGAGGCAATAAACTGCCCTGGTATATGCTGGGGTTATCTAATGCCTCGGGCATGTTTGATATATCCGGGACCATGTGGCTGGTAACCTTACTCTTTGTTTATGGACTAAAAAGTGCCTGGATTCCTTGGTTATGGCCGGTATTTAACCAGATTTTTCTGATGATTTTCTTGTCTATCTGGCTACGGAGGTCAAATGTAACTACAGGAGCAGAATGGATCAATACTCGTTTTGGCAATAAAAGAGGAGCCCAACTCTCGCATAGTATTGTTATTGTATTTGCCATAATTATGGGTTTGGGTTACCTGGCCTATGGATTCATTGGTATTGGTAAATTTGTAGAAATTTTTGTTCCCTGGGAATACGTCTCAGCCTACATCCCTTTTAATGTTCCATTGGAGTATGTCCCTCACTTTTACGGCATCATTTTCACTTGTTTTGCCGTATTTTATTCATTGCTGGGAGGCATGATGAGTATTGTTTGGGCTGATCTCATCCAGTATGTATTAATGGCTATTTCCAGTGTTATTATTGGCATTATTGCTATGAATGCTATAGCGGATAATAATTTACTGGTACCCGATGGATGGCTTACCCCGTTCTTTGGTCAACGGCTCGACCTGGACTGGACGACGATTATTCCCGAGGTCAATGAAAAGATTGCCAGCGATGGCTTTAGTCTGTTCACCGTTTTTTTTATGATGATGATTTTTAAGGGTGTACTGGTGAGTCTTGCCGGACCAGCTCCCAATTATGATATGCAAAAGATCCTTTCAGCAAAATCTCCCAGGGAGGCCGCATTAATGAGTGGATCTGTTAGTCTGGTACTTATGCCCATCCGGTATTTTATGATTGCCGGGTTTGGGGTACTTGGCTTGCTGTATTTTGACCAGTTAGACCTGATGGTAGGCGGCCAGATCGACTTTGAACAGATTTTGCCTTCCGCAATCAATGAGTTTATTCCCATCGGCTTTTTGGGTATTCTGTTGGCTGGTTTATTGGCGGCTTTTATGTCGACTTTTGCCGGCACATTAAATGCAACCCAGGCCTATATTGTCAATGATATCTACCTCAAACACATCAATCCCGATGCTCCAAATAAAAGCATCACCCTGATGAATTATGTTGCGGGACTGACGATGGTGGGCATTAGCATTGTTCTAGGATTTTATGCCAGAGATGTCAATGATGTGCTACAATGGATTGTTTCGGGGCTCTATGGCAGTTATGTTGCAGCAAACTTACTGAAGTGGTATTGGTGGCGATTCAATGGCCATGGTTTTTTCTGGGGTATGGTAGGTGGTTTAGTGCCCGCCTTGTCGTTCCGCTTTATTTTTGATGGCGTGCTTGATTTGTACACCTTTCCGTTGATGCTGTTGCTAGCTGTGATCGGTTGTATTATTGGAACCTATATGGCACCACCAGTTGAAGAAGAAACTTTAAAAAACTTTTATAAAAACGTCAAACCCTGGGGTTTTTGGAAACCCATCCACGATAAAGTCGTTGCCGAAGATCCGGTTTTTGAAAAGAACAAAAATTTCAAACGGGATATGTTTAACGTGGTTATCGGGGTCATTTGGCAAACTGCGCTGGTCATATTCCCAATTTACATCGTTTTGCTCGAAATGGTTCCGATGCTCATTGCGCTTGGCATTGCGGTCATTTGCACCATCATTTTGAAAAAAACGTGGTATGATAGATTGCCTGCGGATGTTGGCGTTTAGAGCATAGTTGAAGGCCAATTACTTGGCTACAAAAGCTGACCGCCAAATAAGTTCTCAGGCTGAGTTTAATTAAAAGTATTCCGGTTTAAAACGAAAATTGAATGACTGAATTTCAGAAAAAAGTAGATCAACTTATCCAGGAGCAGGAAATATTGCTCACGCGTAAAAATGAAGTACAAGACAGGGGAAATGGCCTTTATAATCGTTGGAAAAACCCAATCCTGACCGCGGCACATAGCCCTGTGTTTTGGCGATACGATTTGCATGAAAAGACCAATCCTTTATTGTTGGAACGTCAAGGTATAAATGCCACATTTAATGCCGGAGCTATCTTGTGGAAAGGTAAATATATTGTGGCTGTCCGAGTAGAAGGTAATGACCGAAAATCCTTTTTTGCCATAGCTGAAAGCCCCAATGGGGTAGATAATTTTCGCTTCTGGGACTACCCAATCAGTATGCCGGAAATTGGAAGACGGGATACCAATGTATACGATATTCGACTTACGGAGCATGAAGACGGCTGGATTTATGGCTTATTTTGTACCGAAAGAAAAGACCTGTCTCTTCCTCATAACACCTCTGCCGCTGAAGCACAATGCGGTATTGCTCGTACCAAAGATCTCATCAACTGGGAACGATTGCCAGATCTGGTGACCTATTCGGGACAACAACGCAATGTGGTATTACATCCCGAATTCATCGATGGGAAATATGCCTTGTATACCCGGCCACAAGATGGATTTATTAGTGTAGGCAGTGGTGGAGGTATCGGTTGGGGATTGACGGATAATATGGAAAATGCCGAAGTAAAAGAGGAAACCATTGTAGACGAAAAGATATACCACACGATCAAGGAAGTTAAAAACGGGCAAGGCCCGACACCTATCAAAACCGACAAAGGTTGGTTGCATCTGGCCCACGGGGTACGCAATACAGCTGCGGGTTTACGTTATGTCCTTTATTTGTTTTTAACTGACCTTAAAATGCCCTGGAAAATCACACATGCCCCGGGAGGACACTTCATTGCTCCTCAAGGTGCGGAAAGAGTCGGTGATGTCTCGAATGTGGTTTTTAGTAATGGTTGGATTGTGAATCCAGGTGGTGAGGTTTTCATCTATTATGCCTCCTCAGACACGCGGATGCATGTAGCTACCTCTTCAATTGAACGGCTCTTGGATTATGTCATGAATACACCACCTGATGCCTTATTTTCTGCAGACAGTGTAAAGAATCGGAATGAGCTGATTCGTAAAAACTTGAACCTTCTTTGACAAATCGCGGGATTTATCAAAGCACCAAACTGAATTTGCTGAACCAATAAAGTCTTTAACATGAAACCAATTAAACCAGAAGGCCAAACACTTGATAACCAGCAATTAATCGGACTAAAAGAGGAATTCCAAGAGGAGTTGGATCATATTTTGGATTGGTGGCAGAACCGAATGATTGATTGGGAAAATGGCGGATTTTATGGCAGAATGGATGGCCAGAGTCAGCTGCATGCCGAAGCCGATAAAAGTGTCATTTTAAATAGCCGAATTTTGTGGACATTTGCTGCTGCTGCCCGGTTATCTGATAATTATGGCTATAAAAACACGGCCGATCGGGCCTATCAATACCTAAAACAACATTTTGTCGATCCCCTGGAAGGTGGCGTCTTTTGGATGTTGGACTATAAAGGAGAACCGGTCCAAACAAAAAAACAAATATATGCTCAGGCATTTACTATTTATGCCCTTTCAGAATATTATATGCTAACTCAAAGCCAGGAGGCTTTAAATACTGTATTTGAAATCTTTTGGTTAATTGAAAAGTATAGCTACGACCGGAAGACCGACGGCTATTACGAAGCCTTTAACCGCGAATGGCAAACGATGCACGACCTCAGGTTGAGTGAAAAGGATGCCAATGCAGCCAAAACCATGAATACTCACCTACATGTGTTAGAGGCTTACACGAATCTATATCGTGCCTGCCCACATGAAGCGGTGAGTCTGGCATTGACCAAATTAATCGTTTGTTTTCTGGAAAAATTCATCGATCCAGAGCATCATCACCTAAATCTTTTCTTTGATCAGGAATGGAATTTATCGGCCTCCCATATTTCTTATGGCCACGACATTGAATGCAGCTGGTTATTGTGGGAAGCCGCCGAAGTGCTGGGCGATGAGTCCCTAAAAAAACGCGTAGCTCCGGTAGTTGTACAAATGGCTGAGGCAACTTTACAAGAGGGCCTTGCTCCTAATGGAGGGCTCAACCATGAAATTGAATATAACGGACATAGAAATACAGACAAACACTGGTGGCCTCAAGCTGAAGCGGTCGTTGGATTCCACAATGCCTGGCTCCTCTCCGGGAAAGACCACTATTTACAAGCAGCACAACAAAGCTGGTCTTTTATCAAAAAGCACCTTAAAGACCCCAAAGGCGGTGAATGGTTTTGGCTTGTGGATCAACATGAAAAACCCAACCTTATGGAAGATAAGGCGGGTCCCTGGAAAGCGCCTTATCACAATGGGCGGATGTGTATGGAGATGAGGCGGCGGCTAAGTTTGTACTAATTGCTCTAAGTGCATGTTTGGAGGTCGGCTTTGATGACGAAAAAGTTTGACCTTCAAACATGCACTTAATGCAATGATGGAGTTAGGAATCTGCCAATTAAAATTGGCAGGTACGGATTAAATTGGCAGGTACGTAAAAAAACCGGCATCGAAGTATTCGATACCGGTTTGTTGTAAGAGGGAATTTAATAGCGTTACGTACTTTTATTGCAATTCAAATCTAACGTTATCAATACAAGCATTGACTGTTGCGGCACCATTGTTGAATGCTACCCCAAAGTCTTCATTTATACTATTCATATCCATGATGGGACTGCCATCTGCCAAGAATTGATTTAAAGGAATAGTGATCGTGATCCAGCCATTGGTTTGGTAGGAACCAGTGCTTTCCCAAGGTTTCCAATAATACCAGAAGTCGCCCTCAGAGCCTTTGAGGCGCCAGGCAAATTCGCCACCCGTGATGGGTTCCAAAACATTGACATCGAATTTGAATACATACCCATTAATATTCGTTCCAATAGTAGCAGCAGGGAAATTATCCTGACCATTTCTCCAGAAGAAGCCGGTCCAACCATCACATGCCTGATTGATGCGGAAGTAGTTGGTGCCATCCAAACTTAGGCTAGGTTCATTTTCCGGTGTACCGGCATCATTCCACCATAACCCCAGATTATCAAAATTGAAAAAGACCAAATCAGGGTCTGCCACCGGATCAACACCTTGAATGTTGATCTCTGGAGATACTACCATCTGGCCATCGGAAGTAATCAAAATGAGTGTACCAATACCGGTTTGTACATTTGAAGGAATAAAAACTTCTATCAATGTTGAGGTCTTTTGCCCGTACATAGTAGCCGGAACATCAACCGGGAAAATTATTTCAGTGACTTCATCCAGGTTTTCACCAATGATACTAATCATATCGCCAGGGCCAGCTGATTCGGGCATATCGGTAATGACCGCCGAAGTAGAAGCCAACACCGTAAGTGATTCCGCCGAAGTCACTTCATCGCCATTGATCATTACAACTGTAATCGGGCCAGTGGCGGCTCCAACTGGCACGGTAACCAGTGCTTCTGTTTCTGATGCGCTATTGACGTCGGCCTGTACATCGCCTGTGAATTTCACACTGGCAACCACATCCAGATCTTCACCGGTAATGCTCAACTCGTTTGTCACCTGAATTTCAGTTGGTGCTATCCCAGAAATGCTGGGTTTTACCAAACTAAGCACCTCGGAAGAAGAAACTGACTTGTCAGCAGCCGTAGCAAAATTCACCACTGCCTCGGTCGCATCAATCGGTACTTTTACAACGATTTCCGCAGCTGATTGGCTGACCACTTCGCCTACTTTATCCCCTCCAAAAGAAATTGAAGTAACCAGATCCAGATCCCCGCCAGTGACTGTTATATTTTGTCCATTCTTTACTGGATTGGGCGCAATTCCACTAATGGTAGGTACGGACATCACTAGATCATCAGTTGCTTCAACTTCCACTAGTGAAGCAACAACCAATCTAAATTTACCATCTTTGGCATCAGTAGGAACGGTAACCTCAATCTTATCTGCGGTTTGACTTGCGAAGTCAGTTATGCGATTGCCCCCTCCGAATACAATTTCTTTGGTCAGGTCCAGGTCAGTACCTTGAATCGTTAAAGTTGTACCCGCTTTCACCGGATTGGGAGAAAATTCAGTTATGGCTGGCAGTGTAACATTCAATTCTGTTGTAAAGGTAACCAGAATCGGATCGGCTTCACCGTTTGAGACGGTGACAAAACCCGTTTGAGCCTTCTCCGGAACCATCACTTCAATTTTCTCCTTGGAGTGGCTAATAAAGGCGGTATCTCCTACCCCTACATTCGCACTAAAGATGACTTCTTTTATCAAATTAAGGTAATCTCCTTCTATGGCAATTACCGTCCCCGGGCGTGCTTGGCCAGGGGTAATGGTGTCGATAGAAATTGGTTCCGAAATAGTCAGCATCGTCTTGGTGGTGATATCGCCCTGAGACGTTTTCAAAGTCACAAAACCATCCACCGTTTCTTCGGGAACGACGATTTCTATTAATTCATCTGTTTTGGTCACAAAGTTGGATACCTGCACATTATCCGTAAGGACAATGGAGGTTACCTGATCCAGGTTTTGACCGATGAACTTCAGCTGTCCCCCTCGTAAAGCCGGAGAAGGGCCAAAGCTATTGAGAATGACAAGGCTGCTACCCGCATCATCATCATCCTTGTTACAGGAAGTGAATAACAATCCGGTGGATATCATCCCTACCAAAAAGATTGCTATGATATATTTAATATTGCTTATCATGATCAAGGTCTTTTTCTAAGTTTTTTTGACAAAAAATGAATTTGGCATTTATAAAAAGTCATGATTACAAAGGTACTACCCGTACATTGTCTACTGCAACTAATACCGGGTTGGTTCCTTCAGCCGGGCCAAACATCATCATGGTTATATTGGTCAGCGAAGTCAAATTTTCTAAAGCTGCCGTTCCAATCTCATCATCTGAGGCATCGTCTTTATTGTATTTGAATTCACTTAGCGGAATAGAAATAGTGACCCAACCATCGGTTTTGAAAGGGCCGTTTACCCAAGGTTTCCAGCGGGCCATTGCGGTAGATGGTAAATCACGGCCGTGATCCTCGGAAAATGGAGCAAAGAATATTTCCATTCTGACTTCTTTCCACTCAATTGGTACATTCGTTTCAAATCTAAGCACAAGGTCATTGATATTGCCTGTAGCAACCGGAACATTACCTCTACCACGAGGTGCCCAATATTGTAGCGTCATCTCATTGACCCATTGCCAGGCACCGAAATCATCATTTTTGAAATAAGCATAATTGCCGGAGACAGGTGTTATTTCAGGTAAATCATTCCCTCCAGCAATTTTAGCCGTCCAGGTTTCATGAACTATTGCATCAAAATCGAGCAGAATATTTCTATCATCCCGAAAAATAAAGCTGGAAGTTGCTTTTCCAAAGTTGGTTTTGACTACGATAGGGCCGACAGTTGCGCCATCAGGAACGACAACTTGAATGCTGGTTTTTTCCACTTCAACCAGCTGTCCCTGCAAATCACCAGGAAAGATGACTTCCGGTTCGAAAAAGAAGTCGCCATGCAGTACCAGTATCCCACCATCGGGTACATATTCACTTTTTACGGAAGCCAATTCAGGGCCGGGTACATTGACCGAAAAGTCGTACAATAACTCGGTATCATCCGAAAATACAAACCGGATATAATTGGTTACTTCACTGGGTACGGTACTGGGTACATTGACCAGGATAGAATTGTTGGTCACGTAAGCTGGGTTCAGGGTAGCCTTTTGGTCATTAAACCACATTTCGCGGGTATGGCCCAGATTTTCACCGACTACAGCAATCAAACTGCCCATAAAAGCACCTACGATGAGCGAATCTGCCTGATCTGGATTAGTTGAGCGGATATACTTCACTACCGGTGTTCCGGTAATCTCAATCCCCTCATCATCTTTATCACAAGATGTCGTTAAACCACCAATCATCAACAAGGGAATAATCAGCAGCAGGATATATTTTATTATTGATTTCATTGTTAACTTTTTTGTTGATTTTCACTTAAAATTCATAATCTACTGCAGGCTCTGAAGGTGCCAACATTGGATTGGCCACTACTTCCGCAGCTGGAATTGGTAAAAACATGTGAGCTTCACTAACAACAACAGGATTCGTTGGCGGTGTCAATTCATATCCTTCAATAGTATTCTCATCCGGTGCATCAGGCCCTTGTATTCTTTGGTAAGTATGTAATCTTTCCTGGCCATTCAGATAAGCTACAGCAGCATTTGCGTCCCGATAGAAATACCGTTTGACATCAAACCATCCAATACTCTCCAGTCCAAATTCTACTCTACGCTCCTTGAGCAAATCTTCAAAAGTCACACTAGATAACCCAGACAAACCCGCCCGAGACCGTATGGCATTGACATAACCCAAAGCCGTACCATCAGAGGTCACGGATTTAGTCCCCAATTCAGCTTCTGCATAAAGCAGGTAAACATCTGCCAATCTTAGTATGTACTGGTTTACAGCGGTAGCCTGTCCAGTAGACACTTTTCCGCCAGTATCATCAGCACTACCTACCACATATTTTTTCAAGCTATTTAATATGGGGGTTGCGCCCTCTACTGTAATATTTGGATCGGTAGGATCCTTAGTAACGATATTATAGGTATACCCTCCATTAGCCTGATTGATTTCGGAATAATGATCTCCAGGCATCATATAAATAGCCTTTTGACGCTTGTCATTTGCTTCAACATCCTGTAGAAAGTCATAAGTCACACATTTGCCACCGCCCCAAGCTTCGCTATTACCGGTAATAAGGCTACTACGTGCCCAATTGGCCTGGCGGCTGTTGCCCAAAGCATAGGCACCTTCCATCCATTGCAGTGCAAACAGAGACTCGGAACTGTTGTTATTTTCAATTTTAAACAGGTCAGCATAGTTGTCCATCAGGCTCAGGCCACTGTTATTAATAACTTGGCCGGCATATTCTTTGGCTTTGCCGAATGCTTCTTCAGAACCTGTATCCTGGCCAATAGTCACGTGTAGTTTAGCCAACATGCCCAATGCTGACCACTTGGTTACCCGACCAGGAGCATCAGCTGTAGGTAAATTTTCAGCAGCAAAAACCAGATCCCGGCGGATGAATTCATAAATACTGGAACGGGTATTCTTGGGTAGAAACAGGTTATTACTCGTTACCAGTTCTGTAGAATTTTCTACAATCGGAACTTCGCCCCAAAACTCAGACAGCATATAATATGCGGTACCACGGACAAAACGAGCTTCACCCAATGCGGCATTGATTATATCATCTGAAACATTACCGGCAGCAGCTCTTGGCATATCATTGATGATGGAATTTGCATAAGAAATTACGCGAAACAGGCCAATCCATCCTGCATTAATGTGGGCATTTCCTTCTGTAAATGTGAAGTAAAAAAATTGTCCTTCCTGATCAAAGGTCTGATACATATTGCCAGACATGCCGTCACCGGCTGCCCAGAAAAATTTATCATTAAAATCAAACCATGGAAAGCCGTACAAAGAGGCTGTAGAGGCTTTAATTTCGACTTCATTGCGGTAAAAATTGTCCGCTGTCAACCGATCCACCGGTTCTATTTCCAGGAACTCTTTCTGGCAAGCACTTAATGCCAGAAGAACGACGACAGACAAGATATGTTTGAATATATTTTTCATAATATTGATCATTGTCAGGTTATAAAAATTAAAAGTCAACATCTACACCAAAGGTGATAACTCTTGGTGTCGGATAACGGCCCATATCGATGTTTTGTCTTAGCGGGTCCTGGTTAAAAGCACCAATTTCAGGGTCATAACCAGTATAATTGGTGAATGTGTGCAGGTTTTGTGCATTGACATATAATCTAAGCCTTTCTATTTTGACTCGTCTGGTCAAACTGGCAGGAAAGGTGTAAGCCAACCGTACATTCTGGATACGCAGGTAAGAGCCGTCTTCAATAAAGCGGTCCGACATCCGGTTATTCCGGTTGTTATCGTTAGTTGTAGGTCTTGGAATTTCCGTACCCGGATTTGCCAGGTAGACATTGGAAGGATCCAGATCCGATCCATTGGGATCAAATAATCCATAACGGGCACGACCATCCACTGAAGCAGCCTGGTTGTCATAAACACTTGTCTGGCCTTCAATTTGTACTCTGGAATAATTAAGGATATCCGCTCCGGAAGACCCGGTCAGGTAAACAACCAGTTCAAGGGGTCCGTAGCTAAAGGTATTGTTAAAACCAAAGGTGAAATCCGGATTAGGATTACCGATAATGGTTTGATCGTTGGTATTGATTACCCCGTCACCGTTGAGGTCCTTGAATTTCACATCTCCAATCCACACGCCTCCTCTTTTCTCCACCAGATTCAAACCATTGGGGTTTTCAGAAGAAACGCTGGTTTGGTCTACAATTTGTACCGCGTGATTGAGGATATCCTGTTCATTTTCAAACAAACCATCCGTTTGATAGCCGTAAAACATACCTATCGGCTGACCAACAGAAGTACGGGTGGCCGTTTGGAATTCGCTATACCAATATAAATTTCTCCAATACACCTTATTTTCATCATCCAATTCAACTACTTTATTGCGGTTGGCGGAAAAAGTAAGGTCTGTATTCCAACTAAAATTCTTGGTTCTGATATTACGGGTAGTTAAAGCAAGGTCGACCCCCTTATTTTCCATTTTACCTACATTGGCAAATGGAGCACTGATATCATTGTAACCAGACCCTCCTAAATAGCTGGGGATGGATAGTTGCAACAACATATCGTCGATTTTTTTCTGGTAAATATCCACTGACAAGTCGACCCGTCCTTGAAATAGGGAGATATCCATGCCCACATTCAACTGGGCAGTTGATTCCCACTTCAAATCAGGATTGGAAATTTTCTGCAACCGATAGGCCGTACCAAAAGGCGTGTTTATTGTAACAAGTGAAGATCCATATAAGTAGTTATCAATAGCCTGGTTACCTACCACACCATAACCGACCCTAAACTTAAGATCGCTGATCATGTCAACTGACTCCATAAACGATTCCTGTGCCACCCGCCAGGCAAAAGAACCAGATGGGAAATATCCCCATTTATTAGCCGGTCCAAATTTTGAAGACCCATCTGCCCGCAAGGTAAAGGTCAGCAGGTATCGTTCGTCAAAGTTGTAATTTAAGCGGCCAAAATAAGAAGCCAATGAAGCAGCATCTTTCCAACCATTGGTTCTGGAAGTAACGTCTTCCCCTTCGCTCAATACGGGAATATCATTGGATGAAAAGTTCTTTTTGGTTACTTCCGAACCTTCCCAGTTAGATTTTTGGGCTTCTTGTCCCAGCAATGCAGTCAGTTTATGGGCATCACCCAAGGTAACATTATAAGTAAGGTAGTTTTTCCAAATCCAGAAAAAGCTACTCTCTTCCCGCTGCCTCAACTGATTTTCGTTGTTTTCCAATATTCCCCATTTGTAAGTTGGGTGAAATGCTTTATTCAGCGAGTGATTATTGTCGAAACCGATTTCTGAGCGGAAGGTCAATCCTTTATATAAGGTGAGATCGCCATATATATTTCCCATCAAGCGTTCCCGCTTCAGGGTATTGTTGCGTTGCAAGGCCGATGCTACCGGATTATAGCTGGTGCCTCCTGCTGAAACATCAGGACCGGCATATTCTCCGTTGATATCTTTGACAGGCACATCAGGTTGCATCAATAATGCTTGCATGATTACCCCATCACCTCCATCATTAAGGGTGATCTTTTCATCGGTATTGGCATAAGCCAGGCTGCTACCGATTTTGAACCATTCCTTCACTTCGGTATCCAGGTTCAGGCGGGTGGTAAAACGATCAAAATTGGACCCAATGATGATACCATCCTGCTCAAAATACCCCCCAGAGACAGCATAGGTCGTTTTTCCGGTACCTCCGCTTACCGAAAGCTGGTGACTTTGCATACCGGCATCTCTAAAAACGGCGTCCTGCCAATCGGTACCAGTACCTAACAAGGTGGGGTCCAGATACCTTTGATTGACTTGCAATCCCAGATCTTGGGTCACTTGCACCTGATAATCAGCAAATTGCTGAAGGTTCATCATATCCAATTCGTTGGGAAGCGTTTGGTTGGCATAATACCCATTGTATGAAATTTTGGCCGTTCCCAGCTCACCGCGCTTTGTTGTAATCAGGATCACTCCGTTAGCGGCGCGGGCACCATAAATTGCTGAAGCTGAGGCATCTTTCAATACTTCAATCCGTACAATATCATTGGGATTGATAGAAGAAAGTGGATTCACCCGATTTTGACCATTGGCACCACCTGACCAATCAAAACCAGAAACTCTTGCGCCATCTCCCTGAAAAGGGATACCATCAATGACATAAAGGGGTTCACTGGATCCTGTAATGGAATTAGCCCCCCGAATACGTATAGAGGCTGCGCCACCTGGTTGGCCAGAATTTTGGGTAACCTGCACACCAGCTATGCGCCCTTGCAGGGCCTGATCGATATTTGTAGTCACCGAACTCCTCAGGTGCTCTCCGGTAACTGATGCCACCGAACCAGTGAGGTCACTTTTTTTGCTTGTACCATAACCTACTACCACTAATTCATCCAACAAAACCGCCGTAGGTTCCAGAGTCAGGGCCAGTTTGGTTTGCTCACCCAAAACAATGGCCTGGGTCTCATAACCGGTATAAGAGATGCGTAAACTTTCACCTGATGAAGCTTGAATCGAAAAATTGCCATCGACGTCGGTAACTGTACCCCTCGTTTCAGCATTATCGACAAGAATGGTGGCCCCAATCAGTGGCTCACCTTCGGTAGAGGATAAATTTCCCGTATAAGTTTTCATCTGCGCACTCAAACAAGTGACAGCCAAAAACCAGAGCGGGATCATCAACCAACTCCGAATATTAAATTGCGAGGTAAAGCTCTTCATAAGTTATCATAATTTTAGTGAGTTTAAAAAGGTATCATCTTTCCGATTCAAATGTACAGGAAGGGCTCAAAATGCGTAGGGGGTGATGATACAATACGGGGGGGTATTTGTCACATCATTATATTCCACGCATTTTCCTTTCCATTCATTTCGTCAACTTTCGAGCATGTTTGGAGGCCAACCATACGCTTGCCGAGGTTCTTCACCAGAAGGCTTCGACCTCGCGCCGTCGTCGAAGCCTTTGGCGCAGACGCCCGGAGAACGGCGATGCAAAGCCGACATCCAAACATGAACCTAGAAAAATTGTCGTGTAAATTGAGCTAAAAAGGACGGGCCCAGATACGGCTTTATATTGTTGTTTGAGCCGCCGTTATTTGTCCTCCTAAAAAAAGTGATATTGTGCCACCCGAAGGTAACCCCCTATACTTTACAGAAGATCCAATAAGGCCAACGTGCCGTACCTATCTGGTTGAAAATTCTGCCCACAACGGATAATGATCGGAAACCATCCAGGAGGTCTGAATTTTGCTCAATTGCCGGTTTTTAAAAACAAACGGAATAAAGTCAAAATTTCCCCCTTTCACATATTTCATGGATAAGTCCGGTACGCCTCTACGTCCAATAAACCAGGCAATGTGATCATAAAACTTTTCAGTATCAAAAATACTTCGGGTTACCTCAGCCAGGTCTTTAGGAATAAACAGCCCACTGGAAATAAAGGAGTTATGTAACAAATCCCCTCTTTCATCAACGTTAAAATCTCCCAGAGCAATCAGGTTTTGATCATAAGCATTGACATCTGATGCCCAATCGGCCATCCAGTCGGCGATAGCTTTTAGTTCCGGAATCCGGTCTTTGGCCCTTTTACCATAGAGGATGTGTAGCGTTACAAGGATAAATGTCGTGCTTTCCGATCTAAAACTTACGGCATAAGGCGTGCGGGCAAACTGTTCTCTCAGTGCTTCTTCTCCGATGGCATTCAGCCTTTCTTTAGGCACAACCAATTCGCAGGCCAGGCCGGATAGCTTGATGCGGCGGGTATCGAAGATAAAGGCCATACGCTCTCCATTGCCAGCGTTTCCCTCAGTGACATCAGTCAGGATAAAACTCCAATTTTCGCCCAGGAGTTTCAACATATCCCGCAATGCGCGAATATTGGATTTGACTTCCTGGATGGCAATGACGTCAAAACGCCTGATGATTCGCGTGATAATTTGCAGGGAGTGTTTATCGCGGCGGGGGCTATCTTCTTCTTCTGAAGCCCATTTACGAGTAAGGTCACCAAATGCACGGATGTTCCATGTTGCAATCAGCACATTTCGGTCCAAATGTTTGGCAGGAATGGTCAAATCCAGTTGATCTTCCAATTCGTTCAGTTCAACCAGAATTTCGGCAGGGATGTCCATTTCCATGATAGTATTGTATTTGGGTTAAAAAATGCAAGTCACAAAACGTTGCATTTTGTAAACTTAATGGAAATTTCAGGATAACCTAATCTATAACAAAAATAAATGGTGCTTTTACAATCATATTGATTATTATGGGAACTATTCCCTCTTCAAAATGGTATTGATTCTTAAACTTTGCCCGATGTTAAATCGTACCATTCTCATGTATCGCAATGCTTTTAGTGGCCTCAACCGGGATGTCTGGTTGCTGTCATTAGTGTTATTTATTAACAGGGCGGGCACGATGGTTATTCCTTTTCTGACCATTTACCTTACCGTAAAAAAGGGATTTACGCTTGAAGAAGCTGGGTTTATCTTGAGTTTATTTGGTGCGGGATCTGTGCTGGGCTCCTTCGTTGGTGGGTGGCTAACAGACCGTATTGGACACTACCCTGTACAGTTCTGGACCTTGATTTTAAGTGGATTTGGTTTTATCAGTTTGGGTTATGCAGAGCATTTTTGGGAATTTGGCATAATCATTTTTGTCACGAGTACCATTGGAGATGCTTTTCGGCCGGCCAACCAGGCTTCAGTGGCTTCTTATAGTCATCCAGACCGAAGAACGCGCTCCTTTGCCTTGATGCGCCTGGCTGTTAATTTAGGGATGGCCACAGGCCCGGCTCTTGGCGGATTGTTGTCTCAAACGCTTGGGTACGAATGGCTATTTGTGATGGATGGGGTGACCTGTATGCTGGCAGCACTTTGCCTACGGTTATTTCTTCGTCCAAAACCCGTAGTAGAACCTGTCACTGATCTTGCTGCCACAAAACAAAAACCCAGCCTTCCACCCAGGTCTGCTTACCGGGATCGGCTTTTCATCGCTTTTGTGGCGTTGAATTTGGTATTTGCTATTGGATTCATGCAGTTGTTTAATGCTTTGCCTGTTTTTTTAAAGACCGTTTATGAATTTTCTGAATTTCAGGTAGGTTTATTGATCACCTTTAATGGGTTGCTGATTGTAATTATGGAGATGCCTTTGGTTGCTGGTTTGGAAAACCGATATTCCTCACTCGGAATTATAGCCATTGGCAATATTCTGATCGCCTTGGGTTACACTTGTTTTACCCTGGGTTTAAGCTGGATAGTGATACCGATCATTTTTATGTTGTTTTTGACCATGGGCGAAATGCTTAGTTTACCCTTTGCCAGTGCTTTTGCCCTTAGCCGCTCTGGAGAAACGAACCGAGGGCAATATATGGGGCTTTATTCCATGGGATTCGCCGTGGCGTTGATCATCGCTCCTATTTTTGGTATGTACATTGCCGGTCATTTTGGCTTTGAAGTCCTATGGGGCATTCTGGCGATAATGGGTACGGGGGCCGGTATTGGCTTTTGGGTATTGGGCAATATGGTAGAGGCTAGGGAAGGGAGAGAGGAGGAAGAGCGCGAGGGTGAGGTGGTTAGTATGTGAGTTGGGTTTTAGGCGGTAGGTGGTTTTGGGGGGGAGTTTGGAAAAGAGGAGCTGTAGGGGGGGGATTGGTTTAGGGTGGTTTAGGGAGGTTTAGGGGCTGTAGAGGTGGCTTAAAACGGAATTGCCCTTTCCAGTTTTTTCATTTTTTCCAATTCCTAGGGAAAGATAGGTTTAGGGAGGTTTAGGAGGTTTAGGGGGTTTAGGGGCTGTAGAGGTGGTTTAAAACGGAATTGCCCTTTCCAGTTTTTTCATTTTTTTCCAATTCCTAGGGAAAGATAGGTTTAGGGTGGTTTAGGTGGTTTAGGGGCTGTAGAGGTGGCTTAAAACGGAATTGCCCTTTCCAGTTTTTTCATTTTTTTCCAATTCCTAGGGAAAGATAGGTTTAGGGAGGTTTAGGTGGTTTAGGAGGTTTAGGGAGGTTTAGGTGGTTTAGGAGGTTTAGGGGCTGTAGAGGTGGTTTAAAACGGGGTAACTCTTGCCAGTCGTACATTTTTTCCAATTCTAGGGAAGACGGGTTTAGCAGGTTTTTGGCAGCAGGTTTTTGGCGGTAGGTTTTAGGGGGGAATTAGAGAATAGAGCCTGTGGGTGTTTGAAAGGTTCAAATAGGTTAGATGCCATGCGTCAGGAAGTCTTCTCGAAAGCCAGCTATGGGAAAATTTTAGATCATTGATTTTCAGGTCT
>BQJU01000015.1 GCA_021604865.1 Saprospiraceae bacterium | reverse complement strand
AAAGGTATCTTGTATTACACCTTGGCAACTGACAACCATACTGCAACACGCAAGATGGTTATTACCGACTAATTAATTAGATGTTGTTGTTCCCGTTTTCGGGTATTTTGTCCGGGTTCCTTCTTTGGAACCCGGATTTTTATAATCAGGAAAAAGGATTGTAAAAAAGATAACCTGCCTCAAATGTTTCGGCAAGAGCTATTGATCGTTGATGCTATTTTAACAGGTAAAAATAAATAATCATTTTTTTGTGCTATTTACCATTTATTATTATAAATTTTTTCTATATTTACCGTCGAAACTACACAACCTTAACCTTTACCTCAGGTTTTCCCCCTTCATTTACATGGAATCGTTTACCCCTTCTAATAGCAAGTTTGAAGACTAATCTTTAGGCTACAAATAAGCTTTAAATCTTAATTGCATTTACATATTGCAATTAAGGGATCTTTTTTATTGGAAACATACACAAACACATACCTAAAATTTGAGCAGACATGTTCATTCAAAACAAACCCAGTGTTTCATCCCTTGGGGTGGAAAGGAGGCATTGGACCCTGGCAGAAGTCGTATTTGGATCCCCTAAAAAAAACTGTGCCGGAGTCGGAATTTGTAGTATGAACCCCCTAATTCAAGAGCCGACAAATTATGCCTTTCCTTGTCAAAAAGTAATTGCTCAATTAATGGTGGAAAAGCAACAATTATTGCTTTTGCGCCTAAGCAAACAGGGCTTATGCCCGCACCTGGCCATGCGCCAGTTTCCGAAAAACAAATTTATACTAAAAACAAACTTTAAGTTGCCAGCTAGTATCTGTGCACGCCTTAATATTCAAAAAGACCTGATTCCTGCCGGGACCTACTCCGTGGAGGAAAATGAGGAAAGCTATTGTATTTGCATGGCGTTGGTTTAGTGCCTGTTTGGAAGTCAACCCCGATCTTGCATCGGGGTTGACCTCCAAACATGAACTTAGGCTAAAAATCGTGTACGATAGGCAATTGGACTTATCTGGTATCTGCCAGATACGTAATCATTGTCTTTTTTATAAAATACAAACATTCATCCAAAATCCGGAATGGCATTTGCTTAGGCGATGCTATTCCTTTTTTATCAGATCATGACTTTGGTAAAACAACGCTATTTCACGCTCACCAGCTTGTTGATGCTGTACCCTCGATTGGTTTGCAGGTGAAGATAAAAGACACCTTTGCCTGGTAGTCGAATTTGCCCTGGATGTTCTGTCCAGGAAGTAACAGCTTGACCATTTGCCTGATACAATGTGGCTCGCTCAAACCGAATTCCGGTTGCTAATTTTACCTGAATCAGCCCCTGGTTGCTAGGGTTAGGGTATAGACTAATGCCTTGGATGGCAATATTTTGTGTACTGTTTATCATAGGAAACTCCAGTTCGGTTAATTGTTGATTGTTTACCAAAACCGGTGTATTATCCATACTGTTAAACATGTGCCGAAAAGTATCAATTTCTGGTGTCTGCTCAGCCAGCATAGGGGCTACCCATTTTGGCGGTAAGGACTGATAATAACAATTCACAGTGAGTTGTGCCGATCCGAAATAGCCTTGCAGCGGAATGTGATAATACAATATATCACTGCCGGAGCCTTCTTCATTGTCTTCAATATTAAAATTGACATCATTTAGCGCTTGTCCAAATATTTGGGTAGTGTCATAGACTTCATTGGTTGTTGTAAACCCCCGTGGAGGCAAGCGGTTGTCTTTTAGCATAGCGTACGCATGCTCAAGTACCACTGTAAAGTCCCCGTTGGCATCCCCAGCAACCATTTCGTATATCTGCACTTGATTAGGATCGTTAATCATATCATAATGGGGTTCAAAACTAGGATCTTCTCCTACCAGAAGGTATTGATCGTCCCAGCTACCGGAGTGGAATAGGGTGTCTCCGGTAGTTGAAGTGAGGACAAATTCTACAAACAAACGGCGACTTGGATAACCCGAAGGAAATTTATGGCCGGCAAGGTTGGTTAATTTTACACCAAAATAGGCCGTATCTGCTTCGACACCCAGCCATTCCACTTCTGTGCGTAGCGATCGATTTTGCAGCATGTTGTAAGTGGCAGAGATCGTTTGATCAAAATGCTCAGGCAACGCATCAATACCGAGTTCCTCCCGGAAATTTTTCATCAATTCAAGCATAAACGTATTACCGCCAGCCAATTCATGTAAGCCGTAAGGACTGCGTCCTTCAAGAAAAAGATAATTGCTGGATATGACGATTTCTTCTTCGAGCTGGGTCATATGGCATCCCTGGCAGGTAATTGCTTCGGTTTCGTAGTCGGAATTGAGCCACTCGTGATAAGTAGCCTGTTCAATAAAGGTAGTTCCGGTAGTTGCCGATCCGTCAGGTAGAATGGCATCTGTAATTAAAGTGTGGCAGGAAGCACACAAACCGGCATCATTAACTTGCGCTCCAAATAAAGGCTGAAAACCTACAAATTCAGCCATCGGCCCAAGGAAGGGTTCCATATAGGGCCCGTAAATAACCCGGTTGGTATCAAAGTTGATGGTTCCGGAATGCAAGTGATCTCCAATGCCTTCAGCACTGATCTTATGACAAGTACCACAGGAAACGCCGTCCAGGCCAATAGTATCCTGTAATAAATCCTGCATTGTATAAGAATCGTGCCCGCGAAACATGGCAGTGTAATGTCCCATCGGCGCATGACAAGAGGTACATTTGGTTTCTATTTCTGTAGCAAAAGATGGATTACGCAGTACTTCATGACTGACTTTTGCTCGCCAGAAAGGATCTTTTGCTGCATTGGCCATCATGGTGGAACGCCAGTCATCGTGAATGTTGACATCATTGCCAAAAAAGTCGACCATAGCGTAATGGTTGGAATCAAATCCATGACAACCAGAGCAATTCCCCGAGGTGGGAAAAAGGATGGATGAATCAATTGGAAAAAGTACATGCTGACGCAAAATGGTCAATTCGGCATCCGTGTGAAATGCACGAACCTGGTTGTCAGGGGGGAGAAAGGTGGCTGCAAGAATGGTGATCAGAATAAAACTGCCAATGAATAGTTGTTTTTTCATACGTCTTTTGTGAATTGTGGCTAAGAGCTCTAAAAGTCTACAATCTCACCGGATTTACCAAATCAGATTCAGAGCGAATTTGTAAGATAGTTGCAAATAGGTATGGCAATAACCGTACTGCCGCGTAAGGGATAGGAACCATACCCGATTCTTAATCGGGTAGCCCACAGGGCCAAAACGAAGTGGCGTGGTGGATAGCCCGGCCCCAAAGGGGATACGCCAAAATAAAAAAATTAAATAGATTCAGGTTTTCATTCTGACCGATTAACTTGTACCTTTACATCCCGTAACAAATCAAACGGAAAGTTTGCAAAATTAAAGGTATGACCAAATACATTTTTGTTACGGGGGGCGTTACTTCTTCTTTAGGTAAAGGCATAATATCCTCGTCACTTGCCAAATTATTACAAGCCAGAGGCTTCAATGTAACCATTCAAAAATTTGACCCTTATATCAATGTTGATCCGGGTACACTCAATCCCTACGAACATGGGGAGTGTTATGTGACTGATGATGGGGCTGAAACGGACCTTGATCTGGGGCATTACGAACGATTTTTGAATAGTCCAACTTCACAAGCCAATAATGTCACCACTGGCCGGATTTATCAGACGGTAATCAATAAGGAAAGGGCCGGAGATTATCTGGGAAAAACGGTACAGGTGATCCCGCATATCACGGATGAAATCAAACATCGGGTGCAAATGTTGGGGTTGTCGAATAACTACGATATTGTCATCACCGAACTGGGCGGCACCGTAGGAGATATAGAGTCCTTGCCTTATTTGGAGTCGCTACGGCAGTTGCGGTGGGAGTTGGGCAGAGATAATTGCATGGTGATTCACCTGACGCTGATTCCTTATCTTAGGGCGGCAAAAGAGTTGAAAACCAAACCTACCCAGCATTCTGTGAAGGAACTGCTCAATGCCGGTATTCAGCCGGATATTTTGGTGTGTCGGACGGAATATTCCCTGTCTATGGACATTCGTAGAAAGCTAGCGCTATTTTGTAATGTCGATGTAGGGTCAGTAATTGAAGCCATAGATGCGGAGACCATTTACGATGTTCCACTACTAATGCTCAAGGAAAACCTGGACACGACGGTTATTTATAAGTTGCGTTTGCAAGATCGGAAAGAGCCGAATTTGGAGGCATGGAAGACCTTCCTGGGTAAACTGAAAAATCCGACTCATGAGGTAACCATTGGCCTGGTGGGCAAATACAACGAGTTGCAGGATGCCTACAAGTCTATCTATGAATCCTTTATACATTCCGGCGCCATTAATGAGACGCGTGTCAAAGTAATACCCATTCATTCGGAACAATTGGAAGGCACTTATCAATCGGTAGGGGATAGGCTAAAGGAGTTGGATGGTGTTTTAGTGGCACCTGGTTTTGGCGAGCGCGGTATTGAGGGCAAAATCAATGCAATTCAATATGTACGAGAAAATAAAATTCCATTTTTTGGCATTTGTTTAGGCATGCAATGCGCGGTGGTAGAATTTGCTCAAAATGTATTGATGATAAAGGATGCTTCTTCTACGGAAGTTAATCCCAATACCGAAAACCCTGTGATCGATTTGATGCCCGACCAGAAAAAGATCACCAAAAAGGGAGGCACGATGCGATTGGGGGCTTATGCCTGCGATTTGCGGCGGAAGTCTAAGGCTCAACAAGCCTACAGTAATCTGCGGATTAATGAACGCCATCGCCACCGCTATGAATTTAATAATAAATACAAAGACCAGATTGAAAAAGCGGGCTTGATTGCCACGGGCATCAACCCCGATGCTCAGCTGGTGGAGATTGTTGAATTGAAAGACCATCCCTGGTTTGTTGGCGTGCAGTTTCACCCAGAGTTGAAAAGTACGGTTGAAAACCCACACCCCTTGTTTGTGGCCTTTATCCAAGCAGCAAAAGAGAAAAAATACCAACTCGAAAAATAATGCAAACCAATTACCGCAATGTGTATTTGGCAGGCACTGCAGTGCTTGCTTTTATGATTTGCTGGCTGGTAAGTGGCCATGTCTTTTTTTGGGATACCATCCAATTGGGATCAAAACATGCCCATTGGTATTATGATCATCAGTTTTCACAGTGGTTGTTGCCAACAGAGATCGACAGTGGGCATCCGCCGGTTTTTGGCATGTATCTGGCTCTGTTGTGGACCTGGTTTGGAAAAACTTTATGGGTTAGCCATCTGGCCATGTTTCCCTTTTTGTGGGGCATACTCTATCTCTTGTTTCGTCTGGGAGACTGGTTTGGTAATGGAAAGTATGTGTTGGCACTTCCTTTACTGGCTATGGTCGATCCGGTGCTGGCGGGCCAGAGCACTTTGATCAGCCCGGATTTGTTGTTGGTATTTTGTTTTTTATTGGCGGTGAACAGTATCCTTGAAGAAAAACAGCTCTTGCTGGTGCTGGCGTGTATGGGGTTGGTACTGATCAGTACCCGGGGTATGATGGTGACTTTTTTGCTGTTTGTGTTTCGAAGCTGGGTTATTTACAAACCGGAAGACTCGCTGGCCAACTTAAATTATTGGTTCAAAAGAATGTTGCCATTTGTTCCGGCAGGCATCCTGGCTCTTTCCTTTCTGAGCATTCATTATTATTATACAGGTTGGGTGGGTTACCATCCGGATTCTCCCTGGGCGTATGGATTTCAACGGGTAGGGTGGAGTGGTTTTGCCCGAAATATGGCCATTCTGGTTCGAAAAGTGCTGGAAGAGGGGCGTATTTTGATTTGGATACTACTATTTCTATTGTCTCGTGCCTGGTTGAAAAAGTTGGGTTGGCGAAGCATTTTGCAACACCCCCAGATCGGCGTGGCGCTGAAGTTATGTATTTGTACGCTGGTCTTCTTAAGTCCTTCTTATCTGTTGTTTCAAGGGTTACATTCTCTACGTTACCTCTTGCCTTTTTTTCTTGCTTTAAATTTTTTATTCTTTAGTTTTTGGGTTCATACGGTATTGACGTCCAACTGGCGCCGCTATATGTATGTGCTGGCATTACTGGGGTTGTTTACTGGAAATTACTGGATTTATCCCGATAAAGTTTCACAAGATTGGGATTGTACGTTGGCTCATTTACCCTATTATAACCTTCGAAATCAATTTTTGCATTATCTTAGCGAGCAGAATGTTCCCCCCGCTAAAATAGGTACTGCCTTTCCGGAAATTGGTCCTTGGAAATATAAAGACCTTTCCGGCAGTGAGCTTGGTTTTAAAGCCAAAAATCTGCAAAAAGACAGTCTGATTTTCTACAGTAATGTGATGAATGATTTTACGGATCAGGAAATTGATGATCTCCGTAACTTTTGGAAAGTCAAACAACGCTTTGATAATGCCGGAGTTAGCCTGATTCTATATGAAAAAAGAAATTAATGAGAAAACTAAGCCTCCAGGAATTGAACCGGGTGAGCACAGATGAGTTTAAAAAGCAAATGAAAATGCCTATTGTTCTGATATTGGACAATGTGCGTTCAGCGCTTAATGTAGGTTCAGCTTTCCGAACTTCGGATGCCTTTACCATCGAAAAAATTTACCTATGTGGCATCACCGCTCAGCCGCCACATCGTGAAATCCTCAAAACTGCTATTGGTGCTACGGAGTCTGTAGAGTGGGAATACGTGCCTACGACAGCCGAAGTCATTGAAAGACTCAGGGCTCAACGCTACGAAATATGGGCCGTAGAACAAGCCGAAGGTAGCAAACACCTTCAGGATGTTAACATTAATACGGACTGTAAACATGCCTTGATATTTGGCAATGAAGTAGACGGGGTAGATGCTGCCGTTATGGAAATGGTCAATGGCTGTATCGAAGTTCCACAATTTGGCACCAAACATTCTCTTAATATTTCGGTCTGTATTGGGATTGTCGTCTGGGAAGTTTTCCGGCAGATGAAGTATGGGTGATAAGGGGAATTTAGGTTTAGGAGGGATTTGAAGGGATTAGAAGGGTTTAGAAGGGATTAGAAGGGTTTAGGAGGTTTAGGAGGGTTTAGAGGGGTTTAGGAGGGTTTAGAAGGGTTTAGGAGGTTTAGGGCAATAGAGGTGTTTTAAGTCTGAAAGGAGGCTAACAATCCTTTCGATTCTTCCATTACTTTCAGGGAAAACTGGTTTAGGAAGTTTGGAAATGGTTTTAGGGGGAGAGTCCAGCAAAATGTGTCCTACTCATAATTTTCAACTCCCAAAAAAGCGCACAAAAAAAGGAATTTCAATAAATTACTCTGCGAAACTCAGCGTTCCCCGCGCCTCTGCGGTGAAAAAAACACACTTTCTCGGACACTCCGATTTTAGGCGCATTGTGCTCATTTCATCCATTTCTTCTTTCAGGCAACGAAGCCTCAGCGTAGTTGCTCCAGCCAACCAAAAGTAAAAAATCAAAAGCGAAAAGTGAGCCCTCTGATTAGCTATTGCTCCCCCATTTTTTCCAATTTTCTATTTCTTCCAATCCATCCATTCTATAAAAATCTTCCTATCTTAGGGGTCAGCGAAGAATAAGTTGTCTGTTTCAGGTGAGCTATTTTGCCGCCAGCCTAGGCGTGCGCTGCGCGCTGAAGTGCTACGGCACGCAAGCGCGAAAACCGCGCATAGCCACTACTACGCAAGGATTTGAGTAACGACGGCTGGTGGCAAAAGAGCCGCATCAAATGGGTAAGTTATTCTTCGCTGACCCCTTGGACCTGTCACAAAAACAAAAATTGACAAAATAATATCAACATGAATTACTGGCTGGTCAAATCCGAACCCTTTGAATATAGTTATGACGATCTGGTTAAAGACGGCAAAACCATGTGGGAAGGGGTACGCAATTATGCGGCTCGCCTCCACCTGAGGGGGATGAAAAAAGGTGACTTGGTCTTGTTTTATCACAGTCGGAAGGGACTGGAAGTAGTCGGCATTGCCAAAGTGATAACTGAAGCCTATCCCGATCCAACCGCCGAAAAAGGCGACTGGTCAGTAGTGGATCTGGTACCTTATAAGGCATTTACAAAGGCTGTTCCTTTAACAGATATCAAAGCTACTCCCGAATTGGCCGATATTCCGCTGGTGCGCATTGGTCGCCTTTCTGTAATGCCGCTTGAAGCTAAGGCATTTAAAAAGATTTTGAAGATGGGGGAGACGGAGGTGTGAATGGAGCGTGAAAATACTAGTATTTTCTCTGCGTTGTCTCAGTGTACTTAGCGCCTCTGCGGTGAAACTTTTCCTGATTCTTAAGTACTCACTCGTTGGCATAATTACGCTCACCCTCAGTTAATAATTACCAAAACGCTCTTGAAAATGAAAAAACTCATCGTCCTTTCTCTTTTATTTCTCTCCGGCTGCTTTGGTTGTGACTGTTTCCATGATGGTACACATTGGAATATTATAGACTTGGATATGTTTGTTACAAACCTTCAGGGCGTACCCGCCGATCAAGGGGTTATTGAGGGGGACTCCATTCTATTAGGTGTGTTATTCTCACCTGAATTCATTGGATCAGTCCAAGGTTTTGCCAACCCTTTTATTCCTTCAGCTTACGCCACAAGTTGCTCACCAGATGGTGGCTTGGGGCTTAAAGATCCACTTACAGCATTCACCCTAACGAGCAATGAAAAATTTAATGATTTTGAAGCAGGAACGTCTTTGAATGAAATCCTTTCGGTTTATGGCGAAAAAACCATTGAAGAATGGCTTGCTGACGCCGATACTTGGGAGTTTGAGTATATGAGCCGCGCAAATATTGTGATTACTGAAAAGCCTGTAGATATAGCTATCCGAAAATTCCAAATCAAAATGATTTTTGAATCGGGCATTGTGCTTGAAAAGGAGTCTGAAGTTATTCAGTGGGAGTAGAAATGCTGGGGTTCGAAATGTAGGTGATGATTTGTGTATCAAACCAACAACTCAAACAACATCCGACTATTATTCACACTCTGATAACTGATATTGTGTTCATCCATTCGTTGTACTAATGCCTCATAATCGGCCCGCTCGTTGACCTGAATGCCTACTAATGCCGGACCGGAGCCGCGATTGTGTTTTTTCGTATATTCAAAATGGGTGATGTCATCATTGGGGCCCAGCACATTATTCAGGAAATCACGTAGGGCACCAGCTCGCTGTGGGAAGCGGATAATGAAGTAGTGTTTCAAACCTTCGAAGAGTAGAGACCGTTCCTTAATTTCTTCCGTACGGGTGATATCATTATTGCTGCCACTAATGACACAAACAATATTTTTGCCCTTGATTTTTTCCTGGTACTGATCAAGGGCTGCTATGGTCAGAGCACCGGCGGGTTCAACAACGATGCCTTCTTCATTGTACAATTGCAAAATGGTGCTGCATACTTTGCCTTCGGGCACCAACACCATATCATCAATAACTTGTTGGGCAATGGCAAAGGTGGTTTCGCCTACTTTACGTACCGCCGCGCCATCGACAAAACTATCGATCTCATTCAGGGTGATGATCTTTTTTGCTTTTAAAGAGTCGTGCATAGCAGGCGCACCCAATGGCTCAACACCGATAATTTTAGTGTTGGGACTTATCTGTTTGAAATAACTGCCCAACCCGGAAATCAAACCGCCGCCACCAACAGCAACAAATACATAGTCAATAGAAACCGGACAATTTTCCAGAATCTCCAACCCCACGGTACCTTGACCTTCGATTACCTTTTCATCATCAAAAGGATGTACAAAGATCATCCCGTTCTCTTCTACCTGCTTCAGGGCTTCATTATAAGAATCATCAAAGGTATCGCCAAAGAGAATGACTTCCACAAACTCTTTTCCAAATAATTTGACCTTCTTCACCTTTTGTTGAGGCGTAACACTAGGCATATAGATTTTACCCATGACCCCCATTTTTTGACAAGCAAAAGCTACCCCTTGAGCGTGGTTGCCCGCACTGGCACAAACTACGCCATTGGTCAGGGCATCTTTACCCATCGTGGCCATCTTATTATAGGCGCCCCTGATCTTATACGATCGGACCACCTGCATGTCCTCCCGTTTGAGGTAAAGGTTGCAGTCGAGTTGATCAGAGAGATTGTAGTTGTAACTTAAAGGGGTGGGAATCGCCACTTCTTTCAGTCGCACTTTGGCCTGGAAGATATTTTTTACGCTTATAAGTGGAACAGTAGTCGAAGTGGTCATGAGTCAAAATGGGATTAATTGAGTATTCTTTGTGAATTTTGGTGGTTAATATGCTTCGATGACTCCAAACATGCTTTAATGGAAGGAATGGAGGTGAACATCTCTTCCACTCCTTCCATTTTTTTCAATTTTTATCCAGATCAGTCATTAGCCTCCGGACGGAGACCACGTACTACCTTTCCCGCTTGCCACATTTCACTATCGTGCAATTCTTTTAGTTCTGCGTCCAATTTCACCCGGTAGTCCGACTGACTATTGGTGTCAATCGAGCGCTGAGCTTCATTACCAGAGGCAACACTATCATATAGTTCTTTAAAAACCGGCAATACGGCATCGCGAAATTTGTCTTTCCAATCTAATGCACCCCGCTGAGCTGTAGTGGAACAATTGGCATACATCCAGTCCATTCCGTTTTCAGCTACTAGTGGCATCAGACTTTGAGTCAGTTCCTCCACCGTTTCGTTAAAGGCTTCACTTGGAGAGTGGCCATGGCTGCGCAATACGGAATATTGTGCCTCAAAAATACCCTGGATCGCACCCATCAATGTACCGCGCTCACCAGTCAGGTCACTATAGACTTCTCTTTTGAAGGTAGTTTCAAATAGGTATCCCGATCCAATGCCAATGCCCAGAGCAACGACCCGTTCTTTGGCCTTGCCGGTAGCATCCTGGAAGATGGCATAACTGGAATTGAGTCCCCGTCCGGCTACAAACATCCGGCGTAAGCTAGTTCCTGAGCCTTTGGGAGCCACAAGAATGACATCTACATCCTTTGGAGGGATGATTTTTGTCCGTTCTTTATACGTGATTCCAAATCCGTGCGAAAAGTAGAGTGCTTTACCCGGAGTGAGGTGTTTTTTCAAGGTATCCCACATCGCAATTTGTGCTGCATCGGAAAGCAGGTATTGAATAATGGTGCCTCGTTGGCAAGCTTCTTCAATGCTGAAAAGCGTTTCGCCAGGAACAAATCCATCAGCAATAGCCTTATCCCAGGATTTAGAAGGTTGGCGCTGTCCAACAATCACGTTGAAGCCATTATCGCGCAAATTGAGGGCCTGCCCCGGTCCTTGTACGCCATAACCAATAATGGCTATTGTCTCGTTTTTAAGGGTTTCTTGTGCTTTTTCCAAAGGGAATTCTTCGCGGGTAACCACATTTTCTTCTACACCGCCGAAATTCAATTTTGCCATGATGCAATTTTTTTCAGTTTACAATAAGTCAATTTTGTTCCTTCCTGAAATGGTATAGAACCATGAATTTCATTTGTCATGAAACCCAAAGTCCCACCCAGGGTCAATAGAGTTAGTTGTTTCAGGAAATTGTTTTTGATTTGAGTTATTTCGGCTTTGCCGGCAAATATGCAGCAAAATATGACCAAAAAAGGCCAAAAAAGTTGGTTGGGCTGAAATAATCTGACAAATATAGCAGTAATTCTAAATTCAGACCAAAAAAATGGAGTAATTCAACAGGCTCATTTTTTTCCAATATACATCGGGTAAGACCACAAACCGCCATAAACGGGAGTCACTTTTACCTTCTTTGTGTCGAAAATGGATTCAAGAACGGGCAATAAGTGGCCGTCCATACGGACATGATGGCGACTCATGGAAATCGACTATAACAATCAGTCGGCCATTGCTTCCATTATAACATAACCCCCATTACTTTCTTTTTCAAAAAAGCATAAATATCCATTTGTGAGCGGTAAGGTTTTGCCCCATTTGGCGTTGAAACATAGTGGTTGCTTTGGGTGGCATTGATTACCCGGGCTTTGGTATTATCAGCCAGTTGCAGATTAATAATATGGCGCAATTCCTGGTGAAGGTCTTCGTCATAAATGGGGATGGCCACTTCGATTCGACGATGCAGGTTGCGACTCATCCAATCGGCGGAGGCGGTATAAATTTTTTCTTTGCCATCATTACCAAAGATGTAAACCCTTGCGTGTTCAAGAAACCGGTCAACAATACTGGTGATTTCAATGTTTTCGCTTTGTCCTTTGACGCCGGGAATCAAACAGCAAATACCGCGAACAATCATGCGAATGCGTACCCCAGCCTGGCTAGCCTCGTACAATTTTTGGATTATATCTGGGTCCTCCAGGCTATTCATTTTCAGAATCATATAGGCATCTTTCCCTGCTCTGGCATTGGCGATTTCCTGATCAATCATTTTCATGAAACCTTCTCCCAAATGGAAGGGAGCGATCATGAGGTGTTTGCACTTAGGAACAATAAGTTTGCGTTCCAGAATATCGAATACCTGGTTGACTTCGGCTCCCATTTTTTGCTTGGAAGTCAACAAGGCATGATCACAATAAAGGCGGGCAGTTTTTTCATTAAAATTGCCGGTGCCCAGATAGGCATAATACTTCTTTTTATCGGCCTCCTTGCGCGTGATGAGCAGCAATTTGGTGTGCACCTTGATACCGGGGTAACTGTAATAAATCCGGCCGCCAGCTTTTTCTAGTTCTCCACCCCAATAAAGGTTGGACTCTTCGTCAAAACGAGCTTTAGCTTCAATAAAGGCCATGACTGATTTGCCTTTTTCCAGGGCATATAAAAGGGCCTCAACAACAGCCGATCGGGAGGCTACCCTGTAAAGCGTAATTTTCACGGATTTTACATCCGGATCATCTGCAGCTTCCCGGATCAGCTGGGGAATATAGTCATATCGTTGATATGGAAAGTGTAACAGGATGTCCTTCTCATCGATTTTTTCCAATAAGGAAGTTGCATTTTCCAATTCCGGATGTGGCAAAGGAGGCATGGGGACATTGTGCAACTGTTGATTATTCGTAGGGTCAGGAAAACCGAAAAAGTCATTAAAATTGTGGTGCCCAGCTCCTGGTATCAAGTCGTATTTGGTTAAGTCAAACCAGGTTTTCAGTTGTGCCAATAAATCATCTGGCATGGTACTGTCGTATAAAAAACGCGTGGGTAGCCCTACATTGCGATCATCCAGGCCTTTTTTTAGCTTTTCCAGAAGATCACCACTATATTCATCATCAATATAAATTTCGGCATCACGGGAAATCTTGACGGCATAAGCTGCTTTGATCGGTTTTTTGATGATTTCACTCAGATTAAAACGAATGATATCATCAATAAAAGTCAGGTAATGTCCATCTGTCCCTGGTAGTTCTACAAATCGGGCACTTTTTTCACTGGGAATATTTATCAGAAGAATATTGTTGTCTTCTGCTGTTTGAACAACGAAATAGAGTGCTTTGTTTTTCAGAAAGGGAGCCGAATTGGCGCCTTCATCTAAGGTGTGTACCTCTATATGGTCTGAAAGGTTGTCAAGAAAGAATTGTTTGGCGAAAGCCTGTTGATGTTTATCAAATTGTTGATCATCAATCAAAAAGATCTGATGACTTTCCAATTCCGGCAAAATCTCTTCCCGGAAAATGCGACCAAATTCAGTTTGTTGCTCCCCAACAATTTTGCGGATTTCCCGAAGTTCTTTTTTTGGTTTAACCCCCAATTCCCGGCGGGTATTTTTTTTGAGTTGTTTAAAACTGCGAAGGGACGCTACTCTGACCCGAAAGAATTCATCGAGGTTTGAGCTATAAATAGCCAAAAATTTAATCCTTTCGTAAAGCGGAACACTTTTATCTTTTGCCTCCTGTAAAACCCGGTGGTTAAATGACAACCAGCTCAGGTCTCTTGTGAAAAATTGACTTGTTTCGTTCATATTGAAAATATTTGCAAGCGGGCAAGATTCATAATCCTGCCCCGTTTTTGCAAATATAGCAGGTTAAATCGAAGTTAATTAAAAGGAACAATCATCGGCAATCTCATCTGGTAACCTTTGGACTGTTGAATTTCATGGAAAAATTTGTAAAAAGGGTAGAGGCTGCCCAGTTCGGAACGAAGGATGGCTTTGGAACTATGTCTAACCTCATTGGTACCTACAAATTCTTCAATAAGTTGCACCAGCGGATCTTTTGGCTGTGGATATTCAACGATGCGGTAATCCTCTAGGTCACTTAGGTTTGCTGCTGATTCCACCGCTGATTCCAAGTTGGCCAAGCGATCAACCAGCCCCAGTTCCACGGCCTTTTCTCCGGTCCATACTCGTCCTTGGGCTATTTTATGAACGGCATCACGACTCATATTCCTGCCATCACCTACCCGTGTCAGGAAGGTTTCGTAGAGACTGTTGGTTCTACCTTGGATAATTTTTCTTTCTTTTTCCGACAATTCGTAAAAAGGCGTAAACCCTGCGGAGAGGTCACCAGTTTTAACCGTATCAAAATTAATGCCCAGCTTTTCATTCAACAAATTACTGAAATTGGGGAAAACGTTAAACACACCAATTGAGCCGGTCAGGGTATTGGGTTCAGCTAAAATGGAATCAGCAGGGCAGGCAATATAATAGCCACCTGATGCTGCATAGTCGCCCATAGAGACAATAATGGGTTTACCAGCTTCTTTTATTAGGGTCAGTTCCCGCCATATATTTTCTGAAGCCATTGCACTACCACCCGGAGAGTTGACCCTTAGTACCAGTGCTTTGACCTTATCGTCAGTCCTGACTTTCTTAAGGATTTTGGTGTAAGTTTCATCACCGGTGTTCCCGGAATCCCCCTTGCCATCTACAATGCCTCCTTCAGCATAAACTATCGCTATACGATCAGATGCGCTGTAGTTGGTCTCCTTGGGATGGCCTTTATAATAATCGAGCAGTTGAACCTGCTGAATTTTATCTTCATCATCAATACCCAGGCGGTTTTTGATTTCAGTCAGGACCTCGTCGCGGTAGGAAAGACCGTCTACCAAACGGTAGTCTAATGCTGCCTGTGGGTCACTAGCCTTAAAGTCGTTGATAACCGACCGCAAATCGGATTCGCTGATGTCGCGGGAGCTGGTAATGTCATTAAGAAAAATATTGTAAAATCCATCCAGGAATTCTCTGGTTTGTAAACGATTGGCATCCGACATTTCAGTTCGGCGATAGGGTTCTGTTGCACTTTTAAAATCGCCCACCCAAAACACCTGCATCTCAACACCAATCTTGTCCAGCATTTCTTTAATGAAAGGGATTTGTGCAGAAAAACCTCTTAGTTCTATGGCTCCAAGTGGATTCAGGTATATCTTATCAGCTACAGAGGAGAGATAATAAGCTCCCTGGGTATAATATTTGGAGTAAGCAATGACAAATTTGCCTTCTGATTTAAATTCTTCAATGGCCTGGCGAAGTACACTCGCTGTAGCAAATCCACTGCTAATGCCGTCGGTTTCAATAAAGATTCCCTTGATATTGTCGTCACTGGCTGCTGCCCGAATACTGTGAATAATATCGTTGAGGCCTAGAATTTTCCGATTTTCCAGGTCGTAAGGATTAATTTCCAAATTATTGGTCAATTCAGGAATGGGTTGATCAAAAGTGAGGTGTAAAACGGAATTGGCATGGATCGTTTTGGGTTGGTCAATTTGGCTGATGACACGGGCCAGAAGACCACCGCCTATCCAAAACATAATAAAACCAGCCAGGAATACACCTAGACACGAAGCAAAAAGAAACTTAAAAAACTGTCTCATTAAATTGTATTTATCTTTCTTTGAAATTTCCGAATGATGGAATAACCAAAGAACTGTGTTTATTTCCCACAAAAATAGCTTTGCTCTCCTTGTAAACAATCATTTTTTAGATTAATGAGGATTTTTTTCTGATTTGTGATCGTCTCCGCCACAAAATAAGGTATGACAGGCAGCATCCCTGCACAATAGAGAATCTTCTTTTGTCTCTGTTTATGCAAATATTTCACAATAATTGGGAGGCTTAAAGCAAACATTCTATTTTTAGCCTCTGTAAGGATACCGTAGGATGCTGATTTCCTACCCGAAAAGACTTTTTAAACTACCGGTTATGCTATTTTACCAGAAATTTTCGCTCTTGTTTTGTTGTTTGTTAATGGCCTGCAGTTCCCTTTTGGGACAAGACCCATTGGAAGTGACCAATGCACCACCGATCACTCCAGAGAACCTGATCACCAATATCTTTTTGGGTGATGGCGTTGAGGTCTTAAATGTAACGTACGAAGGCGATGGCGCTTCTGTTGGGTTTTTTAAAAATGGTGAAGATGAGATTGGCATTGACAGAGGCATTGTCATGTCTACCGGTAGGGTTGTGACTCAGGGAGGACAAGTAGGTGTTGACGCTATAGGCAATGCTTTTGCCAGTTCACAAATGACGAATACAGCTACGGATGTAGACCTAACGGCTATCGCCGATCCGGATGCGATAAATGATGTGACTAAGTACACTATTACCTTCATTCCCATTTCTGATACTTTGCGTTTTCGTTACGTCTTTGGTTCAGAAGAGTACCCCGAGTTCACTTGTAGCAATTACAATGATATTTTCGGGTTTTTCATTTCAGGTCCAGGGATCAACGGACCTTTTGAAAATAATGGTGAAAACATTGCCCTTGTGCCAGGCTCTACTAATTTGCCGGTAACCATTAACAACATCAATTCTGGAATGGTGGGAGCCAATGGGATGTTATCTAATTGTACGCCACCAAATGGTAGCCTTGCATTTGCACAGTATTATAATGGCAATAACGGCTCCAATAGCCTCCCTGTTTATGATGGATTTACTACGGTGCTGACAGCACAAGCCATAGTCGTACCTTGTAGTACTTATACGATCAAGTTGGCCATTAGCGATGTCTTTGACAGTGCTTATGATTCCGGTGTCTTTCTGGAAGCCAAAAGTTTTGGAACGGGTTCGCTAAAGGTAGAAGCCAATACCGTGAGCCTGGATGGGTCCATAGCAGAAGGTTGTGCCGAAGGGGCCATTACTTTTTCCCTACCCCGACCTACAGAAAGTGACTATATAATTGACTATAACATCTTTGGTACCGCAGAGAATGGTGTTGACTACAGCTTTATTCCGCCCGACTTATTTATTCCGGCAGGAGATAGCGTATTGGTTATTCCCATTATTGCCTTTGAAGATGGTATTACAGAAGGTACAGAAACGCTGATTCTGGATGTCCAGCGCGATGTATGTAACCGGGATACTTTTTATTTGTATATCAAAGACAACCCATTGATACCCGCTGATCTGGGCCCGGATACCAGTATATGTCAGGGAGAATCGGTGCAATTGCATGGGATGTTAGATGTTCCGCTACCGGACCCACCCACCTTCTCCAATACGACACCCCTTGAGGTATCAACACATAATGTACCCTTCTTCTCTGATATACAGGTGGGAGGGGTGATACCCGTTACCCTCGGCCCTGATGTGATCAAGGCCGTTTGTATTGACAGTTTCGAACACCGATGGATTGATGATATTGACATTTACCTCATTGGTCCGGATGGGCAATTTTTGGAATTGACTACTGATAATGGAGCCGATGGTGGCAATCTGCTGGCTCCTGATTATTACCTCAATACTTGTTTTACCGTTGATGCTACTACACCTATTAATGCTCCCGGACCTTTTGCACCTCCAAGTGCGGTGCCTTTTACCGGCAACTTTCTTCCCGAAGGGGTCTGGTCGGATCTTTGGGATGGCGATTATCGCACCAATGGCACCTGGCGATTGCAAATATTTGATGATACCTATAATGTAAATGGTACGCTATTTAGCTGGACCATTTGTTTCAACCCGCTTTACCAAATTGAATACAGCTGGGAACCCGCAATCGGATTAAGTTGTACCGATTGTCCCAATCCCATAGCCACACCTGATACCACCACGACCTATACTATGACGGCGGTGGATTCCTATGGCTGTGAAACACAGGATGAAATCACCATTACAGTCACTCCGGCCATTGATGCGCCTAATGTAAGCTGTGGTACTACCACTACAGGTAGTATCATTTTTGTGTGGGATGCAATACCCGGTTCAACTGGTTATGAAGTAAATGTGGACGGAACCGGTTGGGTAACAGCCAATGGGAACCTTTCCCACGAAGTCACCGGTTTGTCTTTTTCCCAACAGGTTACTATTGAAGTCCGTGGCTTGGCAGATTGTCCTGGTTTTACTACGACGCTGACTTGTGAAACTCTGGCTTGTACGCCAGCAGGGGTGGATAGCCAGGTCACTAGTGTAGCATGTAATGGAGGGCAGGATGGAACGGTTCAGCTTACGGTAACTTCAGGTACCGGACCCTTCCTTTTTGAATTGGATGGTCTAACCAATGATAGTGGGTTATTTACCGGATTACCCGCCGGTACCCATGTGGCCATTGTTACTGATGGAGATGGCTGCCCAGGACCAGTTAGTTTTGAAATTGCCGAACCGGCTCCCATGGATTATGTGCCCACTATTATCGATCCGGTAAGCTGTAATGGCGGCGCTGATGCTACTGCAACGGTAGTCATTAATGGCGGCTCAGGGCCTTTTAGTTTTGCCTGGGATCAGGGAGGTGCCGATTCAGTGGCTACAGGTCTTGGCGGTGGTACTCAGCTATTATCTATTACCGATGCCAACGGTTGTGTGGCACAGGCAAGTGTAGACGTTCCTGAACCTGAAGCACTTGACGCGATAACAGGTTCCGTTGCTGTTACCTGTGGTGGTGCTGGTGATGGACAGGCTTTTGCTACCGTTACTGGTGGTACCGAACCCTATTTATACAGTTGGAACAATCAAGCTTCCGATCCTGACGCCGATACGATTGGTGCCTTGGCTGGAGGAACCTATACCTTGGATATCACCGATGCTAACGGTTGCCTCTTTAATACTACAGTGGATGTTTTAGAAAATCCACCCTTATCATTGATGACGGATTTTAATGATACTTTCTGTTTTGGCAGTGCCCAGGGTAGTGCTAGTGTTGAAGCCTCCGGAGGTACGGAAATTTTTTCTTATCAATGGTATGTTATAGCTACCGGTGATCTTTTAGGGGATCAATCTAACATCAATAGCCTTGAGGCAGGCGACTATGCTGTAGCTGTAGCTGATGGCAATGGTTGTATGGATACTGCTTTTGTCACGATTGGGGAACCTATGGAAATCACGGTGTCCATGGTCGTTGATTCTGCCAGTTGTAATGGCAACAGCGATGGATCTGCCAGTTTGAGTGCTGTAGGTGGCAATCCCAATTATTCCTTTACCTGGACAAATGATGGGATTACCGCTCCCGATCGTAATGACCTGGCTGCTGGAGATTATACCGTCGTTGTATCTGACCAGAATGGATGTAGTACAGATGTGGTTGTAACTATTGGTGCTCCCGAGGTGATGGTTATTGATTTAACGCCGACGATGGTTAGTTGTTTTGGTGGAGCCGATGGCACCGTCACTGTGCTTGTTGATGGAGGAACGGAACCTTATCAATATCAATGGTCGGACGGGCAAGATACACCAACGGCTACGGATTTGACTGCCGGAATGATCAGCCTGACCGTAATTGATGCCAATAATTGTGCCGTAACGGAATCAATAGACGTCGGTTCTTTTCCAGCTTTAAGTTTGGATATTAGTGGGGAAGATCCTACTTGTTTTGAAGCGGGAAATGGGAATGCCATTGTAGCTGCTCAGGGTGGCGCAGGCAATTATCAATATGACTGGACTAGTGGTTCCACTGACCCGGATGCAGATAACCTGGGGGCTGGTTCCCACGAAGTGGTTGTAACGGATGGCAATGGTTGTACAGAACAAATCAGCATTGAATTGTTTGACCCGGAACAATTAATTGCTTCTACGGTGGCGGGCTCAGTTAGTTGTAATGGAGCACCCGACGGAACGGCTTCAGTGAGTGGTTCCGGAGGAACAGGCAATTACACTTATACCTGGAGTGATCCCAATCAGCAAACGGTACCTACGGCAGTTAATCTGGCACCTGGTACTTATTTTGTCACTATTACGGATGAAAATGGTTGTACGGCTATCGATACAACCCTGGTAGCATCTGCTGATGCTGTGGTACTTAGTCTGACTTATGCCAATGTAAATTGTTTTGGTGGCAATGATGGGATGGTTTCAGTTTTAGCGGAAGGGGGTACAGGCGTGTATACTTATGAGTGGGATGTTGCTGGTCTTCCGGACGGCCCGGTTCAAAATAATTTAACGGCGGGGACTTATAATGTTACCGTTACGGATACCAATAATTGTACTTCCATTGGACAGGCCAATCTGTCTCAACCAGACGCCATAAGTTCCACTGCTCAAATTCAGGAGATCAAATGTTTTGGTGATTCCGATGGTTCCATTTTGGCAACGGTATCGGGTGGTGTTTCCCCTTATACTTATCTATGGAATTCTGGCCAGGTTGAAGACAATATTGCTAACCTGACCGCCGGAACTTATATCCTTTCGGTTACCGATAGCCATAATTGTTCCACAAGCTTCGACTATGTAGTGGAAGAGGCTTCGGTTATGCGCAATAGCTTTTCTACAGATGATGTCTTGTGTTATGGCGAATCTACAGGGACCGCAATTGCCAATGTATCAGGAGGAAGACCGCCGTATGCTTATGTTTGGTCAAATAATATGTTTGTGCCGGATTTGCGCAATATAACGGCCGGAACTTACCAACTGAAAATTATTGATTCCAATGGATGTGAACTTATGGAATCTGTAGAAATCAAACAGCCGGATGCTGCATTAGCCGCTACCGTGAGCACAGAAGATATCACCTGTTTTGGTGGCCGGGATGGCCTGATCAGTATGCAATCCAGTGGTGGCACACCTTCCTATAGATATAGTCTTGATAATCATAATTTCTACGGCAGCAGTCAATTGATTGGCCTGGAAGCAGGTACTTATAATGTATTTGTTAAGGATGCTAATGGCTGTACCTTTTTCTCCTCTGGTGTGGTTGTGGAAGAACCAGGTCCTATTGTATTGGATGTAGGCATAGATAACACGATTCCTTATGGTGGAACAATGCGTTTTTATCCGGAAGTAAGTGGTGGTTTTGGCAATCTGATGTATGAATGGTTTCCACAAGATACTTCGATTTTGGAATGCCTGGATTGTCCAAGCCCGTTGATTACAGTCGATCATCAAACCAGTTTCCGCTTACGAGTAACGGATGAAAATGGCTGTTATGATGAAGATGTGGCCACCGTTTTTATCAGCAAATTTAATCCGGTAATGGTGCCAACAGGTTTCAGTCCTAATGGTGACGGTACCAACGACCTTTTATTGGTACATGGACTAGAGGGGAAGGTTTTACAGTTCAGGGTTTTTGATCGCTGGGGCGAAATGCTTTATGAAAATGGAGACTTTGATATAAATGATCCTTCTACAGGCTGGAATGGTAATTTCCGGGAGGAGGCCATGCAGCCAGGCGTCTATATCTGGCAGGTCGAAGTCGAATTTTTGGATGGTAACCGGGAGCTGTTTAAAGGACAAACAACGTTGATTCGATAAAATTTAGTTGCTTTCCTGGTGGATTTGCTTGCCTTGGGGTATATTTAACTTTATTCGACAAAAGAAAATAAAGATGATCCAATCAAGCAAATTCACCATCCTATTGGCCTTAGCCCTGTTTTTTAGTTTTTGCGATACACCACAGTCTTCCACAGAAACTGCTACAGAGGTGGAGGCTCCCGCTTCTCCTACAACCAAAAAAGCGGAGTACGCCATCGTCATCCACGGCGGTGCAGGAACCATCCTGAAAAAGAACATGACGGATGAAAAAGAGGCTGCGTATAATGAGGCCCTGAATGCAGCATTGGATATCGGTGAAAAGGTGCTTCAGGAGGGGGGTACCAGTGGCGATGCAGTGGTGCAAACCATTATGTATCTGGAAAATTCTCCACTATTTAATGCCGGAAAAGGTGCTGTTTTTAACAATGCCGGTAAGAATGAAATGGACGCCTCCTATATGGATGGTGCAACCCGCAATGCCGGGGCAGTAGGTGGCGTTACAATCGTCAAAAATCCCATCCTGGCTGCCAGAGCCGTAATGGAAAAATCCGAACATGTAATGCTTACTGGTGCCGGTGCGGAGCAGTTTGCCAAGGAACAAGGCATCGAGACCGTCGACCCCCAATATTTCTTTACTCAAGACCGCTGGGATGCGCTGCAAAAGGCCAAGGCTTCAGAGGATCAGTCGACCGGCATGAAGCTGGAAGACAATGATTTCAAATACGGTACCGTAGGCTGTGTAGCGTTGGATAAATATGGCAATATCACTGCTGGCACTTCCACCGGTGGTATGACCAACAAACGCTACAACCGCATTGGCGATTCTCCAATCATTGGTGCCGGCACCTACGCCAATAATGAGACCTGCGGTGTTTCCTGTACCGGTCATGGCGAATTCTTCATTCGTTATGCCGTAGCCTACGACGTATCGGCTATGATGGAATACCTGGGCCTTACGGTTGATGTGGCCGCCAAAGCCGTAGTCAATAAAAAACTGGTGGATGTGGGTGGCTCTGGAGGACTAATCGCCCTGGATCACCTGGGTAATGTGAGTATGCCGTTTAATACCGAAGGTATGTATCGGGGGTATGCCAAGCCGGGTGAAAGGGTGGTGAAGATTTATAAGGATTGATGACTTGGGTGGAATGAATTTCTGGTTTGGTGGAGATTTTTTCTTTCACAGCTGATTGAATTTATTGGCTCTGGCCAATAAGAAAAATTTAATTTATCTTACGAAAGAATAATATTAAGATACTTCAATATTCAATATACTCCCGGTTATGATTCCCATTGCATGGAGTATCCCGGAGTACTTCATCAGCGCACTTTTTATTTTATTAAATTTCAACAATTTGTTAGGTTCCGGCAATTTTCTGTTTTTTGCAATGCCAGGTTGTATTAACGTGGCAGTCAGCGGCATATACTTAAAGTGTAGGTTGCCTGTAAATTGCTTATTAGCAACTTATTTATTTACCTTATTGATTTTATTGACCGGTATTCCGGGTATTTTTGGTCAATCCTATTTTAGTTTTAATTATGATATCAACAATGATGCAGAAGTAGGCTTAAAGATTTCTAAATCGAGTGATAAAATAGCCATTTTGGTGGGTGCGAAATGTAATCAAAATACGACCAATTGCATTGAATTACTAAGAATCAATGGGCAGGGGGACTTAATCTGGAGTTTGCTTTTGGATACAATGGATGTTGTATTTTTTGATAATCTGGTGACTACCGACAGTTTTTTGTATGTATCCGGTCCGCTTTCAGGACCAGATAGATTTGGCATAAAGGTCCTAAAGTTTGATTGGGAAGGCAACCAAATTCATCAGGTTGATCTGACGGAGCAATTTCCGGTTGCTTCGGTGAATAATTTGTCACTGGTTGATTCCACCCTGGTTTTGACCTTTAATAAACGTGGTAATGGATCGCCCTTAGGTGTGACACCCGATACCAATTATTATTATTTTATGGATCGTGATCTCACGTATTTACGTCATTATAGTGTGACCACAGGTGAGTACCGTTATGAGATTAGCCAAGGTTTAGATAAGGCACTTGACGGCAGTGGTTATTATAGCGAACGCTGGGCCACCAATTCTACCTGGCTGACCCCCGACGAACTGGATTTAATTAAATTTGATAGCCTGGGTAATGTGCTGTGGACTTATACGGCGGAACATAGTGAGGTGGGACGATTCCCACATTTGACCCCTACCCTAGATGGAGGCGTGGTACTGGCCTGGCACAAGGAAGATTGGGAAACTGTAGACCCCATTTATCCCTTGCCTTCCAAACTGATCAAAGTTGATACCTGGGGAGAAATGCAATGGGAGTATACCTTTGAATCGGCCTATCCCAAGGAATTGGGCACCTTATTTACCGCCGAAAACGGTGATATTATCGGTATCGGCCTGGAGGATTTGTATGATTCTCCCTATACGGATTATGACTTTACAGCGGCCTGGATATTTCGCATGTCTCCTGATGGAGAATTATTGTGGGAACGGAATCTATTGGATAGCCGGTATCTGGCTACCGACATTGGCATGTATCTTTATGATGGTATAGAACTGGAAAACGGCGATTTGATGTTTACCGGAAAATTGCAAGACACCTTCCCGGCCAATTCACCATTTATTAACAATCCCAACACCTGGGTGGTGCGCACGGATAATATGGGCTGTCTGATTCCCGGTTGTGGTCGGGTGGAGGTGATTACTTCTCTGAAAGAGCCAGGCAAAAAACAAGGATTGGATTACCTTATTTTTCCTATACCTGCGCATGATATTTTAACCATTCTTAGTTCAGATATAAGTTCTGCGGAACAATATGCTATTTATTCTGTACAGGGACAAAAACTAAAAGAAGGCCTCGTTCAGACCTTACCGGTAACAATCGACATCAATCTGCTTGAGGCAGGTATTTATTGGCTGGTCATTACGGATGCGCAAGGCCGGCAATTTCCAAAAACTTTTGTAAAACAGTAATGATGAAAGACAATATCCTGCTCTTTGTTTTACTAATGATCACCACAAGCGGATGGTGTCAATATACTTCTATATTTGATGCGGATACTACACGGTATGGAATAAAAGTGGAGGTGTTTGATGGGGCAATAGATAGTGAAGTTTATATCTATGGAGATAGCCTTATTGATGATTTGTCTTATAAACTAGTGGATAGCGGTTCTGAAGATTATGAAATTGACCCATTTAGGGTGGGCTTTGTCCGGGAAGATACTACTTCGGGGCAAATATGGTTTAGAAGGGTCGCTGATACCGAAGAACTGATCGTGATGGATCTTTCTCTGGAATTGGGAGATACTTTCCCTATATATGATGAGCATTTGTCCTGTACCGATGCAGGAGAGGCGGAAGTAAAGTCTATAAAATATGAGGGAGATCGAAAAGTGATTACCCTGGATTGCAGGTATGGCGTTGGCGTTATTCATGATACGATTCGTTTTATTGAAGGGATAGGACCAAATGCAACTATCTTTTTTCAAACGCTGGACTTGAATATAGATGAAAATAACCCTGAGGGTATTTTGAGCGGTTTTGCCTATTCCTTATGTGCAATGTACAAAGCCGATACCCTTTATTATCCGGAGCAAGGGGTTGAATTGTGTAATGTACATATCAGTACAGAGGAAGTTGGGGAAAAAGACTTGGAAATATATCCCAACCCTACAACAGGGAATCTGGTGCTAATAGCTGGGGAGCCGATAAAAGCCGTATCTATTTACGCCATTAATGGCCGTTTGGAAAGGAGGATTTTTCAAGCAACTGAATTGGATTTGTCTTTTTTAAAGCCGGGCATGTATGTGTTAAAGGTTGAGTTTGCTTCGGGGGATTTGGTGCTGGAGAAGTTGATGAAAATGTGAGTGATTGGGAACGGAATAATATAAAGCGGTATCCAATACACCAAGGCATCGAATACCGCTTTTTTTATAGATTGAAATTATTTAGAGCATGTTTGGAGGTGGTACTTTGGTAGCGAAAATGCCAGATTTTGGGTTCTTGCGAAGCCATTTTTGAGCTGCATAGCAGCGCTACGGAGCGAGAAAATGGCAAAGCGAGGTTCCAGAAGTTGGTATTTGTAGCCCAAATGACTACCCCCAAACATGCTCTTAGCCTAGCCTAATCTATTAACAACTGCTGCAAACTTTCCTTTTCGCTGCCTGCACCATTCAGTACTTGCAGGTTGAAGGTTGCTGTTTTGCTATCTGCATCTATTTCAGCGAATTGATCCTTGTTGGCCAGGTAAAAATTGCCTTTTTGATCAGCCACCAAGATGGCATTATTCGATGCCGGATCAAAGCTGAGTTCTGTTGTTCTTGAAAGCATAAACCGCTGTACTGTATGATGTGTCTGATCAACCAGATAAGCCGTCATTGGTTTGAAGGATTTATCTCCGTCAAGGATAAATTTAGCTTTGATCGTTTTCAACTCCGGAGAATAGGGTAGGGCACAATTCCACACCCCTAGCCGGTTGGCAGCAAAACGGTTGATGACCTTCCTTTTTTGCCAGTTGTTTGCTGGTCCAGTTTCATTTTCAGCAAGAGCAGTAATTTGCTCCGTAAAGTTGAGTTGAGCAGCGTTTTGTTGCTCGGCGATGTAAGCTGCCAAGGTCTCTTTTTGTCCTTTTAATTTAGCCTCCCGCTCCTTCATTTGCGAAGCATAATCGGCCAATTCTTGTTGGTAGCGGGCCATGGCATCATCATAATCCTGACCAATCAGTACCGGATTGGCAATCAATTTTAGTTCATTCGAACCATTTTTGAGGGTCAACTCGTAGTCTTGCCCAGTTTTTTTGGCAATGCTAACTTCTGTCCAGACTACTTTAAAGGCATTATCATCATAAGCAGGGCTGTTGGGCGAAATCTGCCAGATGGTACCCTGATACAATTTTGATTCATCGCCTTCAAATTGAATACCAAGATCCTGGAAGTCGAACTCCAGAGTTGGGTTATTGCCATTTTTACGCAGAGGTTTAGCCGGTTCAAGTGGCTTGGCAATGCTGCTTTCAATTTTAGCAATTTCCGATTGTCCTTTTTGAGCAATAGCTGCCAATTGATCCTGAAGCGTCTTTTTAGGTTCGTAGAGCGGATCGTTGATGTCAAGTGGTTCCTCTACAACTTGAATGATGTCAATATCCTGATAGACCCAATTGCGGGCCACTGTATCCAGCAGGTACACATTGTATTTAGGCAGGACATGGATATTGGGGATATTGATATGAGAAACCATTTCCACCTGGATGCTTTTACCGGGTGTCATGTTGAGCCGCTGACCATTTTGTACTGCATAAACCTCCACCATACCGGCGGAATTTAGATAATAAGACTGATTAGCGGAATCGTAAGTCATTGGAATACCGGCGAAGTACAAGTCAACAAGGTCGACATATTCCTTAAAGAAAATTTCCACCTCTCCTTCTACCAGTTCTCCTCGATCATTTTGGAAAGCTGCTGCGGGAACCACCAAACGGGATCCACTGGCGTATTCATATACGCCACCTTGATTTACCTGAACTTTTTGGGAAACGAATTTGGGCTGAGCATCCGCTTTTGGTGGCAACACAAAGGCGCGGTCTGCAAAATATTCTTTTTCGGAAATATTTGGGATTTGGGTTTCATTAAGCCCGATGAAAACCAGCAGCAATGCGATGGCTGCGGCTGCGGCACTACTGATGTAGACCAATCGCCTGATTCGCAATTGCCGGACCGGAACGCTGGGCGTAGCTTCAAACTGCTCAAGGAGTGCATCAAAGTCTTGATGCCGGGCGATCTCCTCGCTGCTCAGTCGTTTCGGATTAATTTTTATATCGTAATTTTTGGCCATATCTGGTCGATTTAAAGGTGACGTTGAAAAAGTCAATTAGGGCGTGAGTTTCTTTTTCAATCGCTCCAGAATGCGGTACGTTTTTACCTTGGCGTTACTTTCGGTCATTCCAAGGATGTCAGCTATTTCTTTAAAAGGGCGCTGTTCAAAAAAGCGCAATTCCACTAGTTGCAAGTCGTTTGCTTTCAAATCATCCAAAGCTCCAATCAGTTGCTTGTATAATAGTTCGTTACTTTCTTCGTCCATTTCCTCTGCCATATCACCAAGATTGGTGTCTTCAATGCTCACCACGCGGCTCTTATTACTGGCGCGGTAGTGCTGAGCAACTTCATTACTCGCTATGCGGTACAACCACGCAGAAAAAGGAACGCCGCGAAAATTATAAGAAGCCAGCCGTTGCATAGCCTTGAGGAATATCTGTGAACAGAGATCAGCGGACAACATTTCATCTGCCGTTCTGCGTAAAACAAAGCGAAATATCGGCTCGTAGTATCGATTATATAATGGCCGAAAAAGGGCAGGGTTGTCCTGCGCAGCCTGAATTTCAAGCCACTCCTCTTGCATCTTCTCGGCAGAAACAGTTCTATGAGAACTACTCATTCCTTCCTTTTTTGTAATATTCCAGTTTAACTGAATGTTGGAAAACATCAAAAATAAGGTTTTTGCCGATGAAAAACTACCCCGGGGTTTAAGTTACCTATTAAAGGACCTTTTTGATCCTCTTTTCAGACTGTTTCAATTGCATAATGCCGGGCCTTGAAAAAGTAACAGCTTTTGTAATTATTTTTTTGATTTTCTCATAGCACAGGTATAATTGAAAAATTTAATCCAACAAAAGGGTTGTTTTCGTATTTAGTATAGGGGAAGGTATAATTTAGAAGGAATGGAATGCACAATAGTTAATCGGTGTGCTCACTTTTTACGCTTCATTTTTCACTTTTGGTTGGATGGAATGGAACACCGGTTCACCATACATCACCACATATCATATCAAAATTCATTAAAATGATTCAGCAACTATATAAAAGATTAATCGCATTTCTACTATTCACGGCGGCGGTATATTCGATAGCAGCACAGGATGGTCTGCCTGAAAAAAAGTTGAAATTTTTCCCCTTACCGATAGTTTATTACACGCCTGAAACGGAGTGGGCCTTTGGTGCTGCAATGGTTTTTTCCTTTCAGCTAGGCAAACAAGATAGCCTGACCAAACCCTCTCAGTTGCAAATTGGGACGGCTTATACCTTGCTCAATCAGTTTTTGTTATACCTGCCTTTCCAATTGATTTTTCCAAAGGACCGTTACCGATTATTTGGAGAGCTGGGGTATTACCGCTACAATTATTTATTCTATGGCATCGGTAATGATTTTGAAGATTATGGTGGAGAAACTTATGGGGTGAATTTTCCGAGAGTACGAATTAGTTTTCAAAAGCGATTGGCCGATCATTTTTATGGCGGCATTCGATATTGGTTGGATGATTATCGCATTACTGAACTTGAGGAAGGTGGTTTATTGGCAACCCGGGAAATTGCTGGAAAAGGAGGTAATGTCGTATCTGGAACAGGTCTGGTTTTTACTTTTGATAATAGGGACCAGTTGTATTACACCCGCAAAGGGCAGTTTATTGAGCTAGGCTGGTTGGCTAATACCTCATGGCTAGGTGGTGAGTTTACTTTTGACAAATTCACGCTTGATGCCCGTCATTTTATTCCATTGGGAAAAAAGGCCGCCTTAGGTTTAAATGCTTATGCAGAGTTGACTTTCGGCGATCCTGCTTTTAATCAATTGGCACTATTAGGTGGTCCCAAAAGGCTGCGTGGCTATCTGGAAGGTCGTTTCCGGGACAATCACTATTTATTGTTGCAAACCGAATATCGATTTCCATTATTTTGGCGCCTGGGAGGTGTAATCTTTGGCGGCTATGGAGCTGTTGCCGATCAGTTGGATCACTTTGCAGCAGAAAACTGGCGCTATTCCTTTGGTATAGGGTTACGCCTGACTTTATTGCCAGAAGATAAAATCAATCTTCGGTTGGATTATGGCTTAGGACAAAATTCTAGTGGCTTTTATTTTACAATTGGAGAGGCTTTTTGAGGAGTCAGGTGTCAGGAGTCAGGAGTCAGGAGTCAGGAGTCAGGAGTCAGGTGTCAGGGGACAGGAGTCAGGGGACAGGAGTCAGGGGACAGGAGTCAGGTGTCAGGTGTCAGGTGTCAGGAGTCAGGGGGAGCAATACGTTCTAAATCCAAAAAAATAATACAAGACTAAATAAGATGAAAGTATCTATCATTATTCCGACTTTAAATGAGGCAGAAAATATTGAACGACTGATCGACAGACTTGAATATTATGGAGGGGAACATCTTCAGGAAATTATAGTCGTAGATGGCGGTAGTGAGGACGAAACCTGTTATTTGGCCAAGGGACGTGGTGCACGGGTATTGAAATCTCCACGAAAGGGTAGGGCAGCGCAAATGAATTATGGCGTTCAACACAGTTCAGGCGATGTGCTTTATTTTGTACACGGAGATACATTGCCGCCTAAATCCTATATGAGTGATATAGAGGGGGCTTTGAGGGAAGAATTTATTTCTGGTATTTTCCGTTTTCGTTTTGAGTCGGATCGCTGGGTGCTTAAAGTCAATTCCTGGTTTACCCGCTTTGACCAATTGTGGTGCCGGGGTGGTGACCAAAGCATTTTTGTGACCAGGGAAGTATTTGAAGACTTGGGCGGATATCGTGATGATTATGTCATCATGGAGGATTATGATTTTATTATTCGTACACGAAAAAATTATCCTTTCAAAATTATTCAGAAAGATACCGTGGTCTCTGCCAGGAAATATGAAACGAATGGTTATTTTCGAGTACAAACCGCCAATCTGATTGTATTTAATATGTACCGTCTGGGATTTTCACAGGAAAGACTGGTCAATACCTATTACCGGTTGTTGAATTACCGCTACGGAAGGCAACCTTATAAATAGGAAAGTAAAATGATGGAGGCCTGGCGAAAGGAGAAGCCTGTTAGATTACTTAAGCGCATTAGCCAGGACATTTAAATAGCTTCGATCCGAGTATGGTTTTCGCACTTTTGCTGACATACTTTAACATGTTTTTGGGTTACATTCTCAACAAATTTTTGCTAATTGCGCCTTAATATTTTGAGGAAAAGAAAATTTCCACACATAGCTCTTATAGCCCTTAATATGCTTAACCTTTTATTGAAAATACGACTCAGTGCCTTTGCATTGGGGGTTTTATTCTGTTACACTTCCTATGGACAGGAAGAAAACACCAATAAACTGTCTGCCTTAATCAGCTGTACCAATGACTTTTATGGCACTGATGATTACTTGGTTAGTGGCCGTTCTTACCAATCATCTAATCCAAGAGCAAGTGGTCATGCAAATTTTCAATTTGCTGATTGGGAAGCAGGTGAAGTATATGTTCAAGGCAAACTTTTTGAGGGTGCTTTGTTAAAATACGACATTGAGAAAGATGTTTTAGTTCTAAAAAGAACCCTGAAAAATGGCGCTCCGGTGCAATTGATCCTCAATCGCAATATGGTCGATTCCTTTCGTATAGACGGGCACCTTTTTGTACCCAATAACCAGGAGAAATCGGGTTATCTGGAGCTGATTTATCAAGGGGGAATGGGTTTTTACCAAAAACACAAAAAAAAGTATACAACCGATACATCAATTAGTAGTCCTTACGGTAAATTTATTGATGAAAATTCTCGTTTTTATATTTTTACCGGGCAACAATTTCATGAAATTTCGAGCCGAAATGATTTGTTGTCCTATTTTGCCGACCATAAAAAAGAGCTTAAGAAGTTCATGAGGCAAAATAAAATTCAACTCCAAAGAGCAGAGTGGCAGCAATTGTATACTCTTTTTAAGTACGTGGATGGATTATTATGAAAAAATTCTCAGAACCTGGTCTGCCGTATAGTCAACCTATAGGGCACAACCATTATGTTCCGAAAAGACGAAATAAAAGGATCCTTTCTTTTCTTTTTGTCTTCAGCACCTTGTTTGGCCTGAATTCAGTGGTAGCTCAGCAAGCTAATTGGACTGTTGACGCCACTTATTCCGGGCTAAGTTGGGAGGAAATTGTCAATAAACTAGAGCAAACTTATGGTTTGCGGTTTTATTATGACGAAGCAGCCATTGGCTTATTAAAGCCGCCGGTGATTTCTGTCCAGCAGCCATTGGATCAATGGCTCCGCCAATGGTTAATCCCTCAGGCAATGGCCGTTATCTACGATACATCCGGAAATGTATTTATCAGTGCTCAACCACCTTTGGATCCAGAGGTGGCCACAGATATTTATCCGGTTATTCGATCGGCAGAAAGCCAGGAAAATTCGCCGACTAAAGATTCACCAACGGGTGATTTTTTGGAGACGGAATTGGAATACCTTGCCAAAGAAGTGGTAATTGGCAATAAAAAGGAAGGGTTAGGTAAACAAAATGCAACGATCAGTGGCTACCTGCGCAATGTAGAAACGGGGGAAGCGATTATTGGTGGTGCATTATTGCTGGAGGAAACCGGTTCCGGTACGGCCTCGGATGAAAATGGCTTTTATACGCTGACCGCAAAAAAAGGTAAATACACCCTGGTCATCAATTACCTGAATAGCAAGGAACAAAGGTTAAAATTGAATGTTCTGTCGAGTGGAAGCCGGGACTTTGCATTGGAGCCAGTATCTTTTACCCTCAATGATGTGGTCATTACCTCTGAAAGGTACAATGCAGTAGAAAATAGCAAGATGGGTTTTGAGCGTCTAACAACCAAGAGTATTAAAGAGATTCCATTGGTTTTAGGCGAACGGGATATCATCAAAATTGCTACCCTGCTACCTGGTATCCAAAGTGTTGGAGAGGGTACAGCAGGATTCAATGTACGAGGTAGCCCGGCCGATCAGAACCTATTTTATATCGATGGCATGCCGGTATACAATACGTCACACCTTTTTGGTTTCTTTTCAGCCTTTAACTCCGATGCAATCAGTGAGTTTTCCTTATCCAAAGGCAATATACCCTCCCAATACGGCGGACGTTTGGCATCAATTTTTGACATTACAGCGCTCGAAGGCGACAAGGAGGAATACAAACTGCGGGGTGGTATCAGTCCGATTACCGGTAGGTTGCTTTTTGAAGGGCCCATACAAAAAGGTAAAAGTAGTGTGATGGTCGGTATCCGCTCCACCTACTCAAATTGGTTGCTAAAACAAATCAAAAATCAGGACTTTAAGAATACGAAGGTCTTTTTTGGTGATGCAATGGCCAAACTATCCTTTACCCTCAACCCCAATAACCGGGTTTATGCTTTTGGCTACTACAGTCAGGATGCCATCAATTTTGCGGGGAAGACCAAATACGATGTCGAAAACATGGGAGGCTCGTTGCTGTGGAATCATTTTTTTAATAAAAAACACAATTTTGAACTATCACTTGTCCACAGTAAGTTTAGTCTGGATGTAGAAAATCGGGAATTGGACATTGAGGCTTACCGACAAAATAATGTCCTGGAGCATACGGAAGCAAAATTCAACCTAAACATCCGCCCCAGAGATAGTTATACCATCATGATGGGGGCTAATGCTATCCTGTATCAACTAAATCGTGGAGAATTTCAACCGGCCGGAGAGTCTAGTTTGGTGCGATATTATAACCTGGGTACAGAAAAGGGACTGGAGTCTGGGGTATACCTATCGGGTGAGTGGGAGCCAACCTACGGCCTGACCTTAACCGGTGGATTGCGACTAAATAGGTATTCCTATCTGGGGCCACAATCGATAACTCAGTATCAGGAAGGACAACCTAAAACGGTTAATAGTATTGTTGATACGTTGCAATTTGGCAATAATGAATTTATCACAAACCATACCAACCTTGATTTCCGGGCTGGGGCAAAATACTCTTTTGGTCCCAAGTCTTCCATTAAAGCTTCCTACAACAAACTGCACCAATATATTTTCCTGTTGTCCAATACGATTGCAGTAGCTCCGGCTGATAAATGGAAACTGACGGATTACCATATTGATCCGATGGAAGGCGACCAATACTCGCTGGGTTATTACCGGAAGATCTTCGATAACCAACTGGAAGTTTCCTTAGAGACCTATTATAAAGAAGTAAAGAATTTGATTCAATACAAGGACGGCGCTGATCTTCTGGTAAATGAAGCTCCTGAACGCGATGTACTGGGCGGTGATCTGAAGGCTTATGGTTTTGAGGTGATGGTAAAAAAACCTGAAGGCCAATTCAACGGCTGGGTAAATTATACCTATTCCCGCTCGAAAGTACTGGCAGAAGATGAACTTACCGGTGAGCAAATTAATTTCGGTCAGTCCTATTCGGCCAATTATGACAAGCCCCACAGCGTTAATTTAGTGGCCAATTATAAATTTGTCAGAAGATTCAGCCTTTCGGCTAATGTGGTGTATTCTACCGGCAGACCAGTAACCTATCCTTCCACCGTTTATTTTCAGGATGACATTCAATTGATCAATTTTTCTACCAGAAATGAATATCGGTTACCCGATTATTTCCGGGTTGATTTGTCCATGAAATTGGAAGGGAATCTCAAGGCAAAAAAATTGTTGCACGGTAGCTGGGTATTTTCAGTGTATAACCTGACCGGCAGAAAAAATGCCTACAATGTTTATTTCCAAACCGGTAAAGCATCACTAAAGGGGTATAAGGTTTCCATTTTTGCAGTACCGGTCTTTTCCATTAGTTATAACTTCAAATTCGGAAACTATGCCAATTAGATCAATATTTCTATTGCTTTCCATACTGTGCCTGCTATCCTCTTGTGTAGAGCGTTTTTATCCGGAAGTAGATAAATATGACGGGTTGTTAGTGGTAGAAGGGAAAATCACAAATGAGCCCGGCCCCTACACTATTCGACTCAATCGGTCTATAGGGGTATACGATTTTCAAAAAGATTATTTACCGGAAATAAATGCATCGGTTCACATCCTTGACGATTTGGGGAATTCTTTCCAGTTGAGCGAAATAGAGGCTGGTGTTTATCAAAATCTCGCATCAGGTTTACAAGGTATTCCAGGCCGGAGTTATAAATTGATAATAGATTTGGAGAATGGCGAGACCTATGAAACACCTTTTGAAAAAATGAAGGAGCCTACCTCTATCGAGTCTGTAGATGCCCGCATTGAGTACAAATATTTCCTGGATGAAGATGCAGAAATTCCCGGGTATCAGTTTTACATCAGTGGAGGGCCTGCACCTAATGAAAAAAACTATTACCTGTGGCAGTGTGAGGCTACTTATCAGTATCGGTCGGATTTTTCTATCTTTTATATTTTTGAAGGATTTATAGATGAATTTCCTAATCCGGATTCGTTGGCTACTTGTTGGCGGACTTTTCCCGTAAAGGAAATTTTCACTCTGAGTACAGCTAATTTCGCGGATCCGAAGTTTAATCAGGTACCCTTTCTTTTTCAGCGCGTGGATGATAAGGTGGTTTCGATTCGATACAGTTTGCTGACTAAACAATATTCCATCAATGAAACGGCTTATACCTTTTGGAATTCTATAAAAAACCAGATAGCCAATACAAGTTCTCTATACAATACCCAGCCTTATCAAATCAGGGGGAATATTTTCAATATAGCGGATGAAGAAGAACCTGTGCTGGGCTATTTCCTGGTCGCTAGTGTGGCGGAAAATCGAACTTTTGTAGACAAACCGACCGATCCCGATATAGAGTTATCCAAATGTGTAATAGACCCTATGGCCCTCCCTTATGCCTTGATGTTGCCGCCTAGCGAATGGCCTATTTATATAACTGAGGTTAATGGCTTTTTAGGCGTTACAGGGGTGTCTCCAAACGATGGTTGCCTGGATTGCCGAGAGATAGGAGGAACCATCGTGAAACCAGGTTTTTGGGTAGATTAGAAAATTCAGGAATGACAAATGAGGAATGCGTAGGGGCGATCCCTTGTGATCGCCCGTTAAGGAATGAGGAACGACTGCGCCACGTCCAATTCTATCAAAAGTGAAAATAAAGGGTGAAAAATGAGTACACTGATTGACTATTGTGCATTGCACTTCTTCCAGTTTTTCATTTTTCCGGTAAATAGTCAGCATTTATGAAAATATTGAAATCAGCTTGTTTATTAGTGATCTTGATCTTGTTGTGTCTGCCGGTAGGTGCGCAAAGCAATTTGCCGGAATGTGATAATGGTGAATTACCTACTGAAAAGGTCATTTTGCATACGGATCGTGATAAGTATCTGGTAGGAGAAAAGATCTGGTTTACTGCTTATTGTCTGCTTGAAAATAGCCTGGATGAAGATTTGAGCCAGGTCATACTCATAGAACTTTATGATTATACAGGACATTCTTTTGTTCAGCAAAAGGTTCAGATTAGGAAAGGCATCGCCAGCGGAACTATAGAGATACCAGAAGAAGTGGGAACCGGACGTTTCTTTCTGCGGGCTTATACCCAGTACTTACGCAATTTTTCACCGGCTGATTATGCCAACAAAGTGGTGACTATCATCAATCCTCTTAGTGATGCTACTAAAATTCAGCAGGCGAAAAAAGACGGTGTTGAAAAAAATAATGAAGGTATTTCCGCCACTTACAAGGAACTGGAATGGGTGGCACTGGACCTGCAAACGGATCAACAGGATTATCAGCAAAGAAATAAGATCAGTCTTCAATTAAATAATGAAGCTAATTTAAATGCCCATCTATCTGTTTCGGTAAGGGCACTTGGTACCGGAGCAGAACTAGGTCATTTGCCGGATTATTTACAGGATAACCCTTGGTTGGCAGCTTCCTATGCTGACCAATGGCCGGTCGAAAACAAGCAACAACAAGCGTTAAAGAAAATCCTGACTCAACCTGAATTGTCAGAAAAAAACACCACAAAGACACTGAATTATGCGCCGGATATCCGAGGTGTAAGCTTGAGTGGTATCGTGCGGGACAAAAGCACTAAAATGCCAATTCCAGATGTCATTTGTATGGCTTCGGTGGTAGGGCAACAGCCACAAATTCACCTGAATACCAGTAGGGCGGACGGTTCTTTTGTTTTTGCTTTTGATCGGCTACAGGGGCAACATGAATTGTGTGTAGGTATGCGCAACCGGGAGGCAGAGAATATTGAAATCCTTATCAATAATGACTTTTCGACGGACTTTCCAAATATCGCGGCCATTCCACTTCCTTTTGATAGTCTGCAACACCAGCTTTTTGAAAAAATGTACCTCAATGAGCAAATTCGAAAAAGATACACCTGGACTCAATTGGTGAGTAGCGCTCAAGCGGAAAGCATCACCACTCCAAGTACCAATCTGGGCGAACCGGATGTAGCGTTTGAATTGGCTGATTTTGTGGAATTGCCCACTTTGTATGACGTATTTACAGAGGTCATTCCCTTTGTTAAAGTGAAAAACGCTGCGAAAAACCGTTCATTGAGTGTTTGGGATGAAACAAAACAATTGTACAATGACAATCCCGTTGTACTGCTTGACAATGTACCGATTTACGATATTGATGAATTATTAAACCTAAATCCCCAAAATATTAACCGGATAGAGGTCATCTATTCTAATTATTTGCTGGGTGATTATATTTTTGGCGGATTGATATCCTTGGAAACGAATACGGATGATTTTGCCGGTTACAACTGGCCTGGAGAGTCGGTCTTCTTTCCTTATGCTACTTTCACTACTTCCGAAGCTTTTCAATTTCCGAATTATGAAGTTGTCGGAACGGATCAGAGTCGGAAACCTGATTTTCGGACAACCCTGTATTGGAATCCTGATGTTAAATTAGATGACCCTACACTATCTCTTGATATGTATGCTTCTGATTTTACCGGAGCCTACGAGGTGATTGTCAGAGGAATCACCAAAGATGGCAAATTGATGTATGGAAGAACGGTTTTTAATGTAAAACAAAAATAAATATTATTTGAATGTGAATATCTGACAGCCAGGTGTTTATGCGAATAAAATAAAAAAACCTTGTGTCACAAAAATGAGTAACACAAGGTTTTTTTATTTAAGAATATGACTGGATAAACAATGTCGTGGCCTATCCTTTCAATACCTTTTCTACCAGATCAGCAGCTTCCTGCAATAAGATAGCAGAATGCACGGCCAGGCCAGATTCATCGATGATCTTTTTAGCCAGATCGGCATTGGTTCCTTGCAGGCGCACAATGATTGGCACTTCAATGCTACCCATATTTTTGTAGGCATCCACAACACCCTGAGCCACCCGGTCACAACGAACAATCCCACCAAAAATATTGATCAATATAGCTTTTACATTAGGATCACGGAGAATAATGCGGAAGGCTTGTTCCACCCGTGCGGCATCAGCTGTTCCTCCTACATCCAGGAAGTTGGCTGGCTCTCCACCAGATAATTTGATGATATCCATAGTGGCCATGGCTAATCCTGCACCATTTACCATGCAACCCACATTACCATCCAGCTTTACATAGTTCAAGCCAAAACTTTTGGCTTCTACTTCGGTAGGGTCTTCTTCGTCTGTATCCCGCATTTCTGCTAAATTCGGGTGACGGTACAGCGCGTTATCATCAAGGGTCACTTTACAGTCTACTGCCAGAATGCGATCATCACCAGTCTTCAGACAAGGATTGATTTCAAACATAGAAGCATCAGATCCCAGGAAGGCCTTATATAAAGAAGCGATAAATTTGGTCATTTCTTTGAAAGCCTTACCGCTTAGCCCCAGGTTAAAAGCCACTTTGCGCGTCTGAAAGCTTTGCAATCCCAATTCCGGGTCGATATATTCTTTGTGCAACAGGTGAGGTGTCTTTTCAGCCACTTCTTCGATATCCATTCCACCTTCTGTAGAATAAATGATCACATTACACTTCTTCTCGCGGTCCATCAGGATGGATACGTAAAATTCTTTATTGGCATCAAAGTCAGGAGCATACACATCTTCAGCAACCAATACTTTGCGTACCAATTTTCCTTCACCATTTAAACCTCCGGGCGTTTGTGGTGTTTTCAGCATCATACCGATAATATTACCGGCATGTTCTTTGATCCCATCCAGGTTTTTGGCCAGTTTGACTCCGCCACCTTTACCCCGGCCACCAGCGTGGATTTGGGCTTTAATCACTGCAAATTCGGTACCCGTTTCTTCCTGAAGTTGTTTGTAGGCAGCTACCGCCTCATCAACATTATTGGCAACAATGCCTTCCTGAATAGCTACATTGAAGCTTTTGAGTAATGATTTTCCCTGGTATTCGTGAAGATTCATATAGGAGTTGGTTTAAGAAAGTTCTTTTTAGAAGCGCCAAAAGTAAGGCATTTTTGGGGGATTACAAAGGTAGCTTGCACAAAAGTCTAGGTCCAAGCTATATCTGTACAATAGGACTATTACCTCCAGCTATATTTTGGGAGTAAAGATTAGAAATGCCGATCCTTTTCAGGAATAGGCGGCTACTCCACAATAACTTTTTCCGTATAAATTCCACCACTCGTCTGCACACTCAACAAATAAATCCCTCCTGGCAAATGAGTATCCAACTCAATACTCCATTGATTCAATCCACTATTGGCTGTGAATTGCTGTGTTTGTAATCTGGCACCAATTGTATTACTCAACAGGATTTCAACCGGCATCTGTTCGTTAGCATCCAGCGTAATATTGATCTTTCCATGCTTATTCACTGGATTAGGAGCAATCACAATCCGACTGATATTAGCTGGAAAACTGGTTGCAGTAGGCGATATGGTGACAAAGGTGGCCGACTCCGAGCGTGGTGTACAGAAATAGTGGCTGTTGGCTGCTCTGACCCGCCAATAATAAGTGCGATCCATATCTAGTTCAGGTAGGATTAAGTTCGTGCTGCTTGTCCAATATTTGTCAGTTATAGCAGAAGAAAAAGTAGGGACTCTGGATATTTCAATACTGTAAAAAATTGCATTTTCCACTTCATCCCAAGCTAGTTCTGCCTGATTGAAAGCAACGGCCTCACCATTAATGGGATAAATTTGATTGGGTGCAATTTCAGCTATTGCATCAGCGGGAGTCTGATTGTACAACAACTCCGGCTTTTCATCATAAAGATTGGCCCGCATGGCTGCAATTTGATCGTCGGAAAAACGATAAGAACAGGCATCATCCGCATAAGACATAATTAGCGTACCATCAGATCGGAAGGTATCTCCGTTGGGATCCCTTTGTAATACAGAGCTCTCCGGAGAGCTACTATTACACTGCCAGCGATAACTCAAATAATCTGGCGGAGTATCACAAAATCCGTCGGCGGCAACCGTACAATTGCTTTGATCAACCATTTCTACCGCAATCGTATCAATGATGAGGGTATCGATGATCAAGGTATCCTTAAAATAAGTATAATCGTAAGTGACGGTAAGTGGTGCCGGATTATTGAAATTATAGGTGTTGATATTGCCATCATGAGTTGGCCCGCCTTCCCAGCCAAGGAAAGGGTGGGGTAGGGACAGTGCATGTCCTACTTCGTGCGACCAGGTATGATCAGCAGCATCGGCACAACTTTTAGCTACTGCAATACCAGCATAAGGCAAGTTGTAACCGCAGTTGCCCGCCGGATCAGATAGAAAATAGCAATTGAGGGTGTTCGCCACATTATTGGCAAACATCATCTCCGCCCCATCCAATACCGTCTCATGGTCATTCCAGGCGGAATTACTGATTAAATTGAGGTCTCCTTCAACAAAAAACTGAATATTGGCCTGCTCAAAGTCTTGATTCAATACACAAAGCGCATCCAGTAATTTGTTATAGGGAAAAAAGCCTTGCCCGGCATCCGTACCCAATAGATGTATTGTCAGCGGTACATAAATGATGGTATCCGTATTTTTCTGATAAAGTTGTGGGCTGGCCTGGTACTTTTTTAGCCATGTAGATTTACCGGAAACCGACCCGCAAGGATTCAGGTCAATTGGGTTTTGAGCATTTGCCAGAAAAACAAAACCGAATACAGCCAATAATGATAGTAAATAATTACGCTTCATATACCTATGGTTTTAAATTTAAGATCGTTTTGCACTATGGTTGGAACACCTCATTCAATAGCACCACGGCTTTGGACCACAGCGCGGTCGCACAAGGTATTAAACGGAAAAATGTATACCTATTTTTATCGACTGTTTGCAATAAAGGTCCTCCCTGAGGCACTAGGCCTCATTCCTATATTACTTCACCATTAATTTACGAACTATTCGGTCGTTAACACCAATTAATTCTACCATATACAATCCACTGCTTATGGTATTCAGTGAAAGCTGAAGGTTGTTGTCTCCCTGATTAGCTTCGTAACTGATGGATTGCAATTGCTGGCCGGTCATACTGAGTATTCTTACCTGTAGATGTTCTCTTTGTTTTGCAGAAAAGACTACGGTTACCGAATGATTGCCTTTTACCGGATTGGGATAGATATTCAGGTTTTCCAGAGTAGAAAGTTCCTCTGTTGCGGTAATCGTTTCTCCAGTTGTAAAGGTACCTTTTTGCGAAAAGCGCATACAAGTGGAATAGGAGCTATATGGGCGAATTTGCCAGTAATAGTCCTGATTGGCTTCCAGTCCGTGAAAGGTAACCGAGTTAGTTGCTACAATAGCATCGTATATCGTGAAACTAAAAAACGGAAATGGATTCATATTAACGATATAATACTGTGCATTAGGTATTGGCGCCCATTCCAGAGTAATCGAGCTGATGGTATCGGTCAGTACCTGTCCGTCTTGAGGATATACGTATTCGATCATGGCATCCTCGGGAATAGCATCCATTGGTTGTGCAGAGGAGATCAGATAAGGCCTGTCAAACATCAGGTTGGCCTGCATGGCATCAATTTGTTCCTCTGAAAAACGCATTTCTGTACAGTTATCTGTCGAATACGACATGATCAACGAACCATCTGAGTGAAACTGTATTCCATTTGGATCCGTTTCTGTTATGGTACTAAACCCGGCGCTATTACAATTCCAGCGATAATTGAGGTAATCAGCTGGGGTATCGCAAAAACGATCTCCGGCGTTTTCGCAATTGGAGCTATCGGCACGCTCTACCATCCGGTTGCCAATAAAGTTGGGTGCCGCTTGGGTGTAATCAAAGTCGTCGTAACCTTCCCAACCAGAAAAGGTATGTGGAAGTGAGAGGTAATGTCCAGCTTCATGTGCCCAGGTAGAAGAGCCAGTATTGATACAGCTCCGGCTTAGGGCAACACCGAGACCGTAAACACTGTATCCGCAGTTTCCAGCAGGGTCACTTACAATGTAACAATTAAAAACATTATTCACATTGTGTTCCTCCATCATGGCATAACCATTATTATAATTATGCGCGTAATACAAGGTATTATTGATGTAATTAATTTCACCGGAAATAAAGAATTGAATGTCGGCATCCTTAAAATGTTCATTCAATTGACAAAAAGCATTTAATGTTCTATTGAGACTGGTATGTCCAGCACCTTCGTCATTACCGACAATATGAATTTTCATAGGTACATAGATCGTGGCATTTGACTTCGGGTATGCTCCAGGATTTTCCTGGTAGTCTTGTAGCCATTTAACCCTCCCTTCCTGGGTACCGCAAGGAGCCATCTGTGCACTTGTAAGTAATGGCAGAAAAAGGGCCATTAGAGATAATAATGATTTAGACATCTGTGTGGAATATTTAGAAAGATAGTTTAATGTAAGCGTTTGTTTGGAGGTCGGCTTTGCAGCCTATGCTCCTACTCTGCCTTCGCGAAGCTACGGCGAAGACGCCCGGAGAAAGCTTCAGCGCAAATGTATGGTTGGCCTCCGAAGCTCCAAAAGCCCAATAAACAGTCAATTTGTTTATTGGGCTTTTTTTAAAATAGTTGGTAGGGCAAGCACTGTACATTGACAGAAGGAATGCCCTAACAAAAGGGATACAATTATTCGTTTTAATCTGTAACAACGATCCGCTTGGTTGTTCTGCCTTCTTCTGAATCCAGAGAAATGAAATAAACGCCTGCACTCAAACCAGAAAGGCTAATTTCTCTATTTTGCTGACCAAGATTAAAAGACTGATCACCTATATTCCGAACTTGACGACCTGTTACATCTCTCAAGTTGATAGTTGCTGTAAAAGATACAGATGCGTCAACATTGATCGTTAAGGATGAATTGGCTTTTACCGGGTTTGGAGCAACACTCCATTGATTGACGGATGACAATTCCTGGTTGCTAACAGTGGTGCTACCGGTTTTAAAGTTGCCTATTGTAGAACTACCGGCACAGGTATATGCTTCATTCATCGGAGTAACTCTCCAGAAATAGGTTTTATCAGCCTGCAGGTTGGTAATAATTTTGCTGTTACCATAAACAATCACCTCAACAGGATCAATTGCGAAACTGGCGATCCTGGAGATTTCGAGCAAATAGAATTGTGCACCTGGCACTTGTTCCCATTGGAGATTTACCCAATTATAATTATCTGTAGTGGCTCCATCAATAGGATAGGTCAGTGCTGGCGTTTCTGAAATGATCGCATGCTGAGGGGTATAATTTGGGCGGATATAGAAACGTTGAGAGGACGCCAAATCTGTTAGGACCAATTGCTGCTGGATCGGTGAGAAGTAGTATTCATCAATATTGCAATGTAGGAAATAGCCCATCCAAAGTTTTTCGTCAGGATCAACAATTTCTCCCGAAGGATCCATAGTACCTGCATCGTAGTCGCAGTCATTCCAGCCAAATCCAAAGTTATAGTCAGGAGGTGTATCTGAAATATAATCGCCCGCGGTAGTCCCATTACTTCCGTCCTGTCTTTCACTTGGAGGGCCGTTCGGAGAAAAAGCTTGTACAGGGTTTCCGTGCATGCTCACGTCATAGGGTTCAGAATCCCATCCGTTATGTGGATGAGGCAGGCTGAAGAAATGCCCCAATTCGTGTGCCAGGGTAGCATCATTTTTGCCAACTTCATCATTTCGGACTACAATCCAGTCATTGCCAGGAGAATAGTAACCCAAGGTAGTCCCCAATCCATCGCCAGTTGGCGTAGCATCCTTCACACAAAAGATATTGATCGCTGCGTTATCTTTATTGGCCGTCAAAATAAAAGGAGTATTGGCGTGGTTTTCATAGGTTACTGAATTATCGATATAGTTGAATCCGCCTTTTACATAAAAGACAATATCCATTTCGGCGTAATCTTCATTCAGTGCACAAATTTGATCAAAGGCATAGTGCTCGAGTAGCCTTCCAGTGCCATCATTTTTTCCAACTAGGTGAAACTTTACAGGTACGTATTGGGTGGTTCGGTAAGTCACACCATCATTTTCGGCAAGTGTTGCTTGATTCTGTAGCAAGCGGACGATGAGTTCTTCTGCCATTTCACCTACAGTACCGCAGGGAGGAGTGTATTGCTGAGCTTTAGCAAATGAAGCACAAAAGAGCATAGCAATAAATAAAGAAAAGAAGTTCCTGTACATATTATTTTTTATTTACTAAAAACTTTGATTTTAAATTGACGAGGCAAAATTAACAAAAATACCTAGTATTGACTGGAAGTAGGCAGACAAATCTTTAGTCTTGAAATTAACAAACCATCAGAAAATTACTACTTTTGTCGCCAGATTGAAGATTGATCATTATTTGGTCAGGAGGGAAGAGATTTTCGGAGTAATTACTTAAATAGCCAAACAAAAAATTATTATGAGTAAAGTAACCGTTGTCGGAGCCGGTAATGTGGGAGCTACAGTGGCCAATGTGTTGGCCCACAAAGACCTGGTAAAAGAAGTAGTATTGCTTGACATCAAAGGGGATCTGGCGCGTGGTAAAGCCCTGGATAGCTGGCAACAAGCTTCTATTGATTATTATAGCACCTACCTGAAGGGTACCGATGATTATAAAGATACCGCCAATTCTGATATCGTAGTTATTACGGCGGGCATTCCTCGCAAACCGGGTATGAGCCGTGACGACCTAATCTCTACCAATGCCAAGATCGTTACTGCGGTGACTAAATCTATCATGGAACACTCTAAAAACCCCATTATTATCGTTGTATCCAACCCATTGGATGTGATGACTTATGCTGCATATAAGGCTTCTGGCCTTGATGCTTCCCGGGTTTTTGGTATGGCCGGAATTTTGGATACTGCTCGTTACCGGGCCTTTTTGGCGACGGCTTTGGATGTTTCTCCTAAAGATATCCAGGCAGTGTTGATGGGAGGCCATGGTGATACGATGGTACCACTTCCACGGTACACCACTGTTGCTGGTATCCCTGTGACGGAACTCATTGATGAAAAGGATCTTGACGCTATCGTAGATCGGACCAAAGTAGGTGGCGGTGAGTTGGTGAAACTGATGGGGACCTCAGCCTGGTATGCTCCTGGTGCTGCTGCTGCCCAAATGGTGGAAGCCATCTTGAAAAATGAAAACCGCATTTTCCCTTGCTGTGCAATGTTGAACGGTCAATATGGTGTAAAGGGGCTCTTCCTGGGCGTTCCGGTAAAGCTTGGAAAAGCAGGTATCGAACAGATTATTGAGCTTAAACTGAACAAGGAAGAAATGCATTTGTTAGAAGAATCTGCCGGGCATGTTCGTTCGGTAATGGATGTTTTCAAGAATATGGACATTTAGAATATTATTGGAAGCCAGATCAGCTAACTGGCGAGGCTGGCTTCCAATTAAGCACACCTATATAGTCGGATGGCCGAAACTAAAGTTAATGCTAGCATAATCCGTCAAATGAAGACCAATGAAGGTGCTTCATTAGGAGAACTTTCGGAGGAGTCTACCGTTTTCCTGGTTTTTCTTCGTCATTTTGGCTGTATCTTTTGCCGGGAATCCCTGGTTGATATTTCCCGCCAACGGAAAATTATTGAATCCAAAGGCATCAAACTCGTCTTTGTCCACATGGATAATGAGGATACTGCTGAGCGCTATTTCAGCCGTTACCAATTGGACGGCGTTGCACATATCAGCGATCCCGAATGCCACTATTATCAATTATTCGGATTGGTTAAAGGTAACTTCACTCAATTGTTTGGTTTGCAATCCTGGATCAGAGGGTTTCAGGCAGGTGTCATGGATGGACATGGAGCCGGTTCGATCATAGGGGATGGTTTTCAAATGCCCGGCATTTTTGCCATACAGAATTGTGAAATCATGGATTCTTTTATCCACAAACTGGTCTCCGACCGTCCCGATTATGACGAGCTGGTCAGGCGGTGTTGTGAGGTTTAATGTTTGAGAAGGGAAAATTTTTACCTACGAAAGGTGATGTAGTGATGTGGTGTTCCATTCGGTCAATTAACTATTGCCAACAACATTTCTTCCTTTTGGCGACGAAACACGCAACCTTGCTTCGCCGAAGCACTGCAAAGTCGACTATTTTTCCAATCCTTCCAACTTTCCACTTCTCCCTTTGAGCGACGAAGCACTGCGAAGGCTAAGTAGCCGGCCATTTCCACCAATCTTTCCACTTTCCGACTTCATTCATTTTTCCCATTTTTAATCTAAATTGTTTTAAATTTGTTAGATCAACAAAAAGGGCATTACATGATAGGTTGGAAGTTCTCAGAATATATTCCCGGGCAAGATGAAGGCTCCTTATTTGATCGGTTGCTGAAAGTATTTCAGGAATTGTTGGTGTATACCTCTGGTGAGGTTAGCGAGGCTCTGTCCTGGCTTACTGAACTCGATAAGGAATACAAGTTGACCAATGAGGATTATGGCATGGCTGATTTCATCCAGGAGCTAATTGATAAAGGTTACATCCGTCAGCAAGACAGTAATAATCCCAACTTTATTCCTTCTGCCAAGATGGAAATTGCCTTGCGAAAAAAAGCGCTGGAAGATATTTTTGGTGACATCAAAAAAACCAAACGTGGCAATCACAATACTCGCCAGGGTGGCCGTGGTGATGAATTTACTTCTGATTTGAGACCCTACGAATTTGGGGATCAACTGGACAACCTGGCTGTATCAGAATCTTTGAGAAATTCCCAGATCAACCACGGTATTGATGATTTTCAACTGACTGGGAATGATCTGGAAGTGTATGAAACTTACTACCAAAGCCAGATGAGCACGGTTTTGATGATCGACATTTCCCATTCCATGATCCTTTATGGTGAAGATCGTATTACCCCTGCCAAAAAGGTAGCCATGGCGCTTTCAGAATTGATTACAACCCGCTATCCAAAAGACACCCTGGATATACTAGTATTCGGAAACGATGCCTGGCAAATTGAAATTAAAGATTTACCCTATTTACAAGTAGGCCCCTATCATACCAATACTGTTGCCGGACTGGAACTGGGCATGGATCTGCTACGTCGACGTAAAAATCCCAATAAGCAGATTTTTATGATTACGGATGGAAAACCCACCTGCATCAAAAAGGGGAAACGTTATTACAAAAATAGCTTCGGCCTTGACCGGAAAATTGTTAATCGGACCCTAAATCTGGCTACTCGCTTGCGCAAACTGGATGTGCCCATTACCACTTTTATGATTGCCAGAGATCCCTACCTGGTTAGTTTTGTCGAACAGTTTACTAAAGCCAATAATGGCAAAGCTTTTTACAGTAGCCTACAAGGGCTTGGCGAATTTGTTTTCCGCGATTATAAAAATAATAGACGGAAGAAGTAGGTTTGGTAGGTTTAGTAGGTTTTAGGCGGTAGGTTTTGGGTTTTAGGGGGAGTTTGGACAAGAGGAACTGTAAGGTTGGATTGGTTTAGGAGGTTTAGAGCAGTAGTGGTGGTTTAGAGATGTTTAGGGGGGTTAGGGGCAGAAGCGGTGGTCTAAACCAGAGTAACTCTTTCCAGTTTTTTCATTTTTTCCAATCTTTTAAGGACAACAGGTTTAGAGATGTTTAGGGGGGTTAGGGGCAGAAGCGGTGGTCTAAACCAGAGTAACTCTTTCCAATTTTTCCAATTATTCTTGGAGGAATTGGTTTAGGGGCACAAGTGGTGGTTTAAAACGGAGTAGCTCTTTCCAATCCCGAAAATCCCTCCCAACCAATAACAATAGTTAGAAAGCCTTTATCGTTCTATAGGAAATTCAATAAAATAGAATGAGATATCTCAGTTTGTTGCTTTTGATGGTGTTGAGCATCCTGACGACTAGTGCACAAAAGGCGGGCAAGGTTGATGCTAAAACGTTGGAGATTTTACATACTTATGAAGATACCCTGGCCTTGATGGGGTATGCGGTGATCAATGATTCTTTGCCGGAGTACCGTTTCGGTACCTGCAAGAAATTGATCACTTCCCTGAAAACAGCACTTAAACTCCAAAATTCTTTCAATTACCCCTTTGAACGACTTAAATCGGTATCCATTCAATATCCTCAGGACAGTTCTTTCCGGATTTTTACCTGGCAATTGTATGTCAACAAAGACGAATACCGCTATTTCGGAGCTATCCAGATGAATACACCGGATTTGAAATTGATCCCACTTATTGACCGTTCCTTCGAATTGACAGGCAATCTGGAGCAAATTGTTTATGGAGCCGACAATTGGTATGGAGCAGTGTACTACCGGCTGATGGAAGTTGATGCACCCAGTGGGAAGTATTATTTATTATTTGGTTTCGATGGGTATGAATTTTTTCAAAAACGTAAACTGATTGACGTCCTGACATTTAATGAAAATGGGCAGCCTGTTTTTGGTGCGCCGGTATTTTTATCGAATAAGGAAGATGGAGGAAGTGCCCGTAGTAAAAACCGGGTATTGCTCGAATATTCGGCGGAAGCCAGCGTTAAGATGAACTATGATGAAATCATGGGGAAAATTGTTTTCGACAACTTAATGGATATCAACGGTCAATATGGTGAGGGGCCTACCAAAATTCCTGATGGTACTTACCAGGGATATGAATTAAAAGATGGTTATTGGCTGCATATCACGAAAATATTTAACCTGATTTTGGACGAACCACCGATTCCAGAACCCAAATTGGGCGGCGTCAAAAAAGATATCTTTGGCAATAAATAGTTGCTTTCCATTTAGGATGCTATTTTAGAGGTTTGTAAAAACAAGCTCTAAGCATAATAATGGAAGAACATTCCCTGAAAGTGAGCCGCACTGCTCGTTATTATTCCCTTGGCAAGGCTGGTAAACACATCAAGAACCTATGGATTGTATGCCATGGTTATGGACAATTGGCTAGTAGGATTATCCAGAAATTTGATGCCTTTGATGATGGCGAAACACTGATTATTGCCCCGGAGGGTTTGTCTCGCTTTTATTGGGAGGGGGTAACCGGAATGGTTGCTGCCAGTTGGATGACCAAAGCTGGTCGATTAGATGAAATCAATGATTATGCCAATTACCTGAGTCTCCTCTATGAAAAGACTTTAACCAGTCTCCCCGATGATGTTCAAATTTGTCTGTTTGGATTTTCCCAGGGTTGCGCGACACAGGTACGCTGGATCATGGAAAAATTCCCCCGTTTCCATCACTTGATTCTTTGGGCAGGCTTTTTTCCTGAAGACCTGGATTACCTGCCTCATCAGCCCTACTTTTCGGACAAGGATATCCGACTGATTTATGGCACTGAAGATCAGTTTTTAACTCCAGAGCGGCTTGAGATGCATAAGCGGTTGCTGGAGGTCAATCAGCTAAAAGTCAAAGTGAAAACTTTTAAAGGTAAGCACCTCATTGATCGTGAAGAATTAAATGAGATGAATAGGTCAATTAAAGAATTGGAATAAATTAAAAAATTAGATAAAATTTTCGCATTTTTGAAAAAAGGAATTTGAAACGAAATGATTGAAACAGTAAAAATCGAGAATTTTAAGAGTTATCAAAATGCTGAATTGAAATTGGCCAATTTAACTGTTTTGATCGGAGCAAATGCATCTGGGAAGAGCAATGCATTAGAGGCTATTCGTTTTTTAAACTGGATTGCACAGGGTCAAAAATTATCTTCTCTTCAATATATGGTGAATGATAATGATAAGGTGGTAAGAGGGAAAATTGAAGATTTACCCAGCACTGGTCAAAAATCATTTACTCTAGGTTGTTCAATTAATAAGCTAGATTTCAGGCATTTGGAAATTTCCTTAGAAGTAAGGAAGGGTGACCTTCATATTGGGTATGAGGGAGTTCATCAGATATTAGAAAATAATGAAAAATATTATCTCTATCAAACAAAAGGAAAGAGTGAAGGAGAGCGGACAGGTATAAACATAGAATATAATAATTTTGCAAGGGGAGGAAAAAAGCCTCAAATCGGTGGAACAGACCAAATGGGTGTTTTTTTACAGCTGTTGAATTCAGCACGTTTTGCAGATGGGCACAAAAAAACACAGAGACTTATTCCTAAAGCTGCTTCGGATTTTGAACAAGATTTGCTTAATATTCTCTTCCTCGATCCCGTACCTCAAAAAATGAGAGATTATAGTTTTGAAAGTGAAAGAAAAATATTTGGGGATGGGAGTAATCTCTCTAGCGTATTGTATTATTTATGGAATACCGATGCGGGAAAAGAAAAAAACAGAAAAACAATCTTGCAATTCATTAGTAGTTTGCCAGAGCAAAATATTACAGAAATAACATTTATAAGAGGCCCAAGAAAAGAAGTAATGCTTCAACTGAAAGAAACATTTGGTGGTAAAGAGCAAGAGTATGATGCATCACTTCTTTCAGATGGCACCTTAAGGGTTCTAGCTTATGCAGCAGTTCTTTTGTCAGCTCCTAAGGGGAGTATGGTGATAATGGAAGAAATTGATAATGGTGTCCATCCCAGTCGCGCTCATCAATTATTAGCTTCCATGAATAAAGTCGCGAGAGAAAGAGAGCTAACTATTCTTTTGAGTACTCACAATCCGGCAATGTTAGATGCTTTGCCAAATGAGGCCGTCCCTAAAGTTGTTTTTTGTTACCGTGATCCAGAGTCTGGATATAGTCAACTTGTTAGAATGGAGGATTTGCCTAACTATCCTGAATTGATCGCTCAGGGCTCTTTGGGTGATTTATTGACTAGAGGTTTAGTCGATAGATTTGTAAAACAACAGGAAGATGAAAGTGAAAAAAAACAAAAAGCATTAAAATGGCTTGAAGCTATTAAATGAAGCATTCCATGCCTAAAAAACCCATCATTTGGATTATTGATACTTCCGTTTTTCTGAATGTTTTAGATGTACCTCAGTTTAATCAGGATCGGGATTTATTATTAGATGAATTCAAAAAGCGAATTGAAAGTAAAGACTCCTTTTTACTACCATTTACTACAATAATAGAAACTGGTAACCATATCGCTCAAATAAATAATGGAAATCAGAGGCAGATTTATGCGATAAAATTTTCAAACCGGGTACTTGAGTCTCTTGATGGGGAAGCACCATTTAAAACTTTAGCATTTCCTGAATCTGATCAACTGAAAAACTGGTTGGCGGATTTTCCCAATAATGCTCAAGCAGGCAAAAATTTGGGAGATCACATGATTATCAAACAGTGGGAGGAGCAGTGCAAAATGTTTGAGGCATATACCGTGAAAATATGGAGCACAGATGGAGATCTGCAAGGATATGAATGCAACCATTAAGCTGAAAGATTAAGCCCTAATGCATCCGGTCTCCCCGAATCTCCAATTCCTGCATGATTTCAGCTTCTCTGACCAGGTATTCCTTCCAGCGCGCTTTGGTTTTTTCTTCACCACAATACTGTTTGGCCAGATTGATGAACAAGACATAATGTCCAGCTTCTGCTACCATAAATTTGTGGTAAAAACCTTTTAGATGATCATCATTAATGTGTAGGGATAGCAGGCGGAAACGTTCACAACTTCGCGCTTCGATCAAGGCACAAACAAGTAATTTCTCTAAAAGCCGATCTTCTGGAGCGCCACCTTTCTTCTGAAATTTCAGTAAAGCATTGACGTATTCGTCCTTGCGCTGGCGGCCGAGTTTGAGGTTGCGCTTATCCAATTCTGCCAGCACAGCACGGAAATGACCCCATTCTTCTGTAACGATTGGTGCCAGTTCCGCAACAAGCGTTTCTCTTTCAGGGTATTGTTGAATTAGCGAGATACAGGAGGTAGCGGCCTTTTGTTCACAATAAGCATGATCTGTTAATATCTCTTCCAGGTCTTTTTCTGCCAGGTTAACCCAGCGCGGATCAGTAGGAAGCTGCAACCCAAGCATTTGAACCACGTCTATATCTTTTTCTCTTTTCAGCATTTTTTATTTTTTATTCCTCATTCTCCATTTCTGTTTTTCCTACTGCTCCAAACAATCGAGTTGTTGCAGAAAGAAGTCCAGTTGATACACTTCATATTCTTCATAACCACTACTCCAGAATACCCGGATAGCATCCACTTCACTATTTTTTAATAAACCAATCTGGCTACGATCAACAGGATAGTGAACCCTATAGGTCAGAAGCTCCTGTTCGGTATCATAGCTCCCTTTGTCCATTTTGCTGGCGAATAAATTGATAAAATCACCATTGAGTAGTTTCACGGTCAGAATACTGCCTTTTTCTATAAAACCATAAGCTTCCCGAGCATTGGGGTAGGCAAAGGTAAATTGCAAAGTTAAGAAACGGAAACCACCACCCACGCTGGTCATGTAACCTTCACAACGCATGTATTCTTTTTCTTTCAAAAATGGCCGCAGCCGCTCATCCGTATGAGTGAATAGCAGCTGTTTGTGCACATCTTTGCGCCATTGGCCCGTGCGTTCGTCTTTGCCTTCATACACAATTTTGCAAGGAGTAGCAGGTGGATTCAGAATCAGGTCATTACGTTGGGGTTTTCCACCATAATTTTCAGTAACCGGAATCAAGTCATCATAAGGTAACGCAGATAATTCCTGCCGGGATTTATTGATTTGGCTCTGCCGCTTCTTTTGGCTTTGATTTTCGGTAAAAGCTTTGACATAATTTCCCTTTGCCGTTAATTCCTCAGCCCTGGAAGCCTCTTTAACTGCGGCGTTTACTTCACGAATGGTTTCCTGCTCAGCGCGTTTGGCCGCTTCAAGGCGGATCTTCAATTGTTCAATACTATTTTTATCTTTAGAGCTTTGAGCGATTAAAAGTTCATTTTCCAGGGCCACACGGGCTTGTTTGGCTTTATTGGCTCTTTCCTGGGAAATTGCAGCAGCTTCCTGCGCAATTTGAGATTTTCGAACAGCAATTTTTAAAATATCATCTTCGGTTATGGACACATACCCTGCCAATGGTTCAATCGTTCCATCATAGATTGGGAAGGATTTTTTGCTATTGTTATTTTGGGTGCCAGCTGTAGCAACAGGTCCATTCTGGCTGAAGTCTGCAAAGTACTGCCAGGTTCCATCCTCATAGACGATTATCTTTTCACCGTGTTCATTTTCTCTTAAGACTTGGGTGAAGCTGAGGAGTGGAAGACTAATTAAAAAAGAGACCCAAAGACTAAGCCGTGAAAATTTTCTAAATTGCATGGGATTGATTAGTTTTCTGGATGAAGACTTTGTGTACTATAGAATGAAGGTTCTTTGACAAATTCCGTGGTCATAGAACAAAAATAATTGACTACTTGCAGATGAAATAAACAAAGATAAACATTTCCCCATTTTTAAAAGCGTCTTTAAAGAAACCAAAATAACAAAAATGAAAGGTCTGGCTAAATTTTTTTCGCTATGTTTTGTCCTATTCTTCATTACCGGGTGTTTGCCTGATCTCGGAAATAATGGTGATGATTTCTTCGAAAGTATAAAAATTGTTTACCCTGAAAGCTTCCCCGATACCAATAGGGTGGATGAATACCATGGCGTAAAAGTAAAAGACCCATATAGATGGTTGGAAGAAGACGGTCCTCAAACCCGTAAATGGATTGGTGCGGAACAATCTATAACAAACCAATACCTGGCCAAAATTCCTTATCGCGAAAAGTTGAAAAAGAGATTGACCGAGCTTTGGAACTACGAGCGCATGGGTATCCCCATCAAACGTGGGAAGTATTATTATACCTTTCGCAACAACGGCTTGCAAAACCAGGATGTTCTTTTCCGTTCTGCAAAATTATATGATGAGCCAGAGCAGGTTTTTAACCCCAATTTGTTATCTCCCGACGGGACTACTGCTGTAGGGTATACCAAATTTTCAAAAGATGGTTCGCTGGCTGCGCTCCAAATATCGGATGGCGGTTCAGACTGGCAAAGTATTTATTTGCTGGATACAGATTCTGGTAGATTGATGGAAGATACATTACGCTGGGTCAAGTTTTCGGAGGTAGCCTGGCATAGGGATGGCTTTTTTTATAGTCGCTATCCTCAGCCTGTTGGAAATGAATTGATGTCGGTCAATGAATTTCACCAACTCTATTATCATCGGGTGGGCACCAATCAGGCAGAAGATGAATTGATCTTTGCCGACCGGGCGCACCCCCGAAGAAATGTTCGGGCAACTACTTCTAATGATGAACGCTTTTTGATTTTGTCTATCACCGAATCAACCAGCGGAAATGCCCTTTATTTTCAAGACTTGGAAGATAGCAATGCTTCTTTTACACCAATTGTAGAATCCTTTGAAAGTGATTTTGTGTTTGTAGGCAACAATGGTAGTAATTTGTTGTTTTTGACCAACCATAAGGCTCCTAATTGGCGACTTATACAGGTGACAACTCGCCGACCCGACGAACGTTTCTGGGAAGAAATTATCCCAGAGTCAGAAGATATTCTCAAGGAAGTAACCTTTGCCGGCGGGAAAATGCTGGCTCATTATTTACATAATGCTGCGTCACAGGTAACCATTTTTGACATGCAGGGCAAAGCATTGGAGCGACAAACTTTGCCAGGAATTGGAACAATTACCGGATTTAGTGGCGCCCCTGATTCCGAAGAAGCATTTTTTGGGTTTACTTCCTTTTTACAACCGGAGGAGATTTTTCTACTGGACTTAACTAATTACAAAACAGAATTGTTCAAAAAACCGGATTGGAATTTTCCAGCCGATGATTACGAAGTCAATCAGGTATGGTACGAAAGTTACGACGGAACAAAAATTCCGATGTTTGTTATTTATAAAAAGGGACTGGATATTGATGGCGAGCGCCCTACGCTCCTTTATGGTTATGGCGGATTTGATATCAATATCCCACCTGCTTTTAATGTGACCCGACTCAACCTCTTTCCGATGTTTCTGGAACAAGGTGGAATTTGTGCTGTAGCGAGCATCCGGGGTGGGGGAGAATTTGGCCAGAAGTGGCATGAGGCGGGTATGTTGCGTAATAAACAGAAGGTTTTCGATGATTTTCAGGCTGCTGCCGAATACCTCATTGCCAATAAGTATACCAAGGCTGCTAAACTGGCCATTTACGGCCGATCTAATGGCGGGTTACTGGTAGCCAGTTGCCTGTTGCAGCGCCCGGATCTTTATGGCGCTGCCGTTCCTGCTGTAGGTGTTTTGGATATGTTGCGCTATCAACACTTTTCCATCGGTTGGGCCTGGCAATCAGAATATGGGGCAATTGAAGATGAAAAGATGTTTGATGTCCTGCTTTCTTATTCTCCGTTGCACAATGTCGTAGGTGGGCCTTATCCTGCGACCTTGATCACAACTGCTGATCACGATGATCGGGTGGCACCGGCCCATTCCTTCAAATTTGCAGCGGCACTACAAGCGAAACAAGAAGCCAAAGCACCTATCCTGATCAGAATTGATGAGCGTTCAGGACATGGTGGTGGGAAACCAACAGATAAAAAAATTGAAGAAGCGGCAGATGTGCTTAGTTTTATGTTTTATAATTTAAAAGAAAAGCTTGAATAATTAGGGATTTTAATGGATGTAATACTCTTATTTAAAATTGGGTTTCTACCCATTAGTTTATGGGACTTTCTGGATGTGCTGATTGTCGGTTATTTGATGTCACAAATTTACCGGCTTCTGAGGGGAAGTATTGCATTTAATATTTTCATCGGAGTTATCCTGCTTTATATAGTATGGTGGTTGGTTAATCAGCTGGAAATGAGATTGTTGTCAGCTGTGTTGAACCTTTTTGTGAATGTTGGTGTCATCGTTATTATCATCATTTTTCAACCAGAAGTCCGCCGGTTTTTGCTGTTTTTGGGCAATAGCACTATCCGCCAGCGGTCTAATTTTTTGGACCGGATTTTAAACCGAAATTTTGAAACCGGCGACCGAAAAAAACAAATGGTTCATGACCTTCAGACTGCAATGATCAGAATGGCCAGGCAAAGGATTGGAGCTTTGATTGTTTTTAATAAAAATGTAAACCTCGACGGTCTGGTTAGCTCAGGAGTTGTCCTTGATGCCACATTGTCACAGCCACTCATTGAAAGTATTTTTAATAAAAATAGCCCCTTGCATGATGGTGCCATCATCATTGGAAGTGGTAAGATATCTATGGCTAGCTGTGTATTGCCGGTTTCTGACAATTCAAATTTGCCTAAAAGTATAGGTCTTCGGCATCGGGCAGCAGTGGGCATTACTGAGAAAGCAGGCGTAGCTGCGTTTGTTGTATCGGAAGAAACTGGCCGAATTTCTTTTGCCTTTGAAGGTGAATTAGAACGCAAAATTAGTCATGAACGATTGTTGGAATTGCTGCAAGAACATTTGGTATAATAATTTGGAGGTTTTACGAGCCTCGTTTGGAGGTCGGCTTTTGTAGCGAAAAGTGATGCTTTGCAGCCAATGCTTCTACTCTGAAGCTTCAGCGCAAGCGTATGTTTGGTCTCCAAACATGAACTAAGTTAGCCTGGTTCTTTGCCAGGAGCCTTCGACCACCAAACATCTCTTAAACAATATCGGGAAACTCTTCTTCACCCTTCCGTGGCAGATGCCGTTCTAACGCCATACCGCTGATTCGGCTCATACGTTCAAATTCTTTCAATACGCCTCCCATAAATGACGAATCTACCAATTTTTCAATATCTCGAAAAGACTGGATCAGATCGCCCATCCGGAATTTATAGGTCTGCTCATAATTGCCGGTCTCAAATTTCACCGAAAGGCGGGTATCCATTTTGAATACCGTTATTTTCATATTGGGATGTTCGATATATCCTTCGATACGCATAATTAGGATTTTTGGATACTTTTGGTAAATAATTCATAAACTTCCCGATAAATGGGCCAGGTTTCCAATGCTTGCAAATGTCGCTGAATCGTTACCTGATCCCCGCGAATAGCCGGTCCCGTCTGCCGCTCAGCCGGAGAAGCCTGCATGACCTTAGTGGCCGTTTCCTGTATCAAGGGGCGTAATAAATCAAAGGGCAATTGATCCTTACTCAATATCTGCTCCCCAATATGAAAAAGGTGATTGGCAAAATTGTTGACGAAAACAGCAGCTAAGTGTAATACTGCCCGCTGTTCATCATTAATTGGATAAACAGGACAGCCCATTTGCATAGCAAGATGTTCCAATAATTTCAAATCATCGACAGTATTGGCATCAATGCAAATCGGGATTTGTTTAAAATCAACTACTCGCTCCTTCGTGAAAGTTTGTAAGGGATAAAACACACCAAAACGTTCAAATTGTTCTGATAATACCGTTTGTGGTGTAGCGCCTGAACAATGAACGACTAGGGGAGAGAGGGTTGAAGAAAAGCTTAAGGCCTTTGCAACTTCAGCAATGGCACTATCGCTTACGGCTAACAAATAAAGATCAGCAGTTGGATTGATCTGCTCAAGGTTCGTAGTATAGGTTGTTTTTATTAATCCGGCAAGGGGTTGTGCTTTAGCTTCGGTGCGGCTATAAACCTGGAGTACATCCAGCCCAGAATCGACCAAATGTAAACCCAGGTGGTGCCCTACATTACCTGAGCCTATCACAACTACTGATTTAAACACGGCTCGCCTGATTTTGCCGGATACGGAAAACCATACCCATGCCCAATCCAAGCATCATCATCAAAGAGCCTATCCAGAAATAATTGATTCCCGGAAATTCAATGGCTTTCAAGACCACATAATCGGAACGTAGTGAATTGGTCGCGATTTCAACCGGCAATTTGAAAGATTCATTGCCATTGTCGGCTACTGTTATCCGTAGGGTTTCGGCAACGGGGTCCAATTGTTCAAACCGGAAATGCAAGCCGAGTTCTTCAATGACATCTTTGACATTTAGTGGGCGGCTATCCCGGATCAGGTAGAGCGGCTCAGCACGATAAGTCTGACCATCATTACCTTTTACTTCTAATACGGCACTAACAGCTATATCTCCTTCCTCTTGTTTGTAACTGGTGTGGTTAGGCGTACGGTTGAAACCAGTAAAATGAATAGAGTAACCTTTATAGTTGAAAGTTTCGCCCTGTTTTAGCAGAAACTCCTGAAAATGAAGGTCTTTATCCAAGGGGAATACCTGGTCAAGAAAGCTGCTGTTGATTCGGATTTTAGTACTTAGATCGTTGATTTGCACTGGATAGTGGTAAAGGAATTGTCCACGCAATAACACAACAGGCTCTACAATAAAGGTACTATCCTCATCAGTATGCTGTAATTGCAGTCGGGCACCAATGGCGTAATCGCCAGGTTCGGGTTCATAATCCGGGTGTTGTGGATGGTGCAACAACTGAAGTAATTTTACCCGATATTTCTTGATAGAAACGCTATTCCGTTGCTCATTTTTAATCGTATCGGGAAATTCAATGGTCTCTCCAATACCGAAGCCAAAAGACCGGTAATTGAGGCTATCTTCCCGTTGTTTGCGGTAATCCATGTCTATTTCTACCTGAGGCAAGGAGGCAATATGCGTGAAAATGTCTTTATTTAAATAGCGCTTGGTAGAAGGATTGGCTGCCGCTACTTTTGTAAAGGATTTATCGTATAATATATTCGGATACAGGTCAAATTCCTGAGTGATATTGCCTGCTTCATCTCGCTGTTTGTAATTAATTTGGAAGGCCCTGGTAAAATGTTGATCCATGGTATCTCTCACGTAGGTAACTTCGTACCCTTGCATCATAGTAGGGGAATTTTTAAAGAGCAGAATGTTTTCCTTCATACTTTCGTCTTCGGCATCCTGAATGAGCCCTTCCATGATGAACGTATTCTGAGAAATGATCCTTTTGTTGAGCCCGGAGGCAATGATGCCCACAATCATAACTCCAAACCCAATATGTGCAAACGCCGAGGCAGCGAGTTTTAGATTGCCCTTTAGAAAAGTGAGGATAAAATCTAGGTTAGCAACCACCGTGAACAAGGCGGCAAAGAGTAACAACCAATATTGCCAGGCGTAAATATTCAGCCATAGGGATGCTAGTCCTGTCAGTGCAGCGGCTACAGCCACAGCTATGGTCAAATGTGTGATAAAATATTTTGCCCTTTTATCAAAATTGATCTCCTTGTAACGCAAATATTGGGAGAAACCCGAAAGCAAACCAATGAATACACCGATCCAAAGCTGGTATTTGTTATAATGTGGTATCGGCTCAGTAATCACCCGGCCTTCAAAAGTAGGATCGAAAAGCTGCACCAATTTATTATATACAGGCAATGAGGTAGAAGCAGTGATGATCAAGGCTGAAAATAAGAGCACCAGTGAACCAATAAACATCCAGAATTCTTTAGAGCTTGTGGCTTCCTCTTTGGGAGGAGCAGGAATGCCTTTGTATCTACTGACTAATAGGTAAATGGATAAACCCATGAAACCGGCGATAAACAGAATTAGCTGAGCTTCCAAGCCCATTTCTGTAAATGCATGAACTGAAGTATCGCCGAGTATCCCACTGCGGGTCAGGTAAGTGGAATAAACAATGAAAATAAAAGTTAGCAAATAAAAGATATAGGAGCTACGAATCGAATAGCCGGTACTTTTGGCAATGAGATTGGTATGAATACCACCAACCAGGATCAACCAGGGGACTAGCGACATATTTTCCACCGGATCCCAAGCCCAATAACCGCCAAAACTCAATGCTTCATAAGCCCAGGCACCACCCATCAAAACGCCTGTACCTAATATCGTACCACTAAAAAGGGCCCAAGGTAGGGCAGGTTTCAACCAGGCTTTATGCTCTCTGGTCCATAAACCTGCTATTGCAAAACAAAAAGGAATAGCTGTGGAGGCAAAACCCAGGAAAAGGGTGGGGGGATGAATTGTCATCCAGTAGTTTTGTAGCAAGGGATTAAGTCCCGTACCTTTGATCAGACCTACATAATCGGCATTGCTAAAGATGGGAGCATCCATCACTTCGCGTAATAGCAATAAAGGATTACTACCAATTTTTAGCTGGTCAGGTCCCCAACCAAGGTAAACGCCAAGCAACATACTCGCTAACGCCACCTGTATCAACGACAGGGTAGATAAGACCGGAGCTTCCCATTTTTTGGCAGTGAGCATCAATACCACACCCAGCACGATATGCCAGAACATCCATAACAAAAAGCTGCCTTCCTGGCCTTCCCAGAATGCCGAAAAGATGTATTTGAATGGCAAATCATCCGAAACGTGGGCCTGCACATATTGGTATTCATAGTATTGTTGGGTCATCACAAAAAAGATGAGTCCAATCACACTAAAAAACGCCAAACCATGCAGCAAAAAAGCAGTACGCCCAATACGCTGCCATCCGGCAGCTTCTGGTGTGTCCCGCCGATTGGTTGCAAAGAAATAAGCTATTGCTGACAAAAGGGCCATACTAAACCCAAAAAGAACGGCAAACTGACCAATGTAACTGGGTAATAAATGTTCACCGATATACTGGATTTCCTCCATTATTGATTTTGTATATTTTATCTACGTGTAGGTCATTTGGACATAGCTAGTCCACTGTAAATTTCATTGGAATAGGGAATTGGATGAAATGGAAAAATTGTTGTACCAGACTCCTCTTTAACCTCATCCACTACCGCTGCTATATTCCTATCTCGTCTTTGAAGGATGAATCCTATCCTTCTCGTTTACTCTTAATATAAACCTCTTCGTCCTTGTATTTAGAAGGACATTTCATCAACATATCGGTAGCAATAAACTCATCTCCTTTCATGGAGCCAGTCAATACGATTTGCTCGGACAATTCAAAGTCCTGAGGCTTTTCAGCCAGCAGTACAACTTTGTTTTCATTGCCTTCTCCATCTTTGATGAAAAAGCTGAAGTAGTTGGGATCTACCTCCGGGTTGTAAATCATTTCCTTGTCTTTCGACAATTGGCCGGCAATCTTTACCTTTTCACCACTTTTGGCTGCCTGAGTAAAAGTAGCATAGGTACTCATGTCTTCTGCAGCAGTAGTCAGTAGACCGATAGCTACTGCGATCATGATGATAGCGATGATGTGTATTTTTTTCATTGGTCCTTGATTTTTTAATAGAAAAACAAAGTTAAGTATTCAAACCCGTCTTTGCACCCTTGTCTTCAGTCAAAATGGTGTCATATTAATAATAATTGGATCAACTGGGTTCTTTTTTAGACTTTTGAGCTACGAAAGCTTCAAAAACACGAGATTTGTCTTAGACTTATTTATTTTGGCGGATAAATTTATCAGAACTATGGATAACCTCATTGTTCAGCTGAAGAACATCAACGTTTCACAAAAGGGGAAGAAAATCCTGCAAGGGGTTAATTTAAAGATTTCAAAAGGAGAATTTGCCTACCTGATTGGCAAAACAGGCAGTGGGAAATCCAGTTTGCTGAAAACACTATACGCTGCGCTTCCCTTGTCAGAAGGTAAAGGGGAGGTGGCCGGTTTTCAGCTTACCGACCTAGATAGGAGAACCATTCCATTGCTACGCCGTAAGCTCGGTATTGTATTTCAGGATTTCAACCTCCTGTCTGATCGTTCTGTTGAAGAAAATATGCTCTTTGTGCTGAAAGCTACCGGATGGCAGGATAAACACGCTATAGAAAAACGAATAGTGGAAGTACTGGAACAGGTGGACTTGCTCGAAAAAAGGAAGAAATTTCCCCATGAAATATCAGGTGGGGAACAACAAAGAGTCGTCATCGCCAGGGCATTGCTCAATAAACCCGCCCTGATCATCGCCGATGAACCCACTGGAAACCTGGACCCGGAAACAAGTGACGACATCCTCCTGTTGATGCGTCAATTGGCCCAACAAAACGATACCGCCGTACTTTTTGCTACCCATGACTATCGCATCCTGGAAAACTTTCCTGCCCGGATTATCCGCTGCATTAATGGGCGCCTGATCAATGAAGAAGATATTGTGATGTGATCCTTTGCAGCCAGATGGTTGGCCTCCAAACATGCTCGAAAAGTGAAAAGTGGGTGATGGAAAAACCTCCAAACGATGCGCTTACATCCCAGCACCCACTCCTCCTCATTTCATATTAATTCACGGCAGCTGCCGCATCAATTAATCCCCAACCAAACTCGCTATTTCTACTTGGGTAATTGCTGGATGCATTTTTCATCCGTTGCAGCACTTGTGCTCTTGTTTGTCCAGGGTTAGTCGCCCAAACTAGTGCTGCAATGCCCGCAGTAGTAGCTGTAGCTGCTGAAGAACCACCAACACGAGCCGGTGTATTGCCATTTAGATACAATGTCAATGAGGTACGCTCATTATCACTTGCTCTTTGCATCACAGCAACAAAGTCAACGGCACTCCCCGAATGACAGGTACTACACTTTTGCATCGAGCTGCCATCCTTGATACCGGTTATCGTTACGGTTTCTGACATAGTGCCAGGAAAGGTCACCCCAACCCAGGAAGTAAACCAGGTAGAGGTTCCAGCAGCGGCAAAAACCATCTTGCCTTTATTGTAAGCATAATAGACGCCATCGGCTACAGTGCTACTCCAAAAAATATCTCCTAATGACATACTGATAATCTTAACATCGCTGCGGTTGCCAGCTATATACAATCCATCGGCCACGCCTTCTTTTTCACGCCACCAGTTAAGCCAAACATCATCAGTTCCCCGAATCGCCAAGAGGCTCGACTTATAAGCTACACCTACCGATGACCCGGCGGAGGTCTTGGGTGCGGTAGCCAAGCCTGTCATTTGGGTGCCATGACCACAATCGTCGTTGGGCCCATCAGCATTGGACCAAGGCCAAATACCTGGTACAAAAGTGCCAATCCGCTCAATACTTCTTCCGGTAGATTCACCTGAGCTAAATTGGCTGCCAAGTTTACTTTGATTGGCAGAAGTGCCTGTATCAATAATACAGATTTTAATGCCCTGACCCTTGCTGGTATTCCAAGCTTGAGGAATATTCATCTGGTAAAAATTCCAGGGTACCTTTGCATTGGGGCTTACAGTTGTATAATCAGCTGATGGAATACTGTTATCCTGGGAAATGCCACAGCCAGCATCGCTACGGTCGTTTGTGCCTTCATTCATTGTGTAGCTGGCGGGTTCTACATACCTGACTTCAGGCATTTTGCGCAGAGCGCTAATCAGGCCTTCATCAACAACCTTGATGTGGAAAAAGGGCAACGGAAAATTACTTCTGGTAAACAATAGATCATCAATTTTGTAATGTGCGTCCGGATGATTGGATTGTGAGCTTTCAACAATGAAATCAATCACCTTTTTCCGAGCTTCTGTCCAAGCTTGTGTTTTAAGGTCTACTTCGTGAATCTTTTCTTTTAGGTTGGTTTCTCCGGCAGGCTGGTAACCAATAGCCATCACCTGGTCACTATGCATTCCGGCACTCCAAATCATGTGGTCATCGGCAATCTCCCATTTGAAGACCCCATTGGCCTCCAACTGATCCAATACAAATTGATCAATTTCTGCTTGGGGTTGTGGATCATTGGTTTGTTTGGAAACGGCAGCTTCCTGAAAGCTATCCTTGTTGCATGAAAGGACCATCAGGCCCATTACCACCAATACAATAAAGTGTCTAATCTGTCTCATAAAGGGCAAATTTTATTTTAAATAAATGAAGAAGATAGATACAGTTGTAAAGAGGTAGAACAAAGTAGTTGTCTAGAACCGTTAATCGTTTGTTTGGAGGTCAGCTTTTATAGCAAAAAGTGATGTTTTGTAGCCCAAAGTTTGGCCTCCCAACATACTCGTAAGTAAAAAGTCCGGAAAGTGGCGTAAGGGTAGACTTATTACTCATTTATTAAACACCCAGGCAAATGAGGGTGGATAAATAGACAACTTTCATGAGGCAATATAATAATCAGATTCTTATGGTTTAAAATAAAATGAATAAATTGCCGTGACATTTGAAAAAATGTTCGTCCAAAATGTTCGTAGTTCCCCTGTTAGAGTATGTTTGCAGACCAAAATTGGCTTGCGCATATACTTAATGAAAGCTTTATACAAATGAAGAAAACGATACACACATTCCTGCCAGCCTTGTTGCTATGCTGTAGTCTACATGCTCAGGAAAAGACTCCTTCCAGTATATTAAATGGGTATGATGCCATTGTGGCTAAACTCCTGTTTATTGATCATGGATCGCCGAATTCAATTGATAATCTGAATATTACAAATGGATTAGAAATTGAATATATACGTAGTTTTAATCGGTTTGTCAACTTGGGGATTCCGCTCAAGGTAGGAGTGGCAAATGTAGAAGGAGACCTGAACAACCGCAATATCGTCAGCATCGATGCTGTACTCCAGCTACAATACCAAATGAAGGAAAACACCTTGTTTATTCCTTATATTTTTGGTGGAGGTGGCATCGCTTTTGAAAGTGGCGCTGGCTCTAATATTCAGATCCCACTTGGAATGGGTTTGAATATCAAAGTTGGCAAAAATTCTTTTCTCAATTTTCAAGGAGAATACCGGATTTCCCAAACTGAAAACCGCAATAATTTGCAGGGAGGATTGGGCTTCATGCACCGGTTTTGGAAAGTGGATAGTGATAAAGATGGCATTGCCGATGGTCAGGATAAATGCCCGGATGTACCAGGCCCGGCTGACCTCAATGGTTGCCCGGACCGTGATGGCGACGGCATTGCTGATATCAATGATAAATGCCCGGATGAAGCAGGGGGACAAGCAACGCTGGGTTGCCCCGATCGTGATGGCGATGGGATCACAGATAGTGATGATCCTTGCCCGGATTTAGCTGGGGAATTTAAAGGTTGTCCGGATACTGATAATGACGGACTGGCAGATAATGTAGACCTTTGTCCTAATGATAAAGGTACTTTGGAAATGGATGGTTGTCCCGATTCCGATGGTGATGGCATTGCCGACCGTTTTGACGAGTGCCCAGAGGAGAAAGGTACTTTGGAGAGACTCGGTTGTCCGGAAAAAGATACCGATGGTGATGGCATTCCTGATGAGGTGGATAGATGCCCCAACCTAGCCGGCATTCCAGAGACTATGGGCTGCCCCGATCGGGATGGTGATGGTGTTGTTGATGCCGATGACCGATGCCCCGATGTAGCTGGCCCGTATACAGGATGCCCGGATACTGATGGTGATGGATTGATGGATGCCGATGATAGTTGTCCGACTGAGGTGGGCCCAACCACCAATAAAGGCTGTCCGGAATTAGAGGAAGAGGCCAAAGATATTCTGGAATTGGCAATGCGGGCGGTTCAATTTGAGACAGGTAGAGCTACCTTGAAACAGGAGTCCTTCAGTGTGCTAAACCAAATCATAAGTGTCCTGAGACAATACCCTGGATATAAACTGGTTATTTCCGGGCATACAGATAATGTAGGTGATGGCAATACCAATCAGATATTATCGGAAGAAAGGGCACGTTCCTGCTACCAATATTTAATGTCAAAGGGCATCAACTCCAACCGGATGAGCTATGTGGGTTATGGGGAATCAGTTCCCGTATCAGACAATACTACACCACAGGGCCGGTTCCTTAATCGCCGGGTAGAGTTTGAACTGTATATTGAGTAAACACTTTTAACGCACCAACGTCACATCTCCGGTCTCCAGAAAACTTCGCCCGTTTTTCGGGAAGAAAATGGAAATAGCATAAATATACACCTCTGATGGTGCTGGTTCTCCCTTGTACCTTCCGTCCCAGGCAGCATTGGGGCCGCTGCCTTCAAAAACAACACCACCCCAGCGGTTATACACCTTAAAATCGAGAATTTGCATCAGATCTTCCCGATCCTGATCGATTTCGGAATACACTTTGAATACATCGTTGATATCATCTCCATTAGGGGTAAACACATTGGGAATCTCAAAATAATCGGTGACAATTGCCAAATTCAGGTCAAAGATATCCTCCCGGCAACCTAATACATCGGTGACCAACAATTGATACAACTGATCATCTTCGGGCGAAAATGGTGGAGGGGCCGGTGTCCAGGCAAATTGATAAAAGTTGTCATCGTTAGGTAGATTTATGAAAAGCGTATCCCCTTTACAAATCGTTGTATCGGACGGGATTTCCGGAAAAGGCCTAATCACATCAATGACCTGACTATCCGTACCGCTACATCCATTGGCGTCTGTAACTGAAACGGAAAACTCGGTAGAGGTAACCGGAAATGCCAATGGGGCGGCTACCGTATTGTCTGTAACAAGCGAAGAAGGTTCCCAAAAATAAATTGCATCCTCAAGAAGTGTTTGCAGTTGAAGCTGAATGGTGTCCCCAAAACAAAGCGTATCAGGCAGGATGTCAATTGGAGGATTATCGTATAGAGTGATTTGCCTGATTAAAGTGTCACGACAGCCTAGTGTGCTGTTTTCTACAGCCAGTTGGATGTCATAAGTTCCTGATTCAAAATTGATAACTGGATCGGGATCCTGGGAATTATTGCCGTTATCAAAATCCCATTGCCATACATTAGCGCCGGTAGACGTATTGGTAAATTGTAAATTGCCAATGCAGAATGCTGAATCGAGGCCATTATTGATGAGAAAGTCAGCAGAGACATCTATGATATCAACTGGTTTTTCTACAGCAAAGGTACAGGCTCCGTTTGTCCCCTCCAAAATCAAAGTAATCACTGTTTGCCCGCTTGGGGGCACAAAATTGTAGGCATGCATTACCGGATTCACATTATCTTCCTGTTGGCCATCTCCAAAATTCCAAGTGTAGGTGCTTACATCTACGGTGTCTTGCAGGCTTAAAAGGACACTTTCTCCGACACAAATTCTATCGGGAGCAATGGAAAAATCCCCTTCAGGTCCGACCAGCGTCAATTCTCTACTAATGGTATCCCGACAACCATAAGAAGTGGATACAATGAGCTGTACCTCAAAAGTACCTTTATCAAATGAAGCTGCTGGATTGGTTGTGAAACCCGTTTGCCCATTCCCAAAATTCCAGAAGTAAGATAAATTATTGCTGCTTTCACTTTGATCAGTAAAGAAAATATTGGCAGGATAACAAACAATGGGCAAACTATCGACACTGCTGCTAAAGTCAGCGATGGGGTAATTCTGAATATTCACCAATTGGGACAAACTACCTCCGCAACCTGAACTGGCTTCTTCATAATTGAGTTGGACCAGATAAGTGCCTGCTCCTGCATATACTACCTCATTGGTTTGTTCATCGGATTGAGCACCGTTGCCAAAATCCCAGTCATACAACAGAAAAGATCCTGCCTCTGTATAATCCGTCGCTGAAAAAGTAATGGCCTGTCCCAGACACACATTGGGTATCTGGGGGAGAGAAACAAGCTGACTAACAGGCTCATAAACCGAAATGCTATCCAGCACAACACCCTTACAACCAAGTATATCTGTTGCCTCCAAGGTGATTATATAGGATGCAGCCGAGCCCTGAAAAAGGTGGGAGGGATTTTGTAAAGCTGAGGTACCTCCATCCCCAAAATGCCATAACCAGGAGACAATTGTCGTATCTGCCTGTGTAGAATCGGTAAAAACGACCGGGTTTTCTGCCTCCAGGCAGATATAATTTGTGCTGGCATTGAAGGTTGCATCAACGCCATGTATATTGATAATATGGCTGGTCGTATCTTTACACCCGTTGATATCTTCAACAACTAAGGAGATGGTATCCGGTCCGGCAGTTGCAAAACGTACAACTACCGACGTATCCTGGGTTGTAATCGGGCGACTATTTTTAGTGAAAAACCATTCATACCCTTTCCAACAATCGGCATTGACATCTACAGAGGCCGCCCCATTTAATTCAAATACATCACCCTTACAACCATTAATCGGCGCCTCAAAAATAGCTTCGGGATTTCTTACATAGATCAAAGCGGTATCTCTGGAGGCAACACACCCACTGGTATCGTTTTCTGCAATCAATATCACGGTATAATTGCCCGTCTGTGCATAGGTATGAATGGGGTTTAGTTGGGTACTAGTCTGGTTATCCCCAAAGTCCCATTGTATGGAAGTGGCACTTAGACTAGAGTCTCTAAAAATGAAATCATTGGGTTGTGCACAATCCAATTCATGATCAATTTTGGCTATAGGCCCTTTGATATTAATAAAGTTTTCCTTTGTCAGGGTGGATAGACAGCCATTGTATACGACGGACATGGTGACATCCTGGGGGCCGGTTTCGGAATTGAAGACCCATTGCATTTCTGGGGTTAGATAACAGTGGGTGCTTCGGTCTCCTTCAGTTGCAAAATGCCAGGCATCTATTCTGGGGTCACTTGTCAGGCTGGTAAAGGTAACCTGTTCTCCAGGACAGACTTCTGTTTGGTCGGCAGTAAAATCAATTGGAATAGGTTCACCTACTTCTATGGTGATCACATAGGAGGTGTCGACACAACCTCCTTCATTCTCAATATAAAGTTGTACTTCGTACGATCCAGGTTCAGCGAAGGTGTGGGCAATAGGATCGTCATAGCTGGCCAGGGTCTGACTGCTGCCATCACCAAAAATATAGGTCCAACGGGTAATAGGTTCTCTTGAACTGCTGGAATCAGCAAACATAACGGTGAGTGGAGCGCACCCATCAATCACATCGGGCATAAACCAAGCATTTGGCTGAAATATAGTGTCTGCCAATGATACGGTATCCTGACAACCAGATGCATTGTACGCAATCAAGGTGGTGAAAAAAAATTTAGGGCCTTTTTCACCATACAAGGTGGTATCTATATAGGAAAGGGTATCCCTAGGGAATTGTTCAATTGAAAATTCTACATCATGAAAGATCCAAAGCCATTCGCTGGTTAGGGGAGATAGGGGAGTATAATCCACAATTAAGGGATTGGAGCAACTAAAAGAGGGATCAGAAGTAAAACTGGCATCCGCTTCGTCAACAAAAACGGTGATCGTGGTATCTCCCGCACAAATGCTATCAGGCGGAGTTACTGTCAAATTGATATTGACAAGCCCATATTGAGTAAAGTTCAATGCCGGATTTTTGATAGAGGTTGTATCAATCGATGCGCCTTCCGAAAAATCCCAAAAATAGCCGCCTAAGTCCGATGTGTTTTCAATAAAAATGCTGTCCATAATGCAAACAGTATCCGGGATATTAAAGCTGGCACTCGACCTGCCAATGGTTACTGGTAGGGTGAAACTATTTGTGCAATTATTGGTATCGCGGGCAGTTAGGGTAGCCTGGAATACTCCATTTTCGGTATAAAGTTGTGGTGGGGGGGTACTTCCGGTAAAGGTATTTCCATTGCCAAAATCCCAGTCCAAGGTCAAGTTGTTAGCTGGTGTAAAGTTGATAAAAGAAACCTGGAGGGGCGGTTCGCAAGCACGAGGTGGGTTAGGAATTGTGACAAACCCAACATTGTCAACACTACTCACCTTAATCAAAGCCGGAAAGATCTCAGTGGTATTACAACTTATCAAGTTGGTTTCAATAGCCAATGAAACATCAAAATTACCACTACTGGTATAAAGATGTGTGGGCATATCTGTCCCTGAAGTAGTTCCGCCATCACCAAATACCCACTCATAATTGTTGATGGTAATGCCTTCCGGTAATTCGGTCTGATCATTAAAATTGACGAGTAAAGGACGACAACCGGAATGAATATCACTGGCGATTTCCAGATCAGGTTTGTCATAAACGGTAATGGTGACAGTCCCCAATACCGGGCTTCCAGCACTAAGACTGAAACTTACCGTATAGACGCCAGCTTCGATATAAGTATTAACCGGATTGGATAGGGTAGAGGTAGCCCCATTATCGAAATCCCAATAATAACTTGCTACTCCTGCAGGAGGCGTAAAATTGACTTCCAAAGGACTACAACCTTCCGTCAAAGAGACCGTCTGGGCTTGCAGGCCAGCTAGTGAGAAAAATAGACATAGCGTTACCGAAACCGAGAGTAGAGCGTTAAATCTAAAAATCATCATACGGGATTATGCTCCATAAATTACCCTGGGGAGGCACTTTATAGGTTTAATAAATAATTAGAGCACTTAGAGTTGTTTTCGCTCCAAATATGCACGTAATTAATAACGTATTGGAAAAAATCCAGGAAGGGGAGTACGCGTTTTTTAAAGCAGTTTAAGGTCTCCTACTGTCAATGAGTGGGAAACCTTGAGTTGCTTTGATGTCACCATTGCAAAATAAACCTAAAATTCCTAAATTGCAAATTCTCGTTCTTTGACCACCAAAATTGTCAAAGAACCTAGAATCTAATGAGACCTTGTTTGGCCGTCGACTTTTGTAGCGAAAAATGATCCCTTGCAGCCATAAGGTTGGCCTCCAAATAAGCTCTGATGTTCATAACACGCGCAAAAGTCAACCCATGAATCGTAAATTACTTACAGTTCTGCTGCCGCTGTTTTGCTGGCTCTCTCTTCCTGCACAGTATTATCACGCTCAGCAACACCCTTTACCAATACTAAATAAGGAATTCTCCGTAGTGGCACATATCACGCTGGATACAGTAGGTTCGGCTGGGATAACGGAAACCGAAATTCTGGAAAGTTTTGATACCCTCAATTATTATTTTAAACCAATTGGCCTCAGCTTTGAAATTTGTGAATTTCGATACATTGATAATTTTCAATACAATTCACCACTCAATACCAATGAATGGGCGGAAATGCAAGCGAAGTACCACCAAAATAACCGCATAAATGTCTTTTTTGTTGGAAATATTTCCTGGGCGCCAGATGATTGTGGCTATTCTACTCAAGCCGGTATCACCATGACCGAGAAGGGAGGTATTATGATGAAAAAACCTTGTACGGCAAATATTCCCAAATCAGTGGCCCATGAATTTGGACACTATTTTGGACTGTTTAATACCAATGAAGGTTTTGGCGCAGAATTGGTCAATGGAGAAAATTGTGAATCAGAAGGGGATCTAATATGTGACACGCCGGCAGACCCATACATTACCGGTGATACCTTGGTAGGGAAATACCTTTTATTAGAAGGCTGCCGTTTTATTTTACCCGAATTGGATGCAAATGGGGAATTCTACCGTCCGCATGTCGCCAATATCATGTCATATTATCCGGAAGATTGTAAATGTGGGTTTTCCTATCAGCAGTATATTCGTATGGTGGAAACTTATAGAATGGTGGAGGGAATGTGGTAATATTAGCATGCTATGCTTAAAAACGGGTATTGTAGCATTTTAAAAGATCGATCTGTAATTCACGAATTGCCATGGCCTGATCGTAGCTTTCTGCATGCTCTCCGGTTTCAATATACCGGTTTGTTTTGCCATTACACTTTTTACAAGAGCCCTCAACGATCACATCTCCAAGATGATTAAGCCATAGTTTTTCAATCTTTACGGAAGTACAATTGTCTTCACATTGGCCACAATAGGTAGAATCCAAACAGGCCTGAAACCCAGGAGAAAACAGGTCTCCCATTATCAGTTGCACATCCTCAATTTTGATCTCTATATCCATGACGTTAATTTACCGTTGCGATACAAAAATATTATTCTAATCCCTTAAATGCCAATAATAATTTGAATCTGACCGTTTTTTCTAAATTTTTAACTTTTCAAACCATTACCGCATCAAAAAAATTACTCCCACAGCGTTTTAGCAAAAGCAACCTCTTGCTGATTTTCCTGATTGATCAAACGGTGAATAAAGGTTTTATCTCCAATTTGTTGCGTTTGAGCCCATAACATATCCTGATATTTACACTCATGGCGGTATTGAATTTCCAATCTTTTCAGGGTTCCGTTTTGCAAGTATTCCTTCGGCATGGCATCCAGCATCCAGGCGATGTATTGTGTATTATTCAGGTGCTGATTGAAGTCCAGGTGATGCCAATTGACGCGAAAATTTTCTTCAATATCTACCTGTTCAAAGGAGGGAAACCGACACTCTGGTCGCGGCAAGTAGGTATCCGAAGGAGGCATTTTTGAACCAAATTGAAGGATAAATTCAGGAATACGGGCCATTTTTCTGGTGAGGGTATTCATCAATAACCAGCTGGATGAAGAGTATGCCAGCAATTGCTGCTGTTGATCAAATATCCGAAAATCCCTGAAGCTAAAATATTTTTCAAAGCCCGTGGGAATGGTTTTTACCAGAATTTTTTCGCCCAGGGAAGGCAACCGATTGATGCGTAAGTCTTTTCGTAGCAGGACCCAGGAAATGTGGTGAGGTTGCATATCCCAAACGGACAGTTTCAATTTCATGACATTTTGCATGGCCGCCTCCTGCATCAATCTGATCAAGGCTTGGATGGTTGCCTTTTTTTGGTTGTCAATTTCGTAAGTTCGAATGATAAAAGCTTCTTCATATCCAAGAGATTTGCTGCTCATACTATCTGTTTTTTTGCGTGTAAGCGCTTGTTTGGCGGCCTGCTTTGCATGGTTATTCTCCGGGCGTCAGTGTCCAATACTACGGCAACGGACTTCCTGTCAAAGAACCTCAGCAAGCCCATGGGAAGCAAAAAGTGGTTCCTTGGTAAAGGAAAGAATTTGCGCTGATCTTGCATCGGGATTTGCTTCCAAACATGATCTAAATCTTAAAAATAAGAGAAAATGGATGTTTTGGCGAGCTGTTTGTCAAAAAAAAACAGCCTGATAAAGATTGAGGATTGTTTAATGTTGCAAATAAATTATTCCTTCAGTCGAGAGAATTGGCATGTAAATATTCTGTATAGGCCAGATTATTCCATACTTTATTTCAGGTATAGCGCATCTGGATGGTATCAATTTGAGCTTATATTACCCTTAATGGAATAAACCTCAATTATTTTTAATTTATGCTTTTGGTTTTTAGCTAAAAGTACTTACCTTTGCAATCGCTTTTGAAATAGGCATGCCCGTTGGGCTAGTTTGAAGCAAAAACATCCATTTAAAATTAAGTAAAATTTATGCCTACTATTAATCAACTTGTACGCAAAGGCAGAGAGAAAGTAATCGTGAAGAGTAAATCGCGTGCTTTGGAGTCATGCCCACAGAAACGAGGTGTATGCACAAGGGTTTATACAACCACTCCTAAGAAGCCGAACTCAGCACTGCGTAAGGTTGCTAAGGTCCGTCTGACAAATGGCGTTGAAGTGATTGCTTATATTCCAGGAGAAGGTCACAACCTGCAAGAACACTCTATCGTGTTGATTCAAGGTGGTAGAGTAAAAGATTTGCCAGGTGTGCGTTATCGCATCGTTCGCGGTGCTTTAGATACTGCTGGGGTTAATGATCGCAAAAAGAGTCGTTCTAAGTACGGCACTAAGAGACCTAAGTAGTAATTATGTTTCACTTTTTTTTCGAAACCTCTAATTAAGGATAATGAGAAAAAGAAAACCAAAAGTTAGAATTATTGCTCCGGATCCACGTTACAAAGATCCGATGGTTACCCAATTCGTGAACAATTTAATGTGGCAGGGTAAAAAAGGGGTAGCCTTCAGCGTATTTTATGATGCGATGGACCTGATTAAGGAAAGAACCAAGCAGGATGAGCATGCTATTTGGAAAAAAGCATTAAACAATGCTATGCCCCAGGTAGAAGTGAGAAGCCGCCGTATTGGTGGAGCAACTTTCCAAATCCCGGCTGAAATTCGGGCCAAAAGAAAATTATCCATTGGTATGAAATGGGTAATTCGCTTTGCTCGTCAACGTAGTGGTAAAGGGTTTGCTGAAAAATTAGCCGCTGAGCTGATAGCAGCAAGCAAAGGGGAAGGTGCTGCCGTGAAGCGTAAAGAAGATACGCACAAAATGGCAGAATCAAACCGTGCTTTTGCACACTTCAGAGTGTAATTTTACACTACTTATTTTAATCCACTTAACTATAAAATTCCCGTTTGAGGACTAGTCATGGCTAGAGACTTAAAGTTTACAAGAAATATTGGTATTGCCGCTCACATTGATGCAGGTAAAACTACAACCACCGAGCGGGTGCTGTACTATACTGGTATCAGTCACAAGATTGGTGAAGTACACGACGGTGCCGCTACCATGGACTGGATGGAGCAGGAGCAGGAAAGAGGTATTACAATTACTTCCGCTGCTACCAAGTCTACTTGGAAATGGCAGGATCAGGAATATACCTTTAATATTATTGACACTCCTGGTCACGTTGACTTTACTGTAGAGGTTGAGCGTTCTTTGCGAGTACTCGATGGAGTAGTTGCTTTGTTCTGTGCCGTTTCTGGTGTGGAACCACAATCAGAAACTGTTTGGCGTCAGGCCAATCGTTATAAAGTACCTCGTATCGGTTTCGTTAATAAAATGGACCGTTCTGGTGCTGACTTCTTTAACGTTGTTAATGACGTAAAAGAAAAACTTGGAGCGAATGCTGTACCTTTACAGGTACCGATTGGATCTGAAGAGCGTTTTAGAGGCGTTGTTGACCTGATTACTAATCAGGCAATCGTTTGGAATGAGGACGATATGGGTATGACTTTCGAAGTTATTCCTATGCCAGAAGATTTGGTCGATATTGTTGCAGAACACCGCGAGAAATTGCTGGAAGCTGTTGCAGAGTACGACGAAACTTTGATGGAAAAATACTTCGAAGATCCCAACTCTATTTCAGCTGACGAAATTCGTGCAGCTATCCGTGCGGCCGTGATTGACATGAGCATCATTCCAATGATGTGTGGATCAGCCTTTAAAAACAAAGGCGTACAGGCAGTATTGGACGCAGTATGTTCTTTCATGCCTTCACCAATGGATATTGAAGCTGTTGAAGGAATTAATCCGGATACTGAAGAACCTGTAAGACGCAAGCCAAGTGTCGATGAGCCTTTTGCAGCTCTGGCATTTAAAATTGCTACCGATCCTTATGTTGGTCGTTTGACATTCTTCCGTACTTATTCTGGTCGGTTGGATGCTGGTTCTTACGTGCTGAATACACGCTCCGGCAAAAAAGAACGCATTTCACGTTTGTACCAAATGCACTCCAATAAGCAAAATGCTATCGATTTTGTAGAGGCGGGTGATATTGCTGCAGCAGTAGGAATCAAAGACCTGCGCACCGGTGATACACTTTGTGATCAGAATCATCCGATTTTGCTGGAAAGTATGACTTTCCCCGATCCGGTAATTGGTGTTGCTGTAGAACCGAAATCACAGAAGGATCTGGATAAACTGGGAATGGCTCTGGCCAAACTGTCAGAAGAAGATCCTACGTTCCGCGTAAATTATGATGAAGATACCAGCCAAACCGTAATTAGCGGTATGGGTGAGCTTCACCTGGAAATCATCGTGGATCGTTTGAGAAGAGAATTCAAAGTGGAAGTCAACGAAGGACAACCACAGGTGAACTATAAAGAAGCTTTGACCAAAACGGTTACTCACCGCGAACGTTTGAAAAAACAAACCGGTGGTTCTGGTCTCTTCGCTGATATGGAATTCGAATTAGGCCCAGCCGATCAGGAATTCCTTGATACTGAAGAGTTTAAAAATGGCAAAGATAAATTACAATTTATTTGGGGAATTGTAGGTGGGTCAATCGACAAAAACTACATGAAGCCAATTAAAGACGGATTTCTTTCGATGATGGACAATGGCGTTTTGGCCGGATACAGTATCGATAGTATGAAAGTCCGGGTGTATGATGGATCTATGCACGCAGTTGACTCTAAACCGATTGCCTTCGAACTTTGTGCGAAGGAAGGTTTTAAAGCAGCCGCAAACAGTGCCAAGCCCGTATTGCTAGAACCAATTATGAAACTGGAGGTTGTTACTCCTGAAGAATATGTTGGTAGTGTAATTGGTGACTTGAACCGCCGTCGTGGATTGCCGAAAGGGCAGGAAGGACGGACAGGTAACGCTGTAGCAATCCAGGCTGATGTACCGTTGTCTGAAATGTTCGGATACGTTACCTCTCTACGGACGATTACTTCTGGTCGCGCCAGCTCAACTATGGAATTCTCGCACTATGCTGAGGCTCCATCTGGTATCGCCAAAGAAATCATCGAGAAAGCTAAAGGCGAAGTAAAAGTTTAAGACCTTATTATAATTAACGAGATTTAGAGCGCTGTCAATAAACGATTGGCTATCTCTGAATCTTAAGCTTGAAATTTGAAATAATTCAAACAAGGCATGAATCAGAAAATTAGAATCAAACTCCGGTCTTACGATCATAACCTGGTAGATAAGTCTACAGAAAAAATCGTAAAGACGGTGCGAAATAGTGGCGCTGTTGTGACAGGTCCGATTCCGCTGCCCACCGAGAAAAAAATCTTTACCGTGCTCCGTTCTCCGCACGTCAACAAGAAGTCTCGTGAGCAGTTCCAGTTGCGTACCCACAAACGCCTCATTGAAATTTATACTCCTACCCAGAAGACAGTCGATGCCCTGTCCAAACTGGAATTGCCAAGTGGAGTAGACATTCAAGTAAAGTTGACGTAATTATTTTAAGCGACACGTAAGAAGAAACCGGATAGGTAGCTATTCTAGGTGGGAAAAAGGGCCGTAGGCCATCATTCTCTATTAGAACCTCTTCGTTGAAGCCCTTTTGCAATGGCTGATTGAAGGCTTCAACCCGATCAAAATCATGAATTTATTTGTGTATTGGTCGTGTTATCTGGAATCTGATTTCTAAAATATTATACTGATGAACGGATTAATCGGTAAGAAAATTGGTATGACAAGTATCTTCGACGATCGTGGGCGAAACATTGCCTGCACCGTAATCGAAGCAGGACCATGTGTGGTTACTCAGGTTAAAACTGAAGATACTGACGGTTACACCGCCCTACAATTGGGCTATGGTGAAGCCAAAGAAAAGAATACCACGAATCCTCTCCTAGGGCATTTTCAAAACGCAAAGACAAGTCCAAAGCGGAAAGTTATTGAATTCCGCGATTTCGACATTGTTGACAAAACAATTGGCGAAACCATTAACGTTGACGAAGTATTCGTTGAAGGTGATCTGGTTAGCGCAGTCGGAACTTCTAAAGGTAAAGGCTTTCAGGGTGTTGTAAAACGCCACAACTTCCGCGGTGTGAATGACGCTACTCACGGTCAACACAACCGGCTGCGGGCACCAGGTTCTATTGGTGCGGCTTCTTACCCAGCAAAAGTATTTAAAGGAATGCGCATGGCCGGCCGTGACGGAGGCGAACGTGTGAAAATTAAAAACCTTCAAGTGGTTAAGATATTTCCTGAGCAAAACTTGCTGCTGCTCAAGGGGGCTGTTCCTGGCCACAAAGGTGCGTATGTCATTATTGAGAAATAATAATTTTGGTGTATGCCCTCATGGTGCACACCCGAATCTGATAAAGATTAGAAGAGATGAAAATCCAGGTGCTTAATACACAAGGTCAACCAACCGGCAGGGAAACAGAACTTCCCGATGATATCTTTGGTGTCGAAGCCAATGATCATGCCATTTACCTGGCGGTCAAACAATATTTGGCCAATCAGCGTCAGGGTACTCACAAGTCCAAAGAAAGAGGTGAGGTCGCAGGATCTACCCGCAAAATTAAGCGTCAAAAAGGTACCGGTACTGCTCGTGCCGGTGATATCAAAAACCCTTTATTTCGCGGTGGTGGACGCGTTTTTGGACCGAGACCACGGAATTATGGCATTCGCCTAAACAAAAAAGTGAAGCAATTGGCCCGCAAGTCAGTTTTGGCAAGCAAAGCCAGTGCAGGTGATATTGTTGTTTTAGAGGACTTCTCCTTTGATGCTCCAAAAACCAACCAGTATCTCACCCTGCTGCAAAGCTTGCAGGTATACGGCAAAAAGACGCTTTTGGTTACTTCCGATTTTGAAAAGGAAGTGTACATGTCTAGCCGCAACCTGAAAGGAACCGAAGTTGTAAGAGCCAGTGACCTCAACGTTTATGACGTATTGAAGGCCAATAAACTGATTCTTTCGGAAGGTGCAATTGAAAAGATTAAAGAAACATTTGCTTAAATACTGATTACTGAAATCAGTGAGTTTAGCATCAGAATTTATTAGAAATGGCAAAGACAATCTTAATCAAGCCGATTATCACAGAGAAAGCAGAAAAGCTTTCTGAAGGATTGAATCAGTACAGCTTTGTTGTCAACAAAGGTGCCAATAAAGTGGAGATCAAAAAAGCCGTAGAGAAAATGTACGGTGTGAGTGTTGAATCAGTTAACACCATGATCATGCCTGGCAAGGCAAAAAATCGAAATACTCGCTCCGGTGTTTTGCGTGGACATGTTTCACCATACAAAAAAGCGGTAATAACGCTAGAAGAAGGAGAAGAGCTCGATTTCTTTGGAGAAATTTAAAAATCCGACGAATCCTTTACCTACCGAAAGGGGTAAAGACAGTAATGGGATAATCCCGCAAAGTCTGTAAAGGTTTTCGTATAAATGAAACTCGTTTTAAAATGGCAGTTAAAAAGTATAATCCGATAACTCCAGGTACTCGTACCAGAGTTGGTAATGCTTTCGCGGAAATTACGACGAATAAGCCTGAGAAAGGGTTAACAACCTCTTTGAAAAAATCAGGTGGACGTAACCACGATGGTAAAATGACTGTACGTCAGCGCGGTGGTGGACACAAGCGCCGTTACCGGATCATCGACTTTAAGAGAGACAAGGATGGTGTAAAAGCGATTGTGAAAACGATCGAATATGATCCAAACCGTACCGCATTTATCGCCCTGGTAGAATATACTGACGGTGAGAAGCGCTATATCATTGCTCCGGATAAGTTGACTGTAGGCGACGAAATCGTTTCAGGTTCTGGTGCACCACCAACAGTTGGTAATGCCCTGTTCCTCAGCGATATTCCCCTGGGTTCTCCAGTACACGCCGTTGAATTGCAACCAGGAAAAGGTGCAGCATTGGCTAGAAGTGCCGGAACAAATGCTACCGTTATGGGACGCGAAGGCAAATACGCTTCCGTAAGGCTCCCTTCCGGTGAATTACGTCGGATACTGATGACTTGTAGAGCGACAATCGGTAATACTTCCAACTCGGATCACGCGTTGCAGGTGTTGGGTAAAGCAGGTAGAAAACGTTGGATAGGTAGACGTCCACGTGTAAGAGGTGTAGCCATGAACCCAGTTGATCACCCAATGGGTGGTGGTGAAGGTAGAGCTTCAGGAGGACACCCACGTTCACGCACAGGTATTATGGCTAAAGGTCAAAAAACCCGTGATAAGAACAAGCCTTCTAGCCGCCTGATCATTTCAAAACGTAAAAAAAGAAAAAGTAAATAATCGCTAGGGGCCCTGCCCGTTAGCTTTATAATACGGAAAAGTTATGGCAAGATCAATTAAAAAAGGACCTTACGTTTTCCACAAATTGCTGGATAAAGTCGCCAAGGCTAAAGAGTCCAATAAAAAGTCAGTTATCAAGACCTGGTCTCGTTCTTCCATGATCATACCAGATATGGTCGGTGAAACCATCGCGGTGCATAATGGAAAAACATTCGTACCGGTATTCGTTACCGAAAACATGGTAGGCCACAAGTTGGGTGAGTTTTCTCCAACCCGTAGCTTTAGAGGTCACTCTGGTAATCGTAAAAAATAATTTGAACATGGAAGCAGTAGCTAAACTCAAGAATGTGCCGATGTCTGCCCGCAAAATGCGGTTGATTGTCGACGTCATAAGAGGAAAGAAGGTCAACGATGCCCTGGATATCCTGCGCTTTACCAAACAAGAAGCCTCCAATTGGTTAGAAAAACTGGTATTGTCAGCTGTCGCTAATTGGGAATACAAACTGAATGGGGAGAGTGCCGATGATTACGATCTAATTATCAAGACCGCTTTTGTTGACGAAGGCAGTACATTAAAACGTTTTCGTCCAGCACCTCATGGTAGAGCACACCGGATCCGCAAGCGTACCAACCACGTAACGATTATCGTGGAAAATCGCATTGCCATGGAAGCTGGTGAGGAAGAAGAATATGAAGTGGTTGAAGAAGCAACCGAAGAGTAAGCATTAAATAATACATCAACTATACCATCGATATGGGTCAGAAGACAAATCCAATAGGTAATCGTTTAGGAATCATCAGGGGCTGGGAATCTAACTGGTTTGGTGATAAAGATTATGCTAGCAAGGTAGTTGAAGACGAAAGAATTCGCGTTTACCTAAATGCTCGTATTCACAAAGGCGGCATTGCTCGCACTGTGATTGAACGTACACTTAAGCGCATTACGGTAACCATTCACACCTCTCGTCCGGGTATCATCATTGGTAAGGCCGGTCAGGAAGTGGACCACATCCGCGAAGAATTGAAAAAGTTGACGGGTAAGGATATTCAGATTAATATCATCGAAATCCGCAAGCCGGAGTTGGATGCCAACATTGTTGGTGAATCCATCGCCAAGCAGATCGAAGCTCGTATTAACTACCGCCGGGCCACTAAAATGGCCATTCAATCAACCATTCGTGCAGGTGCCGAAGGGATCAAAGTCCGGATTTCCGGTCGTTTGAACGGAGCGGAAATGGCGCGTACGGAAGAGTACAAAGAAGGCCGTACCCCGCTACATACCTTCCGTGCAGATATCGACTATGCCTTGAAAGAAGCACAAACCGTTTACGGTAAGATTGGTGTGAAGGTGTGGATCTGTAAAGGTGAAGTACTGGGCAAACGCGACCTATCACCTAATGTTGGTGTAGGTAAGAAAGAGTCAGGTGGAGGCGGACGCCGTGGTGGAGATCGCCGTGGAAACTCCGGAGATCGCCGTGGAAACTCTGGTGGCGGACGCGGAGGAAGAAATCAAAGAAGGGGTTAGAATAAATAAAAAAAATGCCGTACCTTTGCCAAGCTTTTTGAAAAGCTGTTGGTTCGAACGGCTTTTTGCGAAATTATTAGTAAAAAATTACTGAAATGCTACAGCCTAAAAGAACAAAATATCGTAAGCAGCAGAAAGGCAGGAATAAGGGCCTGGCTTACAAAGGTAGCAAAGTATCCTTTGGCACTTTCGGACTGAAGACACTTGCTGGTGCATATATCACAAGTCGTCAGATTGAAGCAGCTCGTATTGCCATGACCCGCTATATGAAAAGGGAAGGTAAGGTCTGGATTCGCATTTTTCCAGATAAGCCGATTACGGCTAAGCCACAAGAAGTAAGGATGGGTAAGGGTAAAGGTAACCTTGACCACTACGTAGCTGTAGTGAAACCAGGTCGCATCATGTTTGAGATTGATGGCGTACCAAATGATGTTGCTGTAGAAGCGCTTCGCCTGGCGGCACAGAAATTGCCGGTATTGACGAAAACCGTAACTCGACCAGACCATCAGGAATAATAAGTATTTGAAAGTCAATTAATTATAATAAAATGGCAACGAAAAAGTTTTTGGAGCTTCAGGATTATTCGGCAACAGATTTAGAGAGTGAGCTAGAAGCAACCATAGTTCAATACCAGAAGCTAAAATTCGATCACGCTATCAAGGGGTTGGATAATCCACTTGACCTGCGGGAAATTCGCCGAGATATTGCCCGTTTGAAATCCGAAATTCGCCGCAGAGAATTGGCTGATGCCAGTCCGGAAGTGCTTGCAAGGCGTTCAAAGATTCGGGCGAGAAGACGTAAGCATTAAAAGTGTTTATCACTGCAAATTAAAACAAAATGGCAGAAAGAAATCTCAGAAAGCAAAAAATCGGATTGGTGGTCAGCAATAAGATGGATAAGACCATTTCAATAGCAGTTCAGCGTAGATTGCGCCACCCGATTTATGGTAAATTCGTGAAAAAAACCAATAAATTCTTTGCTCACGACGAAAAAAATGACTGCAATATCGGAGACCTTGTTCGCATCGTTGAAACACGGCCTTTGAGCAGACAGAAGCGTTGGAGATTAGTTGAAATTATTGAAAGAGCTAAATAAACAGTTCCGGTCGCGGATTGGCCTCTACTCGTGAAGTACGCCAATTGTTTGTCGAAGGAATTTGATTTCAAAACACAAAGGTCATGATACAGCAAGAATCCAGACTACGGGTAGCAGACAATAGCGGTGCCAAACAGGTACTTTGTATCCGCGTTTTGGGTGGATCCAAGCGTCGCTATGCTTCCATCGGAGACACCATTGTGGTATCCGTAAAGGAAGCCACGCCAGGTGGTATTAAGAAAGGTACGGTCTCCAAAGCAGTGGTGGTGCGTACCAAAAAAGAAATTCGCCGTAAAGATGGTTCCTACATCCGGTTTGATGACAATGCAGTTGTATTGTTAACAGCTCAGGATGAACCACGAGGCACCCGTATTTTTGGACCAGTTGCGCGGGAGTTGCGGGAAAGAGATTATATGCGTATTGTATCCCTCGCACCAGAGGTATTGTAAGTTGGATAGGACGACCCTAATAGGTTCTCTTCATAATCATTAAGAAAATGGCAAAGAAAGCTAACAATCAGAAAAGGTTTTCGCCTAAGCTGAAAATTAAAAAGGGCGATAAAGTGGTGGTCACTGCCGGTGCCTTCACAGATAGAACCAAAGTAAGAGAGGTGCTAGAGGTGTTTCCCGATAAAAATCGGGCCATTGTCGACGAAGTCAACATTGTGAAAAAACATACTAAACCTTCACAAGACAATCCTGGTGGTATCAATGAGGTACCTGCACCAATTCATCTATCCAACCTGATGTTGGTAGATCCAAAAACAGGGGAGCCTACCCGTGTCGGAAGAAAATTGGTGGATGGGAAGATTGAAAGATATTCTAAAAAATCCGGTGAAATCATAAAATGATGAGTTATCAACCTGTTCTAAAGATAAAATATAAGGAGGAAGTTGTTCCGGCTCTTATGGAACAATTTCAGTATAAATCAGTCATGGAAGTGCCTCGCCTGGAAAAGATTTGTATCAACCAGGGTGTAGGTGGTGCTACTCAGGATAAAAAACTAGTAGACAATGCGCTTCAGGAAATGACGATGATTGCTGGGCAAAAAGCAGTGCCTACCAAAGCAAAGAAGTCTGTGTCAAACTTTAAGTTGAGAGAAGACATGACTATCGGAGCCAGAGTAACCCTTCGCCAGGAGCGTATGTACGAATTTTTGGAACGCCTTGTTACGGTAGCGCTTCCTCGGGTTCGTGACTTTCGGGGCATTAATGATAAGAGTTTTGATGGCCGTGGAAATTATTCCATGGGAATCACTGAACAAATCATTTTCCCGGAAATTGATCTGGATAAGGTGAGCAAGATTACGGGTATGGATGTCACTTTTGTGACAACTGCCAAAACGGATGCCGAAGCACTTGCACTACTGAAAGCTTTGGGCCTTCCGTTCAAAAATCAAAGAAATTAATATTCAATTATAATAGAATATAATGGCAAAGAAATCGGTCATCGCACGGGAAAGAAAGAGAGCAAAGTTGGTGGATAAATATGCGGATCTACGCAAACAACTGAAAAAGGAAGGTCGTTGGGACGAGTTGGATAAACTACCTCGCAACTCCAATCCTATTCGTTTGCACAACCGTTGTCAACTGACTGGCCGCCCCAAGGGGTATATGCGCCAGTTTGGAATTTGCAGAGTGAAATTCCGCGAAATGGCATTGTTCGGAAAAATTCCCGGCATTACAAAAGCAAGTTGGTAATTATTAATTAATAGTTGGCAAGGTTCCAGTATCATTTTGGAAAACCAGTCGGCGAAACTAAGATAAAATGGCAGTTACAGATCCAATAGCTGATTATCTGACCAGAATCAGAAATGCTCAACAAGTGGGCCACCGCATTGTGGAGATTCCGGCTTCGAAATTAAAAAAACGCGTCACCGAAATACTTTACGACCAGGGATATATCCTGAAGTATAAGTTTGAAGAAGGTGTTGGCAAAGGAAAGCAAGGCGCCATCAAGATTGCCTTGAAATACGATCCGGTTACCAAAGCGCCAATCATTCGCAAATTGCAAAGAGCCAGTAAACCCGGCTTGCGTCTTTATTGCAAGGCAGATGAAATTCCTCGTGTAATTAATGGTTTGGGTATCGCAATCGTTTCTACTTCTAGTGGAGTGATCACCGGCAAACAGGCCCAAACTCGCAACGTAGGAGGCGAAGTACTTTGTTATATTTACTAATTTTCTTGAGTCCAAAATCAGAACGAAATGTCTAGGATAGGAAAAGCTCCCATAACAATTCCCGGCGGTGTTGACATCAATGTTAACAAAGCAAATCTGGTCACCATCAAGGGGCCTAAGGGCGAGCTGATGCAGCAGATAGATCCCGATCTGGCAGTTGAAGTTGAAGATGGAGAACTTGTTGTTAAGCGACCAACAGACTCTAAGCGTCACCGTTCTTTGCACGGTTTGTACCGCTCCTTAATTGCCAATATGGTAGAAGGTGTATCAAACGGATATGTAATAGAATTGGAAGTTATTGGTGTTGGTTACCGTGTCAATAACATGGGACAATTGCTTGAATTAACGCTCGGGTTTTCTCACCCTATCTATTTTTACATCCCTGAAGAAGTAAAGATAGAGGCCAAAATGGAAAAGGGTAAAAACCCGATGATCCGTTTGGAAAGTGTTGATAAACAACTCATCGGACAGGTGGCTGCCAAAATCAGAGCCTTCCGGAAGCCAGAGCCTTACAAAGGCAAAGGTATTCGCTTTATGGGTGAAGAAATTCGTCGCAAAGCAGGTAAAACTGCTGGTAAATAATTATAGCAGCACCCTATTTGGGTCGCTGATTAATAATTGTTTTTTGATAAAAAATTATGGTGCTTTGGGATAAACCTCTATGGTTTTTCACTAAGGCAGAAAATACAAAATTGTCATGCAATTTAACAAGGAGAAAAGAAGGAAAAATATCCACTACCGGATTCGGAGGCGTCTGAAAGGTACGGCCGAAAGACCGCGTTTGGCTATTTACCGCAGTAACCGGGATATCTATTGTCAAGTAATTGACGATGTGGCCGGACATACCATCGCCGCTGTTTCTACCCGAGATAAGGGGGCAGAAAAAACTGGTAATAAAACGGAGCAAGCCAAAGTAATTGGTAAATTGCTCGGTGAGCGGTTGAAATCTTTGAATATTGATCGTGTAGTGTTTGATCGGGGTGGTTATTTATACCACGGTCGTGTAAAAGCTTTGGCTGACGGTGCGCGTGAAGCAGGTCTTAATTTTTAAAAAATACGAATAATGGCTAAAAGAAGCTCAAATAGAGTTAAACCCGCTGAGACGGATTTGAAAGAAAAGCTGGTCAATCTCAACCGGGTAGCAAAAGTTACAAAAGGTGGTCGTACCTTTAGTTTTGCAGCCATCGTGGTAGTGGGTGATGGTAAAGGCACAGTTGGTCACGGATTGGGCAAAGCCCGGGACGTATCCGAGTCTATTGCTAAAGCAGTAGATGATGCTAAAAAGAACCTGATCAAAGTTCCGTTACATAAAGGCACAATTCCACACGAGCAGAAAGGTAAATACGGTGCTGGCAAAGTACTGATCAAACCTGCTGCTGATGGTACTGGTGTAATTGCAGGTGGTGCCATGCGCGCTGTACTGGAAATTGCAGGGGTGCACAATGTATTGGCGAAATCTCAGGGATCTTCAAATCCTCACAATGTGGTGAAAGCAACTGTCGACGCTTTGTCTAAGTTGAGAAGCCCCCAAGATGTAGCTAAACACCGCAATATTTCTTTAGAGAAATTGTTCAACGGCGAATAAGCCAAAATAGAGAAACAATGGATAAGGTAAAAATCACACAGGTCAAAAGTTCTATTGATCGCTCTAAGCGGCAAAAGGATACGCTTAAAGCACTGGGCCTGAATAAGATTAACCGAAGTGTGGTTAAAGAGGCTACTCCTCAGATTTTGGGAATGGTAGCTAAAATAAACCACCTGGTAGAAGTGGAAAAAGCATAAATTTATTCCCAATAGAGGAATTTATTTTTAAAAGGAAAGACAATGGAACTACATAATCTAAAGCCTGCTGAAGGTTCTGTCAAGAGTAAGAAAAGAATAGCCAGAGGACAAGGATCCGGAAGAGGTGGAACGTCAACTCGTGGACATAAAGGACAAAAATCACGTTCTGGTTTCAGCAGAAAACGTAATTTTGAAGGTGGCCAGATGCCGCTGCAAATGCGTTTGCCGAAAAGAGGATTTAAAAATCCGAACCGTGTGGCTTATGTGCCCTTGAATGTTGAAAGGTTACAGGCAATTTCCGAAAAATACAAACTGGATACCATTAATATGGAAACGCTGGTTAAAATCGGAATAGTTAGGAAAAATGACCTGATCAAAGTACTTGGTGTCGGCGAAATTAATGCCAAACTGAATGTAACGGCACACGCTTGTTCAGCAAGCGCCAAAGCAGCGATCGAAGCCAAAGGAGGTAGTGTTAATCTTGTATAAAATTGACAGATGAAAAGGCTAATTGACACCTTAAAGAATATTTGGAAAATCAAAGAATTGAGAAATCGCATTCTCTTCACATTGGGAATGTTGATGGTTTTCCGCTTGGGATCATATGTGGTATTACCAGGTGTTGATCCTGCCGCTCTAAAAACTGCTATTGAAAGCAATTCAAATCCAAACGACTTGCTTGGATTGTTGAATATGTTTACAGGTGGTGCCTTTAATAATGCCGCTATTTTTGCATTGGGTATCATGCCCTATATTACGGCATCCATTATTGTGCAGTTACTTGGATTTGCAATGCCCTATTTCCAGCGCCTTCAGTCTAAAGAAGGAGAGTCAGGAAGAAAGAAACTCAGCCAGATTACCCGTTTACTGACGGTGTTTATTACACTGGTACAAGGTGGTGGATACCTTACCTATGTTAAATCAATGGGTGCAGTTGATCCTTCTATTCCTGATGGAATTTTCTGGATTTCCAACATTATTGTTTTATCAACAGGTACCGTATTTGCCATGTGGTTAGGTGAACGCATCACTGACCGCGGAATTGGTAATGGTGTTTCTTTGTTGATTACCGTTGGCATTATTGCTACCCTTCCTCAAATGCTGGTTTTCGAATTCCAGTCACAATTGACTCAGGGTGGCGCACTCATATTTGTCTTGGAATTGGCAGCTCTATTTATCGTAACGATGGCAACCGTGCTAATTGTTACAGGTGTGCGAAAAATTCCTATCCAGTTTGCCAAACGGATGGTAGGCCGTGGCGCTAATGCTATGCCTGCTGCCGGCAACAGAGATTATATTCCCTTGAAAGTTAATGCTGCTGGTGTAATGCCAATCATCTTTGCTCAGGCCCTGATGTTCTTGCCAGCAACCATTGCCCAGTTTGTAGCGGGTGAGGGAAGTGATATTGCTTCCAACTCTTTGTTGCGGGCTTTCAATGACTTTACCTCTGGTCCATACAATGTGATCTACTTCATATTAGTTGTCGTTTTCACTTATGTATATACCGCGTTGATTGTCAACCCACAGAACTATGCAGAATACCTGAAACGTCAGAATGCCTTTATTCCTGGTATCAAACCCGGTAAGGCAACGGCTGATTTCATCGATGCAGTAACCACGCGTATCACATTGCCGGGATCTATATTCCTGGGCTTGATTTCTATCATGCCGGCTTTTGCCGCAGCTTTTGGTGTCAACACAGGTTTTGCTACCTTCTTTGGAGGTACTTCACTGCTGATCATGGTTGGCGTTGTTCTCGATACCTTACAACAAATCAACAGTCACTTGTTGATGCGTCGTTACGATGGCCTTGTTAAGTCAGGCAAGATGCAGGGCAGAAGTAGAATGCAGGGTATTGGAGCCAATATGTAAGATTAAACTGAATCTCCCCCTTTTTGTTGATAGAGGAGAATCAAACTGAATTATAAGCATGATCTTTTATAAAACGGACGAGGAAATTGAGTTGATCAGGGAAAGTTGCCTTCTGGTTTGTAAGGCATTGACTGAGGTAGCCAAGGTTATTCGTCCCGGGATCAATGGGATGGAGATAGATACTCTGGCAGAACAGGTCATTCGGGATCATAACGCAGTACCGGCATTTAAGGGGTATCGCGGGTTTCCAGGCACATTGTGCGTATCTCCGAATGAGAGTGTAGTTCACGGCATCCCATCAAAAGATCAGGTTTTTAAAGACGGTGATATTGTTTCAGTGGATTGCGGTGTTTTGTTGAATGGTTTTCACGGAGATTCTGCCTATACCTTCGCCTTAGGTGAAGTGGAAGAGGAAATTATGGAATTACTACGTGTGACCAATACATCACTGTATAAGGCTATTGAAGCTGCGGAAGTAGGCAGACGCCTGGGAGATATTAGCTTCGCCGTACAGGAATACACTGAAAAAACACATAATTATAGTATTGTTCGGGAGTTGGTGGGACACGGAATTGGTAGAGAACTACACGAAGCACCAGAAGTGCCCAACTACGGGAAGAGAGGCAGAGGGATAAAATTGAAAGAAGGCCTGGTGATTGCCATTGAACCAATGGTTAATCTGGGACGCAGAGAGGTACGCACAGCACAAGACGGCTGGACTGTTTTTGCAAAAGACCGCAAACCATCTGCCCATTATGAACATTCTATAGCCATTCGGAAAGACGGCGCGGATATCCTTTCTGATCACAACATGATTGCGGAAGCTATTGAGTCGAATCCAAATGTCAATAAAGTAGCGTTAAAATCACTAGTCACACAATAAGAAAAACGGGGCAAAGTAGATTTTTAGAAAATTGTTGGTGAAAAAGGTAAATTATATCTATCTTTGCACTCCGAAATTCAAAATATGTCAAAAAAGAACTTAATTAAACAAGACGGGATAATAGAGGAGGCACTTTCCAATGCTATGTTTCGTGTACGTTTAGAAAATGACCATCAAATTGTGGCTACGATCTCTGGTAAAATGAGGATGAATTACATTCGAATTCTTCCAGGGGATAAGGTTGCGGTAGAAATGTCGCCATATGACCTGACAAGAGGTCGTATCACATATCGATATAAGTAAATTGAGTTGTAGAGAAATTTAAAATACTTAGTAATGAAAGTAAGAGCGTCTATTAAAAAGAGATCGAGCGATTGCAAGATCGTACGGAGAAAAGGCAAATTGTACGTTATTAATAAGAAAAATCCAAAATTCAAGCAGCGTCAGGGTTAAACCAACGTGCTTGGGGGTTGTAATACATCACTTCCATAATATAAATTTTTAAGATGGCTCGTATAGCAGGTGTTGATTTACCAAGAAACAAGCGGGGTGTTATCAGCTTAACTTATATCTACGGCATTGGCAACTCAGCTGCCGTGAGGATTTTGGAGAAAGCCGGAATTGACGAAAACGTTAAAGTTGATGATTGGACTGATGATAATATTCGGGAGATATCCGGCATTATTACCAATGATTTCACAGTAGAAGGAGAATTGCGCTCAGAGATCCAGTTAAACATTAAGCGATTAATGGATATTGGATGTTATCGTGGGGTGCGTCATCGTAAAGGTTTACCACTACGTGGCCAGCGTACACAAACAAACGCACGGACACGTAAAGGGAAACGGAAGACGGTAGCCAACAAGAAGAAGGCAACCAAATAACAGCTTGTTCATTAATTAAATCCTTAATCAAGCAATGGCAAAGGGAAAAAAGGTTAAGAAGAGGAAAGTTAAAGTAGAACCGGAAGGTCATGTGTACATTCGGGCGAGTTTTAACAACATTATCATCTCGTTGACTAACAAGAAAGGCCAGGTGATTTCATGGGCTTCAGCCGGTAAAGCCGGATTTAGAGGTTCAAAGAAAAATACGCCTTATGCTGCACAGGTTGCCGCTTCGGATGCTGCCAGAGTAGCTTATGAAGCAGGATTGCGTACAGCGCAGGTATACGTTAAAGGACCTGGTTCTGGACGTGAAGCAGCGATTCGCGCAATCGACGGAGCGGGTATCAAAGTAACGAGAATTAAAGACGTTACACCAGTACCTCATAACGGATGTCGTCCTCCTAAGCGTAGAAGAGTTTAATATTGGTTTTGAATCAGGAAAAAGTTTAATCTGCAATGGCAAGATATACAGGTCCAAAAACGAAAAAATCCAGAGCCTTCGGAGAGTCGATCTTCGGATATGATAAGGCATTTGAGAAAAAGAAATATCCTCCTGGCCAACACGGGAATTCCAGACGTAGAAAGCAAAAGTCAGACTATGCTTTCCAGTTGATGGAAAAACAGAAGGCTAAATATACTTACGGTCTATTGGAGCGTCAGTTTAGAAAGATGTTTGAACTGGCAAGCGGAAGAAAAGGAGCTACAGGTTCTGTTTTAATGCAGATACTGGAGTCTCGTTTAGACAATACCATTTTCCGTCTTGGTCTTGCTCCTACTCGTCGGGCAGCCCGCCAATTGGTTAACCACAAACATGTTGTGATCAATGGCGTCATCAATAATATTCCTTCTACTTTGCTGCGCCCTGGTGACATCGTCGGTGTGCGTGGTAAATCTCAGGGATTGAATGTGGTTGTTGAAAGTGTAGGTAGCAAAAAAGATGTTCGCAAATTCCCTTGGTTGGAATTTAACCCGGACAAAATGACTGGTGTTTTCACTGGTTACCCGGAACGGGACCAAATACCTGAAAAGATTAACGATCAGTTGATCGTAGAACTATACTCTAAGTAATAAAGAATCTTAAATTTTGGCAGTCTGGAAACAGGCTGTCAAAATTGTTTTTGTATTTAAGAAGACTAGACCAATCTGATACTAATTTCGTCCCACTAAGTTTAATTCAATATATGAGCATTTTAAATTTCCAGAAGCCCGACAAGATCGTGATGCAAAAATCCGATGACTTCGAAGGGCTTTTTGAATTCAAACCTCTTGAGCCTGGTTTTGGCCAGACAGTCGGTAATTCCTTGAGAAGGGTATTACTTTCTTCATTGGAGGGATTCGCAATTTCTGCAGTACGGATTGCGGGAGTTGAACACGAATTTGCTACCATCCGTGGGGTTGTAGAAGACGTTATTGAAATTATTCTGAACCTCAAACAGGTTCGTCTTAAGCAGCTTATCGCTGACGAGGATATTGCTAATGAAAAAGTATACCTCACTATCAGTGGTAAAGAAGAGTTCAGAGCAGGAGATATTGAAGAACATACCAATGTTTTCAAAATCATGAACCCTGATCTGCTGATCTGCAATATGGAACCCTTTGTAAACCTGGAAATGGAATTGACCATTACCAAAGGTCGGGGTTACGTACCTGCTGATGAAAATCTGCCAAAGGATGCTCCCATTGGAGTGATTCCCGTAGACGCCATCTACACGCCGATCAAAAATGTGGCTTACCGAGTAGAAAATACTCGTGTAGGACAGCGTACTGACTACGAGAAACTGACTATTGAAGTAAAAACCGACGGTACCATTCATCCGGAAGAAGCGATCAAAGATGCTTCCCGGATTATGATTCAGCACTTGATGCTGATTACCGACGAAAATATCACCTTTGACGACGCAGCCAGCCGTGAAGACAATATTGTTGATGAGCACATCCTGCACATGCGGAAGCTCCTCAAAACTTCACTGGAAGATCTAGACTTGTCTGTACGGGCATACAACTGTCTGAAAGCAGCCAAGATCAATACCCTCGCTGAATTGGTGAAATACGATACACACGAGCTATTGAAGTTCCGTAACTTCGGTAAGAAATCCTTGGTAGAAATTGAAGAATTGCTCCAGGATAAAGGACTTACCTTTGGTATGGATCTGTCGAAATACAAGCTCGACGAAGATTAGAATTGATAAGTAGGCAGTCTTAACCGGACTGATTTTTATAACCGGCAATAACTCCTTTTACAACCCGAAGCGTGCCTGCCGCTTTGTCTTATTGAGACGGTTAACAAGGAGTGTTGCGAAGCTAATATTGTTGTCATGAGACACGGTAAAAAGTTCAATCATCTGGGACGGAAAGTCGGACACCGCAGAGCGTTGTTGGCCAACCTGTCCATTGCCCTGATCACGCACAAGCGTATCCGGACTACCCTTGCTAAGGCCAAAGCTTTGCGTAAGCATATTGAGCCTATCATTACAAAAGCCAAGGACAATACAACCCACAGCCGCCGCGTAGTTTTTAGCTACCTGCAAAATAAAGAGGCTGTTAAAGAATTATTTGGTGTCATTGCCGAAAAAGTGGGCGATCGCCCAGGTGGTTATGTACGCGTTATCAAAACTGGCTTCCGTCAGGGTGATGCTGCAGAAATGGCTATGATAGAACTTGTAGACTTCAATGAAGTATATTCTGCCAAGGACGAAACACCATCAAGTGGAAGTGGTAAGAAGAGACGTCGTCGTCGTGGTGGTGGAAAAGCTACTACAGCTACAACAACAGCAGCAGCTGCTGCTACAACAGTAGTAACAGAGGCTTCTGATGAGGAAGAATAGAACGAACCTTAAATAATAAAAAAGGGGCGCTTCAATCGAAGTGCCCCTTTTTTTATCGTACAATGAGTACCGAATTAAGATTGCCCTCCCTGTCGCGTTCCTGAAGTGTATTGACGGGGTCAACGATCCACTTTCCATCCACTATAAATTTGTAATAGTGTTTGCCTGCAGCCAGCTCCAATGCGGTAGTCCAGGCACCATCTTGTCGCTGCATTTTGTGATCATTTTCATTCCAATTGTTAAAGGAGCCGGCCAGAATGACCTTTTGAGCTCTGGGATATTTTTCAAGTTTGAATTGTACCAGTTTATTGACAAATAGGACCGAATTGAGCGTATGGTGTTCATTCTTGACAGCATTGGGATTTTCGGAATCATGCATCCAGTTTCCATCTACGATGAACTTGTATTCATGCCTGCCGGGAGATAGATTAATACGCAGCTGCCAGCCATCTGCTACCTGTTGCATTTTCAATTGGTTTTCATCCCAATTGTCAAAACTGCCGGCAAGTATCACCTTTTTAGCCTCTGGATAACCCTTTAAGTAAAAAAGGGTGTTGCCCGTTGAATCGGATTCAATGTCATTGAGCTTTAAATTGTAGGTGCTTTCAATAAAGTCATTGGAAAGAAACTTTTTCCCGGGATGCTTGGCATCAGGGACGATCCAGTATTCTCCATTGACTAGGAATTTGAATTCCCATTTGAAGGGATCATTAAATTCTACTATTTTTTTTCGTAACTGGTAGGTATATCGTCCGGTTTTGCGCATCTTCCAACTGTCTTTCGACCAATTGTTAAAATTGCCAGAAACCACTACCTCATCAATTTTTAGATCGGAAAAATCCAATCGTTCCAGGATATCCTGGTTTTTGGCTTGCAAATATTCCCGGCTATCAAATTCAAAGACTACCTCATCACCATCAAAGAAATAGTGCCGTGAGAATTGCTGTCCCATGCTACTAATTCCAGGGAAAAGTAAGCTGATAGCTAACAGCCCTTGCCAATAAATTTTAATCCACTTATGCATAGCTTAAGGCCTGATTTCTTTGAAGAAAAACATTTTTTTTTGTTTGTAATTGATCAACGTTCTTCTGGTTACCAGGAATTCATAACCTAAAACACCATCTATATTAACCTGAAAAGAAGTATTCATTTCAGACAGATTGGTCAGCAAGGTACGCATGCCTTCGGACTCCTGGTTACCACATTTCACATCATTTAGCACCCCTGCCAATACTTCTATAGTTTTTTGGCCCATACCTAACATATTTACTCGCTTGACGATTTCAAAATGATTCAGCACTTTTCTTTTTACCCGTCGGTCCAACAAATTGAGCTCTGCACCACTATCCAGACTAAACTTTAAGGAAACACCCTCAATTTCTGCCTTGATGATAATCAAATGCCGGTACAACCTAAAGTCCAAACTATCATAAGGTTGTTCCAAAAAAACCTCTTTATCAATACGATTGCCAGCTTTATCTAATTTGCTCAGAACAATTTGCATTAATTGAAAATCTAGAAAAACTTCAAAATCCTTGAAGACATCATACCCGATAATGCCAACCAGGCGAATTTTCTTTTTTTGCTCAATATGTGATAGGTCAAGTACATTGGCTTTTACATCTGCAAATAACAAATTATCCCAAAATAAACTATCTACTTTTTTATGCCGCACGTTCTCTACTTCTCCTGTATTGCCCATAGCCACCCAATCACCTGCACCTCTAAAACCATCAAAATAATTTTTATTGAGCAATAACCGTTCGGCACCGGTGTCTAAAATAAAAGTACCTGCCACTGTATCTACCCGGGCATCTACTGCGATCAGGCGACCAATCATATTGAAGGGAATATGGACGGTATTGGGATTGGTGGCCACTGCTAGCGGAAATTGTAGCGGACAGGAAAAGATAAGGTCCGGTTTCAAAGGATCAGTAGCTGATACATGCTGTGGGGCAATCATACAACTAATTATCATGCACACCAATAGCAGATGATGTTGAGCAATATATTTCATTTTAACAGCCGGGTTTAGGGCATGTACTTATCTTATTCAAGATGCTTTGATCTTCGTAAAATAGGAAATATTCTCGACTAAGAAGTATGGATATTGGATGGGCAAAGCAATTGTTTAGCGGAGGATACTGAAAATTATCACTCAAAGAACCAATTTTATTTTGCCCTCTTTAAATATAATTTAGAAGAAATCCTATAAAAAAAACTTGTTTAAGAACATGTTTGGAGGCCAATCTTACGCTTGCGCTGAAGCTTTCTCCGGGCGTCTGCGCCATGCTCCTTCGCTGAAGCTTCGGCGCAAGCGAAAGGCTTCGACGATGGCGCGCGGCCGTAGCCTTTTGCGAAGGACTCAGCGCCTTGCTTCGCCGTAGCTTCGCGAAGGCAGCGTAGGAACATGGGCTGCAAAGGATCTCTTTTATGATGATACTTTCCCGACCTAGCAGTTTCCCTTCGGCGGGACAGGCTGTTACTTTTTTCGTCCGCACATCAGGGTATGCACTTCAAAAAGAGCCTAGTTTCCTCAAAAAAATGACAATTTTCGCTTCGAAGGTCGACCTCCAAACATGCAGCTCTAAGGTATCTGATATCCTGGCTGGGAAAAAAGTTGCTCACCAAATCCCAATGTTATGATTCCTGGTTATTTAAAATAGCCAGCACCAAATCTTTGGTCAAGGGGCGGCCTGCAGCTTTTTGACGTATAGTTTCAAAGGGAAACCGGAAATCACAACCACTTTGCCATTGGCTACAGCCATAAGCTGTTTTTCCTTTAATGATCTGGCCTTTACCACATTTGGGGCAGGCCAGGGTGTTGTTCTCTGGCTGATTAGATCTCTTTTGAGCAGATGATTGAGTAGATTTTGTGCTCTTTTTTTCTTCTAATTCCAAATCAAAGTTACGATTGAAACGCAATTTCCCAGTCAGGCTTTTCTGGTTCTGTTTGAAGCCTTTTAATTGTATGGTAGATCCAAACTTCATTAGGCGTTGTAGCTGGCGTTCAGGTAGGCTCTTTTCCATATATACAAAGGGCAATCGAAAAGAACAACCTGCTTTCCACTGGCTGCAGCCATAAGCACTTTTGCCCTTTAACAATTTACCTTTATAACATTTGGGGCAAGATAGTTTCGTGAAGTCAAAATCGGGTGTGGTCTGCTTTTCCTTGATCGTTTTTTGGGGTGCCTTTTCTTTTTTGTTAAACTTGCGTGTTTTTGGAATCGGAGCAGCAAGTCGCCCCTGAGAGGTATCTTCCCTGACTTCAGATACGAGACCACCAACCATCGTTTTCATTTCGGCAATAAAATTTTCGGCCTGGTAATTGCCCTCCTCAATATCCCGCAGTTGTTTTTCCCATATTCCTGTTAGTTCAGCCGATTTTAGTAGTTCATTTTTGATGGTATCAATCAATTGGATACCCATCGGAGTGGGGATCAACTGTTTCTTTTGGCGTTCAATATACTGGCGGCGGAATAGGGTTTCAATAATATTGGCCCTCGTCGAAGGGCGGCCGATGCCATTGGCTTTCATCAATGCTCTTAAAGCCTCATCATCCACCTTTTTACCGGCAGTTTCCATAGCGCGTAGCAAGGTAGCTTCGGTATAGGTTTTTGGCGGTTTGGTTTGTTTCTCGACCAGGGTAGGGGAGTGCGGGCCGGATTCTCCCTTGGTGAAGGTGGGTAAAATGCGCTCCTCTTCCGCCTTCTTTTTATCTGTTGGTTCTTTGATGTTGGGAGTTGATGAGGTTTTCGATTTGGGAAACAACACCCGCCAACCTTCCTCCAGGATTTCCTTTCCCGTGGCTTTAAATTTGACCCCCTCTACTTCTCCAATAACGGTGGTATTAGATACGATACAATCTGGATAACAAGCGGCAATAAAACGCCTGGCAATGGCATCATAGACTTTTTGCTCATTTGCCGGTAGCGTTTTTTCGATTCCAGTCGGAATAATGGCATGATGATCGGTCACTTTGGTGTCGTTGAAAACCTTTTTGGACTTTCGGATTGGCTTGCCTAATAAGGGTTGTACAAACTGACTATACTGGTTTAGTTTACCCAAAATGCCGGATACTTTAGGGTAAACATCATTAGGTAGATAGGTGGTATCTACTCTTGGATAGGTCACCACTTTTTGTTCGTAGAGTTTTTGCACAATTTTTAAGGTCTGATCGGCAGAAAAGGCGAAACGTTTATTGCAATGAACCTGAAGGCCGGTCAAGTCGAAAAGGCTGGGCGGATATTCGCGGCCCTGTTTTTTGGTGAAGGAAACAATGACAAAGGGTTTTCCATCAACCTGTTGCAGCAAAGTATCCCCTTCTTCTTTTTTAAAAAACTTGCCAGCCTCACAATTGAAAATAACTTCCCGGTAGAGGGTTTGTAATTCCCAATAGGTTTGAGGTACAAAATTTTCAATCTCTTTATGTCTTTCGACCAATATGGCCAGGGTAGGGGTTTGTACCCTTCCAATAGACAGTACCTGTTTGTACCCGCCATATTTTAGCGTATACAGACGAGTAGCATTCATACCCAGTAGCCAGTCGCCGATTGCTCTGGAACGACCGGCATGGTAAAGGTTGTCAAACTGTGCTGCATCCATCAAATTGCGAAAGCCATCCTTAATTGCCTCCGGCGTTAGGGAGGATATCCAGAGCCTCTGCACTTTTCCCCGGTAATTGGCATGTTGCATGACCCATCGTTGAATCAGTTCACCTTCCTGTCCGGCATCACCACAATTGATTACCACCTCTGCCTGTTTGAACAGTTTTTTAAGAATGCCAAATTGTTTTTTTACGCCCTTGGCAGCAATCAACTTGATGTCAAACTTTGCGGGTAGAATGGGAAGTGTGGCCAGGTTCCACTTTTTCCAGTCGGATTGATAATCATCCGGTTCTTTTAATCCGCACAGATGTCCAAATGTCCAGCTGACACAATAACCATTGCCTTCATAATAGCCGTCCTGTCTGGACCTTGCTCCTATGATGAAAGCGATCTCTCGTGCAACACTCGGCTTTTCGGCTATGCAGAGTTTCATGAATGATTTTGTGTTGATGTTTGACAAATTTAAACAAAAAATTTGATTTATAGAGGGAATGAGTATTCGTTACATTTGGCATTATTACTTTTATAACGATTATATTTGTCATCATTATTTTTGTAACGATTACATTTGTCATCATTACTTTTATAACGATTACATTTATCATCATTACTTTTATAACGATTATATTTGTTATCATTATTTTTGTAACGATTATATTTGTAATCATTACTTTTATAACGACCTCCAAACATGCGCTCAACCAAAAAAAAAACTAATCATTCTTTCAAATACCTGGGCGAGTCTATTTTTATGCTAAAATAAAATTGCATGAAGGATTATCTGCTAAAAAAGCTACACCATAACAATGGGCCACAATTGCCTGCTAAAGAAATCTGGCACGATCTTCCAGTAATAACAGATTTTACTTACCCTTGGCGTCAAGAAGTCGCACCACCCACTACTTTTCGAGCTTTTTATACCGATGACCATTTGTTTTTCAGGTTTACAGCGGAGGATATGCTCATTGAACAGAAAATTGAAACCGACATGTTTAGGCCGGTGGTTGATTCTGATCGGGTGGAGATTTTTTTTCGCGTTGATGCCAAGATGCAGCCCTATTATTGCCTGGAGATGGATGCACGGGGCAGGGTGTTGGATTATGTCGCTCATTATCACCGGAAATTTGATTATGATTGGGAATGGCCAGTGGAGCAATTATGGATAGAAGCTGAGCTTACGCAAAATGCATACCAGGTGACGGGATCGATTAGCCTGGCTTCATTGCGGCAGTTGGGAATATGGCACTCCCAAAAAATAGAGGTAGGGCTTTACCGGGCACAATATCTTTTTGATGCCAACGGACAACAAAGGGAGGTGAAATGGATTAGTTGGTGCCAACCGGACTCTCCACATCCGGATTTTCATATACCTTCTTCTTTTGGACTGTTTAGATACGATTAATTAGTGGTATTTGGTTCCCGTTTATGTTTCCACCGGCGGTGTGTCCACACCCAGGTTTCAGGACGCTCCAGAATATCCTGTTCCAAGCGGCGGGTATACAATTCTAAAATCTCATTTTCGCCAGCAGATTGAGGATCTGAGAATATCTCTTCAAAGTCCAGTTGATATTGCCCTCTTTTGATGCGCTTCATGGAGATATAAACCACTGGATAGTCCAGATTTTTAGCAATTTTTTCCGGGCCGGAAAAGACAGGAGTATCCTGATTTAGAAAGGTGGTCCAGTACGTTTTTGTATGAGAAGGTGTTTGGTCTGCAATAAAGGCTACAGCAGTTCTAAGCCCTCGGTCTCTAACCATCGCCTTTTTAGTTTCCTTCATCGTATACAATTTGGTTCCTGACCTGGTCCGCATAAAGTATAACAATTTATCAAAATAGGGATTGCGCAACGGATGATAAACGACATACAATTGATGAATGGGCTCCATACTGTATCGGGCACCTGCCAATTCCCAATTGCCAAAATGGCCCATAACCAAAACCAGGCTTTTGTCCTTATGTTTTTCAAATACAGCCGTATCCCCGAGGGTAACATGCCGTCGAACAGAGGCCTTGCTAATCGTAAGGGTTTTGAGTACCTCCAAAATCAAATCACAGAAGTAGCTATAAAACGCGCGACAAATTTTTTGGATTTCAGCCTCAGATTTTTCCGGAAAGGAATTTCTAAGATTTGTCAATACCACTTCTTTGCGGTAGCTAAACACGCGGTATAGCCAAAAATAAATAAAATCAGAAAGTAGATACATCACCCTGAATGGAAGGAGGGAGATTAAATACAAAAATGGCAGAGCCATGTAATAAATAATGGCGTTCATGGATCTAAAATCTATTGAATTGGGCCGTTATCGACCGATGCTTCGATGATAGTTTGAATATTTTCGGGGATATTGGATAGGAAGTCGTAGTTGGTGGCCGCTTCTATTTCATCTACACTTACCCGATAGGCACCCCAATTTTTTTCGGCTGCACTATTCTTATTTTCTGTCATGATAGCAATGACCCGGGTGTCATCAGAAATTCGGTCAATATCATCTTCTCCATTGGGAAGCACGACCACAATTTTCCATATATATCGAGGGACGGTGATTTTTCCGGAGGCCAATTTTTCGCGGTAGCCAGCATCACCAATACCACCAGTGCCATAATTACCCATGATGATGTACAATTCTTTGCCTTGATTCCAGACCAGACTTCGGCAGTAATTTTCCAATGCCACCCATAAACTCTCATTATGGTCTGGTGCCTGAGGGATGACATTGGTCATCAGGAAAGTGGAAGAGTTGTCGGTAGTGGTGACCGTGCGATCGGCGGAAGGGCAGTTGTGTCCACGGCTAAATCCGTTGCTACTATACCCATAATCTCCGGCCTCTACCCAATACCAGTTGGCCGGCAGGGATTGGTTGGCCCGGAAATCATTTTGTCGTTCCACATCACCTGTCCAGTCTTTATTCAAATACCAGCTTACCCAGTTGGGAATGCCCCGGGAACGGCTGTAAGAAATTGCATATTGCGGAATTTCGATCAAATAGTTTTCTTCCATACTGGAATTGTGCTGCGCGTCACTTGGATTACCTAGAGCCAGATTATAAATCCCGAGGCCTTCTGGAGATTCAGGTTCCGGATTAACATAAACATCATCATCAGTATCCTTGTAACAAGAAGTCGCGAACAACAATAGAGCCAATAAGAAAAAAATGTTTTTGAATCGAATCATCTGCAGCAATATTTTAATAGTTAATCCCAAATCCCTAAAAACGAGCACAAAGGTACGACAAGTACTACAAAAAAAGGCCTACTTTAGTCCGTATAATGATTTGATGTTCTCCGGAAGGTCAGCTATATGCATTTGCTCAATTCGTTCGTACACATTTTTGGCACCAAAAGGCCAAATTCGAAAACGGTATTGTGATTCATTTTCAATCTGATTAGGCAGAACAGTCAGTGTAAATAACTGATTGTCTTCAACTGAAAGAACAGCATCTTGTACCTGTGTCAAAGAGACCAGGGGCTCTTCCAAATGTCTCATATCGATAATTTGGGCGTTTTGTCCATCTATAACGGTCAAAAGGTGCTCATTTTGAGAAAGCCGTGCCATGCTAAAGGTCGCGTCTTCACTGCGTAGAGAAAAACGTTTGGTCAACAGGCTATCCAATACTTCAATTCGGTTGGAACCTACCAGTAGAATGCGTTTTCCATCACTTGAAAGTGCCAAATTTCGATCCAGGTAACTTTCTGTAGATACAGAATCCATCACTCCAGATGTGGTATTGAGTAGGTATAAGTAGGAAGATTGTTGGTTTGATCCTGTCAGATAACACAATTTTGGATTAACAGGAGAAAATACAGCCTTAAAAAGGTTGAAAGGGAAAATCCGCTCAAAAATGATTTCGCCTTGCTGGTTGAGAATAGAGAGGTGGTTATTTTTTTGTGAACCTATCAATAGTTGATTGCCTTCAAAATCCAGGTCAATAAAATCAGGCTCTAGTGCTTCAAAACTTTTTCTATAGATCAATTGTTGGCTGGAATCGTAGACTAACACTTCATCGTTTTGCTCGGCAAAAAAAGCGATAGTCCCGGTTCGGCATACACTCATCAGAGGAGCTATATTTTGTGTAAAGGGGAGCTCAATTACAGGATTTGCTCTGGCACCTTGAAATATTTTGAGCAAAGCACCCGAGGGATTTTCATTTTGGATGGTAAAAGACCACCAGAAGGGATAAAGATTACAAAGCCCATGCTGAATTTTAGTTTGCTGAGATTCTGGGAGGAAGCTCATAAAAGGACGGAATTCCGGTGATAACTCCCAGGTCGTAATATTGTTGCTGAAACTAAGCAGCTGATGCCGATTGGGGTGAAAAAGCATGCGTTCGTTGAAGGTGTTTTGCCGACGATCCAATTGTATGACAGGTTGACCAATTTGTAAATGACCCTCGGAATTAAAATAGGGCTCATAGTAATAAATAGGTGAATGAGAACCACTTATGGCTATGGCTCCGTTGTCTTTTAGTGCCATTGTGCCGAGGTCATCAGTGGGTAATGTCCAGTTGAATTCACGAGTTCGGTCTACAAAATTGTCACCACACCATTCGTATACCTGCAGGGAATTGGCCTTAAAGGAGGAGGGCGATTTGATCAGGTAATAACAGCCCTTTTGGTTCTTTTTGGGATAGAAGAAGATATCAGTTTCCAGGTTAATGCTTTTGTAAATTCTTCCCAGTTGCACGCCCTCGCGGGACCAGATATAAAAATACCTACTAGTTTCTGTTGCAAAAAGTTGACCGTCAGCGGAGATCGTTACATTCATCACCTGAGCGGAATGCACCAAGGTATCCACTGGCTGATCTGTTTTGAAAGGCTCCCATACCAATACTTGCTTCGAGGCTATGCGGTCACTTTTATCACTGGTGGAGAGTAAGGTTTGTCCATCAAAGGAAAGGGTAAAGTTGTCTACCTTTGCATTAGCTTTCAGTGCCTCAACAGGCATCATAGAGGTGTAATCGATCAAGCTAATACTATCTTTATGACTGATTATCAATGTTTTCTGGCCAGGAACGGTAGCAATGTTCCTAATGTCTTGATAATTAGCGTACAGAGGGGTGAAATTTACCAAGCTGTCATTGGAAGTCATTAAATGCCCATCCCCATATAATAAAAAGTATTGATATGGAGCTTCACTTGTGATGATTGCTTTTTTAAGACTTTTTTCCTGATAAAGATGAGGAACCTTTTGATTGTAATAATAGCGGTGGGGTTTATAAAACTGTTCGTAAAGGATATCCCTGGATTCATCATTGATATCCAATCGGGTACTGTATGCGGCATATTTAAGGGCCTGAGTGCCGTCCATGGCATTTTGTGCCTCTCTGGCTTTGCTAGCCAATAAAATAGACGTGGCACGGGTTTTTTCTGCAAACACTTTTTGCCGCGCTTTTTCGGATTTACTCTTTTCATTAAGTGCCCAGATAGATGTTGCTGCCAACATGACCAGAACCAGGGCGGTGAGGCCTATTAACAGGTTGCGACGTCTGTAAATGGCGCGCTTGGATTTTTGAATAAAATGAAGTTCTTCCTTATTGAATAGGATAATGGTTTCGAAAGGTTTGATCTCTTCCAGGTCCTCTTTTGACAATATAATGCGTGCATTGTTTTGGTGTCTTGCATAAGCCCGCTCCACCAACACCTTTATCTTTCGTCTTGCCTTTGTCTCTGCCGAAGATTTTTCGAAAATTTGCCTGGCGATCGTATCATGAGATAATTCGTACTTCATAGTTGGTTGGATGTCGAATGGCAAGATAGGTTTTTCTTAAACCATAAGCGCATGTTTGCGGGCCAAATTTTGAGCCACAAACATGCGCTATTACTCGACTATTCTCAAAAGAAGTCCCTGTCAATCTACCAATTTGATGGTAATCTGGAATGGTCGACAATCCAGATAGTCGGTTTCCCGGCAGGCTTCAATATAAAGGGTGTGCAGACCATTTGATTTTCCTGTGTCTGACCTTCCGCTAGAGATTGTGGCATTTTCCATCGTAGGCCTACTCTGACTCCGAACGGAGGCTTTGGAATTGATTTTTGTATTGTTCTTTTGTACCTGTTCGGTTTTCTGAATCTTTAAATTGGAATGTTTTCGTTTAGGGGGATTTGAAGGTTGAGTTTGAGGAGCTACTTCCGGTTGGGTAATGAATTGATATTTCTGCATTGGTACCATAAGCTGTGGTTTCATTTTACCGTTTTTTTCAAAATAATACCGCGTATTGACTTTCTCCATTTGCAGGATGTTCTTTTTGGGAGCGACCACTACAAATTCAGCACCTTTTAATAGCTCCGTTTTCAGGTTGGCGGATTTCGGAGAGATTTTTTCAATGGATTTCAAGTCCGACTGTTGGAAGTTGGCGATGAAACTTTTGTTGGCAAGGGAAGCCATACTTTTGCGTTGACTGATGATGCGGTTATTTCTGGTAGCCTGATCTGTATATTTTTTGTTCTGTTTCGGGTCATTTTGATAAAACTTGAGGTATTGTACCGTTCTTTTTCCTTTTTCAGGTAACAAACTGGTCATATCACCATTTACCCAAAGCGGTTTTTTGGGCCGGGTGTTTTTGTCTGGATTCATTGTTATCCTACCGGAAAAACCATTTGAGCTCTTTCTAAATTGCAGCGGCTGATCCCAGGAATAGCGTATAGTATAACCGTAATTGTTGTCCTTGTCGGCAATAACGACATACTCTTCTCCTTCTACATTGACGTGTTTTTCTATTTCGAATTCAAAATTATAGGTTTTCCCTCTTTTGACTATCAAGGGATCATTTCCCAAGCTGGCTTCCTGTTGGATAAAATTGTTGGTATTATTGACGTCAGTAAGGATCATGTAAGCTGGTTCTATCTGGATCATATAGGGTAAAACAGCCATGCCACTAAAATCGCCTGAGGCATCATACACCTGAAATGGAAAGATGGCTTCTACCAAAGGAACATCGCCTTTCCCCCATAATTGCACCCTTATGGTATCTACCTCTCCAACTTTGCCGAAAATATTTAAATCAATAATTACTTTATTGTTTGCGTTACTGAGTGCCCTGACTTTATACGTTTTTTTCTCGCGTGGGTAAACATCCATCCTTAGGCCAACCGCCGAATAATTGGTGGGATCAAATTGTTTGTTTTCCAAAAAGGCCGTAAAATCGAATCCTAAACGATAGGCCTGATTCTGGAAAAGCGCTAACTGATTTGGGTTGTCAAATAGGATCTTTCCATCAAACCGGTAGGAATCACAACTCTGGTTCTGATAATCATTTTCATCTTCTACATTGATTCGAGAAGACATTAATAGTTGCAATTCACCTGCTGCCTGAAGGCTGAAAAAAGACAGGCTAATCAGCAGAAAGGACATAATGGATTTTATCATGGTGGTGGTATTTTATTAATTCAGGTAGTGTTCTTTTTCTTTATCCGTCAAAGGGCGCAATCGTTTCGAATAAAGGTCAAAATTTTGGAGCCACCGGTTGGCGTTGTAAGTCGCTTTTTGTGATAAATCCCATAGTTGGGCAGTATTGCCTCCTGAAGTGGTTAATAACCAGTGGTCCTTGCTGGAAAAAACAGCATTGGTAACCTTGGACTTAAAACGAAAAGCACGGGTAATATCTTGTCCAAATCCCAGATTCCATATATTTACCCAATTGGTAGCACTACTGATCAACAGATAACGGTCGGAAGGGGAAAAGCTGGCGCAATAGAATGTTTGATCCGTATCACTAAATAAATTCAAATCAGTTTTGGGTTTTCCTGCTCCATCATCCCGATAGGCTGACCACATGCGCACCTTTGTTTGCTCGGTAACCCATAATGTTTTAGGGTCTTGAAAGCCAGGATAGGAAAAAGTCAGGTAATTCGGTTGCTCATAACGGCCCAGGTGTTCCGTAAGTGCGGTATATTCTGGTGTGTTTTCTTCACAATTGCGGTCGTAGATGTGAATGCCGGATTTACTGATGACCAGCAGCCGAACATTTCGGGCATCCGACTGAATAAAACGGGCAGCCTGTATGTTATCCTCCAGAGTGCAAAACTGCCCCTCTATATCCTGACCTTTAAATTGATCGGAAAGGAAAAAGGTATTCCAAACCTCAACTTTATCGACTGTAGCCAATAACAGGTCACTACCATTGGGCGACAATGCAGCCGACAGAATGGTTGTACCCGGCATAAACCGCTTCAATAAGATACCTGAACGGTCGTACAAGCTGACCAGTTTCGGGCTAGTGATCAGGATAAGGTTTCGATTTTCCACCATTTGAAAACCGGTTATTGGACCACCATGCTGAATACTAAAAACACACCGATTCTTGCCATCCCAAAAACAGAGGCTGGAATCCAGAGATGCCGTGACCGGGTGCTGGTCCCAGGGTGAAAAAGCAACCTGACTGATGGCTCCGGAATGGCTATATTCAAACAATAATTTCCTAAGAGCATCCCACAATCGAGCCTTACCATCTTCTGAACCGGTGAGAAAACGTTGTTCATCTTCAGCAATAGCTAGCGCCTGGACGGGCCCATCATGTAGGAAGTCGACCGTCAAACCGGCTTCGTCCAGGTCTTCTAAGACTTCCTGAATGGCATTTTGGGTTTCCGGCTGAATGTCACCGTGATAGGCAGCCTCAGCCAACCGATATGCGAGACTAGCGTCCCCATTGTCCAGGGCTTCTCTGGCCTGGATGGCTAGTGTTACTCGTTTTTGAGCGATGGCGCTTGCCCGTGCTTTACGCCATTGCCATAGGGCAAATAGTAGCATTGTAGTCAGGGCCAGGATAATGCCGATAGCCAGCTGACGTCGGCGGATGGCTTTTTGTTGTAACACCCTTTTACTTTGCTGGATAAAATCAAGTTCTTCAGGCTGGAGAGGTATATTTTTTTCGTGAGGTTTGAGTTCATCGAGGTCCTCCTGAGTCAAAAGCACACCTCGCTCCCCGAATCGTTGGTAAGCCCTTGTGATCATCAATTGAACTTTCCGACGAGCCTTTGCATCAGCAGATGTCTTTTCATAGATCTGCCGGGCGATAGTATCGTGGGAAAGTTCGTATTTTATCATAGGTTTGATCGTGTTTTTCCTAATGAGGAAGTTAATGACAAATCCAGGTTAATCCTATCCTTCTACCTGTCTGAGCAATTTGATCCGTTGAAATTCCTGCAAACAATATTCCAGGTCCGCCTGATCGATGTTACGGTTCTTTGGCAGGTTATCGAGGATATTGGTTGCTGGTAGGGCCTGTTTGGTACCATCTTCTGTAACGAGAGAAAAGAGGATTTCAAGTGGTAATCCCTTCGCATTTTTCACGCCTCTGGATTGTAACTCAGCTTCAATTCGGAAAATTTGTTCATCTAGAAACTGAGACAGGACGTTATCAATTTTGCCTACCTGATTGACAAGATCGGGGTTGAAGATTATTTTTTCAGGCTTGTCATTGGGACTGTTTTCCTGGTAGCCGCGGTAAAGCCGATCGAGATATACCTGTAGATTGGTTAGGTCTACTCGCTCGTGTTTATCCCGGAGGTTTTCAATAATCTGCATGATCGTTTTGCCTGGTTCTTGTACTTCTATATTGGCATACCGACAAGAGCCGCTAATCACCCGATATACGTTGGGGTCATTCATGCGTTCTATGCGCAGGCGGTTGTCAAAAAGGCTGGGGACTATTTTTTCGAATTCATTGAGATAGGCGATCCATTCTTCCCTAATGACAAGCAGGACTTTGGCTTGCAAATCAGAGCGCAAGAGGCGGGCAATGTTTTGATGGAATAGGTGTTGTTCCGCAGGTTTACCCAAGATGTACAACTCTTCAAATTGATCAAAGATCAGATAAATGGGCTTGTAATAATCGAGGTATAACAATTGTAATTTGTCGGCAATTGATTTTTTTGAAAAATCGGGATTGTTGTCACTGATCATTCGCTGGTTGACAGCCTGCTCAAGGGAATCATTGACATTGTCATTCCGTCGAATAAATAATGGCAACCAATCGGTATCGTAAAATTTATTACCCAGGCCACAATTGATCAGGCTGGTCTTTCCGGTACCCGAAGCACCGTATAATAAGGTCAGATTGGAGGCAAAAACCGCATTGTACAGCTGTGCGGTTTCCCGTTCCCGCCCGAAAAACCGCTCCCGGTCATCCTTTTGATATGCATCCAAAAATTTAAATGGGCTATCCATAGTTTTTAGCTAAAATCAGTTTGGAATTGTTCAAATTGATCCTCAATTAAGGCAAATACTTTGGCTCGTTCCTGGGTGGTTACCTCCTCCTCTTTAAAACCAAAGGCTTCACCAAAACCAAAGTCATCTTCGCTTTCCTTGTGCCGGTTAATGTTTCTACCTTCTTCAAAATCCTCCTGCGACATAGTGGTGTCAATAATATCTGTACCTTTTTCATTTTGCAGCGCGATGAAAATATTGTGTTTTACCGCCAGATAATGGTATTGGTCCTGATTCTTAAATCCAAAGAAATACAAATCGATATGTTCCTTATTCAAAAAGGTATTTTTATCAATAAAAAATGGAGATAAATTCAGCGTTTGGCTCAGGTCTTTTTCGCTAGGTGTCAGCACTATAGATTTGCAATTGGAATAGGTCTCCTTTCGACGTTGGGCATCATCCTCATACATACTAAGGCTGGTATTGACAATAGCATGCAAGGCGCCGAGGTTGAGCTCATAGGTTTGTTGGCCGTACCGTGGATTGTCAATACTAATATTTCGCACAGTAAGCATTCTGTAGTCGGCCAGAAAGGCAACGGATTTTAAGACCACTGCCACAGCCTGTTCGGCAGTCAGGCAGGTCTTTTCCAGGGCATCCTGGGTTATGGAGCTCCTCTGTTTTCGCAACTGTTCCAAATAGGAATGGGCTTTCGCCAAATGGGTCTCGCTAGCCAGGTTCTGGGAAATAGACTCTATCTCGGGTACAAAAAAGGATGCTTTTTGCGCTTGCATTTGCTGCGCAATATCCCTGACCCGGACCAGGAAGTCAGTAGTTAATAATTCGTCTTCTGACAACGCTTTATGCGCACTAAATCCTTTGGGTAATGAAAATTTTAGTCTCCGTTTTTCATCCCAGAAGTCGGACAAAAGGATGTAATAAAGCACCATGCTAGTGATGATATAGGTGCTTAGTAACTGGTCGAGCCGCTCGTTATTGGCCTGGTTTTTTTGCCGCAGCAATTGAATCTGACAACCAATGATCCAGGGGAAATTCTTGATCACCAGATCCGGATAATTACTGGAATCACGTTTGACCTCTTCTCCATCTACTACCTCGATCATCTGGTGGTAAATGTCTTTATTGTAACGGCACATTTCATCTAAAACCATTACGATATAACGGTTGACTTTGAAGCTTTTGCCGATATAATTGATCATATCATTTGGTAGACCTACTTCGCGGTAGTAAGGTAACCGCCAGCTGATGGCTGCTTCATCCTGGAAATACAATACCCAGGGCATGAGTTCTTCTTCATCTGACTCATCATCCAAGTCCAGGCCGCGCTTGATACTAATTTCGGGAACTTCCTTGTATTTGACCAGTAAACTTTCACGGGCAAATTCAAAGGCTCTTTTAATACTCCGTTTATTGGCCAATGCCCGATAAAAAGCCGAAGAAAAATCAACTGCTTTCTGGTCAGCGATCGGCACAGAAGTGGCAATAACGGCTTTGACACCCAATTGAAGAAGCGCAGCAACCTGACCTTTTGTGCTACAACCATTAAGAAAGACCAATTGAAGGTTCTTTTGTTCTCCCAGAAGGCCCGCCAGACCTTTGGCATTGGCGCTGCCTCCCTCTAGTTCCAGTTGACGACTTCCTGCATGGCCTGCATAATGGAAAATCATAATCTGGTCGGGAAAAGCGGAAAAGGTTTTGACCAGATCTTCAGTGGTCGTGCTTTCTTCTCTTTCAATTTTGATGAATTCGCGCTGCTCCAGCGGCCGGAGGATATCCTTGAGTTGATCCATCTCCGTTTTGAGCAGGTCGAGGTGCCGGTCTTCCTGATTGGCGAAGGTGAAATATAAGGTGGATTTGGCCATGGGTGTTTTAGTGGTGTAAGATATAAAATGTTTTTAGAACGCTTTGGTGTCAGATCGTCGGCGGCTGTCAGAAGTCAGGCTGAATTGGGCGAGCCAACACTGTCCCTAAGACCTAAAGCCTGCCGCCTAAAACCAATCCCCACCATCAATAATCTTCTTCGTTCAGCGGCCGAATATCAACATCTAATGAATCAATATGCGCTTTCAATTTGCTGCGTGGGTAATAAAAATCCCAAAGGATTACCTTACCATCGGTGCCTGCTGAGAAAATCATCTCGTCATCTAGCCCCAAAACAGATTGTAAAACACTTCCATCATGCCCCTTTAGGGTGGTGACCAGGTTGTATTCTTTACTCCATTCTTTTGTGAAATTGGTATTCCAAACTTTTACGGTATTGTCAAAAGAACTTGTCACATAAAAATCGCCCGATCCATGGAGGGCAATATGTGAAACAGCATCGGCATGGTCAGCGATGACGGTGTATATCCTTTCAGAATTATCCTCTAGAATATAAAGAGAGGCCGTGTTATCTCTGGAGCAAACCAATAAGATATTTTCAGCCATCAGGATGTACATGATTTCATCAGTATGCCAGGAGTTGATGTTCAATGTATACTCGGCATTGGCCATATCAAAAACATAAATAATATTGTCTTCTACCCAGGCTAGTTTTTCATCCCATCCGGCGGCACGAGCATAAGTTTCCTGGTTGAGGTAATCGAAAAAAATGAGGGTGTCTTGTTGATGGGGAAAGAAATAACTTTGTACCAATGGAAAAGTATCCTGTTGAGCATCCAGTAAAAGTTGGCCGGTTGTTGCATCCTGTATTACGGGATAATGCTGGCCGGAAAAATCAATAACTTCATTGTGTTCTATCAACCAAATCCCCAATTTATCCCCAAAACTTATGGTCTGAGAAAAAGAAGGGTGGGGTACAAAAGCTGAATTGAGCGATCTGGGGCGGAAAAGCAGCAGTTCGTTTCCTTGCCGATCCCATATATGCATCATGGAATCTGTGGTAATGGTGAAAATGTATTTTTGCTCATAAAGGTCTATCCAGTTGACCGGGTGGTCATGTTGAATCACCGTGACATTTTCCATTTTCAGGTCCCAAAGCCGCAGTGTTTTATCAGAGGATGCGGTTAATAAATACCGGCCATCTGGCGAAAATTGCACACAGTTGATTACCCCATCATGGCTTAAGGTAAGGATGGTTTGGCTTAAGCCCTCCTCAATTGACAATTCCCACAATCTGGTCAATCCATCTACTCCAGCTGAAGCGAGATATCTGCCATCTGGCGAAAAAGTCACCCAATAAGGAGTACCGGCCTGGGTTTCAATCAAACTTTCTCTAAGCAATCCATTTTTATCTCGAATTTCAATCCATTTACCCTTGGTACATGCCATATATTGACCATCCGGGGAAAAATCAAAATTAAAATATTGGCCATAGGCAATGGTATCTGCCTGGCCCATTATCTGTACCGTAGGATCATTTTGTAGGTTATAGCGCAACAGGTGATCATCCGTGCCAATCCATAAATATTGTTGATCGGGTGAAAGGGCGGCATAATAATTGGGCTGGCCGGTGTGTAAGGAGTCGAGTAATAGACCGGTCTGGCTCCAAATTTTAATGGTGCCATCCCAACTGGATGTGATTATATGTTGATTATCCGGGAAAAATTTAAGCCCATGAATCACATTGTTATGAGCTTGTTTTGATGCCAGGACTTCTCCATTGCTTTTCATGATTTTCAGGTGCCCGTTTTTCCCTCCTAATGCCACCAATTGACCGTCACTACTCATGTCTCCTATTTGTAGAGGTCCATTTCCTTCCGATAATAACGTTTCGCTTTTGGAATTTCGGTTCCACCAGGAAGCATGGCCGTCAAGGCCCACAGAAAAGAGGCGACTGGTATCACCGGGATCAAAGGTAGCGAAGGGGAATCCGTATTCACTTTGTATCACCCGCTTTGGAAATGCCAAACGGTAATAGGCCTCATCATATTTATAAAGCGGTTGGTAACAGGCATTGTAATATTGTTCAATAGCCTTGCCACTTGTAGAGTCAAACTCCAAGGCCAATTCAGCAAAACGCAACGCTTTGGAAGGGTTATGGTTGACCGTGTTTTCTACAATGGAGCGGGCAATGTATTTATTGGCCAGGGAAGCACTGGAAAAGTTTTCGGCACGGGTCTGCATTGCTGCTGCTGTATCTCTGGCTGCCTCTAATTGGCGCACTCTTGCTTGCAATGCCTTTCTGATAAGTTTTGGCAAATCATCATCAACCGGTTTGTCCGGGCAATTGAGTGCCGCAAGGTATTTGTTGATTGCAGGTTCAAATTGTTCTTTTTGAGCCAATCGCAGTCCTTCTTTCCGAAGGTTGTCATAACAATTATCCTGTCCTGTTGCCGCCAGGGCGAACAGCAAAAAAATGCATAATAAACGGTAGGACTTACCCTTCATACGTCTTTTAATTTTGGGATCTTTTCATACATTTTTCCAGGGCAGTTTTTACATAGCTATCATCAGGCTTGAGCAGTAGGGCTTTTTCCAAAACTGCCCTGGCATATTTACAGCCATCGTATTCAAGTATACCTTGAGCTTTGCTTTTGTAAAATTCAAAGCGGTTATCCAATTCTTTTTGGGTTTGGGTAATGCGAGTTTCGATGAGTTGATCGGGGCTAAGTTCGTAAGCTTCTTTGTAAAGGTTAAGGGATTCCAGCAATTGCGATTCCTCTTTTGAGCTTTTTTCTGCCCGTGCCATCAATTCGGCCAATTCTGTCCAGGTTATACGGTTGCGGCTTATGCCTTCCGGATCTAGATTGGGCGCGAGCTGGTAAGCGGCCTCCAGTTGAGCTAGTGCTTCCTGATATTGGCCCTCGTTTTTTAAACCAACAGCTTGATTGACCTGTCGGTTAAAAGCTTCTTGTGCCAGCTGTTCACTAGTACTAACCGCTTTTTTCCACTGTTGACGGGCAAAACCACCAGCGAGTACTGCCAATAAAGCGATGATGGCCAACAAAAGAGACAAAAAACGTTGTTTTTTTGCGGCTTTTCGCTCAGTTTCCAGCTTTTGACGGGTCAGTCTTAGTTCGCGTTCAGAACGTTGCCGTTCGGCTTGTTCTTTTTCTTCCAATACCCGATGGCTATCTTTAATAAATTGCTCAATTGCAGGCGTTAACACCAGCCTCGGCAAAATGGATTCGAGCGAAAAAAGTTGCTTACGGCTCAGGTATTCCCCTGTTTTCTCAAACTCAAAATAACTATTTTGTAACCTCCGGCGTGCTTCGTTGATTTGTCGCTGGTCGTCGCTTCGATTCTCATCAATCAATGCTGCCAGGCTATCATGGGCCAGCTCAAGGGTGTTGTCAGAAATTCGCAGCAGCCGACGGGATTGTAATTCCAGCAGGCATTTAGTTAGAATCTCCTGATTTAGCGCTGGAACCGGACGTAATAGGTCATCGGTTTCCAGATACATTATTTTTTGACCGGCCCGTTCTTCCTGGCGATAACTGATAGGGACTTTGGTCCCTTCCTCACTGACAAAAAGGTCTAATAAATCTCGGACACTATTGGTTGGAATTTGCCCAGGAAAGTCGATTTCCAATTGCTCCTGCAAGGATTCTTCCTGTTCCTTGAGAAAGGTGTCGAGGACCTCTTCGATAGTACCCAAAGTGGCAATTTCATTCTTACTAAAAGTCAATGGCGGAAGGTCATCTCCACGTTCTTTATTTGCGCCATAAGTCCTTGCAAAATCATCCTTATAGAGTGTATCGAGATAAATTTGCAGATAGGGCAATTGTACCGCAGCCTTATTACCACTTAGGTTGGCAATAATTTCCTCCAGCCGTTCCTCTTTAGGGGATTCGAGCTGAATATTGAATTTTTTGGTGGATGACTCAATCACCTGTTTTACCCGGGTAATATTCATGGGTTCCACCCGCAGTCGAAAATCAAATAAAGTAGGAATAGCTTGTTCAAAATCGTACAGCCGGCCGATAAATTCCTCCCGCATAACCAGGATAATCCGGCAGGGAGCTTGAGCGGAAATGAGCATTTTTATGCTCTGTAAAAACTGTTCTTTTTCTTGTTTCCTACCCAACAAAATCAACTCTTCAAATTGGTCAAAAATCAGGTAGACGGTACTGAGGTAATCTTCGTAAATAAAACGGACATTGTCAACGATACTTTCCGGTGGTTTTTCATCCAATGGCGCCGCCAAAGCTGTGCGAAGTGATTGGTTGATATCATTCTCCCGGCGGATGAAAAACGGATACCAATCGGGGCCATCAAAACGATTGGCCAGCCCGCATTGAACTAAGCTAGTCTTGCCGGTTCCAGATAGGCCATACAACAATAATAGAGGTGTTTTGAAAACCAGGTTATACAGCTCATCAACCTCTTTTTCTCTTCCAAAAAAGACATCTCGATCTGCCAGGTCATAGGCATCAAGAAATTTAAACGGACTTGTCAATTTTGCTTTCATACAGAGGCCATTGGTTGTTGGAAAAGCAGTTTTGCAAATTCATTAAACTGAACTTTTACAATCTTGTAATTCCGCTGGTCAGCTATTGCCAGCAGTGGGTCTGCCGGATTATATACATGCCTGAAAAAATACGTGTCCTCATCCGCATTATAATGATCGAAAAACTGGAGTTTTGCCACAACAGCCTTGGGGTCAAAGGCATTTTCATCAATGATAAAAGGAGTGAGGTTGAGAAATTTTTTGGCAATGTCGTCTTCCTTTTCATTAACGAGAATGACGGAACTAATATCCGTGACATAAGGCATACGGTCTACGTCTTCACTGGGCTCTATAATATCCTGGGTCAATTTAACAAATTTGTGTTTGTATAAATGATTCGGAAGGTGCCGGTATTTGATGACATCAATGCTTTTTACCGATGTCAAGGTGTAATTGTAGGTAAAACCTATCTGTTCAAGGATAAGGGCAAGTTTGTCTTCAGCCAACATACACAATTGCATGGCTTCAGACTCTCCAATGGTTTTGGCTGCCAGCCTTTTTTTTACCGTTTCCATAAAGAGGCAGGCAAAATAAAATTGTGATTGCTCATTAAAGACCTGACTGATTTTTTGGATCTCCCGGATGAAGAAGGGAATATTATTTTCTTCAAAGATTTGCCGGATATCGTGGATCAATTCGAAAAAGGCATATTGTTTTCGTTGCTCATTGTCGAGTAAGAAAAAACCTTTCAAGGTCTTCTTATACGTTTCCTTGATATGAATCGGTTCCTTTTTTGAAAGAGCATCCCACAATTGGGCTAACATGACAAAGGTGATGAATTCGATGGTTGTATTGTAGGTAATGGCCATTTGTGCCAATCTATCAATGCCCAATTTGTCATAAAAGGTCATATTAGTATTGGCCTTGGCCGGAGCAAATAATTTGCTTAGATGCAGGCTGATCGGGTGGGGGAGACAGGAAAGAATGGCTTTGCGTTTATCCCGAAGGCTGCCTTCAAAACCCATATCCTCATCGTCAAGTATTTTTTGAGCATCCTTGTTAAAAGCAGCATAGGCTTTGAGCAACTGGTCGTACAACATTTGGTTGGGCTTAAAATCCAACCATTTCCGGTCGAAGGTACCGGTAGGCAAAGTCCAGTCCAATGAGGTCCCTTCTGCGGGAAAAATACCCCAAATATTTTGATCATCGGTTTCATCTTCAAGATCGAGACTGCCTCTTTTTTCATTCAATGGTTGGTCGGAAACAGTTTGTGCGGCAGCCAGGCCTGCAGCAAATGCCTCTTTAATATTGCTGCTTTGTTCGCTTAGGCTTTGGAAAAAGGAGGTAGAAAATTGGGTTGCTGACCGATCCTTTACGGGTGCGCTAGTGGCAATTACAACAGGTTTTGAAGGTAAAGCAATCAATTTGGCAACCTGTCCCTGTGTGGAGCATCCATTGAGTATCACCAGCTTCAACCTTGGGCATTGGCCCAGCAAACTGGCGATTCCCAGAGCATTGGCATCACCATCACTGGCAAATAACTTGTCTCTTCCAGCATGACCACTGAAGACAAAAACGCTGATAAAGTCTTTATACAAAAGGAGGTATTCGGCAATACTTGAAGTAGTTGCTACTCCATCCCGATGGATTGTAAAATGTTGCATCGCCATTCGACGGGCCAGCATTCCATATAGCGTGTCTTCTTCTTCCTTAAGTGTGGGTAATGGATCTTCCCGGCTGTTGGCGAAACTTAAAAAGATCAGGTCCATTTAGTATGGGTTTATCTTATAGTGTTTCAGTCCGGGAAGATAATGAAAATTAGTGCAAATTGTTAGGGAATGGAGGAATTTACTGTTCCTATGCCTTCATCGCTTTGATGCCGGGCAGCTCCTTGCCTTCCAGGAATTCCAACATGGCGCCCCCTCCAGTAGATACATAGCTGACTTTATCAGCCAGGTTCATCTGATTGACGGCGGCAACAGAATCTCCACCTCCAACCAATGAGAAGGCTCCTTTGGCTGTGGCTTCGGCCACTGCTTCGGCAATGGCTTTGGTGCCATTCGCAAAATTGGAAAATTCAAATACGCCCATTGGGCCATTCCAGAGCAATGTTTTAGAATTGTAAATGACTCCTTTAAAGGTATCTATCGCCTGCTCTCCGATATCGAGGCCCATCCAGCCATCGGGAATATTATTGCTATCTACCAGTTTCCGTTGTGCATCATTTTTGAAGTCATCTGCAATGTAGGAATCTACAGGAAGTAAGAGACTGACCTTTTTATCTCTGGCTTTGGCCAATAGCTTGATGGCCAGGTCCAGTTTGTCTTCTTCCACCAGCGATTTGCCAATATCGCCTCCCTGAGCTTTGATGAAAGTATAGGCCATACCACCTCCAACGATGAGGTTATCAACAAAATCGAGTAGTCTTTCCAACAGCAATATTTTATCGGAAACCTTGGCACCACCAACGATTGCCGTTAGTGGACGGTTCGGGTTGTTGAGTACTTTGTTCGCATTGGTGATTTCTGCATCCATCAGAAATCCAAAGGTCTTTTTGTCTTTTGAGAAAAATTGAGCAACAAGGGTTGTTGACGCATGGGCGCGGTGAGCTGTCCCGAAAGCATCATTGACATACACATCAGCGAGTTGGGCCAGTTGTTTGGCGTAAGCCTCATCGCCTTTTTCTTCACCGGGATAAAAACGTGTATTTTCCAATAGCAAGACTTCCCCCGATTTTATGGAGGTAGCCATTTTTTGAGCTTCCGGCCCTACGGAATCCGGGCAGAATTTGACAGAGATTCCCAGTAACTCACTCAGGTGATTCACCAGATGGCGAAGGGTGAACTTTTTGATATTCAAGCTGCCATCTTCCATTTTCTGTTTTTGGGGCCGGCCCAGGTGCGACATCAAAATTACTGATCCACCCTGATCGAGGATGTGTTTGATGGTGGGAATAGCCGCCTGAATACGGGTATCATCGGTTATTTCGAAATTGTTGTTGAGTGGAACATTGAAGTCTACTCTTACCAATGCTTTTTTGTTTTTAAAGTCAAGCTGCATGGTTGATCAGGATTGAAGAAGATGAAGAGTGAGGTTAAATATGAGAATTCGGAATAAAATGAAGGCGAAAACGAGCTCCGCCTTCATCATTCTATTCATGATCTTATTTAGTCACAATCATGTGCGATAAATCAGCTAAACGGGCGGAATAACCAGCTTCGTTGTCATACCAGCTGACCACTTTGATCATATTGCCGTTAACCGCGGTCATCAGAGAATCAAAAATTGAAGAATGCGGGTTGCGTACGATGTCACTGGAAACAATGGGATCTTCGGTATATTCAAGTACCCCTTTCATCCTGCCTTCTGACATTTCTTTGAATTTGGCATTGATCTCTTCTACAGTCGCTGTTTTTTCAACAACGATATTCATTTCAATCATGGAACCCGTCACGACTGGTACCCGAACGGCGATGGCAAAAATCTTTCCGGCAATTTCAGGAAGGACTTCACCTATTGCAGCGGCAGCTCCCGTTTCTGTAGGGACGATATTAAAGGCAGCAGCTCTGGCCCGACGCAGGTCGCTATGAGGTGCATCCTGAATATTTTGATCAGCCGTATAAGCGTGAACAGTGGTCATTGCTCCATTTACGATTCCCCAGTTATCATTGACAATTTTAACCACTGGAGCCATACAGTTGGTCGTACAGGACGCGTTGGAAAAGATGTTGGCACGCCGATCCAATTCCTCGTCATTAACACCCAAAACGATGGTTTGAACCTCACCGCCTTTGGCAGGAGCAGAAATTACAACATCTTTAGCACCAGCTTTTATGTGCAAACCGGCTTTATCTTTAGTGCGGAATATACCAGTACATTCCAATACTAGGTCAACGCCCAGTTCTTTCCAGGGTAGTTCTTCCGGATTGCGGATTGCAGAGGAGTGTATTTTTTTGCCATTGACGATCAGTGCACCCTCAGTTGCGGTTACTGTTCCGTCGAAAGGACCCTGTGCAGAATCGTATTTTAACAGGTGAGCCAAAGTATGATTATCTGTCAGGTCATTGATTGCAACGACTTCCACGTCACTTTTTTTGAGCAGGTTGCGGAATGTTAAACGACCAATACGACCGAAACCGTTGATTGCAATTTTCTTTGCCATGATTGTACATTCAAATTATACGTTAAAAAAAAGGGTTATCTTTGTAATAAGATGCTTCTACGTTAAGGAGAGCACCCAATAGGCACTCTTCTTAAATATGCCGCGAAATTCACTAAAATCATCCTGAAATTCAACCATTTTTGCTTTTTTTTGGGGAATATATACACATTTAGGTGCAGGGGTTTGCAAAGGGTTGATATTACTTGGTGTAAAAATAACAATAACTATTGGGAAGATGTTTTAATTTAGAGAAAACTTCTAAAAAACATTTCTGAATCTTTCCTTTTTTTTGAAAAGGTTATATATTTGCAACCGCTTAGAAAATATAGGCGCTCAGATTTGTGAAAGTACGGTCTGAACAATCAAAAATGGCCCGTTCGTCTAGGGGTTAGGACGCCAGGTTTTCATCCTGGTAACACGGGTTCGAATCCCGTACGGGCTACATTTTTTGATTTTTACTAGAACAATCTATTTAAGTATATACACACAAAAGTCCTAAATGGCCCGTTCGTCTAGGGGTTAGGACGCCAGGTTTTCATCCTGGTAACACGGGTTCGAATCCCGTACGGGCTACTAATTATTTGGGCGAAGCATTTTTGTGCTTCGCCCTTTTTTGTTGTTCTAATTCGAGGTTGAAGATTTGTGTCAGATTTGAAAATACATTGCCATGCCCAATCAACTCAAAGAAATCTTCCGAAAAAAACTCATCCCCGTCACTTTTGAGCGAACCATTGGCTTATTTGGAGCGACAACTATTGGTGTTGGTGCATTGATGGGGGCAGGCGTATATGTACTCATTGGATTGGCGGCAGGCGTAGCGGGGCCTTCTGTCTGGATTTCCTACATCATTTGTGGGGTACTGGCATTTTTGAGCACTTTGTTATTTGCGGAAATGGCACGGCTAGTCCCTATTTCTGGCGGTGGTTATGCTTATGCCTATCAGTCGTTGGGGCGTATCGGTGGGTTTGTTACCGGCTGGTTTCTGGCACTGGGCAGTATTTTTGCATGTGGGTTGTATGCTATAGGTTTTGCGGAATACTTCACTTCCATCTTGGGGTATCGACTTCCTCCTTTCGGGGTGAAAATCATTGCCGGTTTACTGGTGGTGCTATCTACCTTTCTGAATGCCAAGGGCACCAAAGGCGCTGATCGTATCCAGAATATTCTTACCTGGGGCAATCTTGGCGTCTTGGTATTATTCATTGTAGCTTCTGCCTTTTTCATTGAACCGGAACTGGCTACACCGCTTTTTCCCAAAGGTTATGAGGGAACATTTGGTGCAATAGGTATCATTTACATTTCCTTTTTTGGCTATCAGCTCATTGCCAATAATGCGGATGAAATTAAGAATCCGACGGTTACTATTCCCTTGGCAATGAAATATTCGATGGGGGTGGCCCTACTTTTTTATTTGCTGGTAGCTGTGGTTTGTATTTTGGTGGTGCCTTGGGAAGAACTCGCTGGATCGAATGCGCCACTGGTGGAGGTTGCCACTAAAAGTTTTGGGCGTTATGGGTGGCTGCTCATTTCATTGGGTGGTGTGCTGGCTGCTGCCGGGGCTTTGAATAGTACTTTGCTTTCACAGGGGCGACAGATTTATGCTATGGGAAAGGACCGCTTTGTGCCTGACTTGTTAGGGAAAATTCACGAAGGAGCAAAAACGCCACGAGCCGCCATTGCTGCCGGTGGTATCTTGATACTAGTGTTTCTGTTGAGTTTTCAATTGCAATTCATTGCAAAAGCTGCCAACTTTTGCCTATTGGTTTCCCTTTTGCCGGTTTCCTTGGCTTTGCGCAAAATTTACCGTACAGATCCGACCAAAAAGCCCGATGCGTTCTGGAAGAAAATACTACCGGAACTAACGCTGATCACTAACCTGGGGCTACTGTGTACATTGGATTGGCTTTCGCTTCTGTTTGGATTACAATTGGCTTTGATTGGTGGCTTGATCTATTTTTTTTATTCCCGCAAACGGGTAGCACGCAGTGAAACTGGCATGCACATTAATTTGGTAGAAGAGCGGCCCCGATTTAAATTGCACAAAGGAGAACGAGTGCTCATGCCAATGGCCAATCCGGATACTCAAAAAAGCATTTTCGAGATTTGTAATGCCTTGTTGGCAAGTAAAGGAGGAGAGATCATCACCTTACATATTGCCAATACGCCTGAACAAATGGATTTTCGTATGGCCCTTTCCAATTCCGATCAATCACTTGAATTGTTGGATCGGGTAGCAACCTGGAAACCTCACAAAAATGTCGACATCCGTCCGGTCATTCGGGCATCGCATAAATTGGGCTTGGGCATCGTACACGCCGCTGAGGAAGAACGTTGTGATTTGACGGTGATGGGGTATCCTGGTCAAAATTCCAATGCCGCCGCCGATGACTTAATGGAATATGTCATCAATCAGGTGCAGACCAATCTTGTATTTTTTAAATTAAAAGACCCCGTAGAGCCATTGAAATTGAAGAAAATCGCTGTGTCATTAGGCGGCCGCCTCAATCTGGAACTGATGGTCCGGCTTGCAGGAGCACTGGCGGAAGAATTCGGTGGGCGGATCACCTTCCTCAATATATTGCCACAAGATTATACTTTTGATCAACAAGCCGCTTCTGGTCGCACCTTTATAGAAGCGATACAAAAACATTCTGCGCGGGCATTGTACAATGTTCAGGTATTGGCTTCCGATGACCCCATTGATACTTTGGTAGAAAAATCCAAAGAGTTTGATTTACTGGTAGTTGGAACCACAAAGGTTGGCTTTCTGCAACGTATGACAGTGGGTAATTTTGCCACGCAGCTCACTGCGCGAGCATTGTGCAATGTGGCCATTGTGCGAGTATTGCCCATGGGACGGAAATTGGTGCAGAAGATGTAAGGGGTCAGCGAAGAATAAGTTGTCTGTTTCAGGCGAGCTATTTTGTCACTAGCCTAGGCGCGAAAACCGCGCTTGGCCACCACTAAGCAAGGATTTGAGCAACAACGGCTGGTGGCAAAAGTGCCGTATCAAATGGGTAAGCTATTCTTCGCTGACCCCTAAGGCCAGATATCAATGCAATAAGTTTGGAGGTTTTAAAACCCCGGATCGACTTGAATGGCCATTATTTCTTTGCTAACTGGATGTACAAACTCAATGGATTCCGCATGCAAGTGAAGTCGATCGGCTTTAGTGCCATAAAGATCATCCCCCAGGATCGGCGTGTTTAATCCGAGCGCATGAGCTGCATGCATCCTCAACTGATGGGTTCGCCCGGTAATCGGAAAAAAATGGATTTTCGTCTGATGATTGGATTGCTCTACCACCTTCCATTTGGTTTTGGCAGGTTTCCCGAAATCATAACAAACGAGTTGGCGTGGTCTATCATTTAAATCAACACGCAGTGGCAAATCTATGGTGCCTTCCTCTTTGGTTACAATACCATCAAGTAAAGCTACATACCGTTTTTTGATGGTCCGTTTGATAAATTGCCTTTGCAGGTTTTTATGGACCTCTTTGGTTTTGGCGATCAGCATCAATCCTGAAGTAGCCATGTCAAGGCGATGCACTATGAGTGGACCGGTAGCTTCAGGCAATTTTTGTTGCATCCGAATAAAAACGGAGTCCTGAACATTTTTCCCGGGAACGGATAATAGTTCAGCGGGTTTATTAATCACCAAAAGTTGATCGTCTTCGAAGATTATTTCTATCACTTTTTCTTTGCCGGGATTGCACAACATGGGATTTTCATCCATTTCGATACCCTGAAGCATGTGGGTTAGAATGGGTTCACATTTTCCCCAGCAGGCAGGGTAGAAATGTCCGTGTTTTCTGATTTCCGATTTTGGCGATTGCCCCCACCAAAATTCTGCCATAGCAATGGGCTTCAATTGGTGTTGAAAAGCATATTGGAGCAATTTTGGTGCAGCACACTCACCGGAACCGGCAGGCGGAATTTTATCCTGAAAAATTTCGCACAAACTTTTTATGACTCCCTGCTGATTCAAAAATTGATATTGGTCAAACAGCTTTTGTTGTAAAGCCGCAGATTTGCTTTTTCTTTCTTTTTTTAAAACAGCAATTTCGTCGAGGTATTGATCAAGATTCTGTTGAGCATCAGAGAGCCGATTCTTCCAATACGTTGCCAGGTTTTTGTAGTATATTTTATCCTGCTGACTTTCTTTGACTAATGCCTCCTGCAAAGCCTGGAAATGTTCGGCCGTCAGGGTATCCTTTGCTTGTTGGCGGCGAACTTTTCTGGCCTGTTTGGCCACCTTCATTTGTTGTTTTTGTTGCTGCAATCGGGATGAAGCGAGTGTAGTTTCCGCATTGATAAATTGTTGGCATGCCAGCAATTCCGGCGCTTTTTCGAGCGTTTCTATTTGGTGGTTTAGCTCATTAAGTATTTCTTCTTCCTTTTTAAAAAACCCATCTTTAGTCAGCATATCAAACACCGGTGGTACAAACTTTGGGTGGTGATTTTTGTCTGCAAGTTTGCCCGAAAAGGCAGCTAAATAGCCAATCTCATTTTGTTGATCCTGAACCACCAAAACGCCAAACATTTTACCAATGACGGGGCCTTTTTTATCTCGTTCTATCCCAAAATTATGCTCCCATTCTGTCTGATTTTCTAGATAGTACTCAAGTTCCTTTGCAGCCAAAAGACAAAGTGGGTGTGGGTCGTAATAAAAAGGGAAGGTAAATCGATCTGGTAATGAATAAGATTCAATGGATTCCTGGAAAGGTATAAAACGATTCTCAAGCAATGGCATATTCTGACTCATGCGGTAACTTTCCCAAATGTAGCTTTAAATAGGTGACCCAAATTAATTGGCGCAAAAATAGTAACCTTTCTTTTATTTATGAAGTTGTTGAGCACATGTTTGTAGCTCAATGTTTGACTTCCAAACATGCACTCCATTAAAAGATGGTAATCCTTGTTGACCCTCGCTTTCCATCACCTTCGAGGAAAATCAAATAAACAGATGGGGGCAAACCGCTTAAATCAAGCAAATGTTCTTTGTGGCCAAATGCTTCAAACTTCTGATTGATCAATGCCCTCCCATGAATATCTGAAACCGTCAGTTGATAGAGGCCAGCCCATTTTTCCGAAAGGATAGTAACCAACCCTTTTGTTGGATTTGGAAATATCGAGAAGAAATTGTGGTTAAAACTTTTTTCAATAGCATTAGGTGGGCGAATTACAGTGACTAGGGTTGTGTCCGAGCCAGAACAACCATGATTATCTGTAAAAGTATAAACGATTTCATGTTCACCCAATCCTACCAATTCAGCTGCAAAGGAGTCTATTGTTACACCGTTAATTGAATAAAATCCATCCAGAGGTGTTCCTCCCGTTAATTGGAAAGGCATCATATCTAACATTACAGTGTCAGGAATATTTTCAGGGTTAATACTGACTTGAGGTAATGGGAATACCGTTAATGTGATGTGATTGGAAGTAGCAATTGTTTCTTCAATGCAATGTTCAGAAGAAACAATTACGCAGTAAGCAATATAACTTCCAGTAACATTATTTTCAAAAACAAAAGTTGAGTCACTACTACTATGAACTAGAACACTATCAATGAACCATTGGAAAATTGGACTTTCCCCACCGTGTTCTATTATTGCATTCAACACAAATTCGCCTCCTTCACACACGCTTAAGGTGTCGGCATTAATTGAAATTGAGGCCGCAAGGATATCGGTAGGCGTTATTTCATCAAACTGTGCCAGGTTTGCTGCAATGAGCGTGTCACTTGAAAAATAATTTCTCACCGAAGACACGCCAATTCTTTCTGACAAATAGCTATCTATGTTCATCAACATAGGGCCTACATCTATTCCAAAACGCGGTATAGAGAGCCAAGGGCCCCGAAATCCTAAATTGTTGATTAGGGAATCTGAGGTGACATCGGGATTGAGGTGGAAGGCATCGGGCATGCCAAATATCGGTGACCAAAATCGGTAGGCATATTCATTCCAAAATAATTCATCGAGGTCATTGTAATAATATTTCCAGAGAGCTTTAACTTCTTCAGGTATAAACAGTGCAGCTGAACCACTACCATATACAGCAACAGTTCCAGTACCTGTATTGTGTTTGTCAAATTTGCAACAGTAGCCATAGGCATGGTAGTTTGAAATGAAGGTAGTGTCTGTCCCTATGATTGAAGTAATGCCTGCAGAGTCAGGGCCTTCACAGGCAGTAGTGCCAAAGATTAAAGCGTTATAAGAGAGCGCATCGTATTCGGATTGGCAAAAGGCAAGGTCAGCAAGAAGTGCGTTTTTGGAATTATTAAAACGATTCGATGTTTCATTGAAATGGGCGTACATTTGAAGGAAATAATAGGTGAAATTGGCTCCTGGTGCCGAATACACAAATGTTGAATCGTCACATAAGGGTTTTCTATATTCATTTAGAAAATAAGGATTTGAAGGGAGTCTGTGATTGGGTTCTGGTGAAGAGATGCCCAGCAGGAAAGCCAGATCAAGCTCTTCCGAAAACCAATCGGAATAATAAGGAGAAAACCCTGATTCTGGTTTCCAGTCGTAGTTCATCAATCCGTCCTGCCGTTCCAAAAACCTCCAATCGGTCATTCTATATAGAGCATCTGCTTTTTCGTGGATGATTGGATTTGCTGAGAAATATTCTTTTGCTGTAATAATGCCACCCATTAGTAGGGCGGATGTAAATAGTGAATATTCAGTTCGATCATCTTTACGGGCCAAAGTTTGGTTATCGAGGAAGTGTGCCCAAACTCCTTTCACTGAAGCATATGTTTTGGGATTATCAATTGCCTGCATAGTGTCTGATGTATGCAAGCAAGAATCAAGCAAATAGGTCAGTATATGTTCTACCCGATTTTCTATTAATTCAGGGGCGATCCATCCATTTTTATGAGCGATGACATAAGCACTCAATTGGAAACCAATAGCGTCTACTGAAATTAAATCATCCCAGATGTGACGGTCGAGTGCAAATTTTGAATTTGGTTCTACGGCCATCCAAAAATGGCGGAAGTTTACTTCATTCAGGTAATCCAACATTTCTAATTCATCCGAAAATACAGGTTTATCAAAACAATTTTCTACCAGATACAAATCGTCTAAATAAAAATCACCACTGGTATGCTCATTCTGGGCCAGGCTCTTGTCAAAATTGAGTCCGATAAATTTTGCAAATTCTGGGTTGAAACCATCCGAATAATCAAAATCCTGAAGTGCAAAAGCAAAACGTTGCCATTGTTGACTTGGTTGTACAATTTCATCAATTAGAGCTGATTGTCCGTTCCTATCCTCTAATTTTACTTGTAATGTAAGTGGCTGAGTAGCGTCAAGCATACCGAAAAAAACAATGGAATCAATTTGGCGATTTTGGAAGGCCGGATTAGAAAAGTCAGGAAAAAGATCCTTTAGGTTTAACCAGGTATTGTTTGAAAACCATTTTCCTTCAAAGGATTCAACATAAATATTGAAAGCATTCATGTCTTCATAATGAATTTTCAAAGATCTCCCAAAAGCAGTCTGGGTTACTGAGGTATTTAATTCAAGATTTAAAAAAGACGTTTGTGATACAGCAGTATCATAAATGATTCCATTGTTACCGCCAAAAAAATTTGTGAAAGTTTTGACCCTATCAACATCATCATCAAAATTCTGGAAAGGGTGGTAATAAGCCTGCGTTTTTGATACAATAATGGCATTAGAAAAAACAGGATTGGTTGTTGTACAATTTTCAGAAGACTGTAGTTGGCACTGTATCGTGTCGCCATTTATTAATGTATTGGAAGAAAAAACAGGGCTGTTACTGCCAGAGATTAATCCATTTACTAGCCATAAAAATTGTGGTTGTGCACCTCCATTGGTGGTGGTTGCGGAAAAAGTAGCACCTTGTCCACTGCATAAAGAATTGTCGTCAAGGGTAATTGAGATATTCGGCAAGACTGGATCCAGGACATTCAATTCTACTTCATCCGATTGAGTGCAAGTTTGGCTGTTACTGACGGTGACAGAATAGATACCTTCGGTGGATATAATTATAGAACTCGTCGTTTCACCAGTACTCCATAAATAGGAGTTTCCGCCTGAACCAGTCAATATTACACTTTGTCCTTCGCAGACGGCTATAGGGCCTTCAGGTAAGATAGTAGCGGTGACCAGACACTCGGTTGTAAAACTCCTGGAATCAGACCATATCCCTGACATACACGCATTGGATGCCTTCACCTGCCAATAATAAGTTGACCCCTCTTCAAGATTGCTTGCCAGATATTGTGTTTCTGTGAGGTCGGGAATTTCTATTGCATTCAAAAAATTGGGGTTGTCAGCTAATTGGATAGTATATGTATTCACCCCAATGGATGCATCCCAATCAAGCAGAACATTGGTGGATACATTTGTTGCAGTATTTAATGGTGATACGAGTAGGGGAGCAGGTGGTGGCTGGATATTCGTCCCGGTGAGTGTAAGCTTATCAAATTCAATACCGAAACCGTCATCCGACACCAAGCGTAAAGACAATATAACCGTTCCTGCAGGTAGTTGCCCGATTGGTATAACTGGAGAATCAACAAAAATATCCCATCCTGGTCCACCGCTGCCCGTATTTTCACTTTCGAAACTGCCGATTGTGTTATCATCAATTAGTACACTTATATTATCCAAGTCGCCAGCGTCGCTATTACTATATCTAACTACGAGAGCATAATCGCCAGCAGCAGGGATCGTTAATTCCCAAAACAACTCACCTCCCACTTCATTGACCCAAACGGTTTGATGATTGCTTGCCATGCTCCGAGCTCTAACAATTGGCGCACTTGATCCTACATAGGTGAAATCATGCTCGGATTCCTGCAATATTTCAAGGCCATTAAATGGTTTTGAAGGTATAGTAAAGGCCAGTAATAGGTTAAGAATTGCAAAGACCAGGAATGGTTTTGTTGTTTTCATGGCAGATATTGTAATTTCAAATATAAGAAAATTTCATTTCATATTTCATTTACAAACTCATTCATAGCAAATCATAATACGCTCTTACCTTTTTCTATTATGCCGAGATAGGAATCGATGCCGACTTTAAAGTGAGAGATATTATTAGTTTAGGAATGTCAAGACCTATGGTTTTTGGAAGTGTCTACACCATTGAATTCTATTTGTAAGGCGGGAATTTAGGAGGATTTAATAATGTCTTGGCCCCTGATTGACAATAAATTTCAGGATTTTGGCCGGTGGGAGAATTTGTTAATTATACTAGAGCGTAAACGCATCATGGCCTGTTCAAAAGTTCAATTGTTTACAGCAATAACCTAAAACCAAAAACGGGGAGTTCTCCCTGAAGAAAGTCCAGATCTTTGGACCTTTTAAATCCAATGTTCTCATACATGCCCCAAGCTATTTGCATCGCTTTTGTGGTGTGGATGATCATCTGGTTACGTTTTTCATTTTTCGCCATTTGAATACATGCTTTTGTCAAAAGCTTGCCCAGGCTTTGGCCTCTGGCGGCCGGGGCTACTGCCAGGAACCTAAATCCAGCCGCATTTTTTTCCAGTGTAGCCGTTCCACCAGAGCCGTACTGTTGCATATCTCCAAAATAAACAACTGCGCCACTTATTTTTCCACTCTCGGAAATGGCAATGAATAGCTTGGTTTTTGGTCTTTCAGTTAACTGCCCAATATTAGACAGCATTTTATAATAATCAGGTTGTTCATCCTGGGTGGGAAACCCTTGCAATTGAGAATATACATGAACCATTAATTCACCAATTTCCGGGAACTCCCCAGGCCCAGCTTCTCTAATTGTGTATTCCTGTTTATTCATTTGCCCTTTTTTGAAATCATTGTTATTCATTTTAAGGTGGTGTCTTAAAAGCATTGATAGATAATCACCAAAATTAGGAAGTAACTTGAAATGACAACCTAATGTCAATGCTTTTGGTTCATTACCCATTTTAACAAAGCATTTCAAACCGTTCTTAAACCGATTGCATCATTTTCAGCACACTCTCCGGTACCGGTAAGTCCGCCTTCGCATCCTCATCAACAATTGCATCACCCAATTGCCGGATGAATGGGACTACACCAGCCCATACCGGCAGGTCATAGTCCTCGGGTTCATCTTTGGGGCCGCCGGTACGTATTTTGGCGGAGGCGCTCTCAATCGTCAGTTTGAGAATAGACGTTGCTTTCAATTCCAAGGCATTGGGCAGTCGGGCTTCATCCCATCGACCTGGAATAAGATGGTCACTAATGACTTTCAAGGCCGCCTCCTTTTCTTTTTCTGGGACTAGTTTGGCCGTACCAAAAATAACGGCAGAACGATAATTGGCACTATGGTGAAATAAGGACCGTGCCAGTACCAGGCCATCAACATGGGTAACCGTAATACAAACCGGAACGCCCTGTTCTAGCGACTGGATCATCCTGCTCTTGGTCGCTCCATGTAAATAGATATTATCGCCATCCCGTCCAAAAAGCGTAGGAATAACAAAGGGTTGTGCATCCACTACAAATCCAACATGGGCAATTAGAGCTGCGTCCAACACTTCGTAAATGGTCGTTCTATCATAATGACCCCGCTTGGGAACCCGTTTTACGGTATTTCTTTTCGATTTTTCAAAATTTGACATATATCTTGGTTTATCGTTCATTCATTCGAGGCACAGTCGATATGGTCTGCTCTCTACCTTTCTAATTAATTTCCATTTCACAATTCAAATTTATACATTTACCGGACCCGTTGCAGGTGCCAGTTTGTATAAATAAAATGGTCCGGTTATGCTACCATGGAAGTCTATCATTCAGCTTCAAAGGCAGGAAGGCACTCCGCTATATCTGCAAATTGTTCATACGATTATTCGGGAAGTCCGGAACGGGCACCTGACTCCAGGGCAAAAATTGCCAGGGACCAGGTATCTGGCGGATCAATTGGAACTAAACCGAAAAACCGTAGTGCTAGCCTACGAAGAGTTAATGGCACAGGACTGGATTCAGATATTACCTTCCAAAGGGGCTTTTGTAGCGGATAAATTGCCGGTATTGACAACGGCCTTTTTTCAAAATCCATATTTGCAAGAGAGTAGGAGATCGCCCGGTTTTTCTATTCCTGAAATTCCGGCTTTGCTTGGGCACCACCATCCGCCCCCGGGGCTTTTGAAAATAACAGACGGCTCACCAGATATTCGGTTGGCACCAATGCAGAGCCTTTATCGCCATTGCCGCCGTATCGTGGAGATGGGTAGTGGAAAAAAATACCTGGCTTATCGGGAAGTAGAAGGGGAGGGGCAACTTCGCAATGTATTGACAACTTACCTGATCGCAACACGAGGTTTAAATTGCACCGAGGAAGAATTATTGATTACACGAGGGAGCCAAATGGGTTTGTTTTTGATTTTTACGCTCCTGCTTCGCTCAGGTGGAAACGTCATCGTGGGAGAAACGACTTATCCGGTAGTAGAGGAATTGGTTCAATATTTAGGAGGAAAAGTACTACGGGTTAAAGTGGATCAAGAGGGTATGGTTACAGAGGAAGTCGAGGCGCTTTGTGCCAAACACCCGATTACGGCCATTTATTTAACGCCCCACCACCATTATCCTACTACTGTAACGCTCTGCGCTGAACGACGCCTTCGACTGCTTGAACTGTCAAAAAGATACCGATTTGCTATTGTCGAAGACGATTATGATTACGACTATCACTACAGCAGCAGTCCCCTGTTGCCACTAGCCAGTCTCGACAATGCAGGAACGGTTATTTATTTAGGCTCTTTTACTAAATGTATTGCTCCATCAGTGCGTATCGGATACCTCATTGCTCCCCGAAAAATGATAGTAGCCCTCAGCAATATTAGAAAGATTGTTGACCGTCAGGGAGACCCGGTTATGGAACGGGCATTATCCATTATGCTTTCCGAAGGAGAAGTCCAGGCACACATTCGAAAATCCGTAAAAATATACCGGCAGCGAAGAGATATCTTTTGCCAACTGCTGAAAAAATATTTTAAAGATAAAATCGCTTTTACCAAACCTTCCGGTGGTATGGCTGTATGGTGTACTTTTCAATCGGATTTGCCGGTTGATACTTTTTTTACTGTCGCACAAAAGCAGGGTATATGGCTGGAAGATGCCAGACAATGGTGGTCCGAATCCCGGTCTATGCGGCTCGGATTCGCCTCCTTGAATGAAGCCGAAATGGAATTCGGGGTTAAAGCAATGGCAAATATTTTGACTTAGGGGCCAGCGAAAAATAAGTTGTCTGTTTCAGGCGAGCTATTTTGTTACCAGCCTAGACGTGCGCTGCGCGCTGAAGTGCTATGGCACGCAAGCGCGAAAACCGCGCTTGGCCACTACTAAGCAAGGATTTGAGCAACAACGGCTGGTGACAAAAGAGCCGCATCAAGTGGGTAAGTTATTCTTCGCTGACCCCTTAGCACTCCCAGACTCAAAATCACCCCCGTC